>NZ_JACCEY010000023.1:334048-391203 GCF_013591995.1 Rhizobium sp. WYCCWR 11146
GTTGGAAGATCACGTTGGCGATCAGGACGATCGCCAGGCCGCCAGCGAGCGCGAGATAGGGCAGGATGCCGGCTTTCCTGACGCCGAGATCCTGGCCGACGAGGCCGAGATCCTCCATCGCGCCGGCCGGGAATTTGCCGCCGTCGCGCACATAGTGGCGATAGGCGAAGACCGGCAGGATCAGGGCGGCGAAGATGAAGCCGACCCAGAGCGCATTGGAATAACCCCAGACCTTGGCACCGGCGCCGAGAAACAGCGCGTTGACGAAGGCCAGCACGGTGTTGAGGCCGATCAGCCAGGTCGGCGCCTTCCAGGGACGTTCGATATGGCCGGAATCCATCCGGTGGATCCAGCCGGAATTGAGGTTCAGGAAGTTGAAGATGATGTAGCCGACATTCGAAACGGCGAGCACGAAGAAGTAGCCGCCGACATCCGAGGCGATCGCCAGCAGGAAGAGATTGAAGGCGAAATCGGTCCACATCGCCCTGGTTGGCGCGCCGTGTTCGTTGACGTGGTCGAGATATTTCGGCAGCCAGCCGTCCTTCGAGCCCTGGTAGAGCGTGCGCGAGGAACCGGCCATCGCCGTCATGATGGCGAGGAAGAGCGCCATGATCATCAACACGACGAGCAACTGGGTAACGACGCGGCCGGCGCCGATCAGGCCGCCGAGCGCTTCGGCAACACCGGTGCCATCGACGATGCCGGGGGCCAGCATGCCTGCATGGCCGAGAACGCCCTGGAAGGCGAAGGGCACGAGGAAGAAAAACAGGCAGCAGGCAAGGCCTGAATAGAAGATCGCCTTGAAGGTGTCGGTCTTCGGGTTCTTGAGTTCGCGGGTGTAGCAGACCGCCGTCTCGAAGCCGTAGGTCGACCAGGCGGCGATATAGAGGCCGCCGAGGAAGAGCGTCCAGCCGCCGTTGCTCCAGGTGCCGTCGGCCGCGGCATAGGCGGCTGTCGGCGGCACGAGGCCGGTGACGTTGGTGGCAAGGATCTGGCCGCTGACGATCGGGTAAAGGCCGATGATGAGCAGCGGCACCAGCACGATGATGGCCAGCCATTTCTGCACGCTTGCCGTCTCCGAAATGCCGCGATGCTGGATCGCGAAGATGATCAGCATCAGCATGCCGCCGATGAAGAAGGTGGCGTTGATATTGGCGGTGGCGAGGAAGGGAATGTTGAAGCTCAAGAGCGACCAGCTGCGGATCGCCGGCGTCAGAGCGGCGATCCCGTCGGTGCCGAGCAACGCCTTGACGGCGTCATCCGGCGTGGTGCCGGCATGGGCTGCGATATATTCGGCGACGCGGGGGCTGTCGGCCGTGACGGAAGCGGCATGCGCTGAGATCCAGTCGAGGACCATTTGCGAATCCGCCGCCGGAATTGGGTAGAAAGCGTTGAGGATATAACCGGCGGCGATGGCGCAGCCGAGCGACAGCACCGGCGACCAGGCAAACCAGTTGCACCAGACGGACAGCGGCGCGATGAATTTCGAGTAACGCAGCCAGGCAGTGGCGCCGTAGACTGAAGCGCCGCCGGATTTGTTGGCGAACATGCCGGCGATTTCGGCATAGGTGAAGGATTGCAGGAAACCCATCACCATCGAGATGATCCAGACGACGAAGGCGAGCTTGCCCGTCGTGCCTGCGATGCCGCCAATGGAGAAAAGAACGAGCGGCGGCACGCCCGCAGCCACCCAGAATGCGCCCTTCCAGTCGAGCGCGCGTACAAGCTTACCTTCGGTGCCGGATGCAATCCCGGCCTCCACAACGTCTGTCATCGGTGAAATTCCCCATTCTATTTGTTCCGGACGTATCTTCGTACGTCTCCCTGAACGTGTCTCCCTGACAGTCTCAAGCCCGCCCGGATGATTTTGGCGATCCGTGTTCCCGACGGATTCCCCGAGTCTCAACTCTTTATGCATAGTGAAGATATTTTCTTTTTAGTCAACATCACTTTACTTTCCCCGGGCATTTTGTAACCTGCATGGGTGGGTGTCCGAGGACGCCCGATCCTCCCATGAGGGCAGTATGCGAGAACTTCATCCTGCTATGACAGGCCTGCGGCCGGCCGCTCCGAGCGTCGTGCATTATCCCGGCATTCCCACCCTGCCGGAGGGAACGGAGCGCTACAGGGCAAAGGGCGGCGGATCGGTCGTTATGCGCGTCGAGCCGGGCGACCGGGTCAGCGTCATCGACAGCGAGGGCGGCCAGGTCTGCGAGATCTCCTTCCTCGACGAGAAAGGGCGCTTCCTGGCGGCCGGTCTCGGAACGGCATTCAGCAATTCAGCCGAGGGTTTGAAGGCCATTCTTCAAGCGGAGGATGAGAGTGCTGCCCGCACGCGTGCAGCGCTTCAGCGTCGCGGCGCCGATCTTGCAACGGCCGGCGCACTCAGCATTTTCGGGGCGGGATCGATGCTTGGCAGCCGGGCGGATTTCACGATTTCCCT
The DNA here is from genome assembly GCF_013591995.1 of Rhizobium sp. WYCCWR 11146. Taxonomy (NCBI): domain Bacteria; kingdom Pseudomonadati; phylum Pseudomonadota; class Alphaproteobacteria; order Hyphomicrobiales; family Rhizobiaceae; genus Rhizobium; species Rhizobium sp. WYCCWR 11146. The sequence continues at coordinate 336,492 of NZ_JACCEY010000023.1, forward strand.
GAAGGGCCTGCTGATCGTCGCGGCACCCGCCAGCGCCATGTCGCCGGAGGCGCAGGATACGGCGACGCCGATCGAGATCAGGATCATGCGCAGCCTGCTGATCCGCGATTACGCTTCCGCTTTGCCGGAACCGGCCGCCGATCCCGTCGAGGATATCCGCATCCGGGCGGCGACCGCCGCGGCCTATTTCGTGCGGGCCGGCGAATTCATCCAGATCATCGACGTCTATGGACGCCAGTGCACCGATTTCCAGGCCTTCGCCGCCCGCAAGGTTGACAAGGGTCTCGACCTCGCGCTCGATTCCACCGTCACCCGCACTCTGCTCGGCCGCAGCTATCCGATGCCGGGTCTCCCCTCCAAGGCCTTCGACCGCGACTTCGAGCCACTGGTCGAAATCGTCCAGGATACGGTCGGGCGCCACGATGCTTTCGCGACCGCCTGCAACTCGCGTTATTACGACGACATGGGTTATCCCGGCCACGTCAATTGCACGGATAATTTCAATGCGGTGCTGGCGCCTTACGGCATTGCCGGCCGCAAGGGCTGGGAAGCGCTGAACTATTTCTACAACACCAATATCGACCACAACAACCAGCTCTATCTCGACGAGCCCTGGTCGCGTCCCGGCGATTACGTGCTGATGCGGGCGCTGACCGATCTCGTCTGTGTCTCCTCGTCCTGCCCTGACGATATCGACGCTGCGAACGGTTGGGATCCGACGGATATCCACGTCCGCACCTTTTCCGGAAAAGAGAAATTCTCACGAGCGGTGGCCTATCGCATGACCCCAGATGCAGACGCCGAACTGACGCGCGAAACCGCCTTCCATCCCCGCCTCTCCGCCTTGACGCGGGACTACACCGAATATCGCGGCTACTGGCTGCCGAACCGCTTTTCCAGCGAAGGGCCGGTCGAGGAATACTGGGCCTGCCGCGAGCGCGCCGCCGTCATCGACCTCTCGCCCTTGCGGAAATTCGAGGTGACGGGGCCGGATGCCGAGGAGCTGCTGCAATATTGCCTGACGCGCGACGTGCGCAAACTGTCGACCGGCCAGGTCGTCTATTCCGCCATGTGCTACGAAAACGGTGGCATGATCGACGATGGCACGCTGTTCCGGCTCGGTGACAGGAACTTCCGCTGGATCGGCGGCGATGATTTCAGCGGCATCTGGTTGCGTCAGCAGGCCGAGAAAAAGGGCTTCAAGGCCTGGGTCCGCTCTTCGACCGATCAGATGCACAACATTGCCCTGCAGGGGCCGAAAAGCCGCGATATCCTCAAGGAGATCATCTGGACGGCGCCGCGCCAGCCTGATATCGGCGAGCTCGAATGGTTCCGCTTCACCGTCGGCCGTATCGGCGGCTTCGAGGGTGCCCCAATCGTCGTCTCGCGCACGGGTTATACGGGTGAGCTCGGTTACGAGATCTTCTGTCATCCGAAGGATGCGCTGACGGTGTTCGACGCCGTCTGGGAGGCGGGCCAGCCGCACGGGTTGAAGCCGATGGGGCTGGAGGCGCTCGATATGGTTCGCATCGAGGCGGGCCTGATCTTTGCCCATCACGAATTCACCGACCAGACGGACCCGTTCGAGGCCGGGATCGGCTTCACGGTGCCGCTGAAATCCAAGCAGGACGAATTCATCGGCCGCGAGGCGCTGATCCGGCGCAAGGAGCATCCGCGCCATCTGCTCGTCGGCCTCGACATCAAGGCCAACGAGGCCGTCGGCCATGGCGATTGCATCCATATCGGCCGGGGCCAGGTGGGCGTTATCACCAGCGCCACGCGCTCGCCGATCCTCGGCAAGACGATCGCGCTCGCCCGCATCGACGTGATGCATGCAAGCCCCGGCACCGAGGTCGAGATCGGTAAGCTCGACGGCCACCAGAAGCGCCTGCCGGCGACGATCGTGCCGCTTTCGCACTACGACCCGCAGAAGACGCGGCCGCGCTCGTAAAGCCTGCTTTCGAGGTCGGGAGACGGCGATCGGCAGTTGATATTGCCGCCGACGCGCACGACCAGCGAGATGCAATCTAATGGCGAATTGGCGAGTCAAAAAAACTAAAAGTTGACATATCCGGCTTTGATGATTATATCTCGGTGGTCGATATTGCTTGTTTGACTTTTGTTATCGCACGCTGGCAACGTGCCCTGGACGAACTTCCCTCTTCAAAATCGAGATCATCATCCGTCGTGCTTCCGCACGTGCGGTCGTTCAATTGCTATGAAAGGGTTTGTTATGACCACTGGCACAGTTAAATGGTTCAATTCCACCAAGGGCTTCGGCTTCATTCAGCCTGATGACGGCGGCGCTGACGCCTTCGTCCACATCTCTGCCGTCGAACGCGCCGGCATGCGCGAAATCGTCGAAGGCCAGAAGATCGGCTACGAGCTTGAGCGCGATAACAAGTCGGGCAAAATGTCCGCTTGCAATCTCCAAGCTGCTTAAACTGAAATCTGCTTTCCTTTGACCGCGGATGTACCGGCACTGTCGAAAGTATGATACTATCAAGGTCAGGCAAGTTGCCTGGCCTTTTTGCTGCTTTCGCCAAGCGGGCTCACAAATCCAGGATTAATATGACAGAGTCACACAGCAAATCACGCAAGCAGGCGGAGATTGCCTTTGGAAACGCGCAATCGCAATTCCTGGCGCGAAGCCGCGCGGTCGAAGAGATCGATTCGACCGTACGTGCCCGCGAGGAAAAAACCTTGCGGTTACGCGAAGCGCGTGAAGCCAAGGAATTGCAGGATCGCTTGACAGGGGTTACTGCTCCCAGCGCGAAGCGAAAAAAGAAAATCTGACCCTACGGCATAATTCCTTAAATCGGTCCGATTTCGGGATAAAGCGATGCAGCAGTTCAAGGTATTACAGCGCCCTTTGCGCGTCTTAAGACGTGCGGCGCCGTAGGGTCGAAGTCAAACAGTCAGGAAACAGATTTGAAAAACGCCAAAAACAACGAGCTTTCCGATCGCCGCAGCGCCGCTGCCGAAGCCAAGGCAGCTCTCCTCAATGCGTATCGTAGCGCCAAGGATTCAGCCGAACCGACAAGGCTGGCAAAGCAGGCGGAGCGTCAAGCCATTGCCGCGGCCAGGGAAGAACGTCGCGCTCAGCGGGAACGGGTCAAGCTCGAGGAGCTGGAGCGGGCTCAGGCGGCCGAGGCCGAACGTCAGGCTGCCGCCGAGGCCGCAGCACGCGCCGATGCCGACGCGCGCGAAGCGGCTGACAAAGACCGGATCGCCCGCGTGATTGCCGACGAAGCTGCCCGAAAGGCCGAACGCGACCTGCGTTACGCCAATCGCAAAGCCAGGAAGTCCTGATCGTCAGCGCCGCCTGTTGTCGCAACAGGCAGCGCTCTTTTTCAAGCGGCCTGCACGGCTGCATTCAGCGGGATTTCGACGTCGATTTCGAGCGTCGAAACGTATTCGTTGCGATCGATCGTCACCTGCACCTTGTCGTGGTCGAGCTGCACATGCTTTGCGATCACCGCAAGGATTTCCTCGCGCAGCAGGGAGACCAGGTCCGACCCCGCCGAGGAACGTTCATGGGCGAGAAGGACCTGCAGCCGTTCGCGGGCGGCCGGTGCGGTTCTCTGCTTGTTGAAAAGACGGAAAATATTCATGCCGCCCTCCGTCCGAAGATCTTACCGAAAATATTCCTCTTTTCCTCTGGGATGGCGATCGGCACAACTTCGCCGGCGAGCCGGCGAGCAGCGTCGAAATAGGCCATCGCAGCCGCGCTGCGGCTGTCTGCCAGCGTGACCGGCGCACCGATGTTGGATGCACGCAGAACATCCATGCTTTCGGGTATGATGCCGAGCAGCGGGATGGACAGGATTTCCAGGACGTCGTCGACCTTGAGCATGTCGCCGCGTTCGGCGCGGTTGGCGTCGTAGCGGGTGAGCAGCAAGTGCTTTTCCATCCGTTCGCCGCGTTCGGCCTTGGCGGTCTTGGCATCCAGCAGGCCGATGATGCGATCGGAATCGCGCACCGACGAGACCTCGGGATTGGTGACGACCACTGCAACATCGGCGTGGCGCATGGCGAGCGTTGCGCCGCGCTCGATCCCGGCGGGGCTGTCGCAGATGATCCAGTCGAAATAGCGCTTCAGGTCGTTGATGACGCGCTCGACGCCCTCGGCCGTCAGATTGTCCTTGTCGCGCGTCTGCGAGGCCGGCAGCAGGAACAGCGTTTCCAGCCGCTTGTCGCGGATCAGCGCCTGGGTGAGCTTGGCGTCGCCTTGGATGACATTGATCAGGTCGTAGACGACCCTGCGTTCGGCGCCCATGACGAGGTCTAGATTGCGCAGGCCGACATCGAAATCGACGACGACGACTTTTTCATTGCGTTGCGCCAGTGCCGCTCCCAATGCGGCGGTCGAGGTCGTCTTGCCAACCCCGCCCTTGCCTGACGTGACGACGATCACTTTCCCCATCATTGTCTCTCCTTTGCCGTGGCCCCAGTAATTCAAAGTGTTGCAGCATTCGTTGCGCCTCTCGAAGAGACGCGCGGCGCTGTCGTCAGATCAGTTTCTCTGCCATGATCGCGTCGTCTTCGAGCCAGAGTTGAACAGCCTGTCCGCGAAGATTGGGCGCCATGTCTTCCGCCATTTTGTAGATGCCGTCGATTGCAACCAGCTCGGCCTCGAGCTTGCGGCAAAAGATCCGCGCCGATGCGTTTCCGATGGATCCCGCCATGGCTCGGCCACGCAAGGCGCCATAGATATGGACGGACCCACCGGCGATGACCTCGGCACCCGAGGCAACCGATCCGATGACGGTGACGTCGCCTTCCGGAAAGATCACCGATTGCCCCGAGCGCACCGGCTCCCTGATGACGATCGATTGCATAGCCGGGCGGGTCTCTGCCACTGCCGGTTTGCCGGGCGGATCGGCAGGCTCCTTTGCCTGAACCTCGATATCGGAAACCGAACGACCGCCTTTGAGTGCTGGCGGCATGCCGGATCCGAGGATCGAAGGCCGCGCGCCCTCGATGCCCATGATGCTGACATTGCGCTTGGCAAGTTCGGCAATCAGGTCCTTCAGCTGCGGCCGGTCGATTTGCAGGTCCGTCAGATCGAGCACGACAGGCCGTCCGAGGAAGAAGCCGGCCGAACGCGCGGCCAGATCGTCCAGCCTGATCAACCAATCATCGATTGGAAGATCCGGGGACAGCATGACCGCGAGGAAAGAGCGGCCCTTGATGCGGATAGAGCGAGCGTCTGTTAGCACTTTGGTCATCTATGTGAAGAAATCGTTGACCATGTCTACCGCTGCTATGGTTAACAAAAAGTTAACGCAGCCTTAACATTAGCCATAATCACAGCAGATTCTTCAAGCGCAGGATTACCGCAAGTCATTGGAAAAGCGTTGCAATCTCTGGAAGCACTGAACGGTTAATAATGCGGCTTTCAACGTGAGCCGCAAATCTGCCGCTGCTTGGGCAACGCTCAGCCTTCCGCCTTGCGTTGTGCGTTGGAAATGGCGCGTGCGGCCTCTTCCGAGGAGTTGGCAAGCGTGCGCATCTCGGCGGCCAGTACGGCAAAGCCTGACCCGGCCGTGCCGGCGCGGGCGGCCTCGATGCCGGCATTGACAGCGAGCAGCTTGAGGTAACGCAGCGATTGCAGGATCTCATTGGTCTTCGAGGCGGTGACGCGCATATCGGCGGTCTGATCATCGATTCGCTGATAGAGTGATTCGATGTTGATGATGCTGCCTTCGAGATAGAGAAGCTCACCCTTTTCGTCCCAGATACCGCCGCCGGTCTCGGTGACCCAGACGAGATGTCCCATGGCGTGGCGGATGCGGTATTCCATCGTCCAGTCGGTGCGCCTTTCGAGCGCCCGTCCGACGATCTCGTCCATCAGAGGCACATCTTCCTCGTACATGATCGAGGTGAAGGTCCGCGTGCGGTTGCCGATGATCTCGTCGGCCGGATAACCGAAGATGCGCTCGATGCCGTTGGTCATCTCCAGCATCGTATAGTTTTCATCGGCGCGGCAGCGATAGAGAAAACCGCTCATGCGCCCGAGAATGCTCGTTTGAAAATCCATGAAGGCCACATCCGAAGAGAAGAGTTGCAGATGGATTTATGTCGTCTCGTTTCCGGAGGAGAGTGCCCGAACAGCCTCCTCCGGCAATGCAGGCCCGCCTCATCAGTTGCGCAGATATTCCTCCATGGAATCGTCGAGCGCCTCGACCCAGGGCGTGTGGTGCGTCGGCGACATGTTGCCGGTCATCAGCGATCGGTAGGCATGGTCGCGGAAGCCCATGATGTTGTGGGCCTTGTGATGTTCCCATTCCATGAAAGTCCGGTTGGTGCCCTCGATGTCGAAGCTGGGATAATCGGTTTCGGCAAGCAGTTCCTTCACATAGTCGCCCTGATACCAGATCATCTGCTCGGCATCTTCGAGCGTCTCCTCGCGGGCGCGCCACATGTCGAAATTCGCCTTCAACTCCTCTTCCGGCGGCAGGGTGATGCGGCCCATCATCACGTCGCGCGCCCACCAGGCCTGCACGTCGAACATGTTGAAGGTGTAGAACTGGTCCTGCATACCGATATAGAAAAGCTGCGGGTTCTTGTCGAAGATCACCCCCTTGTAGAGGCTGTCGGCCCAGAGGCGGTTGGCGGTCTTCAGCCGGAGATCGTCCGGGAGGAAGGGAAAGTGGTGCTGGTATCCGGTGCAGAGGATCACCGCATCGACCTCCTTGGTCGAGCCGTCGAGGAAATGCGCCGTGCGGTTTTCGAGCTTGGTCAGAAGCGGCCGCTCCTCGAAATTCTCCGGCCATTTGAAGCCCATCGGTTTTGAGCGATAGCTCGTCGTCACCGATTTCGCGCCGTATTTCCAGCATTGCGAGCCGATGTCTTCGGCCGAATAGCTTCGGCCGACGAGCAGGATATCCTTGCCCTTGAACTCCAGCGCGTCGCGGAAGTCGTGGGCGTGCAGCACGCGGCCGTTGAAGGTCTTCACACCCTCGAAATAGGGCACGTTCGGCGTCGAGAAATGACCGCTGGCGACGACGACATAGTCGAATTCCTCGTCATACATCCGGTCCTCGATGCGGTTATGCGCCGTCACGGTGAACTTCTTCGTCTCATCGTCGAAGCGGACCATGCGCACGGGCGTGCTGAAGCGCACCCAGTGACGGACGTTCGCCTTCTCGACGCGGCCCTTGATGTAATCCCAGAGCACGGCGCGCGGCGGATAGGAGGCGATCGGCTTGCCGAAATGCTCCTCGAAGGAATAGTCGGCGAATTCGAGGCATTCCTTCGGGCCGTTCGACCAGAGGTAGCGATACATGCTGCCATGGACCGGCTCGCCATATTCGTCGAGGCCGGTGCGCCAGGTATAGTTCCAGAGCCCGCCCCAATCCGACTGCTTTTCGAAGCAGACGATCTCCGGGATCTCGGCGCCCTTCTGGGCCGCCGATTGAAAGGCGCGCAGCTGCGCCAGCCCGGAAGGACCGGCACCGATGACGGCTACTCTTGTCATGAAGCATTCCCCTCTTGATTATATCGCTTTGTCTGGTGCATCGCCGCACCTCAGTCCGGATAGATGCCGGGGCTGGTCGGCGCCCCGTCGTCATATTTGGAAAGCCAGTCGATCGTCGTCTCGCGGAAGCGGGTGAGGCCCTTGTAGTCGATGAGCTCCGGCGGCAGCGTTTTCAGCACGCGCGGAAAGCGGCGCGCCCATTTCGGCACGGTGACGAGCTCTTCCATGTTCATCAGGTAGCAGCGGATGACGAAGAGGATGGCGTTCGAGCGCGGCAGGCGCCAGAGGCTCTGCAGCTCGACGCGCAGATGCACCTTCTCGCCGACATTGTCTGGCGTCACCGTCGTGCGGTCAGGACCCCATTTGTGATAATTCTCCGGGCTGGTGTCGAGCCGCGGATTGATCGTCATCGTCCAGTTGAAGCGTCGTGTCGGCTTGCCCTGCTGCAGGTTCAGCAGGAATTTCAGTGCCCTGTCGAAGACGCCGATCTGGTGGGCGAGCGGCACCGGTCCGTGCCATTCCATGAAGTTCATGCCGATATCGAAATCGAGCGACCAGTCAGCCTGCGTCGTCACCATGCCGGCATCCATCCAGAGATTGCTGTCGCGCTGGTCGACGATGCAGAAGTCGCCCTGGGCCTGGCGGGTGACATATTCGAAGGGCTCATAGGGCAGCGTCGAGGCATCGCCGAAGGTGAAGCTGTCGTCGATGCCGAGTGGGCGGTTGATCCAGCGCCACTGGTCGCCGTTGCGGATCAGCGTGAAATGGTCGGGGTAACCCGCCGCCTGCTCTTCCATCAACAGTTCAAGCGTATCCCATTGCGCGCTCATCATGTGCGGCAGCGCCTGGTAGCGCAGCGGGTCTTCTTTTAGGACGAGGGCCCGGTCGTGCATCTCGGCAACGTAATGCTCGTCGACGTCGATCAGGCTTTCGTAGACGGTTCCCGCCCGGCCATGCACATGCGGCTCCATATTGACCGAATACATGTATTCGTCGCGGTCGAAGGGAAACGGGAAACGCCGAATGTTCTCGGGGCTGTTCCGATAGCTGAAATCGTTCCGGAAGGTTTCCTGCTTGAAGACGATTGCCATGTCCGGTCTCCTTGTTCCGCTTCCGATGCCGCTAGAGATCAAGATGCAGCGTGTTTCCCTCGAAGCGGGAAACGCAGATCATCACCTTGCGGCCGGATGCTTTTTCTTCGCTCGTCAGATAGACGTCATGGTGCAGCAGCTTGCCGTCGCAGGTGACGACCCCGGTCTCGCATTGACCGCAGGCGCCGCCGCGACAGAGGAAGGGCGCGTCGACGCCCGCCGCCTCGATCGCCTCCAGCATGCTTTCGTGATGGCCGACCTTCACGGTCTTGCCGGATCGCAGGAGCTCGATCGCGAAGGGCTTGCCTGGTAGAGACGACAGGAACCGTTCCGAATGCAGGTTCTGTTCCGGCCAGCCGGCGTTGAGGCCGGTTTTCAACACGCCGTCGATCATGCCGGACGGGCCGCAGACATAGAGATGCGTTCCGAGCGGCTGGCTGTCGAGCAGGCGCGTCAGGGGGATGGCGCCGCCTTCGGCATCGCAATAGATCTTGATGCGATGTCCGCCGTAACGCTCCTGGAGTTCCCGCCAATAGGCGCCGCGGTCGCGTGTGCGGATGGCATAATGCAGCTCGAAATTGGCGCCCTCGCGGGAAAACTGCTCCATCATCGCGATGAAGGGGGTAATGCCGATGCCGCCGGCGATCAGAAGATGCTTGCGTCCGCGCCAGTCCGGCTGGAACAGGTTGACGGGATAGCTGACCTTCAGCTCGTCGCCTTCGCGGACCTTCTCATGCATGAAGGTGGAGCCGCCGCGTGAATCCTCGACGTGCAGCACGCTGATTTCATAGGCTGCGCAATCATGCGGCGGCGACATCAGCGAATAGGCATTGCGGCGCATATGGCCGCCATCGTTCATCAAAACGATGACGTGGGCTCCGCCGGAGAAATAAGGCATCGGCTTGCCGTCAAGGCGCTCGAAACGAAAGCGCTTGACGCGCTCGGCGATCGGGGTGATCCGCGCCACGCGGACAGGAATTTCAGTGCCACCGCTCAAAGGAACAACTCCTCCGGATCAGGCGCGCTGCCCGGTTCTTCCGCATCGATATTGACGCCCTGGAAGGCGGCGAGCCGGCGCGAATAATGGTCGCGCACCAGAAGCGGCAGCCCGCAATGGCTGCAGGCAAACGGGCTGGTGGTGACGTCGTCGGTGATGCCCTTGCAATGGACGCATTGCACGCGCCGGGCCAGCGAGCCGCGATGCTCGGTGATGACGGAGGCATGGTCCATGCCGTAATCGAGCGCCACGAGCATTGCCTGGCCGATGAAGCCTTCCGTGCCCGAAAGATAAAGCCGCGTGCCCATATGGGCGGTGGCAAGCGAACCCTTCAATCGGAAGAGCAGCGTTGCGATCGTCGGCGCCGTGAAGAACATGTCGGCGCCGAGGCGGCGCAGCGTCTCGTCCAGGCCGGATCCTTGCGAGCCGCGGGCGACATAGAGGATCTCGCTGCGGGAAAGAGCTGTTTCGTCAAGCGCCGGCAGCTGATCGAGCAGAGCCCTGGCACCCTCCCCTTCGAGCGCGAAAATGTGCCGCCGGGCGTTGGGCTGGATGGTCAGGCCCGTGTAGACTGGTCGGCTCTTGATGCCTGCAACGAGCATTCGCGTGCTCCTTAACCTACGGCAGTCCTCTTCTTCTTCTCCGGATCGTCGAAAGGAAGCGTATGGGCGGTGGCGCTTGCCTTCACGGTCTTGCCGCGGACTTCGAGTTTCGTCCCATGCACCGCCTTGTCAACGTCCAGACGGGCAATCGCCATGGATTTCTTCGTCAGCGCGGAATAGCTCGGGCAGGTGATGACGCCGACTTTTTTGCCGTCGGCAAAGACGTCGTCGCCGAGATCGGCCGGTCCGTCGGCATCGATCAACATGCCGAAGATCTTGAAGCGTTCCTTGCCCTTGAGGCGGGCATGTTCCTCCGCGCCACGGAAACCCGTCTTGCCGGGGCTGACGGTGAAGTCGAGGCCGAGTTCCCAGAGGCTGTCGCCGGGCGGCTGGTCGGCGAAGGGGTACATCTGCGAATTGTCGTAGGGGTAGAACAGCAGGTAGCTTTCGACCCGCAGCATGTCGAGAACGGAGAAGCAGCAGGGGATGATGCCCATCTCCTTGCCTTCCTCGACGATCCGGTCCCAGACCATGACGGCGTCTTGGCCGCGCACGAAGATTTCGTAGCCGCGTTCGCCGGTATAGCCGGTGCGCGAGATCATCACCGGCGCGCCGAACAGCGTCGTCTGCATATGGTGGAAATATTTGAGGTCGCGGATGCCGGGCACATATTTGGCGAGGTAATCGACCGCGAGCGGGCCCTGCAGCGACAGGTCGTGCAGGTCGTCGTCGAAGAGCACGGCGCAATTGCGGCCCGCAGCCTGCTTGACGAGTTCCTCGTGGCCGGAGCCGGAGCCATGCACCAGCATCCAGGAATTCGGGCCGGTGCGATAGACGATGCAGTCGTCGGTGAAATGGCCGCGCTCGTTCAGCATGGTCGCGTAGACCGAGCGGCCGGGATAGATCTTCGTCAGGTCGCGGCTGGTAATGTAGTCGAGCACGGCGATGGCGTGCGGGCCGACCAGATGCACCTTCTTCAGGCCCGAGACATCCATGATCCCGGCCTTGGTGCGGACGGCGACATGTTCTTCCGACATGTCCTTGTCGTAGGTCCAGGCGGTTCCCATGCCGCTCCAGTCCTCGAGCTTCGATCCCAGAGCGCGATGCCGATCCGCCAAGACGGAGAAACGCCATGATAAAGCCATTGTCCGTTCCCTTTTATTTCCTCTACGGAATATTTATTTCCTGACTATATTCGTCTTTCGCGCCGTGGCAAGCCCGCCCGGCATGCATTTCCCAAAACTTTTGGCGCCCCTGCTGCATCCCTCACCAAATGAATGAGGGATGCGGCTGCGCTTTTGCCGTCCCCCAAACCGTCTCTAACCCATGCGTTCGGAGGCGTAGCTGCCGGGGCTTGCCGGGAAGACCACGGTGCGGTTGCCGTTGATGAAGGTGCGGTGATGAATATGGGCGTGGATGGCACGCGCCAGCACCTGGCTTTCGACATCGCGGCCGATCGAGACATAGTCGTCGGGCGACTGCGCATGGGTGATGCGCGCCGTGTCCTGCTCGATGATCGGGCCTTCGTCGAGATCGGCGGTGACGTAATGCGCCGTCGCCCCGATCAGCTTCACGCCGCGGCCGTAGGCCTGCTTGTAAGGATTGGCGCCCTTGAAGCTCGGCAGGAAGGAATGGTGGATGTTGATGATCCGGCCAGACATTTTCTGGCACATCTCGTCCGACAGGATCTGCATGTAGCGGGCGAGCACGATCAGCTCCGTGCCGGTCTGCTCGGCCACTTCCATGATATGGGCCTCGGCCTGCGCCTTGTTGGCCTTGGTGACCGGAATATGGTGGAAGGGAATGTCGTGGTTGACCACGACCTTCTGGTAGTCGAAATGGTTGGAGACGACGCCGACGATATCGATCGGCAGGGCGCCGATCTTCCAGCGGTAGAGCAGGTCGTTCAGGCAATGGCCGAAACGCGACACCATCAGCAGCACCTTCATGCGCTTCTCGCTGTCGTGAAAATCGTAATCCATCGCGAAGGGCGCGGCGACGGCCGCGAAACCGGCGTCGATATCGGCGCCCGAAAGCCCCTCTTCCGAAATGAAGCTGACGCGCATGAAGAACTTGCCGGTATCGAGATCGTCGAACTGCGAGCTGTCGATGATGTTGCAGCCCCTGTCCGCCAGATAGCTCGAAATCGCCGCGACGATGCCGCGCGTCGACTTGCAGGATACGGTGAGTACGAAGTTCTTCATGCCGTCACTTTCTTCGCCATATCAAGTGCAGGGGTCTCGATCACGCCGGAGCTTGTTCGCCCCGGCGCGTTTGCCTGTCATTGGACGCGTCCAGGCCACTCAGATATCGAGCGTGCTGTCGCGTTCCCACTGGGTGAAATGCGAGCAGAAAGCATTCCATTCCTGATGCTTGAGCTTGAGATAGGCGGCGGAAAACTCGGCCCCGATCGCCTGCTTCAAGCCCTCGTCGGCATCATAGGCGCGCAGCGCGTCGAGCAGATTGAGCGGCAGGCGCGGCGCGTCCTTCACCAGATACCCCTCGGCATACATGTCGATATCGTAGTGCCGGCCGGGATCGGCTTGGCTGCGGATGCCGTCGAGGCCGGCGGCGATGATGATCGCCTGCAGCAGGTACGGATTGACCGCACCATCAGGCAGGCGCAGCTCGAAGCGGCCCGGTCCCGGCACGCGCACCATGTGGGTGCGGTTGTTGCCCGTCCAGGTCACGGTGTTCGGCGCCCAGGTCGCGCCCGATGTGGTGCGCGGCGCGTTGATGCGCTTGTAGGAATTGACCGTCGGATTGGTGATCGCGGCAAGTGCGGAGGCGTGCTTCATGATGCCGCCGAGGAAGGTTTTCCCCTGAGCGGAGAGCCCAAATGGCATTTCCTTGTCCGCGAAGGCGTTGACCTTGCCATCGATGTCCCAGACCGAGATGTGGGCATGGCACCCGTTGCCGGTCAGGCCTTTGAAGGGCTTCGGCATGAACGTGGCGCGAAGGCCGTGCTTTTCGGCGACAGACTTGACCATGAACTTGAAGAAGGAGTGCTTGTCGGCCGTCTGAAGAGCGTCGTCATACTCCCAGTTCATCTCGAACTGGCCGTTCGCGTCCTCGTGGTCGTTCTGATAGGGCTTCCAGCCGAGCTCGAGCATGTAATCGCAAATCTCGGCGATGACATCATAGCGACGCATCACGGCCTGCTGATCGTAGCAAGGCTTTTCGGCTGTATCGAACTGGTCTGAAATCACCGAGCCGTCGGCGGAGATGAGAAAGAACTCGGGCTCCACGCCGGTTTTCACCCGGAGCCCCTCCTTCGCAGCTTCAGCGACCAGTCTTTTCAGCACCACACGCGGTGCCTGTTCGACAGGCTGATCGTCCATGACGCAGTCGGCGGCAACCCATGCGACGTCTTTCTTCCAGGGTAGCTGGATCACGGAGGAAGCATCGGGAAGCGCGAACAGGTCGGGATGGGCAGGCGTCAAATCGAGCCAGGTCGCGAAACCCGCGAAGCCGGCGCCATCTTTCTGCATATCGGCGATGGCTTCTGCCGGGACCAGCTTGGCGCGTTGGCCGCCGAACAGGTCGGTATAGCTGATCATGAAATATTTGATGCCTTTGTCTTTGGCAAAAGCAGCAAGGTCCAGTGTCATTCTCGTTCCCCTTTGGATTTCTTGGAGACACTTTGGTTATGGATGCGAGACGGCCGGGACGTTTGCCCGGCCGGTAGTAGAAATCAGTAGCCTCCCTTGCCGGGATACCAGTTTGTGCCGGCGAGCGGGATCTGGGCCATGGCGGCCGCTTCCATCGTCAGCGCGCAAAGATCTTCCGGTTCCAGGTTGTGCAGGTGGTTCTTGCCGCAGGCGCGCGCGATGGTCTGGGCTTCCAGCGTCATGACCTTCAGATAGTTGGCGAGACGGCGGCCAGCGGCGATTGGATCAAGGCGCTTCATCAGTTCCGGGTCCTGCGTCGTGATGCCGGCCGGGTCCTTGCCTTCGTGCCAGTCGTCATAGGCGCCGGCCGTCGTGCCGAGCTTCTGGTATTCTTCTTCCCAATGCGGATCGTTGTCGCCGATCGCAACGAGTGCTGCCGTGCCGATGGCAACGGCATCGGCACCCAGCGCCAGTGCCTTGGCCACGTCGGCGCCCGAACGGATGCCGCCCGAGATGATCAGTTGCACCTTGCGATGCATGCCGAGATCCTGCAGCGCCTGGACGGCGGGGCGGATGCAGGCGAGCGTCGGCATGCCGACATTCTCGATGAAGACATCCTGCGTCGCTGCGGTGCCGCCCTGCATGCCATCGAGCACCACCACGTCGGCACCAGCCTTCACGGCAAGCGCCGTATCGTAATAGGGACGCGCGCCGCCGACCTTCACATAGATCGGCTTTTCCCAGTCGGTAATCTCGCGCAGCTCCAGGATCTTGATTTCGAGGTCGTCCGGGCCGGTCCAATCCGGATGGCGGCAGGCCGAGCGCTGGTCGATGCCCTTCGGCAGATTGCGCATGTTGGCGACGCGATCGGAGATCTTCTGGCCGAGCAGCATGCCGCCGCCGCCGGGCTTGGCGCCTTGACCGACGACCACTTCGATCGCGTCGGCGCGACGCAGGTCCTTGGGATTCATGCCGTATCGCGACGGCAGATACTGGTAGACCAACGTTTGTGAGTGGCCGCGCTCTTCATCGGTCATCCCGCCGTCGCCTGTCGTGGTGGAGGTTCCGGCAATCGTCGCGCCGCGTCCGAGCGCCTCCTTGGCATTGCCGGAGAGCGCGCCGAAGCTCATGCCGGCAATGGTGATCGGCGTCTTCAGGTGAATGGGCTTCTTGGCGAAGCGCGCGCCGAGGACGACCGACGTGTCGCACTTCTCGCGGTAACCTTCGAGCGGATAGCGCGAGATCGATGCGCCGAGAAACAGCAGGTCGTCGAAATGCGGAACCTTCCGTTTGGTGCCGGCGCCGCGGATGTCGTAAATGCCGGTCGCCGCAGCGCGGCGGATTTCCGCCAGCGTGTAATCGTCGAAGGTCGCGGACTTGCGCGGCGGGGTATAGGGGTTGTGATAGCTCATGATGGTCCCTCGCCTTAATATGCGTCAGCGTTGTCGATATTGAAATTGTAAAGCTTGCGGGCGGAGCCGTAACGCTTGAATTCCTCGGGCCTCACTTCGGTCACGCCCGCCTTTTCGAGAAGTTCGGCCAGCTTCGTCAGATGCTCGGGACGCAGCTCCTTTTCGATGCAATCGGCACCCAGGCTCTTGACCGAACCGCGCACGAAGAGCTTCGCCTCGTAGAGCGAATCCCCAAGCGCATCGCCGGCATCGCCGAGCACCACGAGGTGGCCCGACTGGCCCATGAAGGCGGACATGTGGCCGATATTGCCATGAACGACAATGTCGATGCCCTTCATCGAGATGCCGCAGCGCGATGCCGCATTGCCCTTGATGACAAGCAGGCCGCCGCGGCCGGTGGCACCGGCATACTGGCTGGCATCGCCCTCGATGACGACGGTTCCAGACATCATGTTTTCCGCAACACCCGGACCTGCCGAACCGTGAACGGTGACGGTTCCGCCATCGTTCATCCCGGCGCAGTAATAGCCGACGGATCCCTTCACATCGACCGTGACCGGCGCATCGATGCCGACGGCGACCGAATGGCTGCCGCGCGGATTGACGACTTCGAAGGAAAGATCGTTCGAACCGTTCTGGATGTTGTGCAGGGCGCTGTTGAGTTCACGCAACGGCGTAGTGGCAAGATCAATGACAGGCATGTTTCAATAACCCTCGGAGAATACGCATGAGGCGCCGGTCAAGCGACCTTCTGGTGATCCCAGAAATAGACGGTTGCAGGCTCCGGCTCCCAGACCCGGGCATTCTCGATGCCGGGCAGATTGACGAGCGCCCGGTATTCCGAACCGAAGGCGACATACTGGTCCGTTTCGGCCATGACAGCGGGCTTGCAGGCGATCGCATCGCGCACGACGCCGAAGCCGGATTTCGTGCCGACGACGAAGGTGAAGAAGCCGTCGAGGTCATCGACCGCGCCTTCCAGCGCCTGGCCGAGATTCTTGCCCTTGGCCATCTCTGCCGTCAGATAGGCGGCGGCGACCTCGGTGTCGTTTTCCGTTTCGAAGGTCATACCTTCGCGCTTCAGCTCGCGGCGGAGATTGTTGTGGTTGGACAGCGAGCCATTATGCACCAGGCATTGGTCGGAGCCGGTGGAAAAAGGATGGGCGCCGAGCGTCGTGACGGCCGATTCCGTCGCCATGCGGGTATGGCCGATGCCGTGGGTGCCGGCCATTGAATTGACCGCGAAGCGGGAGACGACATCCTTCGGTAGGCCGGTTTCCTTGTAGATCTCGATGGCGTCGCCGCTGCTCATGATGCGGATGTTTGGACGCAATTCGGCAACGGCTGCCTTGCCGGCGTCGAGCAGATCCTTCGCAAGGGTGATGACGGCATGCGTGCTCTTCACCTGGATGGCGACCGATGCGCCAACCGCCTGGCCGAGCTCAGCCTCGAGGCCGGCGAAATCCTTCTTCGGATTGGCCGACTGGATGGTGATCTTGGCATTGTTGCCGCTGGCGTCGCCATAGATCGCGATACCGGCGCTGTCCGGCCCTCGATCCGTCATCGTCACCAGCATCGAGGACAGCAGTGCCCCGAGCTCAGGTTCGAGACTTTTATCCTTGAGGAAGAGACCCACAATTCCGCACATGACCAGACCTCCGTTCGTGTTGAGAAAGGACTAGCAGGTCTGTTTTGGGTTTTCAACTCGGAAGAAAGATTTTTTCTTTTAAGGCAAGTCAGCTTTTCGAGCTCTGCTGTGGATAGCTGATGATCGAGAGGTATTTGCTCGGCAGCTTCACCAGCTGCTCCGGCCCATGCGGCGCATCGGCGTCGAAGAACAGGCTGTCGCCCGGCTGCATCTGGAAAAGCTGGTCGCCGTGGCGGTAAACGACTTCCCCCTCGAGCATGTAGAGAAATTCCATCCCCTCGTGCTGGAAGGTCGGGAAGATGTCGGAGTCGGTCGTCAGGGTGATGAGGTAAGGCTCGACGATGACGCCGCTGGTATTGTTGTCGATATGACCGAGAACATTATACTGGTGACCGGCGCGCGTGCCGCGCCGTTCGAGCTCGATGCCCTGGCCTGCCTTGACGAAGACGGCGTTGCGCGGTTCCTCGAAACGACGGAAGAAGGCCGTCAGCGGCACACCGAGCGCCCGCGACAGCGATTGCAGCGTCGTCAGCGACGGCGAGATGTTGCCGTTCTCGATCTTCGACAGCATGCCGAGCGAAATGCCGGTCGCCGCCGCCAGATCGGTGACCGTGATGCCGAGTTTCTTGCGGTAGGCGCGCACCTCATGGCCGATCGCCATTTCGAGGTTGTTTTCTTTCGGCTCGCGGACGGCGTGCGGGTCCTGGGAAAAGGGAGCGCGTCCACTATGCGCCTGTTCCGGTTGCTCTGCCGCTGCACGCTTGGATTTCATGGATTTTCCCCTGCCGCCTTCTCTTTTGTCCAAAGGCAACCCTATCGTCATAGTGAAAATTTCTCAACCGTGAAGAAAACCTATTCCCGCCGCGCCGCGCGCGGGGCGATGCCGTAGACGGCACGGAACATGCGGGAAAAATGGCTCAGGCTGGAAAAACCGGTGGCCACCGCGATTTCCGAGACGGAAAGCGGGCTCTGCTTCAGCAGGCGATGGGCATGCTGCAGCCTGATCCTTCGGTACTGATCAAGGTAGGTGGTGCCGAGATGCGCCGAAAAGAGCCGGTCGAGATGGCGAGTGGTGACGCCGGCAATGCGCGCCATGGCGGCACGCTCGAGCGGCATCTCGATCGTCTCTTCCATCCGTTCGAGAACGCTGAGCAGGCCGGAATGATGGACGCCATAACGCTGCGCCAGCGAAGCGCGCTGGGGTGCAGCGGGTTCGTTGACCTCTGTATGAAGATACCAGTCGCTGACCCGGCGGGCGAAATCCGGCCCCATGCGCTCGGCGATCAGCACATGCATCATGTCGAGCGGTGCGATGCCGCCGCCGCAGGTAATCCTGTTGCCGTCGATCATGAAGCGTGCCTGGCGCGGCGTGAGGTCAGGGAAGGCTTCGAGAAGGGCTGCGGCATGTTCCCAGTGGATGGTGAAGTCGCGGCCGCCGAGCAGTCCGGCGGCGGCCATCAGATAGGGACCGCCCGAGATGCCGCCGATCCTCACCCCTTCGCGCGACAGCTGCCTCAAGCAGGAAAGCACACCTGGATATCGCCAGTCGCGGGGCGACCCGCCGGCGCAGACGAAGGCCGTTCCGAGCCCCGCGCCCCTGACGGGCAGAGGTTCGGCGGGGACGCTGACGCCCGAGGAGGAGAGCGCCGGTGCGCCATCCGGCGAGAAGATCTGCAGCCGATAGATCTCGCGTCCGGCCAGAAGATTTGCCGCCCGCAGCGGTTCGGTCGCCGAGGCATAGGACATCAGCGCAAATCCCGGGATAAGGATGAAGCCGATCGTCTGGACATTTCTGCTATCAAGCGAGGACATGTCTCTTTCTTAGCGATTTATGTCCCTAACGTGCAAGTCTGTCCGCTTCTTTCTGACATCATGCAGCTGTTCATTTCGGATTGACCCATGCGCTATTCCGCTCTTTCGATTTTCCTGAACGGCCTTCGCGGCAACAAAGGCTGGGCGCCGGCCTGGCGCGATCCGGCGCCGAAGCCACATTACGACGTCATCATCGTCGGTGGCGGCGGTCATGGTCTTGCCACCGCCTATTATCTTGCCAAGGAATTCGGCGTCACCAATGTCGCCGTCCTCGAAAAGGGCTATCTCGGCTCCGGCAATATCGGCAGGAACACGACGATCATCCGTTCGAACTACCTGCTGCCGGGTAATAATCCTTTCTACGAGCTGTCGATGAAACTCTGGGAGGGGCTGGAGCAGGACTTCAACTTCAACGCCATGGTCTCGCAGCGCGGCGTGCTCAACCTCTTCCATTCCGACGCGCAGCGCGACGCCTATACGCGGCGCGGCAACGCCATGCGGCTGCACGGCGTCGACGCCGAGCTTCTCGACCGCCAGGCGGTGCGCCAGAAATTGCCCTTCCTCGATTTCGATAATGCCCGGTTCCCGATCCTGGGCGGGTTGTTCCAGCCGCGCGGCGGCACGGTGCGCCATGATGCGGTCGCCTGGGGTTATGCGCGCGGCGCAGACAGCCGCGGCGTCGACATCATCACCCAGTGCGAGGTGACCGGCATCCGCCGCGAAAACGGTGAGGTGACCGGCGTCGAGACCAGCAAGGGCTTCATCGGCTGCGGCAAGCTGGCGCTTGCTGCGGCCGGCAATTCCACCGTCGTCGCCGATATGGCCGGCCTTCGCCTGCCGATCGAAAGCCATGTGCTGCAGGCCTTCGTTTCGGAAGGGCTGAAACCGTTCATCGACACAGTCGTCACCTTCGGCGCCGGGCATTTCTACGCGTCCCAGTCGGATAAGGGCGGCCTCGTCTTCGGCGGTGACATCGACGGCTATAATTCCTATGCCCAGCGCGGCAATCTCGCTTCGGTCGAGCATGTCGCCGAAGCCGGGTTGGCGCTGATTCCGTCGCTGTCGCGCGTGCGGTATCTGCGCTCCTGGGGCGGCGTCATGGATATGAGCATGGACGGCTCGCCGATCATCGACCGCACCCATATCGACAATCTCTATCTCAACACTGGCTGGTGTTACGGCGGCTTCAAGGCCACGCCCGCCTCCGGCTTCTGCTACGCCCATCTGATCGCCCGCAATACGCCGCATCAGACCGCCCGTGCGTTCCGGCTCGACCGTTTCGCGCGCGGCTATCCGATCGACGAAAAAGGCGTTGGCGCCCAGCCCAATCTGCACTGAGGACATTCGACGATGGCAAGCCTGATTTCCTGTCCGCATTGCGGCGCCCGGCCCAAGGAGGAATTCTCGATCCGCGGCGATGCCGGTCTTGTCAGGCCGGCGCCGGATGCCGGCTCGGATGCCTGGTTCGATTATGTCTATCTGCGCGACAACCCGCGCGGCCGGCACAGCGAATTCTGGCACCATTCCTCGGGATGCCGCCGCTGGCTGATCGTCGAGCGCGATACCGTCACCCATGCGGTCCACGGCGTCAGGGATGCCGCCCTTTCCAAGCTCGGCGGAGAACCGGCATGACGAGCTTCCGTCTTTCCTCCGGCGGCCGCATTGACCGCACCACGACGCTCGGCTTCACCTTCGACGGCAGGCCCCTCGAAGGCCATCCGGGCGACACTCTCGCCTCAGCGCTGCTTGCCAACGGCGTCCAGCTCGTCGGCCGCAGCTTCAAATATCACCGCCCGCGCGGCATCCTGACGGCGGGGGCTGCCGAACCGAACGCGCTGGTGACGACAGGCAGCGGCGGGCGCATCGAACCGAATACGCGCGCGACGATGATCGAGCTTTACCAGGGGCTGGCGGCAAGAAGCCAGAACCGCTGGCCCTCGCTCGGCTTCGATGTCGGCGCGGTCAACGGGCTGCTGTCGCCCTTCCTCAGCGCCGGCTTCTACTACAAGACCTTCATGTGGCCGGCGGCGCTTTGGGAAAAGCTCTACGAGCCGGTGATCCGCAAGGCGGCGGGTCTCGGCAGGGCCTCCTACGAGGCCGATCCCGACACTTACGAGAAATGCTGGGCGCATTGCGATCTGCTGGTGATCGGCGCCGGCCCTGCCGGTCTTGCCGCGGCGCTGACCGCCGGCCGCGCCGGCGCGCGCGTCATCCTCGCCGACGAGGGATCCGTACTCGGCGGCAGCCTGCTTTCCGACAGCGGCACCATTGACGGCAAGCCGGCGGATGCGCTTCTCAGCGAGCTGGTTGCCGAACTGGCGAGCCTGGAGAACGTGCGCCGCCTGCCGCGCATGACCGTGTTCGGCTGGTACGACGACAATGTCTTCGGCGCCGTCGAACGCGTGCAGAAGCATGTGGCGATGCCGGATCCGGAGCGCCCCGTGGAACGGTTGTGGCGCATCGTCGCCCGCCAGGCGATCCTTGCGACCGGCGCCGAAGAGCGGCCGCTCGTCTTCGGCGGCAACGATATTCCCGGTGTGATGATGGCGGGCGCCATGCGCAGCTATCTCAATCGACAAGCGGTCGCGCCAGGCAGAAGCACGGTCATCTTCACCACCAACGATGCCGGATATCGCACCGCTGCCGATCTTGAAGCCGCCGGCCTCGCGGTCGCGGCGATCGTCGACAGCCGCGGGGATGGGGCCGCGAGGTGGCAGGGCCGCGCCGAAGTGCTGAAGGGCGCCAGGGTCATCGATGCGTTTGGCGGCAAGCGCCTGCGCGGTGTCAGCGTCGAAACCGCAACTGGCGCCCGCCGGATCGAAGCGGATGCGCTTGCCATGTCGGGCGGCTGGAGCCCGATCATTCATCTTGCCTGCCATCGCGGCGCGAAACCGCAATGGTCGGACGAGGCCTCGGCGTTTCTGGCGCCTGTCCAGCAGGAAGGTCTGACCGTTGCCGGCTCGGCTGCCGGCCTTGTGCAAACCGCGACCTGCCTCGGGGATGGCGCTGCAAAGGCAGCTGCCGCGTTGAAGGCGATCGGTTTCGCAGCGGCGGAACCGGCTTTTACTGTGGCCTCCGAGACGGCTGCACAGGCAAAGCCGCTCTGGTCGGTCAAGGGCTCGAAGGGCAAGGCTTTCGTCGACTACCAGAACGACGTGCATCTCAAGGACCTCGGCCTCGCCGTCCGCGAAGGCTACGGCCATGTCGAGCTCGCCAAGCGTTACACCACATCAGGCATGGCGACCGATCAGGGCAAACTTTCCAATATCAACGCCATCGGCATCCTTGCCGAGGCGCGCGGTGTGTCGCCCGCCGAGGTGGGAACGACGACCTTCCGGCCCTTCTATACGCCGGTCTCCTTCGGCGCTTTGACCGGGACATCGCGCGGTAAACATTTCCAGCCGGCGCGCAAATCGCCGCTGCATGGCTGGGCCGAGAAGAACGGGGCGGTCTTCGTCGAAACCGGCCTCTGGTACCGTTCCTCCTGGTTTCCGCGCGCCGGTGAGGCGACGTGGCGCGACAGCGTTGACCGCGAGGTGCTGAACATCCGGAAGAGTGCCGGCCTCTGCGACGTCTCGACCCTCGGCAAGATCGAAATATCAGGCAAGGATGCCGCGACCTTCCTCGATCGCATCTACTGCAACGGCTTCGCCAAGCTTGCCGTGGGCAAGGCGCGTTACGGCATCATGCTGCGTGAGGACGGCTTCATCTATGATGACGGCACCACCAGCCGATTCAGTGACGACCATTTCTTCATGACGACGACGACGGCGCTTGCCGCCGGCGTGCTGACCCATCTCGAATTCTGCGCCCAGACGCTCTGGCCGGAACTCGACGTCTGCTTCGCCTCCTCGACCGATCAATGGGCGCAGATGGCCGTCGCCGGGCCGAAGTCGCGCGCCATTCTTCAGGAGATCGTCGACGAGGATTTGTCGGATGCGGCTTTCCCCTTCATGAGCGCCCGCAAGGTCTCTCTCTTCGGTGGCCGCCTCAAGGGCCGGCTCTTCCGGATTTCCTTCTCCGGTGAACTCGCCTACGAGCTGGCAATACCGGCCGGCTACGGCGAAGGCGTTGCCGATGCGGTCATGGCGGCGGGCGAGAGACATGGCATCTGCGCCTATGGCGCCGAAGCGCTCGGCGTCATGCGCATCGAAAAGGGTCATGTCACTCATGCCGAAATCAACGGCACGGTAACGCCCGGCGATCTCGGTTTCGGCCGCATGGTTTCATCAACCAAGCCGGATTTCATCGGCAAGGCAATGCTGGCGCGCGAAGGGCTGCAGGATCCCGACCGGCCGCGCCTCGTCGGCGTCAAGCCGCTTAATCCGGCAACCGGCTTCCGCACCGGCTCGCATATTCTTCCCGACGGCGTTGCGGCGACACTCGAAAACGACCAGGGCTACGTGACATCAAGCGCCTTCTCGCCGACACTCGGCCATACGATCGGCCTGGCGCTCGTCCGGCGCGGGCCGGAACGTATCGGCGAAAAAGTGACGGTCTGGAACGGCCTGCGCAACGAATTCACCGATGCGGTGCTCTGCCATCCCGTCTTCATCGATCCCGAAAACGAGAAGCTCCATGCGTGATCTTCCGCACCACAGACCGGTTCTGGCCGGCATGGCATATCACGGCATCTCAGGGTCGGGCGTCCGGCTGGAGGCCTTGCCGGAGGGCCATCTCCTGCATGTGCTCGGCGCAATCGAGCCAACCGCGCTCGCCGCGGAATTGGTGAAAGCAGGCTTTGCGAAAAGTTCGATCCGTAAGGCGGGTTTCCGGCAATGGTTCGTTGCCGGCGATGAGCCGCTGGTGCCCGCCAGCATTGATTCTCTCGTGGCAGCGCTTGTGGGAAAGGCCTTCGTCATGGACCAGAGCCATGGGCGTGTGCGTATCGGCGTTTCCGGCCGTTCTTCGCGGGCGCTTCTCTCAAGGGGGACTGCCGTCGATCTCGATCTTTTCGTCTTTCCGGAAGGCCATTCGGCGATGACGATGGTCGGTCATCTCTCGGTGCAAATCGTCCGCACCGGCGATGACAGCTTCGAACTCACGGTCCTGCGCAGTTTTGCCGAAAGCCTCTGGGACGATCTCGCGCATATGGCGGCGAGCGCCGAAAAGGATAGCGCCTGATAGAGGCGGGTTTCGATCGTTTTCATGCTGTATGCAGCGCGGCGGCGCCGACCCATTCGGGGCGCTCGGCGCCTTGCAGCTCTTGCACTGCATCGGCGGCAAAGCTCGGCACGACGCCGGTCCACAGCAGTGCGCCGTCCGGATTGGAATGGCCGTCCCCCTCGAGCTTGTAGATGCTTTCGACGATATACTGGCCGTCATTGTTCAGGCCCTTGATCTCGGAAATCTCGATCACCCGGCGCCGGCCGGTGCGCTTGAAGCGGGCGATCTGCACGACGACGTCGACCGCCGAGGCGATCTGGGCGCGCAGCGGCCGAAGCGGCATGTCGATATCGGACATCAGCGCCAGCGTTTCCAGCCGGTGCAGGGAGTCATAGGGCGTGTTCGCGTGGACCGTCGAAAGGCTGCCGCTGTGGCCTGATGTCATCGCCTGGATCATATCGAGCGCCTCGCCGCCGCGGCATTCGCCGACGATGACCCGATCGGGCCGCATGCGCAGCGACGAGCGGAACAGGTCGCGAATGCTGGCGCCGCCGCGGCCGAAACGGTCGGGCTTGGTTACTTCGAGATAGACCACGTGTTCCTTGCGGATCTGCAGTTCGGACGTGTCCTCGATGACGATGATGCGCTCGTGGTCGGCAAAGGCTTCCGACAGCGCGTTCAGCATCGTCGTCTTGCCGGTGCCGGTGCCGCCGGAGATGATGACGTTCTTCTGCAGCCCGACGGCCGTCTGCAGCAATGACAGCGATTGCTCGGTCAGGCTGCCCTGGGTGACGAGATCGTGGATGCTGCGATGTTCTTTCAGAAAGCGGCGGATGGAGATGCAAAGCCCGGTGCGGGACGCGGGCGGCTGGATCATCTGCACGCGCGAACCATCCGGTAGCCGCGCCTCGACGCTCGGTTCCTCCGGCGTCAGCCGCTTGCCTGAGAACTGTGCGATGCTGCGCGCGGCCGATTCCAAATCCTCACGACTGGCGAAACGCGTATCGGCGCGTTCGAGCTTGCCTCGCCTTTCGACGAAGATGTCGGATGTGCCGTTGATCAGGATTTCGGACACGCTCGGATCATCGAGGAGAAAACGGATCGGCCCGAGCAGCTTGTCCAGCGCCCGGGTCAGGACCTGGAAGGTCGCCTGTTCGGCAGCGTCGTCGGAAACGGCCTTCATTAGAGCGGCATCCCGACCAGGACCGTGCTCATGCCGAACAGCGTCGCCATCATCTGAACCGCGGTCGGAAAGAACATCATCAATGGAATGAGGACCAATCCAAGTATTAAGATGCTGCTCATCGTTTCCATCGTTCTCTCTCCGGATCGACTGGCGGGCGATACCCACCATTTGACGAAAGCTTAATCCAGATCGCCAAATAACGCCATGGCCGGCCCCCGCGGAGGCAGTCATTATGATCGCCACACGCCGTTTCTTCTATCGCTTTGAAAGAATTGACCAATTATGGAGCAGTAGACGAGGCCTCGCTGGGTCGTCAAAAACTTCCTATCCGCAGGTAAAAATGCAGCCGCTTCAAAAGCTTAGTTAAAATAATTGGGCGTCAACTGCGACTTTGCAGCCGATGCCTCCAAGACAATTGGAACCCTTCGTTTCGTTTGCTTGACGGAGGGCTGGCCTTAGGCGCACTCTTGGGTCTTAATGGTGTTGCTCAACAAACGTTGGCCGCCGGGGAAGAAAAGCTGAAGCAGAAAATATCATTGGATCGAGCAACATGCTCGTTCGGATCGATAGCGTATGCTTGGTTCATCTTCACCACGGCTTCGAACCGAAACAAACCTGGGAATGAGGAGTAATCACATGTTTGGTAAACTCAAGACTCTCGCAATTGCACTTCACAAGGACGAACGCGGCGACATGGCCCAGATCGTCCTGGCCGTCGCCCTGATCGTCATTCCGCTGATGCTGATCCTGCTCGCATTCGGCAAACAGATCGGCGAATGGTTCAACGAAAAGAACACGGCGCTCTCGGATGCCGAGAGAATTCCTGAGCCGGGTCAATAAGCGGGTCGGGATCATGGATACGACCTATGATCTGACCCTGATGCCTGCGGCGGCGGCTCTTGCCGTCGCCTGCACCATGACCGCGGCGGTGCTCGACCATCGCCACGGTCATATCCCGAACGCCGTCACCTATCCCTGCCTGCTTGGCGGGTTCATGTTGGCGGCAGTCAGCGGCGGTCTCGCAGGGATAGGGCTTGCCTTCGCAGGCCTCCTTGCAGCCGGCCTGATCTTCATCATCGCCTTCGCAGCCGGAAGCTGCGGCGGCGGCGACGTCAAGCTGATGGCGGCGCTCGGCGCCATTCTTGGCCTCTGGCCCGCCATCGACGTCACACTTGCATCGCTGATGGCCGGCGGCGTGATCGCCGTTTTCTCCATGGCGCGGCGTGTTCAGTGGGGCGTGCTGGCCCGAACGGTCGGACTGTTTGCGCTTCTCCTGCCTGCCGGTTTCCGCGATGCCGCTTCGGTGCTGAAGCCGCGTGAAACCCATCATACCGTCCGCTTCGGCGTTGCGGCTGCTCTCGGACTTCTCTGGTGCCTTTTCATGCCCGATTTCACCCCTCTTTCACTCGTGAGGTAACGGCAATGCGCGCGGAACTCGAACGCCCCATCTTCGACGGTGCCTTCTGGAGTTCGATCCTGCATTCGCGGACCTTCTGGGTCCCTCAGGATCACGGCGCGCTCCTCGGTACCTTTACGATCGCCATGATGCTGCTTGCCTCGATGCTGCTACTGCCGCGGCTTTCCGCCCGCCGGCGCCGGATATCGGAGCTGCACGGCGATATCTCCGGGAGCACGACGATGATGGATTTCGTGCTTGTGACACCGGTCTTCGTCTTCTTCATGTTCGTGGTCTTCCAGTTCACGATCCTGGCCAAGAACCACCTCTTCACCCATTATGCCGCCTATGCGGCGGCCCGCAGCGCCCGCGTCTATTTCTGCCCGGCTTTTCCGATCACGCTTAGAAGCATCATCGACGTCAAGACCTGCGATGACGACGCTGCCGCCGGCAAGGCCGATCTTGCCGCCCGCCTGGCGCTGATCCCGGCTGCCCCTTACGACCAGCTGAGATGCGTCGGCGCCTGCCAGCCGCCCGAAGACGCGCTGAAGAGCCTTGCCGATGCCTCGGGCCTTTCGAAGAACTGGCGGGCGATGCGCAACCAGGCCCGCTATATGTTCGATCCGCAGAACGTCACGGTGACCGTCGACCGCGCGCCGATGGCGCTCTATGCCGCCATCAACCGCTCGCCGCATGTGCCGGTCACCGCCAAGGTGGAAGCGCGCTTCCTGCTGCTTGAATATGCCGGCTGGGTCTTTGCCCGCGGCCAGAGGAAGGACGGCCGCTACTACACGATCTCGACGGCGGAGGTGAACCTGCTATGACACCGACCCTTATCAAGCGCCTGCACCGCGACGAACGCGGCTTCCTGTCACCGATCATTCTCTACATGACGATCGCGCTCGCCCTGATGATCGTCTGGATCCTGAATACGGGACAGATGATCTACGACAAGCAGCGCACGCAAGACACGGCCGACGCTGCTGCTCTCGTCCATGCCGACTGGGAAGCCCGCTATCTCAACATCATGGCGATGAACAACGTCGCCTCGTCGCAGGCAACGGTCGTCATGGCGACGTCAGTCGCCTTCCAGCTGACGACGGCGGAGCTGGCCCTGCGCTCTACCGCCATTCTGGCAAAACTCGCCCAATATTCTTTCACCGAAGGCTTGGGCCCGGCGTCGCTGCTGCCGCCGATGCCGCCGATGCCCCATTGCCCGGGCTGGCAGAAGGTCCCGATCGTCGGCGGCATCATCTACGGTGCTTGCCTGGCGTTCCAGGGGGTCCGGGCGATAGGAGCCACCAAAGCGCTTGCGTATACGGTAAAAGCACAGCTCGATTATGATCCATGGGGCCTTATCGAAAAGTCCAGCGACATCATCGACGCGATGAACGACCTCAACGACTACCTTGTCGAGAGCTTTCCGCAGCGGGTCGGCAACGAAGCCCTGCATCTGGTGCGCCTGAACAAGTCGGATCATGTCGTCTTCCATCCGCCGTGCGAGTCCTGCAACAACGCCGGAGAGGGCGCCGGGGGCAACCTGCCGGTCGATCGCGACGGCATCAATCCCGCCTCGGCCTATGCTGAAATGTGCCTCGCCATGACCTATGGCACCCAGGGGCAGGACCCGTTCCTCATGCGCGGCGAGTTTGCCAATCGCGGCTTCCCCAACGGCAAAGGTCCGTTGACCGCAGGTGGGGTCGACGGCAGCCATATCCGCGACTGGGTCAATCACGAGAGCGGCATCGACGATGCTTTAGTGGACTTCTACATCTTTTATGAAGCCTTCGGCCCGGCCTATCTGAGCAAGATCCCGTTCAAGGCGATCATCGAGCAATTTGGCGATCTCAGCTGGTGGCAGGAACTGCTGCTCGATGGCAGCTTCTTTATCGCCGAGGAATTCTTCGGCATCGAATTCGGCATCGTGAACCCCTTTCAGCTGCCGATCGACAAGCCACCGCGCTATTCCGACAAGCAGACAAAGGACGAGAACGATTTCACCCGCAAGTTCGACACGATCTGGAATGGGGTCTGCAGCCCGGCGGGCGCTGCGATTTCGATGGCAGGCGCACTGCCCGTCGTCTCCTTCCCGAAGCCTTACTGGCTGAAGGGACGCACACCTTTCAACTTCACGCCCTTTGGCGGCGAGCAACTCGACGACTACCAGACGCTGGCGATCGTTTCGCGGGCCCCGCGCGCCCGGCTGCAGATCCGCATCTTCAAGGACAAGACGCCGTCCGCCTATGCGCTCGCGCAGAGCTGGGTCCACAATTACACGGCCTTCGACCTCTACACGCAGGACTGGCTCGCATCGCTTGCGCCCGCCACGCTTGCCGACGATATCGGCGAGGTTTCGAACACCATCAAGCAGAGCCCGGCGGCCGACAGTTTTACCGGCTTGACGCGCGTCTTCGATCAAGGAGGAGCCAATGCCTGGGCTGCCGTCAACACACACTGAGCCTATGAGCGGTCCTCCCGGCCGCGGGCTTCTGATGCGGCTGCACCGCGACAAGCGCGGCCTCGCCTCGATCGAATTCGTGCTCGCCGCGCCGGTCATCCTGCTGATCGTGATTTTCGTCATCCACGCGAACAAGATTTCCACCAAGAAGGTCGGAACCATGGTGGCGATGCGCAACGCCGCCTTCGCTGAGGCGAATGGGCTGGACTGCACGTCGGATTTCTCGAACGCCTTCCCGATCCCGGCTTTGCCGGCACTGCCCGGACGCGACGCCATGAGCTGCTCGCGCACGCCATCGCATGAAGGCGGCGGCGACCCTCAGCGCACCTTTGTCTGGGACGACGTACAGAATACCTTAAAGAACGGCCGCGATTTCGGCGATATGGTCGGCGACCTCGCCAATGAAAAGCCGCAGCTCGTCACCGCGACGGCCGACCGGGTCTACAAGTTCAGGGATTCCGACGATCTCGATACGATCAGGAGCCTCCGCTGGAAGGACGCGTTCACGGTCGACGACTCGACGCTGTTTGCCTCCCACAACAACGATACCACGAGCCGCGGCTACGATCCGACGCTGCGCCGGGAAATCCGCGATGTGGCCGACGATTCCGGCGATCTGTTCGACGGCGTCTTTCCGGGAGCGAAATAAGATGAGACAGGGCTCGCGCATTTCCTTTCGTCTCGCCGGCCATATCACTGGTTTACTGTTCGTCATCGGGCTCGCCGCCGCCATGGCCACACCTGTTCGCGCCGAAATCTACAAGGATTTCAAAGTGACGCTGAATTCGATGCTGGCCGGCATCCTCGGTGCGCCGGAACGCGCGCCGCGTGATCTTGTCATCAACGGCCAGCCCCTAGAGTTCACGCCCTACCAGAGTGATCGCAGCATTTCCGATATTACCGACGAGTGGCTGCGGGTGCTGGCCGTTAATACAAGGCCTGCCCTGCCGAAAAGCAACGACAAGGAAGAGCTGACTGCGGTGATCGCCGCCAACATGCTGATCGTCCCGAAGACGAGCCGCATCCGCGACGATCTCGCCGTGGTGGTGCGGTTCTTCGATGGCGACGGCGAGGCTGCCCTCGATTATCTCCGCCGGCAGGATCCGGCCAATCCTTCGGCGAGAGCGCCGATCCCGGGCGTCACGATCATGATCCGCAGGCCCGCCGATGCGCCGAGGACCGAGGTGCTGATGAGCCGCTTCGAGGATGTCGCCTCGACGCTGCCGGCCTTCGCGGCTCCGGCCGATATCAGCAAGCTGCCGATGTCGCTGCGTCCGCCGGCCGGTGTCGAGGTGCTGAGCGATATCGGCGATCGCGACAAGGGCCACACGTCGCGCACGGTCGTGTCGAAAGGCACGCTGTCGGCCTCGCGCTGGTCCGATCAGCGCGCCGATCTGCTTGCCCGCGACGGCTTCACCATCGAGACGCCGCCGGCGCAGCGCGGTGGGGTGACTGCCTTTTACGGCCGGCGCGGCAGCGTCGAGGCCAATGTTCTCTACACACGCAGCAAGACCGACGGCCGGACCGTCGAAGTCATTCAAATCAGGCAACCCTTCGTAGGGGGAATAACACCATGAACTGGAAGCTCATCGCGGCTGTCATCGTCGGGCTCATCACCGGCGTTCTGCTCTATTTCTGGACCGAGAGCGTCAAGAACGAGCAGACGGCCTATGCCTTCATGCGGCTCCAGCCCGACAGGAAGGTTACACGAGGACAGGCGATTACGCCCGACATGCTCGCCGAACCGGTGATGCTGCCGGAAAGCTTCGGGGCGCTCGCCAAGCTCGCGGTTCCCGCTGCCAGCGCCTATCAGGAATGGCTGAAGGACAGGACGGCTGCGAGCGATATTCCGGCCGGCTCGGTGCTGCTCTTCCAGTATTTCGACGATACCGACGGCGGACGCCTGACGACGATGATCGCGCCCGGCAAGCGAGCGCTGACCCTTCCCGTCAACGCGGCCGCGGCCGTCGGCCATTTCGTCGAGCCGGGCAGCTATGTCGATATCCTCGGCACGGTCGACGAACCTGTCGAGCCCGTGGCGCCGGCCGCCGCGACCCAGCCGGGAGCGCCCGGCCAGCCCGCTGCCGTGCCGGGCCAGCCTCCCGCCGTCCCGGGTCAGGCGCCGGCCACAGCCCAGCCGCAGTCGCCGGTCGAGCAGATGCTGAAGAACTATCTCACCCAGTATCCGGGCGCCGACGAGAACGATGTCAACGCCTACCGCAAACAGGCGCAGGATTATAAACTCGGCATAAGCTCGCGCACCCGCGTCGTCACCCGCACTTTCCTGCAGAATGTCAAGGTTCTGGCCGTCGGTGCGGCGACGACGGCGGAGGGTGCGGTCACCAAGGCCAACAGCACCTACAACAATGTGACCGTCGAAGTGACGCCGTCGGAAGCCGAAATGCTGATTTTTGCCATGGGCCAGTCGAACGGCAGCCTGAACCTCGTGCTGCGCAATCCGGCCGACAATACCGTCGAGGACCTGCCGAGCATCAACTGGACGCGCATGTGACCGCCGCGGGGGAATGAGCCATGCTGTTGAAGATTTCCTATGAGGACGGCAGCGGTCGGGAGGTCATCCCGCTCTCGGCGAACGAGACCTATTTCGTTGGCGAAAGCAGCACGCTGACGCTGCCCGCCGGCGCGGGCGTCGTGCGCCTGCGCGGCAGCCACGTCTCGTCGCCGCAATTCGTGCTGCGAAAGTCCGGCCAGGGGTGGTCGGTGCAGCATCACGGACGCAACCCGACGCGGGTCGACGATCAGCCGCTTCGAGCCGGCACGCCGGTTGCGGTCTCGGCCGGCATGTCGATCTGGGTGCCGAACGTCACCATTGAGCTTGTTGAACCAGCCGCGGCCGCCGAAGTGGTCACGCAATTTCCCGATCAGGAACGTGTGCTCGCCCTGCAGATGGAAATTCACGAACGCCTGCTGAAGGACACGCAATATGACCGGCTGGTGAAATCCGCCGATTTCGGCCGCGAGGAGACGCGCGGCCGCATCCGCGAACGCCTCGACATGTTCATTAAGGAGGCGCTCGACGCTGCACCGCAGGATCTCGTCATCCTTGTCATCAAGAACGCCGTCTATCGGTGGCTGGCCAAACGCATTGCCCGCACGGGGCGGCGCGACGCCTCGTCGAATGCCGCAAGCCTGTCGCGCGAGGAGCAGGACAATCGCCGCCTCTTCGACGTCGGCAAGGCGCTGATTTCGGCGCTGCAGCTCAAGCTGAACTTCGAGTCCACCCGCTCGGACTTCGCCCAACTCGACACCCGTTTCAGCGCCGCCTTCCAGTCCCGGCAGGCTCTTTTCAACGCCGGCGACCGCTATGAGATCGCCCATATGCACCTGCGCTCCAGCATCGAGGAGCTGATGTATCGCTGGGGGACGATCTCCGAGCTGATGGATCTCGACGTCATCTCGGAAATCATGGTGACGCGCTATGACGAGATCTACGTCGAAAAATTCGGCCTGCTGGAGCGTTATCCCTTTGCCTTCGCCAATGAACGGCAGCTGATGAAGGTGATCGAGCGCATCGCCGTCGATTCCAACCGCTCGATCAACGAGAGCGAGGCGATGGCCGACTTCCGCATGCCGGATGGTTCGCGCGTCAACGCCGTCATTCCGCCGCTGGCGGTCAAGGGCGCCTGCCTGACCATCCGCAAGTTCGGCGGCAAGTCGCGGCTCGACATCAGCAAGCTGGTCACCGCCGGCGCGCTCAGCGAGCCGATGCGCGCCTTCCTCGAGGCGGCCGTCCGCTCCCGCAAGAACATCGTCGTCTCCGGCGGCACCGGCTCCGGCAAGACGACGCTTTTGAACAGCCTGTCGCAATTCATCCCGATCGGCGAGCGCGTCGTTGCCGTCGAGGACACGTCGGAACTGCAGCTTGACGGCATCCATGTCGTCTATCTGCAATCGCGGCCGAAGACGGCGGAATCCGAGACCAGCGTCACCATCCGCGACCTCGTGCGCAACGCGCTGCGCATGCGTCCCGACCGCATCATCGTCGGCGAGTGCCGCGGCGCCGAGGCGATCGACATGCTGCAGGCGATGAACACCGGCCATGCCGGCTCGATGACGACGGCTCATGCCAACACGCCGCAGGACATGATGACCCGCCTGGAAGTGATGGTGCTGCAGGGGCAGAGTTCGCTGCCTGTCATGGCGATCCGCCAGCAGATCGTTGCCGCCGTCGAACTCGTCGTGCAGTTGAACCGCCTGGCGAACGGGCGGCGCGCCGTGACCGAAATATCGGAGGTGATCGGCATCGATCCGGATACCGGCCTCATCATCGTCGAGCCGATCTTCAATCTCGTCGGCCGCGCCGGTGGCCAGGCCGTGCATGCCTTCACCGGCTACCTGCCGAGCTTCGTCGCCGAGCTCGTCGAGTTCAACGACGACGGCGAGATCGAGAAACTGGACATGTTCGTCTAGAGCGGTTCCAGAACCGCTCTAAGCTTTTGTTTTTACGCAATTCCGGACGGAAAACCGCTTCGCACTTTTCCTGGAATTGCTCTGAGGGGGAAGCCATGGATATCAGCATTCTGCAGATCTTTACGGTCGCCCTCGGCGCCGTAACAGCGGGACTGCTCGTCTGGGGCGCGCCGGTGCGCTGGCCGGCGCCGCTGCTGCGCGCCACCGAACGCGACATTGCGCTCGCCAGCGAGGCGGCGCAGGTCTTCGGGCGCGATGCCGTTCCGCCCTATACGATGATCCTCGCCTACGGCATCACGGCGATCGTCGTCTTCATCGTGATCTCGCTGATCTTCGGGCCGATCTTCGGCTTCGTCGTCGCCATCCCGGTCGCCTTCTTCCTGCCCAAGGGCTTGATCCGTTATTTCCTGCAGCGGCGCTGGCTGCAGATCGAATCGCAGCTTCCCTATGCCGTCGACCAGATCGTCTCGGCGGTGCGCACCGGCAAGCCGCTTGCCGTCGCCGTCAATGCGGTGGCCGATACCGGTCAGATGCCGGCCTCGCGCGAATTCGAGCGCATCGCCCGCGAACAGAAGCTTGGCATCGGCCTGGTCGAAGCGCTCGACCGCCACGGCCGCACTGTGCCGAGCCTGCACTTCAAGATGGTCGATGCGGCCCTCGGTCTCTTTGCCCGCCAGGGCGGCGACATTTCCGAGCCGCTGACGGAAATGTCGAAATCCTTCAAGGAAATCTGGAAGCTCGACCAGAAGATCACCACCTCGTCGTCGCAGGCGCGGATGAATTTCCGCGTCGTCAATGGCGGCGCGCTGTTCATGATCCTGCTGATCTTCTTCGGCCAGCCGGAACTGATCGACAAGGTGTTCGGCAACGCCATCGGCATCGTCATCGCGATCGTCGGCGCCATTCTCTATGCCACCGGTTTCTTCTGGATGCGCTCGATGATGAAGGTGTCGGTATGATGTCTCAGATACCTCTCGCCCCGATCGCCGTCGTCCTTGCCGGCATCACCGCTGCGCTGTTCGTCTGGTGGATCGGCGATCTGCTCGGCAGCATTCAGGTGGTGCGCCGGTCCGCAGGCGGCGATGGTCCGCCCCCGAATATTGTCGACAGCATCGGCATGCGCACGCCGGTCGAATTCGTGCTGACGCATTTCGAGCCGCTTCTGGCCGATTACGGCGCGCAACTCGAGCAGAAGCTGATCTATGCCGGCCGGCCCTTCGGCGGCGTGACGGGACGGGAATATATCGCCCTTCTCGTCGTTCTGAGCCTGTTCGGCTTCGTTGTGCTCGGCCTGCTGTTCGGCATTGCCAGCGGGAGCGTGATCGGCGGGCTCGTGGCCGGGCTGATCCTCGGCCTCATCCCCGCCATCTATTTCTGGGTGGTCGCTGACGACAAGGCGCAGGACCGCAAGGAGCGCATTTCGCGCGAATTTCCCTACTTTCTCGATCTCGTCGTCATGACGCAGCAGGCGCAGGCGACCCTGCCGGAAAGCCTGAGGCTTTATGCCGAGGCGGCACCCGGCACTGTTATGAGCGAGGAGATCGAACAGACGCTGAAGGACGTGGCGCTCGGCACCGGCATGATCGAGGCGTTGCAGCGTCTGGAGCGCCGCATGACCGCCGAGGAGGTCATCCGCGTCATCCGCGCCGTGATCCAGGGCGAAGTCGAGGGCAGCAACCGCGTGGAGCTGTTGCGCGAACATGCGCGCGACCTGCGCTTCCGCCGCTGGGAAAAGGCCGATAGAGCCAGTGAAAAGCTGAAGGCCAAGATCGTCATGCCGGCGATGATGATCGTCGTATCGATCCTTCTTCTGGTGCTGGCGCCTGCAATTGTCGAGATGATGTCGAGTGGGATGTTCTGATCATGGTCTTTTCCTTCTTTCGCGGAAACAAGCCTAGCCTTCTGCAGACCGGTCCCGGCGGCCAGAGCCGCAGTCATGTGCTCGACCGGCCGGAAATGTCGATCGGCCGGGCTGGCAATGCCGATATCGTCGTCGACGATCCGTTCCTGGCGCCGATCCATGCGCGCATCGAGCGCCAAAGCGACGGCGGCTTCATCATTCGCCGCATGGGGCTGAACCCGATCATGCTGCGCGGCGAAGCGCTGTTGCAGACGGCCTCGCTGAAAGCCGGCGACAGCTTCCGTCTCGGCAAGGACGTAGAATTCCAGTTCGTCGTCAAGGCCGCGGCCAAGGAAGCGCCGAAGAAGGAGGCTTCCAAGACAGGTGACGACAAGCCGAAAAAATCGCTCCTCAAGCAGCCGGCCTTCCTCGCAGGCATGGGGGTCGCCTATCTCGCCATCGTCGGCATCATCGGCTACGTGATCCTCTCCGACAGCGGCAGCGCGGAAAGTGGCCCGACGGCAGAACGCATCAATGCGGAAGCCGCCCGCATTCCGACATGCATCAAGAATGCCCGGCGCATGCGCCAGGTTTCGGAGGCCAGCTTCAACGGGGCCGTCGGCGGCCGTGTCGGCAGGGATGGCGACGCAACCTATGCCGCCCTTTCGCTTGCCGCCGAGCCATCGGACGACGCCGCGCTGGCAAAGGCCGCCGAGCCGATCGTCGAGGCTTACAAACGCACGGCGCTTGCCGCCCTTGCCTCGGAAAACCGCGGCAACAATACGCTGGCGCAGACCCTCTACCAACAGACCTACGACCTCGTTCCCGACGTCAACTGCTCGGCCGCGCGTTTCGCGCTGCAGCGGCGGGCCGCGGTGAAGCCGCCGGCGCGGCGCTGATCGCCGGTTCTGCACCGCTGTTCGATGAATACAAATGTGGCTTGTTCATCATCGAGGCCGCGCGAGCCGGGTAGCGATGTCAAGGACTTGCCGGAATATTGGCGATGACCTTTATCTCAAAGTCGGAGCCGACCGTGTGTTTAGACTGTCGAAGAAAATTGGAGCCGCCGATGGATGAACCACTGTTCAAACGCCTGGACATCAGCTCGGATGACGGCTGGTCACTCTGACATAATAGCCGTCAGGATCGATAAGGCGAAAGTCACGCAGCCCCCAAGGCTGTAGAGCAAGATCGGAGACCGTCCAGCCACTCTCTTTTGCCGCGCGATAGGCACCCTCGACGTCAGCGACCTTCAAGACGATTTCGACGCCGAGGCCAGCTCTCTGCCCGGTATAGATCCGTAGCGGATGATCGGTCGAAAGGACGCTACGCGAATTGATCGCGATCACCGCGTTACCGTTTTTCAACATCGTGTATTCGATGCTTGGCGAGCCCTGGACTTCAAAGCACAGAACCCGCCGATAGAAATCAAGCGATTTTTCAGGGCTCTCGACAAATAGCTCCAAACTCAGTTGCAACTGGTGTCTCCTTTTTTTGCTCAGAATGAATGCTGTTGCCAGAAGGGGCAGACGAGCCTGACGCTGGCGGGCTTCATTTGGAGAGGTACTTGTTCAGGAATGCTCGAACGCTGCTAAACGACTGCTCGGCCGCCGTCGCATTATATTCTTCCCGATGACCGAATGCCGTCTTTGCCACCGCGACGTACGGAGAATCGAAATCATGGTATGCACCCGGATAGACGTTGAGTTCGATTGGCGGACCTTTGCCACTCAGGTGAGAAACCCTCTGCCGACACCTTTCGGCGGGGCTCCAATCGTCCAATTCGCCATTTAGGATCAAAGTTGGCACCGTCGCATCGCCCTCATGGGGAGCGCAAACTGGATAATACCCGACGGCAGCCTTGAACTTTCGATCCATGAACTGCTCGTTGCCCTCGGCTTTCGTGGCTTCCAGCGTTGCGATTCCACCAGCCGAGAAGCCCATCAACCCTACACGTCGGGCATCAACGAAGGTGTATGTCGATAGGAAATCGAGAGCCCCGTAGGCATCGAATACCCGGTCGGGAAGATAGCGTTCACAGGTGTTGTCAATGTTGCGGGTCGTGAAGCTGTCGACCACCAGCACGACATATCCCCATGAGGTCAATCGCTGCGGCCAGTAAGTTTTGGTGTTCGGCTGAATACCTCCGCAACCGTGCATGACGACGACGGCCGGAAAGGGACCATCTCCCTCTGGTCGGCTCAGATATCCCAGCAAGTGCGTAGCTTGGGCCTGCGGGAGACTGATACCTTGTTCCTTCGCCTTGCGTTCCAGGAATGGACTTGGCTTTGCGACCGCGCTGTCGAATCGCACCAATTCGTCAGCGCGAGCCGCACGGTTAGGCTGCACGATAGCGATGAGCAAAAGTCCGAAAACAAGCTTTGTGATTTGCATTGCGTTGTTCCGCTGGGCGACAGGCAGTTGATCAAACGCTACCCACAACCGATCATCATCTAGATCCGGAAACCTCGGCGTCGATAGGCTAAAAAGGGGCGTGTCAAATAGCCGCCCCCAATGAGTATCTGACCGCTTTTTATGCCGATGGCGGATTTATTTTAGCGGCTGGTGTATGCACTTTCGCTTGCGGCCGAACCATCAGACGACGCGGCGCTGGCAGCGAGCCTAATCACCGGCGCGAACCTGCTGGTGGACGGTGGATGGTCCGTCGCCTGAGGCCGAGGTCACATCGCCGGTAAGGGCGATCCGATGCGACTTATGCCGCGCTTTCGCTGGCAGCTGAACCCGCCTATGCTCGGCCGCGCGTTTTGCGCTGCATAGCCGTGTCGTCACGACCTCGCGGGCGCGGCGTTGATCGTCGGTTCTGCCACCCGTCTCCACAACTTATAGTGTCGCCATGACCCCTTTGCGGACAATTGACGAATGGGCGCCTATACGCGGCCCAAAGAGCCGGCAGCTCGTTAGCGGGACCTGGGTCCTGCGGCTCAATGCCTCACGCGATTGACGCTTTTAGAGGCCATCGGTACGCATACTCATCAGCAACAGGGGACCAATGATGCGAACTTTGGCTGCAACAATTTCCGCTCTCCTACTTCCAGTACTGACGAGTTGTACGACGACCTCGGGTGGCATTACCACGGAGAACAAGAACCTTACTGCAGTCAGCGCTGAGCGGACGCGACTGGCGCAGACTTGGCACCTCAAAGCCGATTGCTCACAATTAAGCCGTCCGAACGTTCGGACAGTCTCTCCGCCAGCTCATGGGAAACTCGAAATCGTACCGGAAGACATACTCGCGAATTCGAAGAAGTTTCCCAAATGCGCTGGTGTGAAAACCGCGGGCATGGTTGTTTACTACGTTTCTGCAGCCGGATATGTCGGCCCTGACAAAGCAACGTTCAGGGAGTCCTATGGTGACGGGGTTGTTCGCGACGTGACTTTCGACCTCAACGTAGTCAAATAGACCACGCGGGGACGGCTCAAATAGCTGAATGGTCTCTATGGCTTAGCAATCATCCAGCGATCGTCGACGCACAGTAGGTGAAATAGCTCCCATACAAATCACCCATACCGTTTCCGATCGACCAATCCGTTACGCTGACGTGAGTCCGCCCAGCTCCCGTTTGGACAACATCGATGATGGTCTGCATTTTGTGTGGCGGGAGGGAAATAAATCTCACTTGTTTCGCATCATCATGGTTTTCGCGAAGCCAAAAATTGCTGGGCAGATACTTCGTTGCGCAGCTGGCTATCGCTTTATAGTCGCCGTTCAACTCAAAATCGGCGAAATGTTGAAGCATAGGGTCGCAGCCGCATAGCGAGATGACGACCAAAAGTGTCGCCAAGCGCTTGCGACAGTTTACGAGAATTACTGGTTTTACCATATATATTGTTTCCGCGCTGAGCCTGAACCCGGTAATTCGTCAAACCTCGATGACGTATGCTTGGATAGCAACCACATGGATTAGCAGACAACCCCTTAGCCATGTCTGCCTCGATCGACTTTAGCCAAACCGGTCCACCAGGAAATCTATCACTGTCCGCAACATCGCTGTCGGCCGCCGGTTCGGCGCATAGATGAGGTACATCGGTACAGGCTTGTAGGACCATTCCTGCAGCACCTGCTCAAGCCGTCCTTCAGCGATATCGGTGGCGAGCAGCAGTTCCGGCTGAAGCACAATTCCCGCGCCGCTGAGCGCTGCCATGCGAAGTGCTGCCCCCTGGTTGGTCGAGAATTTTCCGGAAGTCAACACATCGCGCATTTCGCCGCCCGGCCCGACCAGGTGCCAGTGATCCTGCGTGCGCCAATAGGAGTGGCCGAGGCAGAGATGGTTCGTCAGAGCCTCCGGCGAGGTCGGCCGGCCATGGCGGGCAAGATAGTCCGGCGAGGCAGCGAGAATCCGCCGGTAGGGCGTGAGCGGGCGGGCGACGAGGCTGCTGTCCGAGAGCGGGCCGATGTGAATACCGAGCTCGAACCCCTCGCCGACGAGGTCATGGACATTGTTGTCGAGCGATAGCTCGATGCTGACGTCGGGATAGGCGTTCTGGTAATCGATCAGCGCGGGCACCAGGATCTGCGTCCCGAAGCTGACGGGTGCCACCAACCGAAGGCGGCCGCGCGGCGCCGATTGCAGCTCGCTCGCCGAAGCCTCGGCCAGCGCCACTTCGGAAAGCGCGCGCTTGCAGCGCTCGTAATAGAGCTGGCCAACCTCTGTCAGCTGATGGCGTCGCGTGGTCCGATGGATCAGCGTCGCCCCGAGCCGGGTCTCAATCGTCTTGATGTGCTTGGCAACCATGGCAGGCGACACTTGCGCGATCTCCGCGGCCGCCGCGAAACTGCCATTGTCGATGACCCTGACGAACATCGCCATGCCGGCCAGCTTGTCCACGATTGCCTACCTGTTGGTTTTGAATGACGATACCGGGAGCTTATTTATCAACCAAGGAATTTACAACATGGTCGTCATGCCCGCGCCAAGACGACGGACATTACCAACCTGACCAAGGAGACACCATGCCCATTCTTCACCTGCAGATGCATCCCGGCCGCACCGACGATCAGAAACGCGCCTTCGCGCGCGAAGTAACCAAAGCCGCCGTCGAAACCCTGGCGTGCCCGCCGGAATCGCTGGAAATCCTGATAACGGAGATCGCCAAGGATTCCTGGGCGGTCGGTGGCAAGCTGAAATCCGAAGCCTGAGAGACGACCCGCAGTGTCGAAGGCTCGAGCTGCGGGACGCCGCCGCCATGATATTGGACAGGGAGCCGGCACGCGGCTCCCATGCTGACCGCGGCGGGCGACTGGTTGACTTTACTGGCTGCGGCAACTCCACCGCTAGCAAGCCTGTGGCAGCCGACTTCGCCGGGGAATTTGCCTTTTGGTGCATTGAACGGAGTTCGGCGCTAAGCGGACTTTTTCGTTGCCTGAGGATAAGGCTGTTTTGCGCCTTCATTTCAGTCGTAGAGCCAGCCAAACGGCGGCTTGAAAGCGGACAACGCATTGGACTGGCGAGGCGGCATGTTTGCGTCAAAAGCGGATTTACGTTGAACTTGCTTGCATCTCCGATGCCTGAGCCTGTTTTCGGTACTGTGTCCAGCGGGTCACTCGTTCGCAAGCACTGTCTTTCCAGATGCAAATTGGCGATCATAGAAAATCCGAACCGACAGAACGACGCCGGCGATCAGGACAACAACCCCGGCGACTTCGATCGGCGTTGGCCAGCGCGCATGCACGACAAGTCCGGCGATCACGCCGAAGACAGTCTCGGAGACGATCAATTGCGCGGCCAGGGCAACCGGCAGGGTCCTTGACGCAATACTCCAGGCCCAGACGCCGCCTACGGTGGCCAGCAGCGCGAGAGATGTGCCCCAGACATACAGGTTGCCGGCAGCGCTCCAGCCGAATCCCAATGTAGGAAGCCGGAAGAGGTCCATCGCGGCACCGATGGGATAGAAGGCCAGCATCAATACGCCGCCGCCAACCAGTATCAGCGCCGACCACACGCCGGAGGGCATGTCCGGCCGTGCGGCGAGTGCTGCCTGATTGGAAAGCGCGAACCAGACCCAAAGGCCCACGGCAGCAAGCGCCAGCGGCACGCCAATCCACAATGATTGCACAGAGTCCAGTCCTTCGGCCGTGAATGCCGTGCCATTGACGAGAACAAGGCCGACCAGCACCAGTGCCAGAGGCACCACGAGGGATCGCCATGGCAATGATGCCTGACGCTGATTGCCAATGACCATCAATACGATTGGTACCAGCCCGAGAAAGGCCGGAGCGATGACTGGGCCGGCAAACAGGGCCGCTCCCGTCACTGTCAGGAAGTAGCCGACATAGCCGACGAGGGCGAGCCAGATGGCATGCAGGCAGTTTCGAAGCGTGAGGTGGCGCATGACACCCTTCTCGGAAAACAGAATGCAAAGCCCGACGAGTGCCGAGACGACGTGACGGATGAGGGCAAAATCAAAGGTGGAATAGTCACCGATGATGAAGGGCACGACGAAGTTGAGCGAAAAGGCAAAGGCCGCAAAGAGAGCGGCCGACACGCCAACATAGAAAAGTCTGTCCATAATGTTCACCCCTTTGAAGTTGCGTCACCGAGCCCTGGTCTCCGCGACGCCGAGTGTGCCGTTTGGCAATCAAGCGAAATGCTTGATCGAATGGGGAAAATTTACCGGCCACGCGCTCTGGTCGGTAGCCGGCGAAAATGAGAACCAGCCTCTCGATACGCATCACCCGGATCGTGAAACAGTGCTGTATCGCGGGGGCCGCGATGCGGCTCCCACTTTGACCGGGGCGGGCGACTGGTTGACTCTGCTGGCTGCCGCAACTCCACCGCCCGCAAGCCTATGGCAGCCGACTTCGCCGGTGGATTTGCCTTTTGGTGCATCTGAGCCATGGCGGAGTTCGGCCCGAAGCGGTCGTTGGTGAGGAGTTTAGTTACTTCACTCGGGGCTGAGATTAGGTGGAATACAAAGTACGCTCACACCATTGCGAGCTCGAAAACTCAACGATTTTTCCACTAAGCTGATTTCGATCCTCGACGCTTTGTCTAGTATGAGCGTCTCGGGGGCTCCGTCACTCCCGGAACAGGCCCTGCGGAATACCTTGATGACAGGGCCGTAGAAGACCAGATAGCGGCCAAGGTCGACGCAATTGGGGTCTCCTGTAGTAATCGTATTGCCGCTAGCATCACATCTCTCAGCATAAGGGAAGTTTTTTGCTATCATCGAAAGCCGAATGAGGGCGGCGCTTTGGCTGAACATTTCCCAGAAAATATATAGGACGATAACGACAGAGGCGAAGAGGCCACTGAGTCTGAAAAGACCAAGGGACAAACTAGGGCCGGCTTCATCATCCTGCATTTTGTGCTTTTCTAGCTTTGGGACTGATGTCCGCGGCTGCTGGCGCAAACGTGACGTCGAAAGGCGAGTAGCCCCCGAAATTCCGACTATCTTTGCGCGCTTGACGGCAGGTCCGGCCGTCGCTCTCCAACTCCCTGCCGGACGAGCGATAGAGTGGCGATACCCGCCTCATCGGCCGCACGCAGAAGCGCTTCCCGGAATTGTTCCGGGGCAATCTTCCCGCTCAATGCGTCGACGCAGGCTTTTACGGCAGCCACATATTCCTCGCCGTCATCGCAAGGCCAGTCGTTGATCAGGAGACGCGCCGCGTCGCCCAGCGTCCATACGATCTTGCGAGATGCCGGGCCTCGCAAAGCAAAGCCAACCGGCGTGAATGCTGATGATGTGTTCCAGCACATTGTCCTCGACCCCTCAAGGCACGGATACTGCAGTCCCCACGTTCAATATACGCGCGTATTCTGTAATTT
Organism: Rhizobium sp. WYCCWR 11146; assembly: GCF_013591995.1. Taxonomy (NCBI): domain Bacteria; kingdom Pseudomonadati; phylum Pseudomonadota; class Alphaproteobacteria; order Hyphomicrobiales; family Rhizobiaceae; genus Rhizobium; species Rhizobium sp. WYCCWR 11146. Next base: position 379,355 of record NZ_JACCEY010000023.1, read on the forward strand.
GGAATTGAAAAGTGTAGAGGTGTACGGCTTGAGCGCGAGTTGCCGGATGAAGAAGAAAGGGCGCTCTAGAACCTTATGTCGGAGCGCCCTGCTGCGTCGACAAGTGTTGCACTGATGGACGCATTCCGGGTTCGCAGCAGATTACGCCGCCCCGGTGTCAGCGGGCGCACGCTCCCCTATTCGGTCTCACGTTTCGCCGCGCTCACCGCAATTCGGCGGTGACGCGGAAGATGCCGCCGGCGGGGCGAAGCGACCCTGCACATCACCCTGATGATCGAGCGGTGGGTTATTTTGTGTTTTTAACGACTTTGGTGACGAAACTAAAAACAGCCTTCCTGTAAGCTTGCGGCTTTGGAGCTGTGTGATTGATCACAACACGTCACTTCACCTATGCGGTAGTTCTGCTCTGCCTCTTTGCAGGCTTGGCCGGGACTTATTCGCTAAGCAATCTGCCGCTCGAAGGAATGGATCGGAGCCGCTTCACCTATGAGTTTAGGAAGTGCTACTATCCAAACTGTGACCGTATGATCGTGCATGACAGGTGGCTCGACGAAGCTCTAGCAAAAGCACAGCGACGCAGTCATTGATGATCGGGCGGGGGCAATCCGCTTTGTGTTTTCATGGCGCAGTCACGGCAAGGCAGTATACAGTCAAGCGGATCCCTACTGTCGAAAGCCATACATGCAGCGCCTGCCCCGTGCTCCCAAAGCCGTCCTGTTCGACATGGACGGTTTTGTTCGATACCGAAGCTCTGTATCGCGATGCCACGATCACGGCTGCACGGAATGCAGGCTTCGAATTGCCTCTGCCGGCCTATCTTGAAACCATTGGTTTGCCGGCTTCCAGTGTCCGCGAACTTTTGTTGGCCCGGTTCGGCAAGGATGCCCCTCTGGAGGATCTCTGGAGGCAAGCTTCGGAACTCTTCACGCAGATGGTGCAAACGGATTTGCGAACGAAAGCAGGCTTGCCGGAAATTCTATCCTTCCTCGAAGAGGCGCGGATCCCTTCGGCCATCGTAACCTCATCGGATCGGACGGCCGTCGAGGGCCATCTTTCCGCAACCGGGCTGCAAGACCGGTTCCAAACCATTGTTGCCTATGGTGATTACGGGGTGGGAAAACCGCATCCCCCTCCATACCTGCTGGCCGCCGAGCGGCTCAACTTGCCCATTTCAGAATGCGTTGCCCTGGAAGACTCCCGAAATGGGGTTCTCTCCGCATCAGGCGCCGGAGCGATGACCATCATGGTGCCGGATCTGGTTCAGCCGGCTCCAGATCTTCTTGGTCGCTGCGCTTGCGTCTTGGCGGATCTTCACGCCGTTCGGGACTTGATCGCAATCTCGAGTGGGCACGAGTAGGTGGCATTGAGGCGGGCGAGACGGAGCAGGAAATCGTCAATTTTCTGCCGGTGGCTTGAGAGCCAAGCCAAGGCATTTCAATCGAAAGCTACACCGCCTTGACGTGAATCGAACCGCAGAGCCGCCGTGGAGCAGTGAGGGAACAAAACTGCAGGCCTACAGATGCACTTTGCACTTCATACAGTTGACAGGCCGGGGCGGTTCTTTTCATCTGAAGCGCCAGATCAGGAGCCTCTCACATGACCCTTACCGTACGCCCCGCGACGCCTTTAGACGCGGCAACGATCCTGCGATTCGTCCGCGAATTGGCCGACTATGAAAAGGCGATCCACGAGGTCGAGGCGACCGAGGAGAGCACGCGTGCGGCGATCTTCGGCGACGGTTCGGTCACGCATGCGCTGATCTGCGAACGCGAAGGCCAAGCGATCGGCATGGCGGTCTATTTCTTCAGCTATTCGACTTGGCAGGCGAGGAACGGCCTTTATCTGGAAGATCTCTACGTAACACCGGACGCGCGCGGCTCGGGGGCCGGCAAGGCGCTGCTGCGGCGCCTAGCACAGATCGCGCTAGAGAAGAGCTGCGGCCGCTTTGAATGGAGTGTGCTCGACTGGAACGAACCTTCGATCCGCGTCTATGAGGCGATCGGCGCGGAGCCGCAGAAGGAATGGATCCGCTATCGGATGGCGGGAGAGAAGCTGGCGGCGTTTGCCCGCGGCTAGAACTCTCTCTTTTTCCTGGCGACGGCCTCGATTTTCGGAGCCTTTTCCAGCTCTGGCCGCGTCAGCAGTGCGTCCGCCTATATCCGCAATCAGGCATTGGACAGACCGCTCAGGGATGCCGTCCGGCGATACTCGGTCTGTTCGAGACGGCCCCGGCTCTGGTCGTACTTGGCCTTCACCGCATTGAGATTGGCTAGTAATCGGCACACAGCTCCCGCTTTCCGATCTCCACCCTTCTGATCCCTTACCGCAATTCAGCAGTAACCCGGAATATCCCGCCGGCCGAGGCGTCGGAGCAGACGACGAAGGTCGAGCCCTCCTGCGCCATGAAGGCGACATTGCCGCCGGCTTCGCAGGGTGTGGCGCTCCATTGCAGGATGATATCGCCGTTGTCGGGCAGTTTTTCCTGCGTGATCTTCGCCGCGCTCGCCATCCATTCCGTCGCCGACGGCAGGTGGACGGGCGCGTTCAGCTGCTTCGACAGCCAGGCCGTATAGTTCTGCGCCACGGCAAGCGGCACGTCGTCGGCCGGCTGCTGCGGATTGTCGGCATAGGCCTGGGCCGCGGCGGGATCGGAATTGGCGGTGTAATATTCCGCCATCTCTGCCCGGGTGACGGCCTTCGTCTGCATGCAGAAGGACTTGTCGATCTTCACTGCATCATTGGCAACGCCGAGCATGCCGCCGAGCTCCTTCATCGAGGAGGTCATCAGCCGGACATTCTCCAGCGAATAACTTCCCGCCGGGACGGTCTCGAAGGCGAGAGTCTGCGAAACCGGGCAGAATCCACGCGCCGACAGCGCTTCGAGATCGGCAAGGATCGGCTGGTAGGCAACGATGGCGAGCTTATAGGCTTCCGCAGTGTAGCGGCCGTCGGCCTCGCCGATCTTCGGGGCGAGTGCCGCAAGCGTCGGATCGGCAGCACCGGCGCGGGTTGCAATGGAGGCGCTGAGATCGGTGACTTTCTGCTTCAGCGCCGTTGCCTCGTCCTTCGCCGCCATGACATCGGCGATTACGGCGTCGAACAGTTTGGCGGCGTCGCCATAACCCGACGTCGCTGCCGGCATCTGCCATTGTTCGGCCTTGGCCTTGGCCTCGGTCATCAGCCCGCTCGCCTTGGCGACGTCGGGGCTATCGCCGGCGCCGATGCGATTGACCGTTTCGCGCTTTGCCGCTGCGTCCTTTTCGGCTGCCGCGAGCGCGGTGAGCGCCTTGGCGAGATCGTCAAACGTCGTTTTCGACTCGTCGTAGGCGCCGACCGCAGCATGCATCTGCTTTGCGGTGGCGGCATCGGCAGCAGTCTTCATCTTGGCGTCGGCCTCGGCAAAACCTGGCGCCTTGTCGCCGCCTGCGGCCGAAGCGGCAGCCTTCGCCTTCTCGGCATTCTCCTTCGAGATGCCGATCAGCGCATTGCCGAGGTTGATGGCTGCCGTCTGGAAGCCCGGAAGGGCCTTTTCGTAATCTTCGTCCTTGAGCAGGGCATCGGCCGATGTCAGCGCCGCAGCACCCGTGTCATAGTAGAGTTTCGCCTGGTCACTGGCCGGGCGTTCCGGCGCCTTGGCGGCGATCGCCTTCTGCTTGCGGCTTTCGGCCTCCTTCTTCCAGGTTCCGACGTCGGCGACGAGCTTCGGATCCGGGCGGAGCAGCTTCGGGATGGTGATGGCACCGATGCCGATGCAGATCAGCAGCAATGCTGCGATCATGGAGATTTTGACGGGCGTCCATTTTTTCGGTTTAGGGGTGTCCTGCTGCTGCGGCATGCCGCCGCGCGGATCCCACGACATCGGTTGAATGCCTGTCGTCACGCGCGCGAATTCGCCCAGCGCGTCGGCGCCCGTGCGCGGTCGCGCGCTCGGGTCGCGGCTCAGCATCCTTTCCACCAGGCTTGCAAGACCTTCTGGAAAGCCGGGGATCAGCACGTCGAGGCGGGGAAAGATGTTGGAAGGGTCGAGATGGATGTTCTTCCAGCTCTGCTCGCGCTGGTGCTCGTCTTCCCAGACCATGACGCTGTCAAAGACGCTGGCATAGGTCTGCCGTGGCAGGAAAAGTTTGTAGGCGATCATGCCCATGGCGTAGATGTCGAGCGCGGCGGAGGCGGAAAAAGTGCCGCTGGCATAGATCTCCGGCGCGCCGAATTCCGGCACATAGGGCGGGATGATGTGCTCGCCGATCTTCGAGATCAGATGCAGGTTGCCGATCCGGACCGAAAGGCCGGAATAATCCTCGGAGACATAGATGCACTGGTCCGTCAGGGCATTGTGAGCGTAACCGGCGCCGTGCAGCGTCGCCAGGCCCTCGAGGATGTGGCGGCCGATCTCGGCGGCGCGCTCGTAAGCCACCATCTCCGTTTCGTCGAGATATTGGTGCAGCGTTTTCGACGGCCGCTTCTCGACGATATAGAAATTGTCGTCTTCCGGCGACGGCGGGATGAGATCCTCGATCTCGACGAAGCGCCGCGCCGTCAGCGATTTGGCCTCGTTGATGGAGGTCCAGACCCGCTCGAAACGAGCCTTGTCCAGTTTCAGCGCCATATCGGGCGCGACGATGAAGACCGCATGGTCCATCCGCTTGTCCTGGGCCGGATAAACGATGAACTCGTTCTCATAGACCGGCTCGCCGATCGTGTAGCGGGCGATCAGATCACTTCTCATGCACTTGTCCCCCTGCATTCATTGCATTCATGAAACCGAACTCTATTCGCCTGCCAGTAATGGATCGCCGATCAGGCCTGCGGCGAGCAACAGGCCGGTCTTGGTATCGCGAAGCGCAAAGGCAAAACGGGCATCGGCCACGACGCGAACAAGCTTCGGATCGATGCTGCGTTCTGTGATAACAGCCGTGGCTGCTGCCGCCTCCGTGCCGTTTTCGTCAACCTTGATCATCGTCTTCTGAAGGACGCGCGCCAGGCTGATGTTTTCCTTGGTGAAACCCGGAAAACCCGCATCCTTGGCCTTCTCGGGCGCCACTCCCATCGCATTGAGTATCGGCATCAAATCACGCCCGTCGTTCAGGGAAAAGCGGGGGAGGAAGATTTCGCCCTTGGCGGCTTCGAATTTTTCGCCTTGCAGCCAGGAAGCGAGCGCCTTCAGGTCCGATCCGCCCACCCCCTTGCCGGAGCGCGCCGCCACCACGACCATGCTGTAGCTCTCGCCGGCATAGGCAAGGTCGACGGCGGTGAATTTCTCGTCGAAGCGGAATTTCTGGCCATCGCCGGCAAGATGCATCATCGGCACCGAAATCGTCGACCCGTCCGGCCGCTGAAAGGGGCTTGCCGGGCTTTCCCTATCGAAGGAGGTTTTCCAACGCGCCTTGAACGAGAGTGCGCCGAGGCTGACGAAGCCGCCGCCGGGGGGTGCGTCCAGAATGACAGGAATGGCGCCCCGTGTTGCCTGTTTGACCCAGCCGTTGATGTGCTCGACCGATTTCGGTCCGTCGAGATCCTCGATAGAAGGCTTGATCCGGTGGCCGGCGAGCATGGAGAGCGCATCGGGGACGAGCACCAGCTTGTCGTCGAAGACGATCGCAACCGCCGTCGTCAAAGGCGCATCCGCCGCTGCCGGCTTCTCGGGGGTCATGGCGTCAAGCGCCGTCTCCGGTCCCTTCACCTCGCCGCCGAAGCCGAGACCCTTGGCGATCGAGGCCTTGCCTTGGTCGGAGGCGCCGAGGCTTGCAAGACCGAGTGCTGCGGCAAGGCTTGCCGGCGACACCATGATATTGGCAGCACCCTCCTTTGCCAGCGTACGGTCGATGAGTTCGGCCGCAAGTCCTGCCTGCGCTGCAAGCATCGCCTTGCTGTCGCCGGAGTTGCCGGCATGGGCGGCCGGGGCAAGCGCCATCAGGGAAGCGGCAAGACCCGCCAGCAGAGTGGATTTCGGCATGGTTCGCTCCTGTTCAGCGGATGCGATAGAATTTGGAATCGAACGACCATTTGCCTTGGGCGCCGGTCTCGTCGTCGCCGACGATCCTGAGGCTTCGGGCGAGATCGTAGACATAGTTGAATGCGGCGCGCTGGCCGACGAGAGGCGTCGGCACATCGGGCAGGTCGAGCACTTCGATCGGCTTGTCGCTGAGGATGGCAACGACCATGCCGACGCCGGCCGGTCCCTCCACCACATATTCGAAGCCGATATAGGGATTGCGCGCATCGGGCACGACGACCGGCCGGGCCGGATCGAGCCGGTTGTCGCCGCTTTTGGCGGTGGGCTTCAGGCCCATGGAACGCTTGTTCGGGTAAAGCTGCGTCAGCTTGCCGGAGGCGTCGATATCGACCAGGATCAGGTAGCCGGACTTTTTGGTGGAGACACGCATCGCCACCTTGTCGCCAATGCTGACCGCGGTGCCGGGCAGCACGTCGACGGCGACGCCGGCCTCGTTGTCGCTCTTCAGCGTGTTTTCGACGGCGGCGAGCGGCGTCTTCGCCTCCTCGCCGGTGATGACATCCCGGCCGAGCGCATCCGGCTGGCCATAAAATTGCGGCACCGGGGTGAAGCGGCAGTCTCCCGCATGCGTTCGGCAATATTCGTCGGATTTGCGCCGGACATAGTCGAGAAGCGCGGCATTGCTGACATTCGGCTTGTCGGCTGCGCGCGCCACGCCATCCTGCACGCCTTCGATGAAGTGGCGGGTGAAGACGCCGAGCGCCGGCTTGGCCTCGCGGTCGACGAGGGCCCACTGCCCCGCGTTGACGGCCGACCAGACCATGGCGTTTTCGCCGCCGAAGGAGAATTTGGCTTCCTTGCCTGACTTGTTTGGCGGTTCGAGCGCTGCCAGCGCCGGGCCGAGGCAACGCACGGTGCCGGAGGGTGCTGCCACCGCGCTGCGGCTGCCGGGGCCGACATGGCAGGCATCGATCAGCAGCGTGACGCGGCGGTCCTTGAGGCTGTTCAGCCGTGCAGCGATCTCGGTTTCGCGGATCTGGTTGGTAACCGTTACCTTGCCGCCCTCGCGCACCAGCTTGGCATCGGCTGCCACCAGCGTCGGGCTGGTCGTCGCCTCCGCACCCATTTCTTCCGAGCCCTGGCCGCTGAAATAGAGGAAGACGCGGCTTCCGGGGGTCGACTGGCGCACCAGCCAGTCGTCGATCTCGGCAAGGATCGCCTCGCGGGTCGCCTTGCGGTTGGTCAGCGTATGGATCTGTTCCGGGCGGTAGGCGAGCGTCTTGGCAAGGAAGAGCTGCATCGCCTTCACATCGGTGGCCGAACCGGTCAGTTTCGCCTCGCGCATCTCGTAATCGTCGATGCCGATCAGCAGCGCGCGGTCGCCGGGCGAGCTTTCGATCACCGGCGTCTGGACGACGGGCGGCTGAACGGCGGGTTCGTCGGCGACGGGCTTGTCAGCCGGCGAGGTATCGCCGGCGGGCGTGTCGGCAGCAGGCGTTTCGGTCGGGCCAGCCGGCGCCGTATCGGTGGCGGGCGGGGTGGTGATGGCGAGATTGGCCTCTTCCTGCCCGGACTGCTGCTGCTTCGTCCCGCCACCGGTGGTGGTGGACGCGACCTGATCGCCAGCGGCAGGTCCTTCAACGTTCGGCACGTCGCCGTCGGTCTTTGCAGCGATCCAGTCGCGGAAGGCGGCAACACGGGTATAGACGCCGTAATGTTCGGCTTCGGCGCAGCCGGCGCCCCAGCTGACGACGCCGAGTTGGATCCAGCGCTTGTCGGGACGCTGGGCAACCAGCGGTCCGCCACTGTCGCCCTGGCAGGCGTCCTTGCCGCCTTCGGCATAACCGGCGCAGACATTGCGCTCGTCGATCGGGTTCATGCGCATCGAACTGTCGCGATAGGCGGCGCGGCAGTCCTCGCGCGGGACGATCGGCAGTTCCACTTCCTGCAGCTCGGTCGGCAGGTATTTGTCGTCCCAGCCGTGGTCGGCCTTGGTGTAGCCCCAGCCGGTGACGACGGCCGGGTGGCCGGCGGCCTCCACCTCGTCATCGGCGGCCGAGGCAAGGATCGCCGGCTTCGATTTAGCCGGCTCGGCGAGCTTGATGAGGGCGATATCGTTGGCAAAGACCTTGCGGTCGAAATCCTCATGGATGATCACGTCTTCCACGGCAAGGCCCGGCTTGTCGGGCCCGTCGACCGCGATCACCTTGTCGATCTTCGACTTGCCCTCGACGATCAGCAGGTCGCGGGCAAAGAGATCCTGCTTGCCGGAGCGGCCGCTGGTGACGCAATGGGCGGCGGTCAATATCCAGCGGGGCGCGATCAGCGAGCCACCGCAATGGCCGCCGAAGCGGCCGCGCTGTTCGGGGTCGGGCGCCAGGATCTTCACCTGCCAGGGCCATTCGCCCTTCTTGGCTGCCTGGCCGCCGATGACACGCCCGCCATCCTCACCGGCGAAATCGGTGTCCTGCTGCGCCAGCACGGGAGTAGCCAGAAGCAGCATGACGGACGCAATATTGAGGACCTTGCTGATCGACGTACTCATAGCTTGGCTCCGGCGGAGGTATAGAGGACCGTAAATCCGACGCGCGCGCCCTCGGGCAGGAATTCGCCGAGGCGCTTGGCGATATTGCCGGCGGTACGGCGCCTGTCGTTCTGCTTCAGGAATTCAATAAGTTCGGGCATCGGGGTTTCAGAGGTGACGGCGACGAGCAGGTCCGTGCCGAAAGGTGCGACCACGGAAAGATCGAGATCGAAGGTCGCGGACATCTCGGCATTCACCTCCTTCTCGCCGGGATAGAGGAACTGCACGGTTCCATCGCCGGTGACGTCGAAGAGTGCGAGCTTGCGGCCTGATATATCGGACACCGTGACGCCGACGCGTTCACCTTCGCGATGGACGGTGTCGGAAGGCGTCACACGCACGGTCTGCGGGTTTGTCTCCGACAGCCGCTTCAGCGCATCGAGCGCGGCCATCCGGTCGACGACGAAGGGCATGTCGCCGGCGCCGACGCCGGAGGCGACGACATCGCCGCCGGCAATCGCTTCGTGTTTTTCGGGATCGAAGACAAGTTCGGCATCAGCACCCTCCATCAGCTTGAACGGCGTGACCGCGGGGTCGATCCCCTGCAGCACCGGCTCGGAGCCGAGGGCGGCAATGCTGATCGGCGCGGGCTCGGCGGGCAGCGGAGCGTTTGATTTCTCCGCCGCCGCCTGGGCCCCCGCCCCTTCGTAATGATAGACGACTGCGCGATCGAGATCGGTTCCGGGCGGGCTTTCGGTAAAGATGTTCTGCCGCTGGTTGGTGAACTGGTAGACCGCCTGGCGCACATATTCGAAGAGTTCGCGGCGGCTGACGGCGCCGTCGCCGTTCCGGTCCGCGGCGCCTTCGAAGGCGCGGGCGGTGGCATAGCTCAGCGCGCCGCGTTTCTGCGGAATGCCGGGAATTGATATCTCGGGCGACTTGGTGTTTTCGTCGACGGCGGCGAGAAAGGTCAGCCGCTTGAAATCGAAGCCGGTGGACAGCGCATCCGCCGTCGTCGAAATCGGGGCGAGATCGTCTTCCTCGATCGTATAGGACGGCGCCTGACGCCAGGTGATCTCGGCGCCGCGCGGATCGACGTCGCGGGTCATGCCGCCGGCATGGCAGGTATCGGCGATGAAGACGACATCGGCGCCCTTGGTCTCGATATTGCGGATCAGCGCCTTGAATTCGTCGCCGAAGATGCGCTCGCGCGATCCCGGCAGCCGGGTGTCGAAACCTGCGAGGATATAGACCTCGTCGCGGCCGCTCGGTTTGGAACCCTTGACGCGCTCGGGCTCACTCGAGCCGTGGCCGGCGATGCCGAGCACGATCAGGTCGCCAGGCCCTGCCCTCTCCGCCACGGCCTCGATCGCATGGAAGATGCCCTCGCGGTCGGCAGTACCATTCTTCAGCAGCGTCATGTCCTCGACGCCGACCGAGCGCAGTGAAAGCGAAAGGTCCTCGGCATCGGCGACGGCGCCGTGCAGCGGCGGAACGTTGCGGTAGAGGTCGATGCCGATCAGCACGGCCCTGACCACACCACGCTCGGGCGCCTCGATCACCTTTGCCAGGCTGTCGGTGGCCGCCATGGTGAGGAGGGCAAGTGCTGCGGCCATGGAAACGAATGCGGTCATGGCCAGTCCCCCCTCGCCCGGTCTATTCGCGGCGCCATTCGACGCGGCGGTTCAGCGCATCGACATCGTCTTCGGTGAGGTTTGCGGTCGCGGTGACGTCGACCGGCTCGGAAGCTCCGCGGCCTTCGGCGTCGATTGTCGCATCGAGGCCGTTGCTCTTCAGGAAGTCGGCGACGGCCTGGGCGCGGCGTTCGGACAGCTTCTGATTATAGTCGTCGCCGCCGCGCCGGTCGGTATGGCCGACGAGGATGATGCGGCCGGGCTTCTGTTCCTTCAGCGCCTCCAGCAGCTCCTCAGCGGCTTCGGTGCCGATCGAGGTGAAGCTCGACTTGTTGAAGTCGAAGGTGATCGGAACCGGAATGGAGACCGGCACGATGCCACGCACATTCTCGGAATAGATGCCGCCGAGCACGCCGCTGCGATGATCCTTCTCGGCCGGCACGAAGCTGCCTTCAGGATTGTCGCTCGTCGGGTTGGCGGCAAGAATGCGGGCCTGGGCGGCGCGCTGGATGAGATCGGAGATCGTCTCGGCAGGCGGCGCCTTCGGCGTGCGGGTTTCGTTCTTGATGATCTCGATCGCCTGCTGGTAATCGGCGGCGGCATCGGCGAAGCGGCGTGCGGAGAAATAGATCTCGCCGAGCGTGGCGGATGCCTGCCAGAGCACCTGCGGGCTGTCGGCAGCAACGAGCAGCGGCTCGTAATCGGCGACCGGCTGGTTGGCGGCCATCATCTCCTGGGCAGCGGAAAGCCTGAGGGCCGCGACGCGGCGCTGGGCGTTCACCTGGAACTGGCCGCAATCGGCGCTGACGGCGATCGCATCGGCCTCAGCCGCTGCAGCACCGATATCCTTGGCGGCAACGGCGGTGTTCAGCTTGTCGAGAAGGGCAGCGCAAACAGGCGTATCGGCGTTTGCTACCTCGATCGCCTCGCCGGCTTGATCAGGTTCGGCGGAACGGCCGAGGTTTAGCTGCGGCATCTTGATGCTGAAACCGCCGGGAAGCTTGAATTGCGGCATCTTGATCTGCGGCATCGGCAGTTTCGGCATCTTCGTCTGCGAAGACTGGCTCGGCTGCTTGTACTGCGTGGGCTGTTTATATTGGGTCGGCCGGGTGGATGAGGTGGTGTCGGCTGGACCGATCAGCTCCAGTTCGTCGGCGGCAAGCTCCTGGCCGGGCGCCAGGTTGGTGACGATCTTGTATTTCTTCGGCGGCTGTTGCGTTGCCTGCTCGACAGGCTTCGGCGCGACCTTTTTCGGGGCAGCCGGCTTTGGTTTTTCCACCACCGTTTCCGGCTTCTTGGCGACTTCCTGTTTCGTCACCGGTTTCGGCTTCGGAGCGGCGGCCGGTTTCGGCGCAACGGGCGGCTTTGCAGCCTGCTCGACCGGTGCGGGTTTTGCTGCGGGGGCGGCTGCGACGGGCGGGATGGCAGCCGGACTATCGACCGTTGTCAGCATCAGCGTCTTGCTGCTGATCTTGGTGCCGAGGCTGCGGGCTTCTTCAAGGCTGCGGGAAACGGCATCCATGCCGCCGTCGATCGAGCGGAACATGCCGCTGCCGCTGCCGCCGAGATCGGCGAAGATGTTGAGCGGCTTGGAGGAATAGAAGACTTTGATCTGCTCCTGGCCGACCGGGCCTGAAACCTGCAGCTTGGCGCCGCTTGCCGGATCCGGCACCTGCACGCGCTTGCCGGCGCCGACAAGCGCGTCGGTCTGGTATTTGTTCGGGAAAAGCTTCACGAC
>NZ_JACCEY010000023.1:391274-440157 GCF_013591995.1 Rhizobium sp. WYCCWR 11146
TCGGCGAGACGTTCAGCACCGTGACATAGGCGTTCTCGGTCGACTGGATGAAGAGGCCGACAACTTCGCCGATGGCGTATTTGGCTTCAGCGCGATCGAAGGTGATGGTGACAGGCCCGGTCTGCGCCGGCGCTTCGGTCAATGTGCGTTCGTTCTGCGCCTCGACGGCGGGAACCACCGAAAAGAACGAAAGAAAGGTGGCTGCAGCCAGGATGGCTTTGCGGTTCGGCATTGAAAAACCTCCTCTTCGAACATCTCACACTGTGTTGAAGATGAGAATAGCACTGACTGGCGAAATTGGGATGGTTTCGCCTGTCTTGCTTGAGGGAGGGTTACAAATTATTTGGAGCCTGGAAGAATCCGCCAAGGCAAAGACGTGAGCAAGACTCACGCTCTGGAATGCCCGGGGCCTGTTATAGTCCGTTCAACTGCGAGGAGGCGGTTAGTTCTTGGGTTTCTGCCCGGCTGATTTCAAAATCGAGATCAGGTCGCTCATTCCCTCGGGCGAGGAATTGTAGAGCCAGAGAATATCCGGATTGTCGACCGTGAATTCCTTGCCGGGGCCTGAGCCCATGTCGCGGCCGGGCGAGGTCGCATCGGGCAGCTTCGCCTCGCCGGGCGCCAGCCCCTTGGCGCGCTCGTGTTCGGCGATGATCTCAACCGCCGCAGCAAAGGCCTTCTCGTCATGTTGGCGCAGCGCCGCCAGCGAGGGGTTTCGCGCCGCAAGCGCGTCCTCAGTCGGGCCGGAATAGGCAAGCTGGGGTATCTGCAGCGCCAGCAGAAGGCCGATCGACAAGGTTATGAGCCATGATTTCGTCATCGTCGTCACATCCGTCTTATTCGCGCCACTGCGCGACAAAAGCACGTCGCATTAAACTTGATTCATGCGACGTGCTTTCGCTCTTCGTTTTTATGCATGTCGTTGCCCCGGAACCGCTGCACCCTTCCGGGCGACATGCATAAGCGCCCCGAGAATAGGGAGAGGCCGGAAGGAAGGCAACGGCCCTCGGTGCCAATCGATTGGGAGGGTTGAAATCGGCTGGCAGCGGCGCTTTCGCTCTTTGTTTCATGCATGTCGTTGACCCCCGCTGCACACTTCCGGGCGACATGCATTACAGGATCTTCAATTGCTGCAGGCTTAGGCGCAGATCGCGCAGCATCTCGCCGAAGATCTCCTCGATCATTCCGGTCGACCAGACGACCATGGTGCCGTAGGGCGAGCGCTTGCGCTGCATGAAGCCCGCCGTCTCGAAATCGATCAACGTCTTGCGGCAGGTCTCGCTCGACATCACCGCGACAAGGAAACGGGCGAGATTGGACTGGTCGATCGCGCCTGATTTATCAGCCCAGTTCTGGATCAGCCGCGGCTTGGTGTCGGCGGTGAACATCGACGCGAGCGCACGATCTTGCGAGAGCCCCAGACGCTGCAGCTTGGCCGGATCGCGGGTGAGCGAAACCACGTAATCATTGTGCAGATCGGCGAAGCGTTCGATGTCCTCGGCGGTGTTGATGCCGAAGACCTTCATCGAATAGAGGAACTCGGCCATCAGATAGGTCGGCTCCGAGCGCAGTTGCGCCAGATGCTTGTCGTCCTTGCTGGCCGAGGCGGCGCAGACGCGATCTGAGAAGTTTATTCTCGCCGCGCGAACCTGCTCCAGCAAGCTTATGTCGAGCGCCAGTTCGTCACCGTTCCATTCCAGCATAAGCATTTCCTGCCGACAAATCTTCGAGACGATGATCTTGTACTATCGCCGGCGCAGATCTCCAAATCGTTTGGAAAGCAACGGCTTGCTGAGAAGTCATATCTAGCCTACCATTTTTGAAAGACGTGACGGTCCTTGGGGGTCGAGGCAATGCGTAGTTTTGGGTCGCATATTTTGTTTGCCGCGGCACTTGCGGTCGCCTCGCCGGTTTTCGCCAAAGATACGACGATCATCGAGCTTCGTGGCGGCGACGGCGCACGTTCGGTCGGCATCATTTCTTCCAACGAGGAAGCGGAGGCATCCGGGCCGGCGGCGATCACCGTTGGCGACGATGGCACCATCTACATCCTCGACCAGAACAACGGCCGCGTGCTCGCCGTCGACGCCGAACGCTCGCAAGCCGAGCCTGAGATCCTGCCGCTGCCGGGAAATGCCACGCCGGAGGACCTCGCCGTCGTTCACAACGAACTCTACCTCTGGTCCGACGGCGTCGTGCCGCTCGAGCGCTCCACCAATGCCGACGGCCGGTCGCAGACGCTGCGCGCCGTCGACGGCGGCGGTGATGCCGACGACTACACCCGCTCGGTCTTCGCCTCGATGGGCTCGGTATCGCCGGGGCCGCTGAACAGCATCATCGACGAGATCGGCCGCAGCACCAGCCGGCCCGAGGCCCGCACGCCGGTCATTCAATACGTGCCGAGCCGCGGGCTCGGTGATATCGTTGCCGAGGTCTCGGCTGCCGCAAACGACAAGGCGGAGATCCTGCTGCGGCGCAGCAGCTCGGAGGAGAATTTCCTTTCGCTGCAGCTGACTTCGGAAGGGCGGATCGGCACCGTCGAACTTCTCGACATCGACACGACAGGCAGGCCCTATGCGCTGGTCGAGCTCGTGCCCGCCGACCGGCCCGAGCGCACCGGCATGCTGGTGGTGCGCTTCACGCCGAACGGGGCGATGGACCGGGTTTACGATCTGCCGATCGAACCGGGCACGGTATTTTCCAGGCGCTTCGTGGCGATCGGCCCGCGCGGCGACGTGCTTTATCTGCGCTCGCAGGAAAGCCGGGCGCAGGTGCTGCGGCTCGACGGTCGGGAGCCCGGCCGCAAGCTCGCCGTCGCCCGCCCGGCCAAGCAGCCGACGGCCGGCAAGCCCGGCAAGACGCCGAAGGTAGCGATCGTGCCGAAATCGCGCAGCGACGTCATCGAGCGGGCAATCGGCTTCGAGACGCTGAATTGGCTGGTGACATCAACCGCCTATGGCAGGGATCCCGGCCCGGGCTGCGTCAACATGAACCGGCTGCGCCGCCCGATCTACCTGATCGGCAAGCGCGGCCAGACTGTCAAGGGTGTTCCCTACTGCTGGGGCTGCAAGACGCCGCTCGAAAATTTCGTCGGCGGCGTGGAGAAGGGCCAGACCGCGGGCAATGTCTGCACCAAGAGCGCGCCGCAATCCAACATTCTCGGCGTAGACTGCTCCGGCTTCGTCAGCGACGCCTGGGGCTTGAAGATGCACGTTTCGACGCGCGCCATACCCGGGATCACCAAGCGCCTCTCCGACCCCTGGTCGATGCGGCCGGGCGACGCGCTGAACAAGCCGGGCTCGCATGTGCTGTTGTTCATGCGCTTCACGGCCGACAAGAAGGTGGAGGTGATGGAGGCCTCGCCGAATGCCTGCAAGGGCCGCGTCTGCCGCAATACCTATTCGCTCGGCAGCCTGTTGATGCGCGGCTACCAGCCGGTGCGCTTCAAGGGGCTCGACGGCTGAACGGTGGGAGTCACGCCGCCGGTCTTGATGTCAGCCGCCGCTTCGCCATCGCCAGAAGCCCGTGCGCTGCCACGCTGTCGACATAGTCCCGATAGGCGGGATCCCGGCTCAGCATGCGCTCTTCGGCGCGAGCGCGCATGACGTAGATAAGACTGACGATCGCCAGCATGCCGGCCCGGGCAAGCCCTTCCGCAAGGCCGCTGGCGAGGAAGCCTGGGATCGCAACCAGCCACCAGGCGATGTTCTTCGAGACATAGGCCGGATGCTTCATGAAGCGATAGGGCCCTGATGTGATGATGCCGCGATGCGTGAGATTTGAAAATCGCGGCCCGAAAGCGACGGTCGCCCAGACATAGATGATGGTGCAGAGCAGCGTCGCGACGCTCCAGAAGATAAAGACGGTCGAGCCTTCCTGGATCACGGTCTCCCAGCCCGGTCCCTCGCCATAGGGCACGAAGGCATGTGAGATGGCAGGGAAGAACGGCTCATAACAGATGAGGCAGACGAGCCAGCCGAGTGCCGTGGTCTCCGTTGCCCTGACATGCCATCCGAAAAGCTTGAAAGTCGCGACATAGCCGCCGGCGGCAAGCACGACGTCGAGCAGAAAGGCAAGCTGCAACAGGCCTTCGAACCAGGCCGCCGAGAGCGGCGGAAACGCCCAGGCCGGCTTCTCGGCAAGATTGGAAAGAGCTGCCATGCCGCCCGAGAACATCAGGACGAGAAAGAAGCATTTGATCGCGAGCAGGCGCAATGCGAACAGCACGTCCTCCTCGCGAAAATCCTGCATCAACACCGCGCGCCCGACCTGATTGAGATAATCGTCGGGCTCCTCCGCGACCAGATCGGTGACCGCGACGTAGAGCATGGTTGCGCCGGCAAGTGCGATGGAAAGGGGAATAGTGGTGTGCCCAGCCTCGATGATCCATCGGACCGCCGATGACTGCGTGAAAAACGGAAAGACCGAACAGGCGATGACGACCACGCCAAGCAGCGCGGCGAGGCCGACAAGCTTCGTTCCGATGCGGCGCCAGAAGCTGGCGGCAGCCTCGTTTCGTCTCTTTCGCGATACCCAGGTCGAACGAGCAGCGAATGTGCCGTCGACGGCGATCCACGCCAAGAGAAGGCAGAACACGGCAAGCGCCATTGCCTTGCCGGGTTCAAGCTGCAGATAGGTCGAAAGCGCGATGCCGATCAGGACTCCGGCAAGGGTCGCCGCTTGGCTGACGAGAGGGCTCCCAGTTTCGGTATCCCTGTCTTGCGGTATCGGCACGCGCTCGGCCTTCTCGATTACGTTGCCGGCTGGACGGAGCCCCGAGTGCGCATCCGTGCCGCCCGGGTCGCAAGCGCCATCACGGCTTCAGCCGTAAGCGGAGACGCATCCTCCGGCAGCGAGATCATCGCAATATCGAGCTTGTCATAATCGACCATGTAGTAACCCGATGCGGTTTCGATGACTGCCTCCGGCCTGATCGCCAATAGATCCTGCGCCATCGTGCCGACGAACAGCGGGCCGCCCCAGATGTAGCGGAAGGCATAGACCGGTATGCCCTCAGCCGAGGTGCCGAGCCGACGAATATCGATCTTCAGTCGGCGATCGGACCAGCCCCCGCTGGAACTCGATGAACTGCTCGAACCAGAAGAACTGCTAGAGCCAGAGCCGCCGCCCATGCCGCCGCCCATGCCGCCGCCAGAGCCACCGCCGCCGGAATTCCCACTGGAACTGTTCTCGGAGCGGGCGAAAGCCGGTTGATTGCTCGTTGTGGGCACTCTTCTGACGGTGGACGTCGTTCTCCTGGTCGGCGTGGCGCTCCTGGCCACCGGCTCTTCGCTGGCAAACAGTGTCCTGGCGCCAGGATCGAAGATGCAGCTTTGCAGGATTGCGCCTGAGCCTGCGATGAATGTCGAGCACAATAGCATACGGATGATTAGCTTGCTGTTCATGTAGGGCGCCCCCGGACCGCCGTTTTAGAAGAGATCGTACCTCGGATTTCGCTTTACCCACGTCGCCTTGGCGAGCTTGACGAGCCTGTCATCGAGCGACTTGGTCTTAGGAATTGACTTTTTTTCCTGAGCGGTCAGCTCGGCGACAAAGGCGGCCTCCGCTTTTTTCTTGGCAGCGCCAGGCATCTTCTTGAGTTCCGCCAGCGCCTGGTTCTTCGGATCGCCGCTGCCCGGCATGTTGATAGCGGTCGCCAGCGCGAAATAACGGGACGCGATTGCAAGGCTGTCAGCGTCCGCCCCCTCATCCTTCGCGAGCATCGCGCGGTCGAGCGCACCCCAATAGTCGCCGCGTTCCGCGCCCATCTCCAGCCACTTCACCGCTTCCGCCTTGTCCACGGCAACGCCGACGCCGTCGCGGTACATGCGCCCGAGGTTTGTCGGGGCATAGGGCTGACCGCCCTCTGCCGCTCGCGTGAAAAGGTCGAGCGCTTTCGGGAGATCCTCCGGAGCGCCTTTTCCGAAACGGTAGACGAGCGCAAGATTGTTCAGCGAATAGATGTCGTTGCGCTGGACACCGGCTTCGTAGAATCGGACAGCCCGCTCAGGGTCGGCTGGAACGTTGACGCCGTTGAGGAAGATATAGCCGAGCTCGTTCATCGCATAGGTATGGCCGAGATCGGCGGCCTGCAGCATCAACCGCAGCCCGAGCTGCTGATCGGCCTTTGTGCCGCGGCCGTAATAGAGGGCCTTGCCATAGCTGTGCAGGGCAAAGGGATCGCCCTTGGCCGCTCCCCCCTTGGCGATCTGGCTTGCCTTGGCTGCGTCGCGCGGAACGGAGGCGCCGAACTCGTAAAAGCTCGACAGTTCGTAGATTGCCCGGACATGCCCGGCATCCATCGCCTTGTTGATCGTCGCAAAAGCCGTCTTGGCGTCGCGGTTGGCAAGCTGGGCACGGCCAAGTTGGTAGACGAAGCGCGCCACCTCGGGATAGGCCTTTATCGCCTCCGTGCAGGCCGGCAGTGCTTCATCGGCGTCGATCTCGTTCGGCAACTTGCCTGCCGTCACGCCCTGCAGGTCGAGCGGAGCCGCGGCTGATGTATCGCAGGCGTCGAGCGCCGGCTTGAAAGTGACGGTCGCCGGCGGCAAGTCGTCGTTAGCGGCCTGCAGCGTCAGGGCGAAAGGCTGGTTTTCGGTGCCGATCTGCGGCTCATAGGAAAGTGCGGGAATATCGGCTGCTTCAAGCACGTGGCCGAGAGCGATCACCCGATCTCCGGCGCGCAGCGTGCCCTTGTCGGGCAGGGCCGCGACCTTGAAGGTCATTTCCGCGACCGTTGCCGGCACGACCGGCAGGCTGGCTTCTACAGGGCCGACGCCGATCGTCGTGTCTACGTCGCGCGGCAGGATCGTCAAATAGGCGTCGGCATCGGCCAGCCGCACCTGCTTTTCCTGTTCGAGCTGGGCGATCTTGGCGCCGGCATCGGCCGAGACGGTGATCGCGACGACGCCTTGCGTCGCCTGGCCGTAAGGGTCGCTCACGGTATAGCCGATCAGGCCGACGGTTCCGGCGGCAACACCTGATGAATCATAGGTCAGCGCCGTCAGTGCCGCGGCTGGCATCTTCGCGCCCTGCTCGACCGGCTTGCCGTCGAAGCTGAGCTTGCCGGTCTTGGGAAGCTGGTTGAGGGTGACGAGCAGCGCCGAGCCGGTCTCGTCATGCGGCGGGGCGATCGGCAATTTGGTCGTGGTCGCACCCTCCGGCACGCTCACCTGCTGCATCGGTTCGACGCTCGGCGGCGGCGGCGCCGGAATGAAATAGAAGCTGTCCATCAGCGAGGAGTTTTCCCAGGGGACCTGCTTGCCGTCGGTCATGGCGATCACGTCGCGGCGCACGTCGGTCAGGACCTGGCGGATTTCCTTGTTGGGTTCGCTCGCCCGCTTGATGAAGGATTCGGAATAGGGGCTGAGCGCGCCCTCGCCATCGAGCGCCACCTGGCCGGGTTCGGTCGAAAAGGCGATCAGGCTGCCGAGATCGCTGTCGATGCGTGCAAGCCCGCGTGTGGCGCCGACCGGCTCCAGTTTCTCCGCCATCCAGAATTTCTGGGCATTGAAGGGATTGTTGCGGCAGGCGTCAAGGAAGATCAGTTGCACCCGCGAATTCTGCTTGAGATGGTTCAGGATGAGGTCGAGAGGCATGGTCTGCGTCTCGACGTCATAGGGCGTCTCCAGCGTCGCATCGACCGGCACGATGAAATTCTGGCCGCCCACCTGGATACCGTGGCCCGAATAGTAGATCAGGCCGGCCTCGGCATTGTTGGTCGAACGCAGGAAGCGGCGCACCGTATCTTCGAGCCCGATGCGGTCGACATTGACGCCGATCGTCACATCGAAACCGGCGGCGCGCAACGTGGTCGCGACCTCTTCGACATCATTGGCAGGATTGGGAAGCGAGGGCAGCGTCTTGTAGACCGAGTTGCCGATGACGAGGGCGACGCGGCGTCCGCTCTCCTCGGTGACGGCTGCATGTACCGTGCCGATAGATAGCAGCATTGCTGCGATGATCAGCAGATAAGCGCATAGTCTCTTGACGCAGTGAAACTTGGGCATGGCTCGATCGCAAACATTCTATTGTCTAAGTTCAATAAAATTTGCTGGCCTGCTGGTGCTGGGCCCCCTCCGCATTCACAGTTCAAAACTATTCCTCGGCGCTCTAAAAAGCAAGCTTCGCCGCCTCCAAGTGAATTGGAGCAGTCCCGTCAGATTGGAAGCCCGTCGTCGACTAGAAAGACTGTAAAAATCAGGAATTTAACATGCGGCCGGTGAAGGTTCCTTAGCCTCGAAACGTATAGTTGCTGATCGAGGCCGGTTTCATCTCGATGGAGAAGCCCGGCAGGGTGGGCGGCATGTAGGCGGCGTTCTCGATGAGGCAGGGGTCGAGGAAGTGCTCGTGCAGGTGATCGACATATTCGATGACACGGCCTTCTTTGGTCCCCGACACTGCGACGTAGTCGATCATCGACAGATGCTGCACATATTCGCAAAGGCCGACGCCGCCGGCATGCGGCCAGACCGGCAGGTCGAACTTGGCGGCAATCAGCAGCACGGAGAGGACCTCGTTCAGCCCGCCCATGCGGCAGGAATCGATTTGCACGATGTCGATCGCGCCCTCGGCGATGAACTGCTTGAACATGATGCGGTTCTGGCACATCTCGCCGGTCGCGACCTTCACCGGAGCGATCGCCTGGCGGATCTTGCGGTGGCCGGCGACATCGTCGGGGCTTGTGGGTTCCTCGATGAAGAAGGGCTTGGCGAAGGAAAGCGCCTTCACCCAGTCGATCGCCTGGCCGACGTCCCAGACCTGGTTGGCGTCGATCATCAAGTAGCGGTCGGGGCCGATCACCTCGCGGGCGATCCTGAGGCGGCGGATATCGTCTTCGAGATCGCGGCCGACCTTCATCTTGATATGGTTGAAACCGGCGTCAATCGCTTCCTGGCAAAGGCGGCGCAGCTTTTCGTCGCCGTAGCCCAGCCAGCCGGCCGAGGTCGTGTAGCAGGCATAGCCTTCCTTTTCGAGGATGGCGATGCGTTCCGCCTTGCCCGCCTCGGCGCGTTTCAGGATCTCGATCGCCTCCTCGCGCGTCAGCACGTCGGTGAGATAGCGGTAATCGACGATATCGGCGATCTCTTCCGGCGACATCTCGGCGACGAGTCGCCAGACGGGCTTGCCGGCCTGTTTGGCGAGCAGATCCCAGACGGCATTGACGACCGCGCCGGTCGCCAGATGAATGGCGCCCTTTTCCGGGCCGATCCAGCGCAGCTGGCTATCGCTGGTCAGATGCCGCCAGAAGGCGCCGGGATGGGCGAGAACTTCTGTGAGGTCGGCGCCGACGACAAGGTGGCGCATCGCTTCGATCGCCATGCAGCAAATGTCGTTGCCGCGGCCGATGGTGAAGGTCAGACCGTGGCCGGCAAGATCAGGCGCATCCGTATCGAGAATGACGTAGGCCGCCGAATAATCCGGATCGGGGTTCATCGCATCGGATCCATCCAGGCTTTGCGACGTGGGAAAGCGGAGATCGAAGACACGAAGGTCGGTGATGCGGGTCATGGTGTTTCTCCCGATTATAATGGGCCTATTATAGAGAGCCGATTGCAGTGGCCGGGCCGGCCGGCAAGACTGCCGCGCCGGCCGCCTCGCTGAAATCAGATCGTCCAGCCGCCGTCGATGGCGATCGCCTGGCCCGACGTGTAGGTCGCGCCGGCGAGATAGACGGCGAGATCGGCGATCTCTTCCGGCGAGCCGAGCCGGCCCATCGGCTGGCGGGCGATGAAGGCGGCGCGCGCCGCGTCGTAGTCGCCCTGCGCCCGCATGCGGTCCTGCAGCGACGGGCTTTCCACCGTGCCGGGGCAGATGGCGTTGCAGCGGATGCCCTGACCGACATAATCGGCGGCGACGGCCTTGGTGAGCCCGATTACGGCCGCCTTGGTGACGCCATAGGCGAAGCGGTTCGGCACGCCCTTGATGCTGGAGGCGACGGAGGCCATGTTGATGATCGCTCCGTCCTTGCGCTCGATCATGCCGGGCAGCACGGCGCGGATGGTGCGGATCATCGCCTTGACGTTGAGGTCGAAGGCGAATTCGAGATCGGAATCCTTCATCTCGAGGATCGAGCCGGCATGGACGAAACCGGCGCAGTTGAACAGCACGTCGACGGCTCCGATCTCGGCGACCAGAGCTTTGACCGCATCCTCTTCGAGCACGTTCAGTCTATGGGTGGAGACGCCGGTTTCCGCGGCAAGCGTCGCCAGCGCCTCGGTGTTGATATCAGTCGCGTGAACCTTGGCGCCGATTGCGGCAAAGGCTGCCGCCGTCGCCCGGCCGATGCCCTGGCCGGCGGCGGTGATGAGAACGGTCTTGCCGGAAAGTCTATTTGTCATATCACGGGCCTTTTCTGGAATGTCTACGCTGGACGATGGAGTGCGGTTCATGTCTTGGCGAAGCTCGGTCGTGATGGAACGCCTCGTCCATCATCGTCCGCCATTCGCCCTCTTTGCGCGTTTCGACCGGGTTCTGGCAAGATGCGCGCGGCTCTCTGTCTTAAATGGAGGAGTTGCCACTGTTGCAAAGGCAGACCAGCGCCGGATCCTACCGATCGGCTGCATGCGGACGCTTGACTTCGGCGACCTTCGCCGGCTCCAGGGCCGATGACCATTCCCATGCGCTGCATGGTCTTCCTCCCTGTCGCCGCCCTGTTCTTCAGTGATGATTTGTCTGTTTATAGACAAACAGACGATTGGCCAAGGGTCAAGTGCGAAGTTTTCCTTTTCCGGCTGCGGTTCTGCGTATATGCAGGGTGATATTCACAGGGGGAAGGAATGGAGACCGACGAGTCCGACCGCTACCGCGCTCCTGCCCTCGACAAGGGCCTCGATATCCTGGAACTGCTCGCCGGCGTTGACAGCGGTCTCACCCAGGCCGAAATCGCCAAGCGGCTCGACCGCAGCCCCAACGAATTCTACCGCATGCTCGATCGCTTGGTACGCCGCGGTTACGTCACCCGGCTGGATGGCGACCGCTACTCGTTGACGCTGAAGCTCTTCGGCCTTGCGCAGCTGCACGCGCCGGTGCGCCGGCTCGCCTCTTACGCCACCCCGCTGATGCGCGATCTTGCCCAGCGCACGCGCCAGGCCAATCACCTTGCCGTCTTCGATAGGGGTGCTGCCGTCGTCATCGCCCAGCAGGAGGCGCCGGACTATTGGGGTTTTTCGATCCGCATCGGCGCCCATATCAGCCTCTTCGACACCGGGTCTGGGCACGTGCTGCTGGCCTTCCGCAGCGAGGAGGAGCGGGAGATGATGGTCTCCGAACATGTGCGCAGCCGCGCGGACGTCGAACTCGGGCCCGAATTCTACGACCGTCTCGACCAGATCCGCGAGCGCGGCTACGAGATGATGGCGAGCGCCCAGACATCCGGCGTCTACAATCTCTCCGCTCCCGTTCTCGGGCCGGACCGCCGCTGCATCGCCGCCCTCACCTGCCCCTTTATCGCACTCGTCAATGCGCCGTCCGCTCCCGATATCACTCAGGCGATCACACTGGTGCAGAAGGCGGCGGCCCAGCTTTCGTTGCTTGCCGGCGCCGATGTCGTCAATTCCGGCTGACGGCTGGGAATTTCTATTTGAACAATCCATTCACCAGGGATAGTTTCACGACACCATTCTGGGAGGAAGAGCGTGTTCATCGACACCCATCTGCATATCATCGATCGCTCGGCGCTGCCCTATCCCTGGCTCTCCGGCGCGCCTGATCTCGATCATGATTTCCTCTACGAGACCTATGCGACCGAGGCCCGGCGCTGCGGCATCACCACGGTGCTGCATATGGAGGTCGATGTCGATCCTGCCGCCATGCAGGCCGAGACCGATCACGTCGCCAGGATCGCCAAACGGGAAGGCAGTCTGATTGCCGGCGCCATTGTCTCCTGCCGGCCGGAAGAGCAAGGCTTTGCCGCCTATCTCGAGCGGCAAAAGGCCGATCCCTTCGTCAAGGGGTTCCGCCGCGTGCTGCATGTCGTGCCCGATGATGTCTCCGAAGGCGCCCTGTTTCGCGAAAACATCAGGCGCATCAGCGGCAGCGGCCTGACCTTCGACCTTTGCACCTTGCCGCATCAGGCGGGCCGTGTGACCGCCCTCGTCGATCTCGCGCCCGACGTGCAGTTCGTACTCGACCATTGCGGCGTGCCGGATATCCGCTCGGATGCCTTTGAGCCCTGGAAGGCCGGCATATCGGAGATCGCCCGGCGGCCGAACGTCGTCTGCAAGATTTCCGGCGTGGTCGCCTATACCGATGCGAAGACATGGACGGCGCAAACGCTGCAGCCCTATATCGCACATGTGACCGCAAGTTTCGGCTGGGACCGCGTCGTCTGGGGCAGCGACTGGCCGGTCTGCACGCTCGGTGGCGGCCTCTCTACCTGGGTCGCGGCGACCCATGCGATGCTTTCCGGCGTGAGCGAGGCGGAGCGTTCCAAGTTACTTTTCGTTAACGCACAGCGCCTCTGGTCGCTCTGACGTCACAAAATAAAGCGACCGGTCTCCTGGACGTGCCATTTCGGCATGTTTTTTGTACCATTCCGGGACAAAAAGGGCCCGATTTTCGGGTTTAACTCTATCTACATGCAAGCAATTGCTAGCCTTATTTATCTCGGCTAAAAGTTGTTGACACGGATATGGCGAATAACCCCTTGTCCGCTGCCTTCAGAAGGGAAATGAGATGAAAGAAGAACCGCATTCCGTCGATGTTCACGTCGGAAAGACGATCCGCATCCAGCGTCTATTGAGGAAAGTTTCTCAGACGGAACTGGGCGATCGTGTGGGCGTAACGTTCCAGCAGATCCAGAAATACGAAAAGGGTTCCAACCGCGTTTCCGCCAGCATGCTGGTCGAAATCGCCGGCGCGCTCAAGGTCGATGTCAGGACGTTTTTCGACGATCTGTCGACCCCTGATACGGCCAACGACAACGCCGCTCCCAGCGAGGAATTCGTTATTTCGCGCGAAGGCGTGCTTCTCAATGCGGCGTTCTTTTCGATCAAGAACGAAGCGCTTCGCAAGAAGATCCTGAAGCTCGTCCAGGCGATTGCCAACACCGGACAGCTGGATACTGAAGCGGCCGAATAGACCGGTTGTCCTTCACGCGCTCCGAACGGACCGCATGAGGATCAATGGCGGTTGATCGAGATCAATAGCAATCGATCGGGCTCAATGGCGATCGATCAGGATCAGATTCTCGCTGGCATCCTTCATTGCGATCTTGGCTTTGCTGCCGAGCAGCTTCTCGAGATTGACGTCAAGCTCCCTGTCGGGGTCTATGCCGTCCCAATCGATGACGACCTGCAGCAGCGCCATGTTCGTCAGATGCGTCAGATTGCGCAGCTGAAGCTTTTCAGCCTCATCCTTGGCCGCCGACAGCAGCCGGAAGATCCTTGCATATTCGCTGCCGGTACCTTCGTTGTGTTGTTCAAACATCGTTCCCGCCCTCTTTGGTCGTGGAACCCTACGATTCCATCATTACTGCATCTTCCGCCGCGACCGTTATTCAAGCGTTACAGGAACCGCATTGCGCGTGACTTCGGCGTGCAGGAGCTCCCAGTGCGAGGTCGCAGCAAAGCGCCAGTCACGGTTGACAGGGCGGAATTTGTCCCGGCGCAGCCATTCCAGCACCAGTAACGCGTCGTTGCGCTTGCGCTCGACACGGCTGCCGCGGATGGCGGCGAGGATATGGTCGCGGCGCGGCTTGCGGAAATGGCACTCGTCGGCCACCTTCGCATAGGTGCGCTCGGAGAAATGCAGGAAGCGGCCGGCCAGCAACAGCTTCTTGCGCTCGCCGGGCGAAATCTCGCCTTTGGCGTGAAGCGCATCGATGGTCGGCTCGAAATCGACCCAGGGAACGGAAAGCGGCAGCCAGCCGAGCTCCTGCGGCGCATGCACTAGCGCGACGGCCTCGTCGTCGAGCAGCCGTCCGGACTCGTAATCTTCGAAGATCGAGCCCAGCCCGACCATGCCGAAGGGCTCGCATTCGGCTGCCCGCAACGCCCCCATGCTGGCGCCGCCGGCAACGGCGACATCGTGTTCGAGTGCGTAAAGTATTTCCTTGTGCCAGACCGAAGGCAGATCGCCGAAATAGCCGTCGACGAGACCGATCGCGGTGGCGCCGTCCTGAACGGCCTTCAGGATGTCGCCGGCGGCGGCCGGCGGCCGGAAATTGATGCGAGGAGACATGGCCCTTGCCGCGGCAAGATCGCTGCCAAGGCTCGGGCCGACGAACAGCACCTTCATGATTCGGCTCCTCTCATAGTGTTGACCGCGCGCAGGCCGAGCTGGATGTATTGGCCTGAGATATCGACCTCCAGTCCCGGCACGACCACCCTGACGACGGAAACCGGCAGGGCCGGGTGCGGAAACGGCACGACGACGATCTGCTCGATGCCGGTCGCCGCCAGCCGGTCGGCAATATGGCCGATGGTGTCCTGGATCGTCGCCGGGCGGCGATCGCGGGCCTGGAACGAGCGCATCCGGCCGCTGTCCTCGCAGAGTTCGACCACCTGCTGCATCGCCGCACTCCTGTCGAGCCGCTGATAGATGCGCGGCGAAAAATCGTCGCGGCTGCCGGCAATCGCGGTCAGCCGGCTCTGCGCCGCTTCGGTGATGGCGCGCAGCGCGGCGCGCACGGGATCGGGATGGCAGCCGCAGCCACCGCAGACATGCGACCAGCGCGCGTCGACACGGTCGGAAAGGTTGCCTGGCATGATGACGGCCAGAAAAGCGGGAACGCCGATATCCGTCGTCATGTCGAGCAACAGCAGTTTCATGCCGGCGCGGGTAATCCGGTCGGTCATGACGTCGATGACTGCATCGCCGAAGGAGGCGGGGTCGATGCGGCTCTCCTTCAGGCGCTCGGGCGATTTCAGCTGGGTCAAGGCCCAGGCGTCGCGCTCCACCAACTCGCAAAGCCCATGCAGGACCGCTTCGGACGGCGTGTTGCCGGAGGCGAGCCCATCGCTCGACTGCTCGAAGCCCGGCGGCCTCTCGCCGCGATGGTCGAGACCGACGAGCCACCAGGGCACGAAGACGCTGCTGCCGGAAAGAATGTCGAGCCCGGAGCACCAGGGAATGGGACCTCTGCCGATTTCGTCGGGCGCGCAGCGTGCGACATTGTCGAGATCGATCATCGCGGCACGCTCCGCCCGCATGCTCTCGACCGTCGCCTGCGTCAGGTCGGTGGGGGCAATTTCGGCGATCCGCGTCTCGACTGCTTCCATCGCCGCCGAGGCCATGGCGGCATCGTTGTCGATACCCTTGCCCTGAAAGACCGACAGCGTATGGCTGTTCGGCCTCGTTGCGAAGGCGACGGGGATGTTCACAACGTCGAGTGCGGTCAGCAGACCGACGCGCGTAATGCCGAATTCGCGCATATGCGGCCTGATGGCCGCCAATGTCTGAGCCGGCGTGACGGCGCGGTCATGATAGTCGCTGACGCCGGCCGATGATCGTTTGAGGTCACCGGCAAGCGCTTCAAGGTCGGTGAAAGCAGACATACCGATTTGTTCCTTAGCGGAACCTCAGCGCATGTGTCAGGCTCTCGAGCGCATTGGCGGAAACGGTGAGCTCGTCCTGCTTCATGGCTGCCTTGGCGGCTGCAGAGAAGCGCAGTGACTGTGTCTGAGCTGCGGTGGTGTCAGCATTCGTCTTCATGTTTCATCTCCGATTGGTTAGGCAGCGCCTTGCTGCCGTTAACCTTCGGAGGGAAACATTGCCTGCGTCATTTAAGCGTTACAGGCTTCATTAAAAGGCGGTGCATCAGGGAAGTCCGGCAAGTTGCAGGCCCTGTATCAGCGGTTCCGTATAGGCGGGATCGCGATCTGGGACGAAATGACGGATGTCCTCACTGCGGAAATCGGGGAAGTTTTCCAACACTATCCTGGCGTAATTCCCAGCCTTGCCCCTATCGCCTGCCATGGCATGCGAGGCGGCGAGCAGACGGGCCGTTGCCTGCTTCGCCTTCACCGGTTCCAGCGCCTCGATCGCCATTTCATATTCTTCGCGCATGAAGTGGATGCCGCCGAGGTTCCAGTAATAATAGTCCGGCGGCAGCGGATTGAGTTTGAAGGCAGCGCGGCTGAGCTCCAGAGCTCGATCGAAATCGCCATCATGGGAAAGCGCGTCGGCATAGTCGGCCAGGATGTCGGCATCGTTGGGATTGAGATCCTGGGCTTGCTGAAAATATTCCAGGCTTTCGTCGAAGCGGCGCCGATAAAGCGCCACGAAGCCGAGCTCGCGATAGGCCCGGCCGCTGTTCGGGTCGGACTGCTGTGCCTGCCGGGCAGCGCCGTTCGCTTCGTCGAGCAGTTCCTTGTCCCGCATGCCGCGGATCAGCCATTCCATGCCGAGCGCGCGTGACATGCCGGCATGGGCGGCGGAGAAATGTTCATAACGATTGAGCGAGGATTTGAACCATTTGCGCGCCTGGCGCAGATGCTGCAAGTCGGTCTGGGCGATCAGCCGCTTGCCTTCCAGGTAGAGACGGTAGGCGGACGGCGGCACGTCGCCGATCGGCATCGCCAGTTCGTGACGCTCGATCGTGTCGGCAAGCGAGGATACGATCCGTCGCGTCAGATGCGCGAAGGATTCGCTGATCTTCTGCATGACCAGCGGCAGTTCGATGGCCCAGATCACCTCCGATGTCGTCGTCCGCGTCAGCCGGCAGGTCGCATAGACATCCTCGTCGCGGCCCTGGATGGTGACGTAGACCGCATAGTCGAAGCTGAGGTCGAGCGGACCGGGCACGGCACGGGACGGATCGATCGAACGGCTGAGGATTTCCAGGCTCGTATGCGCCGCGATCACCTTGAAGCCGCGCTGCTGGCTGAGGCCGATGGTGACGTCTTCGAGAAGCGCCCTGCCGACGCGCTCCATCAGCGGATCGGTGAAGATGCTTTCCGGCGGCAGGATGATGATACGCGGCTGACCAAGCGGACCGACGGAAAGGTTAGGCGCCGACTGAGGATGTCCCGACGTTGCCTGTGCTGCCGGCACCAGGTTAAGTTCGCGGGCAAGAGCGGTGGTGCTTTCTTCCGGCTCGGTGTCGAAGTCGTCCTTCAGCTGGCTCTTGCACTTCAGATAGGCCTGACGCGCCGCTGCCGGATCGTTCATCCTGACATAGGTGCGCATCAAGGCGCGATAGGCCGTCTCGCTGGCAGGGTCGAGTTCTAGCAGGCGCCTGGCAAGCGTGACCTGCTCTTCATCCGATCTGTCTTCTGATGTCTCGACCAGCCGGGCGAGATGGGCGGAGCGCAACTCGTCGACCCGCTGGCGCTCAAAGGTCAGCCAGTCCTCGGCGCCCTGCGTCGGCGATTTGACGCCTTCGAGCAAGTCGCCGTTCAGCAGGTCGCCGTCTTCGGGTGCGAGCGGCCTTTTCTGTTTCAGGATATGAACGTCGACCTCCCAGCCATCGGCAAGGCCGATATGTGTTCGGGTCGCGGCAAGCAGCGGTGGAAGGCCGGCGGGAATGCTTTGTTCGATGCGCGCCAGCAGTTGGCGAAGGCTGCCCGCCCGCTTTTCCGGCAGCTCCGATTGCCAGAGTTGTCGCCTGACGGTTTCGCGGTCGAGTTCGAAATTGGGTTCGGCGGCGAGCATGGCGAGGAGAAAATAAGACTTCTCCGGCAAGGGGAGTTCCTTCCCCGCCGCCATCAATCGCGGTCTTCCGAGCAGGCACGCCCTGTTCGTCAGCATCTGCCGGATGTCCATCGCATCTCGGTTCTCACCCCTGAAAGCCAAGGCGCACAAGCGCACCGGCGGTCAAGAAATCATGTTAAAGCTATAAAGCCGCCGCGCATAGCGGCTTTGCTATAAAAAGAAGAAATTTCAGCGACTATTTGCATTTTCGCGTGTCGCTCGCCGAGAAGATGCTTTGCCGATATTTTAGATGGCAGACGTTTTGCGTTCCCTGGCGGCAGGTTATTAAGCTGTCGACGGTCCTTGTCACCCGCTATTCCCAACCAAGTCGCGGCCGCGCTACAGGCCGAGCGCCTTGATGTGCTCGATCGAACGCCGGGCGAAGCGGCGCCAGTCGGCCGGATTGTCATGCTCGGTGACGATATGCTCAGCTTTTGTCTCGCGGAAGAGTGGTACGAATTTTTCCCAGTCGATGATACCGTCGCCGGTCGCAGC
Source organism: Rhizobium sp. WYCCWR 11146 (assembly GCF_013591995.1). Classification (NCBI taxonomy): domain Bacteria; kingdom Pseudomonadati; phylum Pseudomonadota; class Alphaproteobacteria; order Hyphomicrobiales; family Rhizobiaceae; genus Rhizobium; species Rhizobium sp. WYCCWR 11146. Next base: position 409,404 of record NZ_JACCEY010000023.1, read on the forward strand.
CCAACCGTCTTCCGTCGTGGTGCCCTTCGGCGCCATGTCCTTCATCTGGATAGCGATAATGCGGTCGGCGAACCTCTTCAGTTCGGCGGCCGGATCGGCGCCGGCGCGGGTGATCCAGCCGCAATCGATCTCGAACCCGACAGTGTCGCCACCACCAGCGAAGATATGGTCGATCGGCCGCGAACCGTCGGCCAGCGCAAGGAATTCGAAATCGTGATTGTGCCAGGCAACCTTGAGCCCGTGTTCCTCCGCCTGCTCAGCGCCTTCAGCCAATTGCGCGCCGAGGTTCTTCCAATAATTCGCCGTCGTGCCGCGCTTTTCCGGCGCGACATAGGGCGGGATCATGATGGTGGCGCCCATCGTCAGCGCGATGTCGATGAAGCGCTGCGGCTCCTCGACCAGCCCTTTCAGCGGCATGTGAAAGCAGTGGCATTTCAGCCCGGCGTCGTCGAGCGCCGTGCGGAAAGCCTTGGCATCGGCCTCGTAGGCCGGAAGCCAGGGTTCGATCGCGTCGTAGCCGAAAGCCTTCAGCTCGGGAAACTGGGCAAAAAGCGGCGGAAAATTGCGCGAAGAGTAAAGCTGGTAGGAGATCGGATAGGTCAAGTCTTTGCTCCCATTCGTGCCGGCCTCAGCTTCGGCCGGTGGTGCTTTCCCGGATGACGAGATCCGGCTCGATCATGGTGACACGCGGATCGGGCAGCGCGTCCTTGGCGGCGACGAGCCGCATCAGTCGCTCGACGGCAAGTTCGGTGACGATATCGACAGCGTAGTTGACGCTCGAAATCGGCGTCGCCGCATGTTCGGCGAATTCGATATTGTCGAAGCCGATGATGGCGACATCTTTCGGCACGTTCACGCCGTTCTTCTGGCACCAGCGCAAGGCGCCGATCGCAAGGGAATCATTGGCGGCGAAGACGCCGGTCGGCCGGTTGGCGGTGCTCATCAGCTGGTCCATCGCCCAATAGCCCTTCATCACCGAATGGCCCTGCGGGTCGGCCGTCAGCACCGGCTCAAAGGTGATGCCGGCTTCCGAAAGCGCCTGTAGGTAACCTTCGCTCTTTTCCAGATTGCCGAGCGGATTGGCGCTGTCGATGATGCCGATCCTGCGATGGCCGGTATCGATCAGATGCCGCGTCGCCTTATAGGCGCCGCACCTCTCATCGACGCAGACCGCGTCAATGCCGGAATCCGGGTCGCCGACGAGCAGCACGATCGGATAGTTCGACTGGCGGATCTTGCGGATATGATCGAGCTTGCGATGGCTGCGGGGATAGATGAGCATGCCGTCGACCTGGCGCGAGCGGAACATTTCCAGCGCCCTGATCTCCTCCTCCGGATCGTTGTTGGAGGTGGCAAACAGCGTACCGTAGCCCCTGTCGGCCAGCTCCAGTTCGATCGCCTGCGCGGTGCGCATCAGCGTCGGATTGGTGATGTCGGTGAGGATAAGGCCGATCGTCTTCGTCTCGCGGCTGACCAGCGACTGGGCGATATGGTTCGGCAGGTAATTCAGCGCCTCGGCGATGGTGCGGATCAGCTGGCGCGTTTCCTCCGGGATGCGCGGACTGCCGCGAAGCGCCAGCGAGACCGTGTTCACGGAAAATCCGGTCTTGTCGGCAATGTCTTTGAGGCGGACGCTCGATCTGGTCATCGTGAGGGCGGCTATATGTCCTGATGCTTAATCTTCCTTCCATAACCTTCCCCAGTGGAAAGTAAAAGTTTCCACTGGGGAAAGCGGAAGCTTCCACGGGGACAGCCACGGGATACCACCCCATGGCTTTCCTCGATCCCCATTATTTTCCTTCGGCATGCAGCCGTTTGATGCCCTGATACTGCAGGCAGTCAGGATGCATCTCCATCAGCTCGATGCGGTTGCCGTCGGGATCCTCGATCCAGGCCTGGCGATTGCCGTCGAGCCCCGGCTTGATCTCGGCGGTGAGCTTGATGCCGCCCGCCTGGATCCTCTCGGCCGTCGCATCCAGATCATCGATGGTGAAGCACATATGGTTGACGCCGTTGGCGTTCCAGCCGGGCGCCCGGTCGTTTTCAGCACCAGGGAAAATTTCGAGATAGTGGTCGTCGGTGATGCGGAGATAGACGAGCCAGGTCGAGCCGTCCTCGTTCTTCAGGCGCAGCATCTCGGGAAAACCAAGGCGTTCGCGGTAGAAGTCGAGCGAGGCGTCGAGGTCCTTGACCTTGATGGCGACATGGCCGTAGCCGGTTATTCCAAGCATGTTTCCTCCTCACGGGCGGCGTCGGTCGCCGCCGTCAACGGTGTTTCGATCAACAGAAGCCAATTTTGAATTAACGATAATACAAGATCACAATTGTACGCACCGCGCGCAATTGTCAACCGCCGGCGGATTCAATCCCAATCAGGCCCCCAGTCGGGATCGATGGTGCGCTGGTTGCGGTCGAGCGTCTCTATGAGGGTGATCTCCTCCTGTTTCAGCTGCAGTTCGCCGGCTGCGAAATTCGAACGGATGCGTTCGGCCCGGCTCGACGTCGGAATGGCGCAATAGCCCTTGGCGAGTTCGAAGGCGATGATTACCTGCTCGACCGTGGCAGCGTGATTGTCGGCGATCGAGCCGAGCACCGGATCACCCGAAAGCGTGCCGCGGGCTATCGGCAGATAGCAGGTGACGAGGATGTCGTTCCGCTGGCAGTATTCCGCAAGTTTCTTGTTCTGGATCAGTGGGTTGAGTTCGAACTGATTGTTGACGATCCGCCCCTTTCCGCCGATCGCTTCTGCCTGTTGCAGCAGTGCGATGGTGAAGTTGGAGACGCCGATCAGCCGTGTCAGGCCCCTCTCCTGCGCCTCGACGATCTGTGAGAGATAGACCTCCAGGGGAATGGCGCCGTTGGGCGCTGGCCAATGAATGAGCGTCAGGTCGACCTGGTCGATACGCATCGCTTCCAGGCTCTTTTCGAGCGAAGGGATGAGCTTGCCTTCGCCGAAATGGTCGGTCGAGATCTTCGTCGTCATGAAGACCTCGCGTCGCGCAATGCCGGACCGGCGCAGCGCTTCGCCGGTCTCGAATTCGGTGTCATAGGTCTGCGCGGTATCGAGATGCCGGTAGCCCGTTTCCAGCGCGCAGAGGATGGCACCTATGCCATCCTTGCCGTTGCGGCCATAGGTGCCGAAACCAAGTTTCGGTATAAGTTGCTGATTTTGCATATGATATCCCTTTCTTTTCGGTCGTGTCCGGTCCGCTTTGTAGAGCTTATCGCCAGTTTCGAGCGATAGCAGCCAAAAATCGCCTGTTGACGCATGGGTATTTTTGATCTTAGTTTAACGATAATACAAGCGTGCTTCAGGTTTGGTCCGATGTGGGAGCGTTGGGTCTGGGAGGAAGAGATGCAACTACGCTGGAGCCGGATGATGCCCCAGCTGGCTCTCGCGCCGGCTGTCGCCGTCACCTTCGTCGCATTCATCGGCGCAATCGGCTGGACGGCATGGCTATCGCTGACGCGCAGCCGCCGCGTCCCGGAATATGAGATCAATTGGAGTGAGTGGACGCGCCAGTATGAGCGGCTCTTCAACGATGCCGGCTGGGCGATCTCGCTGCACAACCTGGTCATTCTTGGCATCGGCAGCGCCCTTGCCATAGTCTTCGGCTTCATCCTCGCTGCGATGATCGATCGCGAATGGCGCGGCGAGAGTTTCTTCCGCACGGTCTTCCTCTATCCGCTCGCCGTCTCGCTGATCGTCACGGGTGCTGCCTGGCGCTGGATCTTCAATCCGCAGCTCGGGCTTCAGAATTTCCTGCACGGCCTCGGCTTCACCTCGGTCAGCTTCAACTGGCTGGCGAGCCCCGAGACCGCCATGTACGCGATCATTCTCGCCTCGATCTGGCAGAGCTCCGGCTTCTACATGGCGCTGATGCTATCAGGCCTGAAATCGATCAACACCGAAATCTGGAGTGCCGCGCGCCTCGACGGCGTCAGCTTCTGGCGGCTCTATCTGGAGATCATCATCCCGATGATGAAGTTCACCTTCATCACCTGCGCCATCCTGCTCTCGCTCGGCGTCATCAAGGCCTATGACGTGATCGTGGCGATGACCAATGGCGGACCCGGCAATTCCACCTGGGTTCCGGCCTATTTCACCATCAACGCGCTCTCGGCCAAGAGCAATATCGGCTATGCCTCGGCCGCCGCGATCACCATGCTCGTCATAACCGCGCTGATCTTCCTGCCGCTGGTGCTGATCACCACCTGGCAACAGCGCCGGGCGAACGGGGGTTCGCGATGACCATGGTGACGCAAGCAGCAGTGCTGGAAGATGCGATGAACACTTCACCCGGCCCACGCCAGCCTTTCTTCCCCCGCAAGAAGAAGCGCATTCCCGGGCGCTCGATCGTCATATTGCTGTTTCTGACGATGTGCGCGCTGTTCTTCTGCGTGCCCCTCTATGTCGTCGTCGTCACCTCGTTCAAGACGATGGACCAGATCCGCGAGGGCGCGATCTTCTCGCTGCCGCATGTCTGGACGCTCGAGGCCTGGGACCACGCCTGGAACAAGGCCTGCTCCGGCATCAACTGCAACGGGTTGAAGGTCGGCTTCTGGAATTCGGTGCTGATCCTCTTCCCGTCGCTGATCCTGTCGATCGCGCTGTCGATCGTCACAGGTTATGCGCTGGCGCTCTGGAATGTGCGCTGGGCGAATGCTTTCCTGTTCCTGCTCTTCATCTGCGCCTTCGTGCCCTTTCAGGTCATCATGTATCCGCTGATCCGCATCACCGCGGCGATCGGCATCTATGGCACGCTCTGGGGCATTGCCGTCGTGCACGCCGTGCTCGCCATGCCGGTGCTGACGCTGATTTTCCGCAATTATTACAAGGATATTCCGCAGGAGATCATGCGTGCCGCGATCATCGATTCCGGTTCCTTCTGGCGCATCTTCATCGAGATCATCCTGCCGATGTCGGGCAATATCCTGATCGTCGTGCTCATCCTGCAGATCACCTCGATCTGGAACGATTATCTGATCGGCGTCACCTTCGGCGGGCTCGGCACGCAGCCGATGACCGTCATCCTCGCCAATCTCATCACCGTGTCCACAGGCGTCGTCGCCTATAACGACAATATGGCGGCCGCCCTGCTCACCGCCATTCCGCCCCTCGTCATCTATTTCCTCGTCGGCAAGTTCTTCGTTCAGGGGATCACTGCCGGCGCGATCAAGGGTTGACCCATGCCGCGTGTTTCCTTCGAACATATCGTCAAGTCGTTCGGCACGGTGACGATCCTCGACGATCTCAATCTCGCGGTCGAGGATGGCGACTTTCTGGTTTTGCTCGGCCCCTCCGGCTGCGGCAAGACCACGTTGCTCAATCTGCTTGCCGGGCTGCTCGAAGTCTCCGACGGTCGCATCATGATCGGCGAGCGCGATGTCACCGATCTCGACCCCAGGGACCGCGGCCTCGCCATGGTCTTTCAGTCCTATGCGCTCTATCCGACCAAGACCGTCTACGGAAACCTGAAATTCGGCCTTGCTGCGAGCCGCCTCGACCGGGCGGAGGTCGAGCAGCGCATTGCCGCTACCGCCAGGCTGCTGCAGATCGAGCCGCTGCTTGCCCGCAAGCCCGGGCAGCTCTCCGGCGGTCAGCGCCAGCGCGTTGCGATCGGCCGCGCCCTCGTCAAGCAGGCCGGCGTCATCCTCTTCGACGAGCCGCTGTCGAACCTCGACGCGAAGCTTCGCACCGAGATGCGTCTGGAGATCAAGAAACTGCACGACACGCTGAAACCGACCGTCGTCTATGTCACCCATGACCAGATCGAGGCGATGACCATGGCGACGAGGATCGCGGTGATGGATGGCGGCGTCATCCAGCAATTCGGTACGCCCGATGAGATCTACGGCAAACCCGCCAATCTTTTCGTTGCCGGTTTCATCGGCGCGCCGGCGATGAACCTCCGCCCGGCGCGGCTGAAGCTGGATGGCCATTGCGTCAAGGCGGGCTTCGATACCGGCGATACCATCGATCTCGGCGACTATGGTTTTTCGCAGCGGCCGGAAAGCGGCGCCGGGGTCGTTATCGGCCTAAGGCCCGAGCACTTCGTCGTCGCCGATCAGCCGATTGCCAATGCAGCGGCAAGCTTCGAGCTGCCGCTCAGACATGCCGAACGCACAGGCTCCGATGCCACCGCCTATCTCGGCTTCGGCGATCAATTGCTGGCGCTGCGCGTCGATCCGGACCGCGCCGCCGGCCTCAACGCCGGGGAGAAGCTGCGCGCCGATTTTCCGCGCGGCAAGGCAAACGTCTTCGACGCCCGCACCGGGCGACGCATGTGAATGAGCAACCAAAGGGAGGAATGGAAATGATGAACAGGATACTCGCCGGCATCACCGCCGCCATGCTTGCGGGCGCCGCCCCCTTAAGCGCGCAGGCGACCGATCTCGTGATCTACCACACCTGGTCGGCGCCGCCTGAAGTGGCGGCGCTGAACGTGCTCAAGAAGAACCTGGAGGCCAAAGGCGACAGCTGGACCGACCTCGCCATCCCGCATGACACCGGCTCCAACGTCAACCTGATGAACCTCGTTGCCGGCGGCAACCCGCCGAACCTGTTCATGGAGTCAAATCCCGGCGTCTATCGCGATCTGACGAAAGCCGGTCTCGGCCGGCCGCTGACGGATTTCTTCAAGGAGCATGGCTACCCGGACAAGTATCCGGATGCTGTGGCCCATTCGATGGTCGTCGACGACCAGGTCATGAAGGTGCCGACCGCGCTGCACATCGACGGCATGGTCTATTACAATATGGATGTCGCCAAGAAAGTCGGCATCGATCCGACGGCCTGGAAGTCACTCGACGAAATGTTTGCCGACTTCGACAAGATCAAGGCGGCTGGCGTCATTCCGCTGGCCGTTGGCGGCCAGCAATGGCAGGTGGGTTACCTCACCCATGCGCTGGCGGCGACGATCGGCGGACCGGACTTTTTCAACAAGATCTATGGCGAAAAGCCCGATCCCGCCGTCTTCGATACGCCGGAATTCCGCCAGGTCTTCGACTATCTGCGCAAATTCCAGCAGGCGGCAGACGAAGGCTCGGCCAATCGCGAATGGAACCTCACCACCAACCTCGTCATAACAGGCAAGGCGCTGATGCAGATCCACGGCGACTGGATGAAGGGCGAATGGCTGGCGGCCGGCAAGACCGCCGGCAAGGATTTCGGCTGCATCCAGATCCCGGGCGCCAAAGCCGTGGCTGCCAGCGTCGACAGCTGGGGTCTGCTCGGCGGCCAGCCTGCTGACAAGGACAAGGCCGAACTCGACTTTGCCTCGATCGTGGTCGATCCGAATGTCCAGGCGGAATTCGCCAAGGCCAAGGGCTCGACCCCGGTGCGCCTCGATGCGCCGCAAGACAGTCTCGACGCCTGCTCCAAGGAAGTGCTCCGCATCGTTGCCGATCCGAAGCATCAGGTACAGAACCCGCACGCGATCAGCGACGCCGACTGGGAGAACTCGATCTGGGACGTGGCCTTCAACTTCTGGAGCGATCCCGAGATGAGCGTCGACGACGCGATCGCCAAGATCAAGGAAAACTACAAGACCATTCTCGGCTAGAGCGGCTCGAGGTTTCCCCCGGAGGGGCGGTCCATTTCCGAAACGGCGGGCCGTCCCACCCCATTGCAGAAAGGAATACCGATGGACAAGCGTTTGCTTGATGAAGATGCCGTCATGCAGATCTGCTTCGTGACCGACGATGTGCAGAAATCCGCTGCCTGGTTTTCGGAACTGACCGGCAAGCCGGTGCCGCCGGAAGGCAAGGCTGCCGAGCCGGATGAGGCGCAGGCGATCTACAACGGCAAATCCGCCGAGGTCGGCTGCCGCATCATAATGTTCAAGTTCGGCAATATCGACGTCGAGTTCCTGCAGCCCGGCCCGGAGAAAAGCGCCTGGCGCGACCTGCTGGAGGAGAAGGGGCCCGGCTGCCACCACATCGCCTTCAAGACGAGGAATCTTACCAAGCGAAACCGCTATCTGGAAGACAAGGGCCACCGTCTGCTCCAGCGTGGCGAATTCGACGGTGGCCACGGGCGTTATGCCTATTACGACACGGTGCCCGATCTCGGCGTGATGATCGAACTGCTGGAATTCGACAGCGACAAGGAAGCTCAGCCGAAGCAGGCCTGAGGGATTACAGCGCCTGCGCAATCCGTCTCGGGCTAACCTCCGTTGCGGCCGCGGCCTCGACGAAATCGAGCCCGATATCCAGCACCGGCGCACTGTGCGTCAGCCAGCCGACGGAAATGAGATCGACACCGGAAGCCGCGATTGCCGCGGCCGTTATCGGCGTCACGCGACCGGACGCTTCGGTGATGGCCCGGCCGGCGACGATGGCGACGGCGTCGCGCAGCTGATTGGGCGTCATGTTGTCGAGCAGAACGGCATCGACGCCGGTCTCCATCGCTTCACGCAGCTGATCGAGGCTGTCCACTTCGACCTCGATCTTCACCATGTGGCCGACGCCAGCCCGCGCCCGGCGGATCGCTTCAGCGACCCCACCGGCGATGGCGACGTGATTATCCTTGATCAGCACCGCGTCATAAAGCGCGAAGCGGTGATTCATACCGCCACCGGCCCGCACCGCATATTTCTCCAGCGCCCGCAGCCCCGGCGTCGTCTTGCGCGTGCAGGCAACTGAGGCCTTGGTGCCGCGGATGGCGGCGGCGATCCCTGCCGTTACCGTGGCGATGCCAGAGAGGTGACCGAGGAAATTCAGGGCGGTACGCTCGGCACTCAGCAAGCCACGCGACGGGCCTTCGATGGTGGCGATCACGTCGCCGGGTTTGACCGCGTCGCCGTCCTGGAGATGGCGGCGCATGACGATCTCTGGATCGACGAGAGCGAAAGCGAGTTCGGCGGCATCGAGACCGGCGATCACACCCGGCTGACGGGCCGCCATCACCACCGTCGAACGGTGATCGCGAGGGATGACGGAGGCCGAGGTGATGTCACCGGCAAGACCCAGATCTTCGAGCAGGGCAGCCCGCACCAAGGGTTCGACGATCAGGCGCGGAAGGGGAACGAGGCTCATCTCAGGCACTCCTTGCAAGGGCATAGGGCGGTGTCGCGCGGGCGATCTCCAGAACGTCGGAAAGGCGCATCTGGCGACGGTTGGTGTTGGCGAGCTTCAGCGGAAAATCGGTGCGGGCATGGGCGCCGCGCGATTCCATCCGCAGGCTGGCAAAGACGGCAATCAGTAGCGCAACGATGGCCGGATCGGCGGCAGGGCCGTTGCCTTCGGCAAGCGGCAGCAGGGCGGCGATCGCGCCATGAATGGCGCCGGCATTGCGCAGCACGCCGAGATGGCGCGAAACGATCGGCCGGACGAGCGATGCATCGCCCGACGCCGGCAGTTTCTCGGGGAAGATCGTGCCGGCGGCACTTGCTGGCACGTCTGATATGTCGCGCGCTGCCCGCATGCCCATCACCGCCGCCTCCAGCAGCGAATTGCTTGCAAGCCGGTTTGCGCCGTGCAGGCCGGTCGAGGCCGCCTCACCGGCGACCCAGAGACCGGGAACCGAGCTGCGGCCATTTGCATCCGTGGCCACGCCGCCCATGTGATAGTGAACGGCCGGGCGCACCGGAATGAGGTCTTTGGCCGGATCGATGCCGGCCTCGCCGCAAAGGGCGGAAATGACAGGAAAGCGAGCGGCAAAGCGGCTGCCGAGAGCAGCGCGGGCATCGAGAAAGACTCGTCCGCCACGGGCAATTTCGGCGCTGATCGCCCGCGCAACCACGTCGCGCGGGGCAAGCTCGGCGTCGGATATGCGGGCCATAAACCGTTCGCCTCGTTCGTTGACGAGCAAAGCCCCCTCGCCGCGTACCGCCTCGCTGACCAGCGCCAGCGGACGGCGGCGTGAATCGAGTGCGGTCGGATGGAACTGGACGAATTCCATATCGGCGAGCGCAGCACCGGCTCTTGCCGCGAGCGCGATCCCCTGGCCGAAATTGCCCATCGGATTGGTGGTCGCGTCGTAAAGCCCGCCAATGCCGCCGGTGGCGAACACTACCCTTGAAGTCGGCAGAATGGCGGCGCCTTTTGCGGTCGCGCAGAGCAGGCCGGTGACCTGTTCGCCATCCATCAGAATCCGCCGCGCCTCGAAGCCTTCGAGCACTGATATAGCCGGCGTTTCCATCACCGCCTCGATCAGCGCGGCGATGATCGCCGCACCCGAACCATCGCCTTCGGCATGGACGATGCGGCGGCGATTATGGGCCGCCTCTAGCCCGAGCGAGAGTTCGCCCGCGGCATTCCGATCGAAACGAACGCCGGCTTGCTCCAGCGCGGCGATCGCCGCCGGTGCCTCGGCGATGATGTCGGCGGCAATGGCCGGATCGCAGAGCCCGTCGCCAGCGGCAAGCGTATCGGCAAGATGCAGTGCCGCGCTATCGTCGGCGCCCATGCTGGCGGCGATGCCGCCCTGCGCCCAGGCGCTCGACGTCTCCGCGCCAAGGGCCGCGCGGGTGACGATCACGGAAGGTTCAGGCGCCAGTGTCAGCGCGGTCATCAATCCCGCAAGCCCGCTGCCGACGATCACCGTGCGTCCGGCAAGATGGTCGAGAAGCTCGGTCATATCGCCAGCATCCTTTCGACGGCGCGGCGCGCGGCCACGGCGATCGCAGGATCGACGATGACCTCGTGGCGATTTTCCTCAAGGGCGGCGCGGATATTGGCCAGCGTGATGCGCTTCATATGCGGGCAGAGATTGCAGGGGCGAATGAACTCGACATCGGGATGGTGCACGGCGACATTGTCGCTCATCGAGCATTCGGTGAGCAGCACGACGCGCGCCGGCTTCTGCCTGCCGACATAATCCGACATGACAGCGGTGGAGCCGGCGAAATCGGCTTCGGCCACCACTTCGGGCGGGCATTCGGGATGGGCGAGCACGGTTACGCCGGGATGGTTTTCGCGCAGCTGGCGCACGTCCTCGGCGGTGAAGAGTTCATGCACCTCGCAATGGCCGTGCCAGGCAATGATCTCGACATCAGTCTCGCGGGCGACATTGCGCGCCAGATATTCGTCCGGGATCATCAGCACCTTCGGCACACCGAGGGATTCCACCACTTGCTTGGCATTACCCGAGGTGCAGCAGATATCGGAAGCAGCCTTCACCGCGGCCGAGGTATTGACATAGGTGACGATGGGCACGCCGGGATGGGCCTGGCGCAGCAGGGCGATATCCTCGGGCGTGATCGAATCCGCCAGCGAACAGCCGGCGCCGAGATCCGGGATCAACACTGTTTTCGCGGGGTTCAGCAGCTTGGCTGTCTCGGCCATGAAATGCACGCCGGCAAGCACGATGACATCGGCGTCGACCTCGATCGCCTTCCGGGCGAGCGCCAGGCTGTCGCCGACGATATCGGCCACCCCGTGGAAGATCTCTGGTGTCTGATAGTTGTGCGCGAGAATGACGGCGTTGCGGCGGCGCTTCAGTTCGAGGATCGCGTCGACGTCATTTTCGAACGTCATCCATTCGGCTTTGGGAATGACACGGCTGACGCGCTCGTAGAGAGAGGATGCGGAAACAGGGTAATTCATGACCGGCTCCTAATTATGCTCGCTTTGAGCATATCATAGGCAAAGAGATATTCTCACCGTGAGCATATGTCAATTGCGGGAGAGCGGTAATTTCGTTCCTGCCAGCGCCCGCTCTTCGAGAACGGTATGGCGAAAGCGGAAGAGCTTGGCCGGCCGGCCGCCGGTTTCGCTTTCAGTTCCGCCGGTTTCCTCGACCAGTTCCTGCTGTTCGATGAGGCGGCGGAAATTCTGCTTGTGCAGCGTCAGCCCCGCCAAGGCTTCGATGGTGCGCTGGAGCCTCAGCAGCGTGAAGCTCTCCGGCATCAGCTCGAAGACGACGGGGCGGTATTTGATCTTGGCGCGCAGCCGGGCGATTCCGGTTGCGAGAATACGGCGGTGATCGGCAAACATTGCCCGGCCGAGATTGGCTTCCGCCCCGCATCCGGCTTCCGAGACGAGCCCCGCCTCGTAGAGCAGTTCATAGCGCTGCAGGGCCAGATCCTCGTTCCAGCCGCCACCATCGAGGCCGAAGGTGAAATCCGCCCGGCGATGGCGATGGTCGCGTCTTGCCGTATCGGCATCGGCCCAGCTCCTCAGGCGCGCCATGATCTCGTCAAGCACGGCTGGCCGGCCCTGCCGGCGGTCTTCCCAGGGGAAATATTCGTACCAACCGTGCCATCCCGGCCGGCCGGCGCCCGACTGCTCGTTGACGAGGCCAAGATAGCTGATCGAGATCGTCCGCCCGCCTGGGATGTCGTTGTTCCGGTCGCGGTCGGCGAAGGTATAGAGCTGTTCGAGATAACCGACGGGATGTTCCGTCTGCTCCTGCACCCATTCGCGCAGGCCAGATTGCAGGGTGCGATGCCCCATTTCGAAAGGGCCTGACGGCAGCGCGTTGCCGGAACGGATGGTCATCACGCGCGGCTCGTCCCCCGTCACCGCGACGAGCACCGCAATCAATTCCGCATGCGCAAAGCCGATCGTCACAGGGGACCGAATACTCCGTTCCGAATGAATCGAACGGATAATTCCTGACACAGGCCGGGACGGAAGCCAATGGAGGTGAAGCGCCTTTGCGGCGCTTCCCACATCATCGAGGCAATAGAACGCGTTTGCCCTCAGTTATTGCCCGTGTCGCTTTTCAGCCGCTGCAGGAAGATTTCCAGTTCCGCGTCGTCGATACCGACGAGATGGCGCTTTTCCGGATAGGCGCCGGTCCTGACATCCTTCGCAAATTCCGTGAAGGCGGCGATGCGCTCGCGCTGCAGCCGGTCGTGTTCGGCGGCAAAGTCGCGATAGACCTTGGCGTGGCGCGGAGTGTGGTCGCGATTGGCGCCGAGCACGTCGTCGGCGAAGAGATATTGGGCGTCGCAGCCGCTGCCCGCGCCCATGGAGATCATCAGCATCGAGGTGTTGCTGCTGATGGCGGCAGCGACATCCCCTGGGACGACCTCGATTTCGGCGGCGAAGGCGCCTGCCTCTTCCAGCGCCTTGGTCTGCCGCCAGATTTCGGCCGCACTCGCCGCCGTCTTGCCGACGGCGCGAAAGCCGCCGGTCCAGGTCGCCTTCGAAGGGATCAGTCCGAGATGGCCACAGACCGGAATACCCTCGTCCCGCATGCGCCGGATCGTCTGCAGGCTTGCGGCGCAATAGACCGCGTCGCCGCCCGCCTTCAGCGCCGCGAAGGCCGCACGAAGATAGTCCTCGGCCGAGACATGATCGCCATATTCGAGCCCCGGAATGGCAAAGGGCGTGGGGGCTGCCTCGCGAAAGACCGGCCCGAGCAGCGAGGGCGGCACGGAGACGATGTCGATCCCTGCCTTTTCGGCGGCGTCCGCTTCCTCCAGTGAGGTAACGCGCAGCATGGTGAGCTGGCGTTTGCCTTTTTCCGAAAGCAGATCGGCGACGGTTGCGCGTCTATGTTTCTTCATCATCAATTCCTTTGAAAATATCGGGCGGCTCAGGCGGCCAGCAGGGATTTCAGCTTGATGTCGCTGGCTGCGAGTGCTGCCGGGTTGGGATGGGCGCGCGCTGCGATCAGCATTTCGGCGAGCCTGATGTCGCGGGCCACCGCATTGCCCGGCCCGATGCCGCTTGCGGCGATCAATCGTCCGTCGGCATCGAGATGGAAGAGAATGAAGGCGCCTGCGCCGAGTTCGCGGCGCTGATGCGTGGCAGCCCCCTCGGCGAGGCCCGATATCTGCAGCGTCATGTCGTATTGATCCGACCAGAACCACGGCACCGCCGAAACGGCTTCGTTGAGGCCGAGCATGTTGGCCGCGGCCAATGTGCCCTGCTCCTGGGCATTGCGCCAGGATTCGAGCCGCACCCGCCGGCCGCCATAGATCGACAGCGGAAAGGAGCAGCAATCGCCGGCCGCAAAGACATCAGGTGCGGAGGTCTGGAGATACGTGTCGACGACAATGCCGTTGTCGATTGCGAGGCCTGCCCTTTCGGCGATCTCGACATTCGGCCGTGCACCGATGCCGACAAGGACGAGATCGGCCTCGATCACCTCGCCGGTCGACAATCTAATCAGGGCTTTGCCGTTTTCCGCAGTCAGCGCCTCGATGGAGACGCCGCAGCGGATATCCACGCCCTCGGCACGATGGCGCTCGGTGAGCAGATGGGCGATCTCCTCCGGTACCCCACGCTTCAGCACGCGTTCCAGCCCCTCGATGACGGTGACCTCGGCGCCAAGCAGCCGCGCCGTTGCCGCAAGTTCCAGCCCGATAAACCCGCCACCGATGATGGCGATATGCCGCCCCGGCTTCATCGCATCGCGCAATGCCGCCGCATCGTGATGCGTCCTGAGCGAACGAATATGCAGGCTGCCTTCCGGTGCGCCGGGGAACGACCGCGCGGCGGCGCCCGTCGCAAGCAGAAGCTTGTCGTAGGAAAGCACGGTACCGTCCGAAAGCGTGACGGTCCTGGATGCGGGATCGACATCCCTTGCCTCGATGCCGGTCAGCAGGCGGATGCCGTTTTCGATATATTTTTCCGCCGCGGCGATGTATTTCGGATCGCTTGCATCGGTGGAGCCGGCCTTCGAAAGCGGCGGCCGTTCATAGGGTGGAAGCGGCTCGGCGCCAACCAGTGTTATCTCGCCGGCAAAGCCCTTTTCCCGCAAGGCGAAGGCGGCGCGCGCACCGCATTCGCCGGCGCCCAGGATGACGAAATGAACCACGCCAACCTCCCTCAGAGCGAGATGAAGACGGCGCCGTCTTCGATCTTGACCGGATAGGTCTTGAGATTGACGCAGACCGGTGCGCCCTTGGCTTCGCCCGTTTTGTAGTTGAAGCGGCCGTTATGCTTCGGACATTCGATGATCTCATCCATGACAAGCCCGTCGGCGAGATGGATATGTTCATGCGTGCAGAGCCCGTCGGTCGCGAAGAATTCGTCGTCCGGGCTGCGATAGACCGCGAAGGTGCGCCCGTCATGGTCGAAGCGGATGACATCCTCCTCGTCGATCTCGTCCTTTTCGCAGACCTGGATCCAATTTCCGCTCATCTTGTCCTCCCTCGATTGTCTTTATTGCGCGGCCGGGGCCAGCTCGTTGTGGAATTCCTCACGATAGGGCCGCGCGGTGGCCGGCAGTTCGCGCTTCAGGAAATAATCCTCGTTGCGCAACTGGCGCAGGAAGGCCGGGATCATCTCGCGATAGCCGGACCAGATCGACGGGTTCGGCGCCGGCAAGTCGTGCTTGATCATCGCGTGCAGCCTGGGCAGCGCGTGGTAGGGCACCATCGGAAACATGTGATGTTCGACGTGGTAGTTCATGTTCCAGTAGATGAAGCGGCTGATGGGGTTCATATAGACCGTGCGGCTGTTCAGCCGATGGTCGGTCACATTGTCGGCAAGACCGCCATGCTGCAGCAGTCCGGTCAGCACATGGTGCCAGGCGCCGTAAAGGCGCGGCAGGCCGATCAGCATCAGCGGCAGGATCGAGCCCATGGCGATTGCAGTTGCGATCGTCGCGACATAGATCGCCAGCCAGATACGGGCGATGCGGATGGCCTTTGGCTGCTCCATCTCCGGGATGAAGGTCTTTTCCGCCGTGCTGACGCCGCCGAAGGCATTGCGCAGCATGTCGATGATCGCATGCCAGGCGTCGAGGATGCCGAAAAAATTAAGCACCAGCCGGAAGAGATCGGGCGGCCGCATGACGGCTATCTCGGGATCGCGGCCGACGATCACCGTATCGGTGTGATGGCGCGCATGGCTCCAGCGCCAGGTCACCGGATTGCGCATGATCATGAAGCAGGCGATCTGATAGACGACATCGTTCATCCAGCGCGTCTTGAAGGCGGTGCCGTGACCGCATTCGTGCCAGCGGCTGTCGGTGGCCGAGCCGTAGAGCACGCCATAGGCGAGGAAGAAGGGCAGCGCGACCCACGAGCCCCAGAAATAGATGCCGAGCCCGGCAAAAATTGCCATGGCGCCGAGCCAGATGATCGTGTCGCGGATCGCCGGCGCATCGGAGCGTTGCATCAGCGCCTTCATCTCCTTACGGGGAATGTCGGTGTGATACCATTCGGCTGCCGCCAGCCCCGTCTCGACGGCGGTGCGGCCGCTTTCGCCGAGGAGGTCGTAGTCACGTTTCTTCGTCTGGGTCGCCATTATCCGCCTCCCGTTATGCCTTTGCCTGGGAGAATAGGTTGACTTTGGAAAGCGCTCAATGCAGGCTTGATATAATCTATCAAAAGCCATCATGAATGGCTTGCATTCATGATTGAATCCATCAGGAACGCCGATGCGCCGTCCCACCATATCCGATCTTGCCCGCGCCTCCGGCGTCAGCGTCGCCACCGTCGACCGCGTTCTCAACGCGCGCCACCGGGTGCGCGAGGAAACAGCGCGACGGGTCTATGATGCGGCGCAGTCGATCGGCTATCACGCTGTCGGCCTGATCAAGCAGCGCGTCTTCGAGGATCTGCCGCAATACAAGCTCGCCTTCCTGCTGCAGAAGCCGATGCAGCCCTTCTATCAGAGCTTCGTGCGTGAGATCGAAACCGCAGCGCGGGCGCTGACGTCCGCGCGCATCCAGACGCAGATCGACTTTCCGTCAGCCGCGACACCGGCTGCCATCGTCGAAAAGATCAAGACGCTCGGCGCCCGCAACCAGGCCGTTGCTCTCGTTGGCCCGGATTATCCGGCGGTGACGACGGCGGTCGAGGAGTTGAAGGAGCGCGGCATTCCGGTGTTCTCGCTGCTTTCCGACCTCGCAACGGGCGTGCGCGACGCCTATGTCGGCGTCAACAACCGCAAGGTCGGGCGCACCGCCGCCTGGACGATTGCGCGCACGGCACACAAGCCCGGTAAGGTCGCCTGTTTCGTCGGCAGCCACCGCTTTCACGGCCATGAGCTCAGAGAAATCGGCTTCCGCTCCTATTTTCGCGAGAATGCGCCTGAGTTCGATGTCGTCGACACACTGATCAATCTCGAGACAGCCGAAATCACTCATGAGGCGACGTTGACGCTGCTGCAGAAATATCCCGATCTCGTCGGCCTCTATGTCTGCGGCGGCGGCATGGAGGGGGCGATCTCGGCGTTCCGCGAAGAAGGCGTCGGCGGCAAGATCGTCCTCGTGGTCAACGAGCTGACGCCCGACAGCAAAGCCGGTCTTGCCGACGATATCGTCGCCATGGCGATCGGCACCCCCCTGCCCGCTCTCTGTAAGGAGCTGATGGTGCTGATGACGGGCGCCATCGAAAACGGCGAAACGGCTGTTCCCGGGCAGCTCTTCCTGCCTTTCGATATCCATATTTCGGAGAACATCTAAGCACTGATGGAATTCCATCAATCCGTACGAAATTCTCTCAGCAATGAAAGCCGGCGCCGGCGATGACGGATGGATTGCGACGCGAATTCCGATAGAGATTCGCTGACCCATTCACGAGGACTGCTCCGCCCTGATGCGGAGATCAGGAGGAGATACCGATCATGACTTCGATCCGTTTTGCGCTCAACCATATGGCCGCACCGTCGCTTGCCATCGATGATTTTTTCGCGCTGGCCAGATCGCTCGGCATCGATGCCGTCGAGATCCGCAACGACCTTTCGGGCAATGCCATCCTCGACGGCACCAAACCAGAAACGATCCGGCAAGCGGCTGCCCGCCATGGTCTGACGATCATCTCGATCAACGCCCTGCAGCGCTTCAACGAGTGGAACGCGACCCGGGCCACCGAAGCGCAGGAACTGATCGATTATGCCGGCGCGTCGGGCGCCAAGGCGCTCGTCCTCGTTCCGAAGAATGACGGCACCGGCTGCGCCGATGGCGAACGGCAGGCCAATCTGCGTCAGTCTCTGGTTGCATTGAAGCCGATGCTGGAGAAAGCCGGCATTATCGGTCTCGTCGAGCCGCTCGGTTTCGAGATCTGCTCGCTGCGCTCGAAGACCGAGGCGGCCGAGGTAATCAGGGAGCTCGGCGCGGAATCGACCTTCAGGCTTGTCCACGACACCTTCCATCATCACCTTGCCGGCGAAGCGGCGACCTTCCCTGAGCTGGCCGGCCTAGTGCACATCTCCGGCGTCAGCGATCCTTCCGTTTCCGTGGCCGATATGCGCGATTCCCATCGCGTGCTCGTGGACGGCGAGGACCGACTCGATAATGCCGGGCAGATCAGGGTGCTGCTGCAGGCGGGCTATAAGGGTCCGTTCTCCTTTGAACCCTTTGCAGCGGAGGTTCATGCGGTCAAGGACCCGGCCGGTGCGCTTCGCGCCAGCATGGATTATCTCAGCGCGCGGGTTTGAGACCTCGCGAACGTCGCCTGATGCCGCCATTGGTGTCGGAACTGCGCGGGGGACGATTGTCACGACTGGCCGCGCTGGCGCGGCCAGTCGCCTGACTTATTCCCTGCCTCTGAACCGGCGTTGGTAGGCCGGATCATAGAGTGAGCTCTCGCGAAAATCCTCGGTCGCCAGCGAAGGTCCGACGAAGATGATCGCCGTGCGTTCGATCGGTTCGGCGGCAACCTTTGCTTCGATATCGGCAAGCGTGCCGCGCAGGATGCGCTCGTCCGGCCAGGAGGCCTTGACGACGATTGCGACCGGGCAGTCGACGCCGTAAAGCGGCGTCAATTCCTCAACGACTTGCTTCAGCGCGTGGATTGCCAGATGGATCGCCAGCGTGGCGCCCGTTGCGCCGAACTTCGCCAGTGTCTCGTCGTTGGGCATCGGTGACGCGCGGCCGGAAACGCGGGTCAGCACCAGGCTTTGGGCCACAGCCGGGATCGTCAGTTCACGCCCGAGCGTCGAGGCTGCGGCGGCAAAGGCCGGAACGCCTGGCGTCATCGTATAGTCGATGCCGTGTTTTTGGAGCCGGCGCACCTGCTCGGCGACCGCACTCCAGACCGAGAGATCGCCGGAATGCAACCGGGCGACATCTTGGCCCGCCGCAGCGGCGCGAAGATATTCCGCCTCGATCTCATCGAGCGACATCGGCGCCGTGTCGACGATGCGCGCACCCGCCGGACAATATTGCAGCAGCTCGGGCGAGACGATCGAGCCGGCATAAAGGCAGACCGGGCATCGGGCAATGAGAGCGCGGCCGCGCACCGTGATCAGATCCGCAGCACCTGGCCCCGCGCCGATGAAATGCACCGTCATCTCGTCATCCTTTCGTCCAGCGCCACTGCGTTACCGGCATGGCCGGCCGCCAGCCGGTCATGCCGCCGACGGGCTGGGCGCGCGATATTTCGATCCGCGTGAGGAAGCCGCCGCGTTTGGTATGTTCACCGAGCAGCACCGCTTCCATTTCCAGCGTCACAGCGTTGGCAACGAGCCGCCCTCCCCGCTTCAGCGCGGCAATCGCAGCATCGACAACACCCGGTTCGCTGCCGCCACCGCCGAGGAAGATCACATCCGGCTCCGGCAGGCCCTTCAGTGCATTGGGCGCCGTACCCTCAACGACGGCAAGATTCGGCACCCCGAAGGCGGCCGCGTTGCGGGCGACACGCGCGGCCCGTTCCGGCGACTGTTCGACGGCGATCGCCTTCAGGCTGGGATCGGCGAGCATCCATTCGATGCCGATCGATCCCGATCCCGCGCCGATATCCCAGAGCAGTTCGCCATGACGCGGCGCGAGTGCCGAAAGCGTCATCGCCCGGATTTCACGTTTGGTGATCTGTCCATCGTGCTCGAACAGTTCGTCCTCGAGCCCGGCGGCAAACGCCAGGATGCGAGCCCCCTCCTCTGCCGCAATATCGACGGCGCAGACATTCAGGGGATCGATGTCCAGGAGGTCGAAATCCGTCGCCGTACCGCTTCTCTGCCGTTCCCGAACGCCGCCAAGCGCCTCAAGCACTGTAAGTCGCGACT
Source organism: Rhizobium sp. WYCCWR 11146 (assembly GCF_013591995.1). Lineage (NCBI taxonomy): Bacteria > Pseudomonadati > Pseudomonadota > Alphaproteobacteria > Hyphomicrobiales > Rhizobiaceae > Rhizobium > Rhizobium sp. WYCCWR 11146. Next base: position 429,258 of record NZ_JACCEY010000023.1, read on the forward strand.
GACCGAAGCCAGCAGCAGTCAGCAGCGCAGCCAGATCGCCAGGCCCCTTCTCGTCCGAGGTCAACGCTAGGACGCGCCGTCCGGGGTGCAGATGAGGCCGGATCAGATCGATCGGCCTTCCATGCAGCGAGATCGTCGCAACGTCCTGCAGCGGCCAGCCAAGGCGGGAGGCGGCAAGGCTGAAGGCCGAGGGTGCGGGGATGGTGCGCATCTCTTCTGGCGCCACATGGCGGGAGAGTGTCGCGCCGACGCCATAGAGGAAGGGATCGCCGGAGGCGAGCACGACAACAGGCGTGCCGCGCCTTTTCACGACGGCCTCGATCGAGCGCTCGAACGGGCTCTGCCAGGAAAGCTTTTCGCCTGTGATCAGCGAGGCAGCAAGCACGTGGTGCCGCACGCCGCCGAAGACGGCGGGTGCGGTCGCGATCAGCCTCTTCGCCTCTTCGCCCAACCCTTCTGGACCATCTTCGCCGATGCCGATAATAGTCAGCCAGCGCTGGCCGGACGCAGGAGCGACATCAGACATGGGAAGACCCCGCATCTTGATCCTCGGCGGCACCAGCGAGGCGCGGCTGCTGGCCGAGGCGCTGGCGGCGCGTGATGATTGCGATGTTCTGCTGTCGCTTGCCGGTCGCACCGAGAAACCGGCCGCGCAGCCTGTTCCAGTTCGCATCGGTGGTTTCGGCGGCGCTGCCGCACTTGCCGATTTCCTCAAGGCCGGCGGATATCGTCTGTTGATCGACGCCACGCATCCCTTCGCCGAGCGCATTTCGGCCAATGCCGCTTTCGCGGCCGAGACCACCGGCATCGCCGCGATCGCTCTGCGCCGTCCCGAATGGCATCGCATGGCCGGCGATCGCTGGCGGGACGTGCGGAGCATTCCGGCTGCCATCGAAGCGCTCGGCCCCTCCCCCCGCCATGTCTTCCTGGCGACGGGCCGGCAGGGTGCCCATCATGCGCAAGCCGCACCGCAGCATCACTACCTCGTTCGCAGCGTCGATCCCGTCGAACCGCCGCTTGTGCTTGATAATGTCGAGTACATCCTCGAGCGTGGTCCGTTCACGCTGGACGGTGAATGCGATCTGCTGCGGCAGCACCACATTGACGTCATCGTCGCCAAGAATAGCGGCGGTGCGGCCACCTATGCGAAGATCGAGGCAGCCCGCCTGCTCGGTATCGAGGTGATGATGGTAGCGCGCGCGCCGGCCTCGATGGTCAAGGCGGTCGACACTGTCGAGGCGGCGCTGGCGGCGATCGATCACCTGTTTCCTCCCGCCATGAAACGTGGCGTATAGACCAGGTCCAGTCTGCCTGGGCGCGTGACGATGCGTGTCTCGGCCGAGCCGATGATGATGCAGGTTGCCATATCGGCAATCGACGCATCTGCCTGCGACAGCTGCTGGACGGCGATACGTTCGTCCGGCCGCCCGGCTGCCCGCCCGAAAATAACCGGTGTTGCTGCAGGCAGATGGTCACGCAACAGCTTGAAGGCTTCGCCGAGCTGCCAGGGCCGCGCCCGGCTGATCGGATTATAAAGCGCGATGACAAAACCTGCCTTTGCCGCCAATACAAGACGATTTTCTATTATATTCCAAGGCTTTAGATTGTCAGACAGCGATATGGCGCAGAAATCGTGGCCAAGCGGAGCACCTGCTCTTGCCGCCACGGCCAGCATCGCCGTGATGCCGGGCAGGATGGTGAGATCGACGGCGCGCCATGCGGCCGGCCCGTTCTCGATCGCTTCGCAGACGGCCGCCGCCATGGCGAAGACGCCGGGGTCGCCGCCGGAGACGACGCAGACCGTGGCGCCATCGGCTGCCATGGCGAGGGCTGCCCCTGCCCTATCGAGCTCCTCGCGATTGTCCGAGGCATGCCGCAACTGATCGTGGCGGAGCTGCAGCCTGTCGAGATAAGGTCCGTAGCCGAAGAAATCCGTCGCCGCATAGACAGCGGCCAGCGCTTCCGGCGTCATCTGCTCGGGGTTGCCGGGACCGGTGCCGATCACGAAAAGCCTGCCGCTCATCGGCTGCCCTCCCAGCCCGGCACCAGCACGAGCGAAAAATATGGCGCATCGCCGTCGGTCCTGTCGGCAAGCTTTTCCATCGCCGCATTCGCCATGGTGCCGCGCTCGACATAGACGGCTTCCGCAAGCCGGCCGGCGGCCGCCAGTGCCCGGCGGATCTTCGGCAGGTTGCGGCCGACCTTCATGATGACCGCGGCTTGCGTATCGGCAAGACGCCGCGTCAGCTCGGTCTCGGCCATCGTACCGGGCAGTACGGTAAGCACGTCGTCGCCCTGGACGATCGGCATGCCCGCCAGCGACCAGCAGCCCGACATGGCGCTGATGCCCGGGATCACTTCCGTCGGGTAGCGTTGGGAAAGCCTGACATGCAGGTGCATATAGGAGCCGTAGAAGAGCGGATCACCTTCGCTGAGAACGGCGACAGTCAGCCCGGCATCGAGATGCCCGGCAACAGCTTTGGCAGACAGATCGTAGAATTGGGTGATCAGCCTCTGATAGCGTTCGTCGTTCTTGTCGATTTCGGTCGTCACAGGATAATAGAGCGGCAGCAGCGTCACCCCGGATTTCAGCAGCGGCTCGACGATCGCCTTGCCGTTGCCGCCCCTGCCCTGCTTGGCGAAATAGGCGATGACATCAGCGCCTTCGATGGCGCGCACGGCCTTGAGGGTCAGGAGCTCGGGATCGCCGGGACCCGTGCCGACGCCGATAAGACGACCGCTTGTGGTCATAGGCCTGGCCTCGCCAGTGCATTGATGGCGGCTGCCGTCATGGCGCTGCCGCCGAGCCGGCCGCGGACGATCGCAAAGGGTACGCCGTAGGAATTTTCCGCCAGCGCATCCTTTGATTCGGCGGCGCCGACGAAGCCCACAGGCATGCCGAGGATCGCCGCGGGTTTCGGGGCGCCGTCGCGCAGGAGTTCGAGCAGATGGAAGAGGGCGGTCGGTGCATTGCCGATCGCGACAACGCTGCCGCCGAGCCGATCGAGCCAGAGATGCATGGCGGCGGCCGAGCGCGTATTGCCGGTCTCGCGTGCAAGCTCGGGTGTCGCGGGATCGCGCAATGTGCAGATCACCTCGTTCAGCGCCGGCAGCCGCGCCCGAGTGACGCCCTGGGATACCATTTCCGCGTCGCAGAAGATCGGCGCGCCGCCTTTCAGCGCATCGCGTGCCGCGCTGACGAAATCGGCCGAGAACAGGAAATGCGCCGCCGCCTCGACCAGCCCGCAGGCATGGATCATGCGCACGGCGATTTCGGCTTGATCTTCGGTGAAGCGCGAAAGATCGGCCTCGGCACGGATGATCGCAAAGGAACGCTCGTAGATCGCATCGCCGCTGCGGATATAATCGTAGTCTGGCATTCCTATTCCTGTCGCAGCGCCTTCGAAACGCCGGTTGCGCCAAGCCGTGTAAGGCAGGCGGCGGTCGATTCGCCAGCGTCTTTGTTGTCTTCGATGGCCCGGGCGAGCCTCTCTATAGCGAAATCGATCCGACCGCCAGCGATCCGTTCGTCCGGCAGATCCGCTGCAAGCCCCTTGAGGATGAGGCCATAACCTTCCGCCGAGCCCGTCAGGGTCAGCGCCGGCCGAGCGTAAGCGCAGCCCTTGGGACAGCCGGACAGATGCAGCGTCAGCGAACCGTCAAAAAGGGCAGGTGCTACGGCAATGAGGTGACGCGCCAGGGTTCGTGTCTCGTAGAAGGCCGAGCCGCAGGCGCCAGCGCCGGCGCAGGCGGCGATATGCTCGCTGTTCTCGCCAGGTTGCGCGGCGAAGCCATGTCTGGCTGCGTCGATCTGCATAGCCGGCACGGTATCGGCGGAAAGCCCGATGAGGAAGAAACCGCGACCGGGCGCAAGCCGGATGGCTGTTGCGCCGCGGTCCGTTGCCAGGTCAAGCAAAGCGATCAGATCGGAGGCTCTCATCTGCCCGAATTCCGGCCTGACGCCGAGTATGGTTTTGCTGTCGTCAAGCCTGTGCGAGCCGGCAAGCGGCATCGCTGCCGCGCGGGACGGAATGAACTGAATGCCATCCAATGCGGGAAAACGTGTCCGCAGAAGCGCCGGGTCGATATCCCTTGCCCGCCTGCCCTGCCCGAGGTTCGCCAACAGGCTCAAAATTTCGCCGACGGCCGATATCGCCGACCCCGCGAGACCGATCGCGATCGGCGTTGAGGTTTCACCGTCGCCATTGATCGCGACAAGCCAATCTGCGGGGGATTGAGCGACGATACGGATATCGGCGGACAGTGCTGACAAGCCGAAGGCTCCGCCGCCGTCGACGACGAGCGAGAGTTTTGGCGCGAGGCGCGGTGAGGCAAGCTGATCGCGGAGCGTGCTGCGCAAGGCCATTTCCATTGCGGCCGGATCGCATATTTCTTCCGGGTCGATGCCGTGCAGCGGCGATATCTCGATCGCCGGCCCGTCCGGAACGGTGATCCCGGCGGCATCGACATCGGCAGCGAGCTGTCCGACGGTCTCGGGGCGCAGCCCGCGGATCTGCAGATTGCCGCGGGCGGTGATTTCCAGAATGCCGTTGCCATGGGCTGCGGCTGAGTGGGCAAGGCTTGCAAATTGCGACGGCGTCAACGCGCCGCCGGCCGGCCGCAGCCGTACCAGCAAACCGTCGCCGGTCGGCATGGGCGCGGCAAGGGCGGGGCAGGCGCCGCGCCTACGGATCTCCGCCGCCGGGCGATCGTGCAGATCCGCCTCGCCTGTCCTGTCGCTCGCCTTTGCGGCCTCAATGCTCATTCTCGATCCTCTGGCCACTTCTTACATGATCGCAACCGGGCCGGCAAAGCATGCTGGAAAGGCTTCGGGGTGGCTATTCGTCGAAATCCCGTCCCTTACGCAAGAGATAGATGTCCATGATCCAGCCGTGCCGCTGCCTGGCTTCGGCCCTGAGCGTCAGAATGTCGGTGGCGGTGTCGCCAAGTCGTCCTGATCTGACGATCTCGTCCTTGGTACCGAGATAGGCGCCCCAGAAGATCTCGGCGTCGGGATCGTCGATCTTCGCAAAAGCCTGTTCGCCGTCGAGCATGACGATGGTGCTGTCGGCCAGAAGCCCGTCCTGCGCCAGCCTGCGCCCTGTGGTGATCTCGATCGGTTTGCCGACGAGGTTGACCGGGATTCTGTGGCTGGCCGCCAGCGCCTGGATGCTGGTGATGCCGGGAATGACGCTGTAATCGAAAGCCACGCTGCCTTCCCGGCGCACGCGTTCGATGATGCGGATCGTGCTGTCGTAGAGACTGGGATCGCCCCAGACGAGAAAGGCGCCGCTGCCATCGTCCGGGAGACCGGAGATCAGCTCTCCATAGATGCGGGCGATCTCGCCGTGCCAGGCGTCGACGCTCTGCGCATAGGTCTTGTCTGCCTTCTGCCTCTGCGGCACCGCGAACTCTGAAATTCTGCCGGCCGGTCGTGTGATATAACGTTCGCAGATATCCCGCCGGATTTCGGCGAGCTCTCCCTTGCCGGCGCCCTTGACCGGCAGGAAGACCACGTCGGCCGCGTTCATCGCGTTGATCGCCTGTATGGTCAGGTGCTCCGGGTTGCCCGTGCCGATGCCGATGATATTGATATGCTTCAAGCGGATACTCCCCGTTGAGTCTCGGCGGTCTTGCCGAAAAAGCCTGGTCGTCGCAAGGGCTGAACGGGAGTTGGCCGCGGCCAACCCGGCCTGTAAGTGGCATCAAAGCCCTGTTGTTGCTGCAAATCCCGAATCGTGTCACTTTCGATACGCTTTTTGACGCTATGTTGACAGAAAAGCGCATCGAAAAGGATTGGGTGTTTTGGACAACATTAGCGTATCGACGACAGATGTACGGATCGAGCGGCATGCGAACCAGCTTTCGCGGCAACTGAAGCTCCTCCGCGACAAGCTGTTCCCGCCGCTCTCGCAAAAGACGCTACGAACATTCTCCTCCGGCGAGGCCGCCCAGATGATCGGCGTCTCGGACGGCTATCTTCGCCAGCTTTCACTGGATGGCAAGGGACCTCAGCCGGATCTTGCCCAGAATGGCCGGCGTTCCTACACGCTCGGCCAGATCAACGAATTGCGCCAGTTTATGGCCAAGCTCAAGCCGAAGGACGCGCTTTCCTATCAGCCGTGGCGTCGCCCTGGCGAAAAGCTCCAGACGGTTGCGGTCACCAATTTCAAGGGCGGTTCGGCCAAGACCACGACGACGCTCTATCTGGCGCAGTACCTGGCGCTGGCGGGTTACCGGGTGCTTGCCATCGATCTCGATCCGCAGGCTTCGCTCTCCTCCATGCTCGGCGTTCAGCCCGAATTCGACCTTTCCGAGGGCGACACACTCTATGGCGCAATTCGCTATGATGAGGGCCGCAAGCCACTGAAGGAAATCGTTCGCAAGACCTATTTCGACGGGCTGGATCTGGTGCCGGGCAATCTCGAGCTGATGGAGTTCGAGCATGAGACGCCACGGGCACTGAACGACCGACAGCGACCTGGCGAGCTATTCTTCCGTCGCGTCGGCATCGCCATTGCCGAGGTCGAGGCCGATTACGACATCGTGGTGATCGACTGCCCGCCGCAGCTCGGTTACCTCACGCTTGGCGCCGTCTGCGCAGCGACATCGCTGCTCATCACGATCCATCCGCAAATGGTCGACGTCGCTTCGATGTCGCAGTTCCTGCTGATGACGTCGGATCTGCTTTCCGTTGTGCGAAAGGCCGGCGGCGATCTGCAGCATGACTTCATCAAGTATGTCGTCACGCGTCACGAACCTTTCGATGCGCCGCAGTCGCAGATCGTCGCGCTGCTGCGCAGCCTCTTCAGTGATGATGTGTTGACGGCGACCATTCTCAAATCGACGGCGATCGCCGATGTCGGCCTGACCAAGCAGACGCTCTACGAGATCGAGAAGGGGCAGGTGCGCCGCTCGACCTATGACCGGGCGCTGGAATCGGTCAATGCCGCCAACGGCGAGGTTCTCGCCGGTATTCACAAAGCGTGGGGCCGCACATGAGCAGACGCGATCGCCTGAAGGGTCTTTTCGACGATACGGCGCAGGAGTTGGCCACGGCCAACTACGAGGAACCATCTTCGCGCGGATCGACCGGGCCGGTTCGGACGATGGCGTTGACCCTTGGCCGCATGGAAGAAGAGAGTAGGGCGATGCAGGAGGCCTTGCTCTCCGGTGAACGCATCGTCGAACTCGATCCTGATCTGATCGATTCCTCCTTCGTCCGCGACCGCCTTGCCGACCAGCCCCTCGATATGGAAGACGAGTTGGTGCGGTCGATCGCCGAGAACGGCCAGGAAGTGCCGATCCTCGTTCGCCGCCATCCCAATGATGAGGACCGCTACCAGATCGCCTACGGCCATCGCCGCCTGCAGGCGGTCAAGCTGCTCGGCCTCAAGGTGCAGGCGATCGTCCGTAAGCTCGACGATACCGATGTCGTCATCGCGCAGGGTATCGAGAATTCGGCGCGCCGCAACCTTTCTTATATCGAGCGCGCGGTCTTTGCCCTTAATCTCGAGCTCAAGGGTTTTGAGCGCCCGGTCATCATGAAAGCGCTGTCGACGGACAAGACGGAGCTATCGAAGCTGATATCCGTCGCAAAAGCCATCCCCGCCGAAATCGTCAGGTCGGTCGGAGCTGCGCCCGGTATCGGGCGGCGCCGTTGGATGGCGCTTGCCCAGGACTGGAATGGGATGACGGCCGCCCGACTTGCCAAGCTCATTGCCTCGGGAAGTTTCATGGCGGAGGAGAGCGACCGCCGTTTCGAGCTTTTGGTCGCCGAGCTCGCCAGGAAAGAGGCAAAGCCCGAGACCACGGAATTTGACTGGAAGCCGAAGAGCGGCGGCAAGATCGCCGGCCGAATCAAGAGCGCCGGCAATTCCTTCACGATCGCGTTGAAGACCGGCGACGCGCCGGACTTCGGCGCTTACATCTCACGCCGTCTCGATGAGCTTTACGAAGCCTATCGGGCCGGCAAGTTGCAAGCAGGAGAATAAGCCGCAAAAGAAAAAAGCCTCCGAACGTTGCCGCCGCGGAAGCCTTTCTCATATCTGGACAATCTGAGAATCGCACTTCCTCGAATCACTGTCAAGCGTCTTCGGCATCCTTTTGGGTGGTAGGTTTCTTTTGCCTTGAGAAAAGGTGAGGGACATGGAGCCTCAATATGTATCGACGCCCTTTGGGCGGCGGTCGATGACGCTTGGCATGCTGGCAAGTCAGCAAAGCGTCAGCAAGGTCGATCCGGACGCATCGGTCGACAAGTGGAAGATTTTTCGCGCGCTCTGCGAAGCAAAGGACATGGTCGGCGTATCTGACCGCGCCCTGGCTGTTCTCAACGCGCTGTTGACCTTCTACCCGAAGAACGAGATTGCCGAGGCCAACGGCTTCGTCGTCTTTCCGTCGAACGAGCAGCTGTCACTGCGCACGCACGGCATGGCCGGCACGACGTTGCGGCGGAACCTGGCGATGCTGGTGGAAGCCGGCCTGATCATCCGCCGGGATAGCCCGAACGGGAAACGTTTTGCCCGGCGCAACGGCGAGGGCGGGCTTGGAGAGGCCTTTGGCTTCAGCCTGGCGCCGCTCCTGGTGCGCGCTCGCGAGATCGAGGCGCAGGCGGCTCAGGTGATGGCCGCCAAGCTCGAATGGAAGCGTCTGAGGGAGCGCCTGACACTTTGCCGGCGTGACATCACCAAGCTCATCGAGATCGCGCTGGAAGAGGAAATTGCCGGCGAATGGATCGAGATGCAGAAGCATTTCAATCTGCTTTCCGCAAGCCTGCCGCGCCGCCCGTCGGCCGCCGAGATGGAAAGCCTGCTGGCCGATCTCGAAGCTTTCCGGGAATTGATCGTCAAGACGCTGGAACCGAAGTCGAAAACAGAAAAAGCAGACGCCAATGATAACCAAAACGGTCGGCACATACATAGTTCAAACCCACACGTTAACTCTGAACTTGAACCAAGCTTCGAACCGAAGCAGGGCGCAAAGCCGGAGGAAGAACCGCGGCATTGGCGCGAGCCGCCGAAATCCTTCTCCCTTGCCATGGTGCTGCAGGCCTGCCCTGAGATCATCGCTTACGGACCGGGCGGCGGCATTGGCAGCTGGCGCGACCTGATGGCCGCGGCCGTCATCGTCCGGTCCACTCTTGGCGTCAGCCCTAGCGCCTATCAACTGGCCTGCGATATCATGGGGCCGGAAAACGCCGCCACGGTGATCGCCTGCATTCTGGAAAGGGGCGGACATATCAACTCGGCCGGCGGCTACCTGCGAGACCTGACGCGGAGGGCGGAGCGCGGCGAGTTCTCGCTCGGACCGATGCTGATGGCGCTGATGCGGGCAAGTGGTCCGACGGCAAGGAAAACCGGATGAACGGCTATGAAAAAGCTTCGCGCCAGCTCAGACGGTTAGAAGGAGATGCGGCCGGTCGATCAGCCAGGTTAACGGCTTCCATTTCCCAAGGTTTGTTGAAATACGCTGTTAACCATGTCATACATGGCGGAAGGAAACACGCGTTTTGCTTCCATTTGTGAAAAACCGTAAAGCTTAACAATGCGCTACGATATCGACGGTATGATGCTTCAAACCCTGCTTCCAGCCCTTACCGCGGCGGAGGATGCGGTGGCGCGGCTGGACGAGCGGGTGTCGCGCTCGCCGGTCGGCGAGGGATTTGCCGAACGCAGCCATTTCTTCGATGCCGCCGGCGCGCTCTGGGTGGCCGGCGAACTCGTGCATGTCGAGGATCTCGTTTTGCATGATGCGCATATGGATAGCCGCGCTCCCACCCACGAACTGACGATCGCCCATTCCGTGCTGCGGGCACGTCGGCGCATCTGGACCGGCGAACCCGCCTGGGCACTCGGCGTCGCGGGTCTTGCGACGCTGACCGCGACCGGCGGGGAAGGGGAGGGGAAAGCGCCGGAGGCAAAGAGCGTCGCCGCTCCACTCGAGACCGACGAAGAGGGCGAGGATGAGGAGGGGCCGCTCGCTGCCGAGATGGCGGAGATCGATGCGCTTCTTGCCCGCTCGCAAAAGCTGCTCGACATCCATACCGGGAAAACGCCGGAAAGCGAGACGGTAGCCGTTACCCCGGCAAGGCGCAACGAGGATCCTCTCGGCTTGCTCGGTGACGACGAGTGGGACGAAGAACAGCGGCTTGCGGAGTGGCGAAGCGTCCAGCCATTGGGCGATAGCTTGCCGCCGGTGCTCGGCGCCGTCATCCTCTTCGAAGCCTGGGAAAGGATCGAGCCGTTGCGGCGTCAGCACTGGCTCGGCGGTCTTCTGGTCGCAAGCCATCTACGCGCCCGCGGCAAGGTCGCCTCGCATCTGTTTTCTTTCTATGGCGGGCTGAAGCTGGTGCGCCATGAGCGGCGTCGGGCGCGCGATCGCGCCACGCGGCTGCAAGCCTTTCTGGAGGCGATGCATCTGGGTGCCGCGGCCGGCCTTAAGGAAATCGACCGCTTGACCTTGGCGCGCACGCAGATGGAGCTGCGCTTTCGCGGCCGCCGTTCGAACAGCAGCCTGCCGGAACTTGCCGATTTCATCCTGTCGCGGCCAATGGTCTCGGCGGCGATGATCGCCCGTCAACTGCGCATCACGCCGCGCGGCGCGCTCAACCTCGTCAACGACATCGGCATTCGTGAAATCACCGGGCGCGGCCGCTATCGCGCCTGGGGTATCATCTAGCGCATAACCCCGAAAATCGGAACCGATTTTCGGAAAGGATTACGCGGAGATTCAAAGTGATAGAGCGTCCTTAGCGCGTCTGCAAAGACGCGCGGCGCTCTAATGTATGTCGCCCAAAAGTGGGCAGCGGTTTTGGGACGACGACATGCATCAATCAAAGACTCAAAGCGCGTCGCATGATTCCGATTTGACGCGATGCGCTTTAAAAACGGAAACGGGCGGG
>NZ_JACCEY010000023.1:440167-463633 GCF_013591995.1 Rhizobium sp. WYCCWR 11146
TTGCGCTTCCTTTGCCCCCAGAAGCGCAGTCCTATTCCCGCTCGCCGGTGAAGTTGAGCAGAAGCTGGAAGATGTTGACGAAGTTCAGGTAGAGCGAGAGCGCACCGAAGACTGCGAGCTTCTGGTTCGATTCCTGATCAAAGTTTTCCGAATACTGTTCCTTGATGTTCTGCGTGTCGTAGGCGGTGAGGCCGACGAAGACGACGATACCGATCACGGAGATCGCGAACTGCAGGGCGCTCGAACCCAGGAAGATGTTGACGACAGAGGCGATGATGACGCCGAAGAGGCCCATCATCAGGAACGAGCCCATGCGCGAGAGGTCACGCTTCGTCGCATAGCCGTAGAGGCTGGTGGCGCCGAACATCGTCGCGGTGATGAAGAAGGTCCGCGCGATGCTCGCCCCGGTGAAGACCAGGAAGACGGAAGCGAGCGACAGGCCCATCACGGCGCAGAAGGCCCAGAAGGTGATCTGGGCAGTGCTGGCCGACATCGTCTGGATCTTGAACGAGAAGAAGAAGACGAAGGCGAGCGGGGCGAGCATCACCACCCACTTCAGCGGCGAGCCGAAGATCGGCACGTAGAGTGCCGGCGTCGAGCCGACGACAAAGGCGACGAGGCCTGTGATGACGAGGCCGAGAGCCATATAGTTGTAGACGCGCAGCATATGCTGGCGCAGGCCTTCGTCGAACAGGGCCTGGGAGCCGGCGACGGCGCCGTAGCGGGGATTGATCGGGTTCATGCTGATCTCCTCGGTTTGAATTAATAGAGCGAGCGGGCGAGCCGTTCGGCCGCCTGGTCGAGATTGAGACCGCTATCGTCGGCGATCAGCGCATAGGCGACCTCGCCGATCTGCCAATAGGCGGCTTCTGCTTTTTCCAGCGTGAGATGACTGACCGGCTTGACCTCGAAGGCGCCCGGACGGACGGCGAAAAGCGACAGTTGCTTTCCGTCTGATTGTTCGATCGCCATCTCGACGCTGGGGCCGAATTCGGACGGGAAGATCTGCACGTCGGCGACCTTCCAACCCTTAGGCAGCTCGGGCATCACGATCGCGGTGGCGGCGCGAATGTCGTCGGCGCTATAGGTGGCCGGCGTCTGCGGAGGCATCGATTGGCGCAGGGCCGCGGTCTGATAGGCGCGGACGGCATCCTCGACATAGGCGGGTGCCGGAACGGATGCCACCACCTCGGTCGCCGAGAAGGCGCCGAAGGAATTGTGCGCCACCCAGCCGGCGGCGATCAGAATACCGACAGCGGCGACGCGCTGCATCGAATGGAAGATGCGACCATAAGAAAGGCCGCGTTCCAGCCGCCGGGCGGCATCGCGGGTCTCGGGGCGGCCAAAGGCACTTTCGCCGGCCAGCGCCAGACGCAGTTCGCCCTTGACGCTGAGGTCGGCCATGACCTTGGCGGCGATCGCCGGATGCTCGGAAAGATAGGATTCCACCTGGATGCGGCGGGCGACATCGAGCTCGCCATCCACATAGGCGTCGAGATCGGCATCGAGGATCGGATCAATTGCTTTCATTGCCGTTCCCTCCGATGATTCTCAGATGCGAAACCCGCGGCGTCTTCTCCTCGAATTCGCGCAGTTGAGCGCGGGCGCGGGAGATGCGCGACATCAGCGTCCCCACAGGAATGCCGAGCGCCTGGGCGGCCTCCTGGTAGGAAAGGTCTTCGATCGCAACGAGATGCAGCGCCTCGCGCTGTTCCTCCGGGAGGTCGAAGAAGGCGTCGCGCACCTGCTGCAGGCGCACGGCATGTTCCTGGCCGGCCGGCAGCGACTGCTCGGCTTCGACAGCCGCCTCGTCGTGACGGCGCGTCAGCGACCGGTTCCGGCGAAGACGATCGATATGGGCATTGTGCAGGATGGAGAGCAGCCAGGTGCGCAGGTTGCCGCCACTGCGGAAGCTCTTTCGCTTCTCGAAGGCGCGCACCAGCGCATCATGCACCAGATCCTCCGCCTCGTCCGAATTGCGCACCAGCGAGCGAGCGTAGCGCCTCAGCGCTGCGAGCTGTCCGATGACGTCGAAGGGGCGTTCTCTGCGTTCCATGATTGAGTATACGCAAGTGCGGCGGGTTTTATTCCCGGCGGACGTAAAAAAATCATACGGACCGAAGACCGTCGCCGGATCATCATCAAAATAGTCTTCTCAAGCGGACAGGTGCCTCAAATCCGCGATTGTTTATGACAATTACATGACAGATCATGACGCCGCTGATTTGCAGGGGATAATCAAGAATGAAGGAAAAGAAGCGGGTCTACGAAGCTCTCGTGGACGGCGCCATGGAAGGGCTGACGGATGAGGCGCTCTATGATTTCGTCAAGGCGCGTTGTCCGAAGGCCACCAGCAAGAAGATCGTCCGGGCCTCACTTCTCGCCCTGATGGATCCTCATCTCAGGGACCGCAATATTCTCGACGTGATCTATGCGCTGGCGATCAAGCATCGGTTGGATGATGGCGTGCTGGATGACGGCGAAGACGAGGAGCCTGACGAGCGGGCTCAACCCTCGCAGGCAGCCAACCAGAACCTGCCACAGCTTTCCTGATGCAGGTCGCTTGAAGTGGTCAGCCGCCGTCCGAAAGCTCTTCGAGGATCGGACAGTCCGGCCTGTCGTTGCCGTGACAGGCATGCACGAGATGCTCCAGCGTCCGGCGCAGTTCCGTCAGTTCGCGGATCTTGCGGTCGATCTCGGCAAGCTTGGTCTCAGCTATATCCTTGACGTCGGCGCTCGCCCGGTCCTTGTCCTCGTAGAGCGCCAGTAATTGTCGGCATTCCTCGACGGAAAAGCCGAGGCCGCGCGAGCGCTGCAGGAAGCGCAGCTTGTGGATGTCGGTCGCGGCATAGTCGCGATAGCCGTTTCCGCCCCTTTCGGGGCGGATGAGACCGATATCCTCGTAGTAGCGGATGGTCTTCGAAGGCAGGCCGGAGCGTTCCGATGCTTCACCGATATTCATCGCCGTCTCCTAAAGTTTTGCAAAGCGCAGTCTGAGCGCATTGGCAATGACTGAGACGGACGACAGGCTCATTGCCGCCGCGGCGATCATCGGCGACAGCAGCAGCCCGAAGATCGGATAGAGCATGCCGGCCGCGACCGGCACGCCGAGCGCATTATAGCCGAAGGCGAAGCCGAGATTCTGGCGGATGTTTCGCATCGTCGCCTCCGCCAGCCGCCGCGCCCTGACGATGCCGTTCAGATCGCCCTTTACCAACGTGATGCCGGCGCTTTCCATCGCGACGTCGGCGCCGGTACCCATGGCGATGCCGACATCGGCGGCGGCAAGCGCCGGCGCGTCGTTGACGCCGTCGCCGGCCATGGCGATGATGGCGCCCTTGGCACGCAACTCGTCAATCAGCGCCTTCTTGCCTTCCGGAAGCACGTCGGCGCGCACCTCGTCGATGCCGAGGCTCTTTGCCACCGCACGCGCCGTGCGCTCGTTGTCGCCCGTCGCCATGATGATCTTCAGACCGCTCTCGTGCAGCGCCTTGATGGCGGCTGCTGTCGTCGGCTTGATGCGGTCGGCAACGGCGACGAGACCGGCAAGCGCGCCGTCGAACACCACGAACATCACCGTCTTGCCATCGCCGCGCAGAGCTTCGGTCTTCTCGGCAAGTAATGCCGGATCGATGCCGAGATCGGCGAGCATCGCCGCATTGCCGAGCGCTACCGATGTGCCGTCGGCGAGGCCCTGAACGCCCTTGCCGGTCTTTGCCTCGAAGCCGGTGACTTCCACGAAGGAGACACCGCGCTCCTTTGCGCCGGACACGATCGCTTCGGCCAGCGGATGTTCGGAGCCGCGCTCCAGGCTTGCCGCCAGCGCCAGCAGCCTGTCTTCGCTAAGCCCGCTGAAGGCGACGATATCGGTAAGCTTCGGCTTGCCTTCAGTCAGCGTGCCGGTCTTGTCGACGATCAGCGTATCGACCTTGGAAAAACGCTCCAGCGCTTCGGCGTCCTTGATCAGCACGCCTTCCTGCGCGCCGCGCCCGGTGGCGATCATGATCGACATCGGCGTCGCAAGGCCGAGCGCACAGGGGCAGGCGATGATCAGAACGGCAACGGCGGCAAGCAGACCATTCGCCATGCGCGGCTCCGGCCCGATCGCGGCCCAGACGAGGAAGGCAAGGACGGCGGCGGCGACCACCGCCGGCACGAAGACGGCCGAGACCCGGTCGACCGCGCCCTGGATCGGCGCCCGCGAGCGTTGCGCCTTGGCGACCATGTCGACGATGCGCGACAGCACCGTGTCGGCGCCGACCTTCTCGGCGGTCATGACGAAGGTGCCGTTCTTGTTGATCGTGCCGCCAGTCAGCGGGTCGGCCTTCGACTTCTCCAGGGGCAGGGGCTCACCTGATATCATCGATTCATCGACCGTCGACTGGCCTTCGAGGACGGAGCCGTCCACCGGCACCCGCTCGCCGGGGCGCACGCGCAGCCGGTCACCAGGCTGGATATCGTCCACCGGCACGTCGCTCTCGCTACCATCGGCATCGATGCGCCGCGCCGTCTTCGGCGCAAGGTCGAGCAGGGCGCGAATTGCCGAGCCGGTGCGTTCGCGCGCTTTCAATTCCAGCACCTGGCCGACGAAGACGAGCGCGACGATGACGGCCGCGGCCTCGAAATAGACAGGTACGGCCGCGCCATGGCCATGAAAGCTTATCGGGAAGATGCCGGGCGCAAGCGTGGCGACGACGCTGTAGAGATAGGCAGTGCCGACGCCGAGACCGATCAGCGTCCACATATTCGGGCTGCGGTTGGCAAGCGACGCCCATGCGCGGCGGAAGAAGGGCAGGGCCGCCCAGAGCACCACCGGCGTTGCCAGCAGCAATTCGATGAATGTCGCCTGCGGTTCGCCGATCGCGTCCCGGAGCGGCAGGCCGAACATTGGCCCCATGCTCAGCGCCAGCAATGGTATGGCGAGAATGGCGCTGACTGAGAGCCGCTTGACGAAATCGACGAGTTCCGGGTTCGGGCCTTCATCAGCAGGCGGAATGCCCATCGGCTCCAGCGCCATGCCGCATTTCGGGCAGTCGCCCGGACGATTGCTGACGACCTCAGGGTGCATCGGGCAGGTATAAAGCGTACCCTGGGGTGCCGGCTTTGCCGGCGGGCGGCGGGCGTCGCGATAGGCTGCGGGGTCGGCTTCGAACTTCGCTTGGCAGGCGGCCGAGCAGAAATAGAATTTGTCGCCTTCGTGCTTCAGGAAATATTTCGCGGTCGACCGATCGACGGTCATGCCGCAGACGGGGTCCGTCGCAGTGAGGTAATCCTCAGGTGCCGCCGCAAATTTCGTCCGGCAGCCCTCAGAGCAGAAATGATAGATGCGCCCGTCATGGTCGAGCGAGGGTTTGCCGGCCTGCGGATCGACGGTCATGCCGCAGACAGGATCACGGATTATGGCGCTTACAGCCTTCTCCTGTTCATGGCCGCAATGGCAATGATTATCGCCATCGGCGTGACTGTGATGGTGATCGTGTTCGTGCTTGATATCCATGACTATTCTCCTGTGCCCGGAGGGGCACTTGGATAAGCTTATCAACCTTCCAGCGACTGGAAGGTCAAGCACTATTTTCATGGACTCGATTTTTGCGGCGGCTGATCCTCAGATCGGGGTGATCAGCCCGACCGGCTGGCTCCCGAGCAAGGTGGCGACCGAAATGCTGCCCCCGGGCTCGATCGTCTTTCCGGTCACCAGATCGGCCTTCAGCCCGTGAAGCGGGGAGGGGACGGCAATCGCTGTATCCTCCCAGAATTCCGGACCGGCGAAGAGCACGCCCGGATCGAGCCAGCCGAACATCAGCCGCGGCGCCGCGATGATGGCGAAATCACCCTTATGCACCCGGGCAAAAGCAAGCACATGGTCGCGCCGGTTGCCCGTCACCTTCAGCGGCAGATAGTCGCCTCCAGCAAAGAGGTCCACGTGCCGCTGGCGCAGCTGCAGGCCGATCCCGACGAGGCGCTGCTTCAACGCTGCCGCCTGCAGCTTGGCGATCGGCCCGGCTTCATCAAGCCAGGCCGTCAGCCGCTGATGATCGACCGGCCGGCGGTTGTCGGGATCGACGAGGCTGAAATCGAAACCCTCCGCACCCTGGTAGATATCGGGAATGCCGGGGGCCGTCAGCTTGAGCAGCGTCTGCGACAGGCTGTTGAGGTAACCCGCCGCGATGAAAGGCTGCAGCACCCTTTCGAAATCCTCCAGGAAGACGTCATTATCAGACGAGACCAGTGCTGCGGCATAGGTGGTGACCGCTTCCTCGTATGCGGCATCCTGTTCCGTCCAGCCGCTGCGCAGTTTCGCCTCGCGCACCGCCTTGACCGCATAATCGGTAAAGCGTTCGCGGAGTTCTTCGGTCTGTCCCCGGTCGAAATCCTCCGGCCAGATGCCGGCCAGCGCCTGATAGAGCATCCATTCGACATTGGGTTCCGGCGCTATGCCATCCGGCAGATCCTTTAGCCACGGCCGGTTCATCTCACGCCACCGCTCGACCGCCTGGGCAAAAACATCGGCGCCCTCGCTCAGGGCATAAAGCCTTGCGCGCGCATCCTCGCCGCGTTTGGTGTCGTGGGTGGCGCTTGCCGAAAGCCCATGCGGCTGCAGCCTGGCCCGCTCGGCCATGCGGCGGTGGAACTCTTCCGGGCCGCCAGGCGCCTTGCCCGGTTCGCCGCCGACTTCGTTTGCGGCAAGCAGCCTGTTATAGCGGTAAAACAACGTGTCTTCCGTCGCCTTCGCCATCACCGGTCCACTCAATTGCTGGAAGCGGATACGGAAGTCGTGGGCCGGGTCACCTTCGACCTTGCCTTCTAGAAGCGTCAGCACATGGTCGCATGCACGCCGATCGTCGAGCCGCTCCATGGCTTGCGAGGCGGTCGCCGCAAGCACCGCTGAATCCTGCCAGGAAAGCGGGCCGCCGTCGCCATAGGTGCGGTAGACCGGAAAGGCGATCAGCAACTCGCTGAGCGCAGTGGCGATCTCGTCTCTTTTCACCTCGGGAAAGATGCCGGCCGCGATCGACACCAGCCTGTCGGTCTCGCCGGCGAAATTGCGTTCGACCATCAGTCGCTTGGCAATCCGCCGGCTCTCCTCGAGATCACCCGTCTCGCCGGCGATGCTGCGATAGGCATCGTCCAAAATGCGCAGACCGCCGGCGTCGATGAACAGCTCGCTGAGCGCGGCGATGAATTCATATCCCGTGGTGCCGGCGACCGGCCAGCTCTCCGGCAGGACCTCGCTGGCCCCGAGGATCTTTTCGACGACGATATAGGTGTCCGGTCCGGCCGCCTCCCGCAACCTGTCGAGGTAGGCCTTAGGCTCGGCGAGCCCGTCGACATGGTCGATGCGCAGACCCTGGACCTTGCCATGGCGCACCAGCTCGATCACCAGCCGGTGCATGTCCTCGAACACGGGGGGATCTTCGACGCGGATGCCGACCAGTCCGGTCACCTCGAAAAAGCGTCGATAGCTCAGATGTCGTGCCGCCTCCTTCCAATGGGTCAGCCGCCAATGCTGCCCCTCATGCAGGCTTCTGGCGAAATCGCGATCGGCCGAGACGTCATCGAGCTTCTGCCGGAGGGCTGCCCGATCGCCGCCTTCAAAGAGGATATCGCGCATCGCGCGGTTGAAGTTCTCGCCGGAGGTGACGGCCGCAGCTTCCGCCATTCTGGTGGCAACCGGATCGTCGAGCCGGTTTGCGATCGCTCCGTAACTGCCGGGGTTCAGCGGCAACAGCGTTTCGAAATAACCGAAGGCGAAATTGCCATGCGTTTCGTCGAGCGCGACGCGCAGTTCGCCGTTGGCCAGTGCTCCCTCGAAATCCTGGCCGAGCTGCGGCAGCGTCAGCGGTTCGCTCCAGTCGATGTCGAAGTGGCCGGAATAGGCGCTTTGCCGGCCAAATGTCAGCACGTCGCGCCACCAGCCGTTTTCCGGCGAGGCCGCCATGTGGTTCGGGACGATGTCGAGGATCAGCCCGATGCCCGCGGAGGCAAGACTTTCCGTCAGCCGGTCGAATCCGGCTCGGCCGCCGAGCACCGGGTCGATTTCGTTGGCGTCGGTGACGTCATAGCCGTGGGTCGAGCCGCTGACGGCGGTGAAGATCGGAGAGGCGTAGAGGTGGCTGATGCCAAGCGTCTTGAGGTAGGGGACGAGGCCGCAGGCGCGATCGAAGGTCATGCCGTTGCGGAATTGTATCCGGTAGGTCGCTGTCGGGAGTGTCATGAGGCCGCTGATGTTGGAAAGAGACCCTCCCGAACGGTTGCAGCCGGGTTTTTGTTCCCTTGCAGGGTCACGCGTCTTTTTAGACGCGCCAAGGTCGCTGTAACATTTGGAGTGGGTGGATCGTGCGTTCGGATGTTCTAGTCGATGAAAACGCCGACGCTTGCGGCGCGTCCGGCCGAGTCGATGACGGTCAGTTTGGAGTAGCCGCCGCCATCGGGCAGCCATTGCTGGATGCGACGGCGGGAAAGGTCGGGCAGCGGCTTGCCGTTGGCAAGCCAGCGAAAAGGCGCACGGCCGCCCTGAAGCTTCAGCATCAGCGGTGACGCATTGCCTTTTCCTGCGCCGAGATCGACATGCGCGCCCTCGGGCGGATAGATGATCTGCGGTGCGGCCTCGCGACCGGAGGCGAGCAGTCCGCTGGCATTGAGTGCGAAACGCCGCTGGCTGATCGGCAGCTCGGACTGGGCGATGCGTACGGCTCCCGCGGGCGGGCGGGGCAGCGGCGTCGTCGCGATGCCGGATTTGGCGAAAGCTTCGAACAGGATCGGCGCGGCGGTGCCATAACCGGTCAACCCCGGCACGGCGCTGTTATCAGGCCGTCCGACCCAGACGCCGAGGACATAGCGGCCATCATAGCCGACAGACCAGGCATCACGGTAGCCGTAGCTCGTGCCGGTCTTGTAGGCGATGCCGCGCTGCGGCGCGCCGGCGGGGGGAATGACGCCGGAGAGAATATCGGCGACGTTCCAGACCGCGACCGGTTCCAGCAGCGGTTCGCCGTCGAGCTTGGCCGGTGCGCCGGTGACGCCGTCGCCGAGCCTAGCCGGCTGACCGCGATTGGCGAGCGCCGTATAGAGTTGCACCAGATCCTTCAGGGTGATGCCGACGCCACCAAGCCCGATCGCCAGCCCCGGCGCCTCGTTCGGCGGCAGGACCGGGCGCACCTCGGCGCGGCGGAAGCGGACCATCAGCCGCGACGGCCCGACGGCATCGAGCAGCTTGACAGCAGGCACGTTCAGCGAAAGCTGCAGCGCCTCGCGCACGGTGACGTCGCCCTGATAGCTCATGTCGAAATTGCGCGGCCGGTAGCCGAAGAAATCGGCGGGCCGGTCTTCGATGATCGTCTCCTGGGACACCAGGCCTTGCTCGAAGGCGAGCCCGTAGATGAAGGGCTTCAGGGTCGAGCCCGGCGAGCGATTGACGCGCGTCATGTCGATCCAGCCGGAGCGGCTGGCATCGAAATAATCGGCCGAGCCGACCTCGCCGACGATCGCGCCGGTTTGCGCATCCGCCATCACCATGGCGAGCGAAAGCTTCGGCCCGAGCTTCATGGCCGCTGCCCGCGCAACCGCCTCCAGCCCCTGCTGCACCTGTTTCTTCAGCGTCGTCTGATGGTTGAGAACCGTCGGCTCCTTGCGAAGTGCCGATTCGGCCACATGGGCGGCAAGTGCCGGCAACTGCATGCGCCGGGCCGGGATCGCGACACCCTCGGCCCGCTCTGCTTCGCCGTCGCCAACGGCCTCGGCGACCGCGACGCGGTCGAGCACACGCTTGCGCGCGGCCTCGGCTGCCTTGAGATTGCGGTCCGGCCGGCGCCGTTCCGGCAATTGCGGCAGGGCGACGAGCAACGCTGCCTCGGCGATCGTCAGGCGGCGCGGTTCCTTGCCGAAATAGGCAAGGCTTGCGGCGCGCACGCCTTCCAGATTGCCGCCATAGGGCGCGTGTGTGAGATAGAGGTCGAGAATCTGTTCCTTCGACAGCCGCCGTTCGATCTGCACGGCGCGCACCAATTGCAAGATCTTTGCCGAAAGCGAGCGCCCTTCGCGCGGCTCGATCAACCGCGCCACCTGCATCGACAGCGTCGAGGCGCCGGAGACGATGCGGCCGTTGCTGACCAGTTGCACGGCAGCGCGCCCGAGCGCCCAGGGGTCGACGCCGCCGTGGTCATAGAAACGCTGATCCTCATAGGCGATCAGCATGCGCAGGAATTGCGGATCGACCTCGGGGACCGTGGTCTTCAGCCGCCAGCGGCCTTCCGATGTCGCAAAGGCACGCAGCAATTGCCCATCGGCATCCAGCACTTCGGCCGACACGGCATTCGTCCTGTCGAGTGGCGGCGGAAAGGCCCTGTCGGCGGCATCGAGCGCAAAGAGAGCCGCGCCGGCAAGAATGATGCCGGCAGCCGACCCGATCGCAAACTTGTGCCGCCGCCTCATTGTTGTGCCGTCACGACCTCCATCTTGCCTGTCGCTGTGCGGGCCGAAAGCTCCGGCCGGTACATATCCTCGACGTTTGCGGCCGGATGGTCGTAGGTGCCGGGGGTGACGGCGCGCACGACATAGGCGACGTTGAATTCGCGGTTGTCGCCTGCTGCACGGTTGAAGGCGGCAACGAAGCGATCGTAGCGGAATTCGGTATGGGCAGCGGAAATCTCGCCGATCCAGTCGAAATTCGTCATCTGGGCGCTGTCGACGAGGTTAGGATTGTCGATCTCGAAGCCGGCGGGCAGAAGGTCGGTGATGACGATGCGCGACGGCCAGTCATTGGTTTCGCGGACATGGATGACGACGACGTAGCGTTCGTTCTGCTTCGCCTCGCTGACATTCGCCTGCTCGCCGTCGAGCGTGTAATAGGTCCGCTCGATGATGAAGCCGTCGCCGCCGGCCGGCAGCGGCACTGTCGGGGCGGCAACGGTGGTGACCACGGCTGAAACCGCGTCGTTGGTCTGGTTGGTCAGCGTCAGCGGATGGTCAGCCAGGGCATCGCCGGTCATGCGTGCCATGTAGGCGCCGGTGTGCGCGGCCCCATTGACATCGACCTTCAGGCCATCGTCACCGCCCTGGATGGCGCGCGCGGCAAGCAGCATCCAGGTTTCTTCCTGCGTGCTCTTGTATTTGCTGCGTTCCCATTCCTTGCCGACCGCCTTGGCGAGTTCCGGGATGACAGGCGGGACCGGCCGGCTTTCGGCAGCAAGCGCCAGGATCGCCGCGCCGTCGCGCAGGATCGTGCCGTAATCGGTGCGCGACAGGTTCACGCGAGACACCATCGACTGCTCCGACATCTGCAGAGCGTCGAGGAAGATATTCTTCGAGCGCTGCGCATCGCCGTAAAGCGCCAGCGCGGCGGCGATATGCGCCTTGGCGAGCGGCGTCGGGAAGTCGTTGATCATCGTATCGGCATAGTAGCGCAGATCGCTGATCGCGGCCTTCTTGTTGCGGGCAAGGACGTAGATGGCATAGGCGATCTGGTCGCCCTGGCCCTTGATGTCGGTGGTGTAGGACAGCGTGTTCTGCAGGTTTTCGAGCGCCTGCACGAAAGCCCTTTCCGGTACGTCATATTTCATTTCGCGGGCCCGCGTCAGGAAATCGGTGACGTAGGAATCGAGCCAGACATCGCCCGAGTCCGGTCCCCAGAGGCCGAAGCTGCCGGCCGAGGCCTGATAGGAAAGCACGCGGTAGATCGCATCCTGCACGCGCTTCTGCACGTCCTCGTCGTTTTCCATGCCCGCCTGCTTCGCCACTTCGGCGAGATAGAGCAGCGGCAGCGCCCGGCTGGTGGTCTGCTCGGCGCATCCCAAGGGATAGCGGTCGAGCGTCATCAGCAGGGCTGGGATATCGAAGGCGGCCGAACGGGTGACGTTGACGCTGATCGAGGCGCCGGGCAGCACGCTGTCGGCAAGCAAGTTCTTGTCGACGGTGAGTTTTGCCCCCGGCTTCAGCGCCAGCACCCTGCGTTCGGTGATCGGCAAGGAGGCCGGGCGCACCGGCACGTCGACCGTCTGGTCGAGCGAAAGGCCGGAGGCGTCGGAGAGGTTGATCGAGACGCTGCCGGCGCCCGGCTGTTTGCCGATGAGCGCAAGCGTCAGCTCGGATTTCGCGCCGGCCTCGAGGCGGATTGTCTGCGAGGCGGACGCTTCTTCGATGCCGACCGCGTCATTGCCGGTCAGCTGCAGCTTGTAGTCGCCGGCCGGCGCATCGGTATTGGCGATGTCGAGGCGCAGATTGGCCTGGTCGCCGGGGGAGAGGAACTTCGGCAGGCTCGCGGTTACCACAACAGGATCGCGGATGATGACGTCCTTGACGCCGTGGCCGACGCCTGATTTCGACCAGGCGACCGCCATGACGCGCGCCGTGCCGTTGAACTGTGGAATGTCGAAGGAGACATTGGCCTTGCCTTCGGCGTCGAGCTTCACGGGCCCGGAGAAGAAGGCGACGAGCTTCTGCGTCGGCGGGCTTGCCTGCAGCGCGATGGCGCCGCCATCGCCGCCGGTCCGGAGCTTGCCGGTCGCACCCAGCGAGCCGTCGATCAGGCGGCCATAGAGGTCGCGGATTTCGAGGCCGAGCTGGCGCTGGCCGAAATACCAGTCCTCCGGGTTCGGCGGTTCGTAGCGCGTCAGGTTGAGAATGCCGACATCGACGGCAGCAACCGTCACATAGGCATCCTCGTTGGCGCCGGCGCCCGCCACCTGCAGGCCAATGTTCAGTGGTCCGCGCGGCAGCATCTTTTCGGGCGTGTCGAGCGTCACCTGCAGCGCGCGCTGTTCTGGATCGACTTTCAGCCATTTGATGCCGATCGAGCGCATCGGCATGTGGCTGTCCTGGGCGTCGCCAGGGCGGAAGAGCGTGGCGGTCACATAAGCACCGGCACCCCAGTCCCATGTAACGGGGATGTCGACCTCACCGCCGGTCTCGCCGATCGTGGCGTTCTGTACGGCAACCAGCTTTTCGGTTCCTGATGTCACCATCAGCTCGCCGCCGTAGCGCGAGGTGACTTTCAGCTTGGCCGTTTCGCCGATCTTGTAGCTGTCCTTGTCGAGGGCGATTTCCAGCCCGTCGGGCGTTTCGGTCGAGGTCGAACTCACGAACCAGCCGGCGTCGAATTCGACGCTGGAGGTCGGGCCGTCGGCATCGGGGCTTTCCACTTCGAGGCGATAGCGGCCCCAGGTCACCGGCACGGAGATCTTGCCGCCGTCCATCGTCGCGTCGACGCTGCCGTTGGAGACCTGCTCGGCAGTGTAGACCGGCTCGTATTTCCAGGCCGTTCCTTCGCGATACCATTGGTATTGCCGGTTGAGGCTATAGAATTTCCAGCGCAGGCCCTTCGCCTCCTGCTTCTGTCCATCGGCCTTGACGCCGATCACCGTGAAGTTGGCGATCGAGTTCTCCGGCAACTCGTCGGAAAATTCCGGCTTGATGCCGATCGATGCGCCCTGATTTTTCACCGGAATGGTCAAAGTGCGCTCGATGGCCCGGCCGCCCGCCTCCTGCATGCGCATATAGACGGTGGCGTTCAGCAGTTGCGTCGTTGCCGGTAGTTCGCTGATGGTGAGATCCGTCGAGGCTTCGCCGTTCTGGTCGAGTTCCGGCAGGCCGTCGATCGGCTGGCGCGAATCCTCGCTCGCCTCTTCGTCGGCAAGCCCGAAGAAGAAGCCCTTATAGGCCGCACTCTCACGCGTCGGCTTGACGACGACGTCGCCTTCGAGCGTCAGGCCGGCGGCCGGGGCGCCGTAGAGATATTTGCCCGAAACGGTAATCGTCGCCGGCGTGTCCGGACCGACTTCCTTGGCCTCGGTCTTGATCTCCATGTCGGTGCGATCGGGGACGAAATCGTCGACGAGGAAACTCTTGGTGGCGATCGCGCTGCCCTTGGGATCGGTATAGATGTTCATCGTCCAGGTGCCACGCATAGCGTTTTCCTGGGTCGGGAAATCGACGGTATAGCCGCCGAGATTGCTGGTCTGGCTGACGATCCGCCGGTCCTCGACACCGTCAGGGCGGCTGAAGATGAAGGTGAGAGGCAGGTTCTCGATGGCGTTGCCATCGGTGTCGCGGGCGAGCGCCTGCGCATGCACCGTCTCGCCGGCGCGGTAGATGCCGCGTTCGGTAAACGTCAGCACGTCGATCGCGCCGGGTGCTGCGCGACCCGTCACGCCGCGGTCGGAAAGGTCGAAGCCGGCGCGCGTCATGTCGAGGAAGACGTAGTCCGAGGTGCCGTTCCTGGCGGCAATGACGGCGGGCGTCAGCGCCGCCGTGCCGCGGATCAGGCCGGCGGTGAATGTGGCGCGGCCGTCCGCGTCGGTCGTCGCGGTGCCGAGTACTTCGTTGTTCTTGGCGAGCAGCTGCAGCTCGACGCCTGCGATCGGCTTGGCCGAAGCGAGTGAGCGGGTAAAGACGTTGAGCCCGTCCGTGCCGGCATAGGTGGTGACGCCGATATCGGAGACCAGGAACCATTGCGTCGCCTGCGAATTCCACTCCTGCGCCGGGCCGTTTGCCGCCGTTGCGGTCATCACATAGATGCCGGGCTTGCGCTCGGGCAGCGCCTCGTCGACCGGGAAGCTGGTGACGATATCCTTGTTGAGCTCGTTGGCGATGTCGATCGAGCCCTGCCAGACAAGTTCGCCGCTCTGATCCTGGATGTTCTGGGCGCTGTAGCCGTCGAGCTGGCTCAGGAACTGCGAATTGGTCAGCAGCGGTGCAATGGCGCGATCGCCGATGCGGTAGAGTTTGAGGTTGGCCGAGGTCATGTTGACCGAAACGATCGGGATGCCGCGGCGCGCCGTTGACGGCAGCACGAAGCTGTCGCCGGTGAAGCGCACCATCTGGCTGCGGTCCTTGATATAGACGTCGATGCTGACAGGTGCTTCGAGCACCTCATCGACTGATGACGGCAGGCCGGTGCGGAAGCCGATCTTATAGGTCTGGCCGTGCGTCAACCCTTCGACGCAGATCTGCTTGTTCTTGGTTTCGAGTGCCTTCGGCGCTTCGCCGTTCAGCGTCACGAAAGGTGTGTAGTCCGTGGTTTTGACCAGCGCCTCGGAGAAGGTGACGCAGGCGCGTGGCGTGGCGCTGTCGGCATCGACAGTATGTTCGGTGACGCGGAAGCCTTGCGTTGATTTCAGCTGCAGGTAGGCCGCCTGCACATCCTTGGCACCGACAAGCGCCAGGCTCGCCTTGTAGGCGTCGAGCGCCGGGCGGTAATTGGCGTTTCGTTCCAGTGCATTGGCGAGTATGGCGAGCGCATCGGCGCGCTTGGCGGTGGTGCGCGTCAGCTCGTAGCCGTTTAGCGCGTCGACTACCGCTTGTCCCGTCGTGCTGCTCTCGGCGCTGCCGAGCGACGCTGCGGCACGAGCGGTTTCGAGCCAGAGATCGGCGTCGTCAGGTGTGATCGACAACGCACCATGGAAGGACTTCAGCGCGTCAGCCAGGTTGTTGGCGGTGAGGTCGAGACGGGCGTTGGCCGTCAGGCTGTCAACGCCTTGGCCCTGCTGGTCGTCGGCTAGGGTGAGATTGTCCTTGAAGTCGTGGGCCTGCTGGATGAGATCGTTGCTCAGGAAGGTCAGGCGCGGCGCGGCGCCGATGTCCCGTTCCTGCTGGCCGGCCGTTTCGACGATCTTGCCGGCGATGGCGCCGGGGAAAGCGTTCATCGTCTTGAAATCGGATTTGAGGAAGCACCATTTCACCTTGGGATTGTAGGTGAAGGCCTTGCAGCTCTTGTCGCCGATGCAGGAGGTCTTGCACTGATCGAGCGAAACATTCTGTTCCGTGCGAAGATCGAAGCCGAAGAAATCGGCGTCCTTGATCGTCTGGATGTCGCGCTTGTTATCCGCAGCGGCTGCGGGAAAACTGACGGCGATCATGGAAAATGCGATTGTCGCGAATGCAAAGAACGAGCGCACGGACATAGGTTCCCCCCGGAATGCTGGCTCTGACCGGCCGGCACTGTCCTCACTCCTCGCGAGATTGTCAACTCAAGTTGAGCGCTGTTTCATCTTCGCACAGCCGCTTTCGTCTGGCTGTCACATCGGCGTGAGTGACCGCCTTGTGATTTGCGGCTTTTGCAAGGATGAGCAAGGATTTGGGCGATCGCAGGAGGTAGCGCAATGTCCCCGTCTTCCCACCGCAGGAGCCTTGCCGCGCTCCTTGCCGCCACTCTTCTCTCGCTCGGTACGGGTGCCGCAGGCGCGGCCGAAGATGCCGTCGTCATCCCGCCGCCAGCCGTCGACGAGGCGGCTGGCTCAGGCACCGAGACTGCCATTTTCGCCGGCGGCTGTTTCTGGGGTGTCCAGGGCGTCTTCCAGCACGTGAAGGGTGTCGAGAGCGCCGTCTCCGGTTATGCAGGCGGCGACGCCAAAACGGCGCAGTACGAGACCGTCAGCACCGGCTCGACAGGCCATGCCGAAGCCGTCCAGGTGAAGTTCGATCCGAAACAGGTGACCTACGGCAAGTTGCTGCAGATCTTCTTCTCTGTGGCGCACAACCCGACGCAGCTGAATTTTCAGGGGCCGGACCGGGGAACGCAGTACCGTTCGGCGCTGTTCGTTGCCGATCCGGAGCAGCGCAAGGTCGCCGAGAGTTATATCAGCCAGCTCGACAAGGCGCATGTCTTCCCGCAGTCGATCGTCACCAAGGTGTCTGAAGGCACAGGCTTCTATCCCGCTGAAGCCTATCATCAGGATTTCCTGACGCTCAATCCGACCTATCCCTATATCGTCTACAACGACCTGCCGAAAATCGAGAACCTGAAGTCCCTGTTTCCCGCCGACTACCGCGGCAAGCCGGTCCTCGTGATGAAGGTCAAGGGCTGATCGATCCTGTCGGTCCTGGGATTGTCGGCTCCGAACACAGGGATGCAATGCGTTCGTCGCAACAGTTCAGGGCATGATGTCTATGGGCGTGTGGTTGGGGACGCGGGCCCAAATATCGCGCATCTCCGAGTTGGTGACCGCAATACACCCATCCGTCCAATCCCACAGTCGATGGGCGTTTGCGAATAGGCCCCAGCCATTGGGAAGCCCGTGGATCATGATATTGCCGCCGGGAGGAAAGCCACCGGCTTCAGCGTTGCGCCGATCATCAGGGCCTGGATATGAAATGTGCAGGCTCAGATGCGCCATGGACTTGGGATTTCGCCAGTCTATTTCATAACGCCCTTCAGGTGTTTTCTCGTCACCTTCTCGTTGCTTGGGACCCTCATCGGCAGCCTGCCCAAGAGAAATCCGGTATGTTGAGATGGGGGTATCCCCTTTGAGAAGGACCATCCGGCGTTCGGCTTTATGAACGCGAATGCTGTCAGCCTGTTGCCCCAACGGCGCATCTGGAGGTGGTGAGCCCGCGCCGATCCTGGCCATCAATTTCGTGTAAGCGAACAAGCTGACGACCACGGCGGCTAAAATGACAAATTTGCTTCTCAACCTGATCCTCATCTTCGAGCTCACAGAATGGCTAATACCGCCTTACCGCGTCCCCATCCAGAAGGCGCGCAGTTGAGACTGAGCACGATCGGGTGCCGCCTTTTTTCTTCATGTTCTCTATTCTTAAGAATTTGTCAACGTTAACAATATCTTAAATACAAGAAACGGCGTTCCACCGCGGAACATATCGTCGACTTGCCCGTTACTGCATGAGTTTCGCGTCGGATAGACTGCCGGAGCGGATACCTCTTTCGAGTTATGCGTAACCAAGGGGACGTATCATGGCCACCAATGTCGTGCGGCGCTGGCAACGAGATGATCTCATGAAACAGAGAGTATTGATCGTCGAAGATGAATTCCTGATCGCCCTCGATCTTGAGGCGACGGTGGAAGGCATGGGGATGCAGGTTGCGGGCCTTGCGAATGATCGCGAACAGGCGCTGCGGCTGGCGCCGCTTGCCGACATTGCTTTTGTCGATGTCAATCTCGCCGACGGCCCGACCGGGCCTGAGATCGGCCGGCGGCTGGCGCAGGAGCATGGCATTGCCGTCGTCTTCATGACCGGCAATCCCGAAGTGGTGGCTGACGGCGTCAAGGGCGCGGTCGGCGTGGTCCAGAAGCCGGTCATGCCTTCGGTTGTCGAACAGCTGGTGAAATACCTTGCCGCGCGCCGTGTCGGCATGTTTGCGGTCGTACCCTCACAAATGACGGTCTTTACCTGATCGGACGGGGCCCGATCGTAAGGGCCTGATCAGCCGGATATGGCTGCGAGCTGCGGCGGATGGCCGGCCTTTTCCGCCTCCGGCCTGCCATAGGCCTTGAGAAAGGTATGGACGGCGTTACGCGCCGCGTTTTCCAGTTCTTCGTCGGTGGGCGTGCCGCCGAGCAGGATCATCATCTGCAGATCGGCATTGCCGAGCGCCACGAACTGCCTCGCGGCGACGTCGAAATCATCGATGGCGAGCGCGCCCTTATGGGCAAGCCGCCCGAAAAGTGCGGACAGTGCGGTGGTCAGCTTGCCCGGCCCCTGCTGGCGCCAGCTTTCGAAGAGGTGCGGATATCGCTCGCCCTCGGTCTGCACCAGCTTGCGCAGGAATTTTCCATCGTGGTTGCAGATGCAGTTCTTGTTGAGGCGCACGGCGAAGGCCGTCAGATCGTCTTCCAGATTGTCGGCACGATCCGGGAAGGTCGACAGCACCGAGAAGAGCATGGCGTTGGCGCGGTTCATGACGTCTTCGACGACGGCGACGAACAGCGTTTCCTTCTCGCGATAGTGATTGTAGATCGTCTGGCGCGAGACACAGGCAACGGCGGCGATCTCGTCGATGCTGGCGCCGGCAAAACCCTGGCGGCAGAATACGTCTGCCGCGGCATCGAGGATCGACATGCGCTTGGCGCATTGTCCGCGCTGCGTATGCCCCGTCATCCGGACTGCCGGTGTCATGCGATCTTTCATGACAGTGAAGATAAGACGTCTTGACGTTTTAGACAATGGCGTCTAATTTTACATACGTGTCCAAATTTGTTGACACTCCTGGTTCCGCCGCTGAGATATGAGCTCCCAACTTCGTCTTTGCGCGAACGATCATCATTGAGCCCGCGCATCGCCGAAAATCGGAACCGATTTTCGGAAAGCACGTGCGTAGATTTAAAGTGTTGGAGCGTCCTTGTGCGTCCGAGAGGACGCACGGCGCTCTCAGAGCAATGTCGCGGAGCGACGATCCGGTATTTCCGCTGCGCTTTTATGAAAGATCACCATTATGACGGCTCCCTTCTTTCGCATTGCCCTCATTCTCGGCCTTCTGTCGGCCATCGGGCCTTTCGCCATCGACATGTATCTGCCTGCGCTGCCGTCCATCGGCCAGGACCTGCATGCCGATAACAACGTCACCCAGCTTACCCTTCTTGCCTTCTTCATCTCCTTTGCGCTCGCCCAGCTCGTCTATGGTCCGCTGTCGGATATGTGGGGCCGTAAGCTGCCGCTCTATCTCGGCATCGGCCTTTTCGCCGTCGCCTCGATCGGCTGTGCGCTGGCGACCGATATCGAAACGCTGATCGCCTTCCGTTTCGTTCAGGGTATCGGCGGTGCCGCCGGCATGGTCATTCCGCGCGCCATCGTTCGCGACATGCATACCGGCGTGCAGGCCGCCCGCCTGATGTCGCTGTTAATGCTGGTCTTCTCGATCTCGCCGATCCTGGCGCCGCTGACCGGCAGCGCCGTCATCGAGTTCTACGGCTGGCGCGGCGTATTCTGGGCCGTGACGATCGCCGCCTTCATCGGCCTCGTCCTGCTTGCCACCCAGCTTGACGAAACCCGTTCGGCGACCGAACGCAGCGGCAGCGGTTTGAAAAGCGCCATGGCGGCCTACCGCCTGCTGCTTGCCGACCGCAATTTCCTGACGCTGACCTTCATCGGCGGCCTCGGCATTTCGAGTTTCCTGGTCTATCTCGCCAACTCGCCTTTCGTGCTGATTCAGCATTACGGGCTGACGCCGACGCAATACAGTTTCGCCTTCTCGATCAATGCCGTGTCGTTCTTCGCGGTATCGCAGGCGACGGGCTGGCTCGGCGAACGTTTCGGCCTCGTGCGCGTCATGCGGATTGCGGTCAGCGCTTTCGCCCTTGCCATGGTCGTCATGGCGGTGGCGATGGCCGCGGGCTTCAACCAGCTGCCTGTCCTGGCGACCTTCCTGTTCATCGGCTATGGCTTCCTCGGCCTCGTCATCCCGACGAGCGCAGTGCTCGCGCTCGAGGATCACGGCGAGATCGCCGGCACCGCCTCGTCGCTGATGGGCACGCTGCATTTCGTCATCGCCGCCGTCGCCATGGTCATATCGAGCGTCTTCTTCGACGGCACCGCCGTTCCGATGGCCGCCGGCATCGCACTCTGCGCCTTATCGGCTTTCGTGCTGACCCAGGCAACGATCGGCCGCCGCGCCGCTGTTGCCGCAGCTGAATGATCGAAGCAGGCCGCACCCGGTCTCCAGGTGCGGCCACATGACTGGTCGTGGCCTCGGAGAAAATGCAACGCGGGTGCAGGGGCTGCGGCGGGCCTTGCTGCCATCAATTCGGTCGGAAATCTCGGCTGCCCCTAGCCGGGTCTGATCAAGCCGCCAAAAGTATCTCCGCGGCGGGCTTCAGGCCGTCAGCGTGAAAGCGTCGCTTTCGCCTGGAACGAGTTCCAGCGGCCAGATCCTGTTGCGGGCGCCTTGCGGATAGTGATCGGCATAGGCCGGCATGGTGGCGAGCAGGGTTTCGCCGAGCTGCGCGCCGAGATCGCGTAGCGACATGCGGAAGGAGGTCAGCGTCGGCTGCAGGAAATGCGTGCGCGGCTCCTCGCGGAAACCGACGACGGCGAGGTCGCGGCCGGGCACGATGCCGGCCTCGGCGAGCCGGCGGTAAAGCCCGATCGCCATCAGCTCGTGGATCAGGATGATCGCCGTCGGCCGCTCTTCGATCATCAGCAATTCGTGGCCGGCCTGATAACCGCCCTGTTCGCTCGACTTGACCCGGATGACGAGGGCCGGGTCGAAGGCAATACCGTGCCGTTGCAGCGCCTGGCGGTAGGCGTCGAGGAAGAGGTAACCGAGATTGATGTCGGAGGAGGGAGCGGCCACCGCGATCCGCCGGTGGCCTTTGGCGACCAGTCGGTCGACGCCGCGCGCCGCCACGCCCTCGAAATCGAGGTCCATCCAGGTGTAGCTGCCGCCCGACGCGCTGCGGCCCAGCGCCACGAAGGGGATGCGGGCCTTTTCCAGGAGCTCGATGCGCCTATCGGTGCGCCGTGTCGCCGAGATGATCAGCGCGTCGACAAGCCGGCGCGCCACCATGCGCTTCAGATATTCATGCGGGTCCTCGTCATCGGGGCAGGGCAGCATGACGAGATCGAGCTTGTGGCGGGAAAAGACGCTCTGTAGCCCGTCGGTGACGCCAAGGAAAAAGTCGTCGCTGTTTTCGACCGTCTCGCGGCTCACTTCAAGCATCAGCCCGATGACGTTGGTCATGCCCTGGCGAAGGCTGCGGCCCGATTGGTTGGCGACGTAACCGAGCTCTTCGGCGGCGGCGAGTACGCGCCGACGTGTCTCGTCATTGACGTCGGGCTTGCCGTTCAGCGCACGGGACACCGTTCCGATCGAAATGTCGAGATGCTCGGCGAGCTGGCGAATTCCCTTCATCTGCGGCGATCTTCCTCCCCAATGCATGTCGCCCAAAACTGTGCAGCGGTTTTGGGATAACGACATGCGTCAAACCGTCAGCCCTTCTTGCCACAGGATGGCGCCTGCGAAAAGACAGAGGGAGGGGTCAGGGTCTGAAGCTCTGGCGGATGACGAGCTCCGGAATGACGCGTTCGTAACCTGGAGGCAAGCCCGGGTTTTCAAGCCGCCGCTCCATCAGTTCGACGGCGCGCTGCGCCATGGTCAGCGGATCCTGGCGGAAGGTGGTCAGCTGATAGCTCAGCCAGGAGGATTCCGGCACGTCGTCGAAGCCGATGACGGCGACATCCTCGGGAATGCGCAGCCGCATTTCCAGGCGCACGACATCCATCAGTCCGAAAGCGATCTGGTCGTTGGCGCAGAAGACGGCGTCGGGTTTTATCGTCTGGGAGAAGAGCGCGCGTGCGGCAGTGACGCCGCCGTCATAGTCGGAATCGCCGCCACGTCCGACGACGACGGAGACACCGAGCGACTCGGCTGTCGACAGGAATGCGCTTTCGCGCTCGATGATAGCAGGCGTTCCGGTGTTGGAGCCGATGACCGCCAGCCGCCGTCTGCCGCTTTCGTAAAAGGCCGTCGCCGCCTTGCGGGAGGCCTCGGAGTTGCCGGCGCGCACATGGTCGGCGTCGGGTTCCGAACGGCCGATCACCACGAGCGGCTGGCCATTTCGCTGCGCGAGTTCGAAGAAACTCGCCGGTGGCGAGCCGGACAGGATGATGATCGCCTCGGCGCGGTGGCCGATCAGCATCTTCTGGGCGGCGAGCAGCTCGTCTTCCGTCTGGCCGGTATTGATGAGAATCGGGATGCTGCCGCGTTTGATCAGGCATTTGGCAAGCGCTGCGGCCAGATGTGCGCGAAAACCCACTTCCGGCCGGGTGGCGACGATGCCGACAAGGCGGCTCTGGTTGGCAAGCACGCCGCGCGCCAGGTCGTTGACATGGTAGCCGAGTTCTGCCGCCGCCCGCAGCACCTTCTCGCGCGTTGCAGGCGCCACGCTGGTGCCCGGCGTGAAGGTACGCGAGACGGCGGAGCGCGAAACGCCCGCCAATTGCGCCACCTGCTCGGCGCTGACGAAGCGCATGCGTTCTTTCTTTGGCGTCTTGCCGACGTTCACTGGACCATCATTCATCGGCTTTCAGCTATTGGTCGTCTCTGACAGCTGGATGACAGGCGGCCGTGGCAGCCAGAAATTTTTGCTATGAGGAGTGACTGCGAACTAACTGATTGGCCAAGCAAAGAAAAACCGAGGCTGCCGGATGCAGCCTCGGTTGATGGGCGAAAATCAGCGGCGACCACGTATGATCAGATCCGCGCCGCCATAGGGAAGGCCAAGTCTGCCCGTTATTCGCAGACGCGTACAGTTTCGGCATGATAGCCGCCGTCGTAGCGGTTGCGGACATCGCGGTCCTCATACCAGCATCTCGGCGCGGGTTCGACATAGCGAGGACCATCGACATAGCGAGGGCCGCCGCCATTGGCGATTGCGCCGCCAATTAGCCCGCCAACAACACCTGCGGCAACGCCGCCGGCGATAATTCGACCGGTGTTATCGTGGTGATGGCGATCACGCGCGGCAGCGGGCTGAATGGCCAATCCAACAAGGGCCGTTGCGATCAACAGGCTGCTGGTAACTCTCTTCATAACATTCTCCTCAGTGGCACTCGCCCCGGATAAAAGGGAAATGCGGCAGCAAGTCGTCGGTTCGTTCAAACTTTGCGACAGGCGTTAATGCATGTCGCCTGAGATTAGAGCGCCGTGCGTCCTCACGGACGCACAAAGGTCGCTCTAACACCTTCAATCCGCGCATCGTGCTTTCCGAAAATCGATTCCGATTTTCGGGAAGCACG
>NZ_JACCEY010000024.1:0-188195 GCF_013591995.1 Rhizobium sp. WYCCWR 11146
TCCATCCACCACCGCAATAGGCATTACAGCGCCAACAGCGGGTAAAGGGAAGTTACAAAGGTGCCGGCAGGCGGATGAGGGGGTGAGCGGCAGTGCCGCGAATGCGCTGAGCGCCAGCGAAGGGCAATGAATGGCGTGCCGTGTGGCCCCCTCATCCGACCCTTCGGGCCACCTTCTCCCCGCTGGGGAGAAGAGGGAGCCAAGCAAGGACCTCAATCATTCCACAGGATAGCCTCTCTCAAGTCTGCCCGCTTTGACGCAAGTGGCAAGGCGCGTCTGCCCTGAATGACTCATCTGAAATGAAGAAGTTTTTCGAGTCCAAAGTCCGGTCGCTCTGCGCCCCTACGCCAAGCGCAGGGGCGCAGCAAACTCAATGAGCGCCTGAGGCCGTCAGGGCAGCCTTGTGCTCCACGAAGAAATCCTTCAGCGGCTGCGGCTGTTTGCCGGTCAGCTTGGTGAAGTCTTCGGTGACGATGTCGAACTTGCCGGCGCGGGTGTTGGCGTCGGCAGAAACCAGCATGTCGGCGACGAAGCCGGGAAGGCCGGCGCCGCGCATGCCCTGGCCGAGCTGTTCGTCGGTGACGTCGATCACTTCGAGCGGCTTGCCGGCGACGTCGGAAACGATGGCGGCAATCTGCCGGCTGTCCAGCGACTGGGTGCCGGTCACCGTATAGGTGGCGCTCTCGGATGTGCCGGAGGCAAGGGCTGCGGCGATCGCCAGGGCGCAGTCGTCACGCGAGATGGTCGAGATCTTGCCGTCACCCGTGGCGCTATACCACTTGCCGCCCTGCAGGTTGTGCGGCATGCCGTGCAGATAGTTGTCGTGATACCAGGCATCGCGAATGATCGTATGGGCGATGCCGCTTGCCTTGATGGTGTTTTCGCTGCCGAGGTGATCGGGCGCGAAGGTGACGAGCGAATTGTCCGGCGCCGGCATCGAGGTGTAGGCGATGTGCTTGACGCCTGATTTGACTGCCGCCGCGACGGCGCCCTTGTGCTGGGCGAGGCGTTTGCCAGGAGTATCCAGTGCGTCGGTGCTGATGATCAGCAGCCGGTCGACGCCGGCGAAAGCCTTCTCCAGACCTGCCGCGTCATCGAAATCGGCCTTGCGAGTGACGACGCCCTTCTTTTCGAGTTCGGAAAGCTTTTCCGGGCTGCGCGTTGCCGCCACGATGTTGCCGGGGGCGACCTTGTAGGTCTCGATGAGGTGATGGATGACACGCTGGCCGAGCTGCCCGGCAGCGCCGGTAACCAGGATGATTTCGCTCATACGTCGTTTCCTTCTGTGTTGTGCTGGCTGTGTTGTGCCTGTGGTCTCAAAAAGAGAGTAACGCTAGAATAGGAATTGACTTGGCGCTGTAAAGGAGGCAGTTTTTCGGCTCTACGTTACCAAAAGGGAACCAGCAGATGAGTGGCGCGGTCGTCAGTCTGAAGAACAGGGTGCCGGGGGCGCGGCGCGAGATCGATGTCGCCGGCCTCGATTTCGGCAATTGCCCGGTCAGGGACATGATGCAGCAGATCGGCGGCAAATGGTCGACGCTGCTGCTCGAGGTGCTGGCGGATCGGCCTTATCGCTTCGGCGAGCTGCGGCGAATGATCCCCGATATTTCGCAGCGCATGCTGACGCAGACGCTGCGCGACCTGCAGAGGGATGGTTATATCGACCGCGAGGTCTTCCCGACCAAGCCGCCGAGCGTCGAATATTCGATGACCGAACTTGGACGTTCGCTCTACCAGCCGCTGTCGCAGCTTCTGAACTGGGCGGAAGCGAACCATGATGCCGTTCGCGCCGCCCGTTTGCATTTCGATACCGTCAGCGGCTAGTACCGTTGATACAAGCGAATTTGGCGTTTCTGGAAACGGCAACAGCGATTATTTGGTTGGCCGCATGAACAGAGCGCGGAACAATTCCTCCGATCTTCGCAAACCTTCGTCGCTCAGAACGACAGACTTGGCCTTGCCTGCGGGATTTGCGATCAGACCCTTCTGATGCAAACGGTCCATTACGCCCCAGTCAAAGCCCTTCCAGGCTCGATCCCCGTCATGCAGCGTCAGCCATAACAATGCGAGCACAGCATCGTCGATTTTCTCTTCGTCTGTCTCCATGTCGGAATCCCATGCAAAAAGGCGAAAATTCTGCAGCTCTCAAACGGATGCATACGCTGCTTCCTGAAAGTGGGCATCTATAAGTTGGCTCTGTCAAGATTTTAGATGTTCGATCCTGGATTCTGATGTGCCTTACTGCCGCGTCCTTCCGTCAGGAACAGCAGGAAGGCCAACGCCGGGAAGCAGAAGCCGATCCAGGCCGTCATCGTCCAGCCGCCGGTCGCATAGGCCCAGCCGCCGAGCGCTGACCCGAGCGCCCCGCCTGCAAAGAAGGTTGCCATGAAGAGGCCGTTGAGCCGGCTCCGGTGTTCCGGGTTCAGCGCATAGATGGCGCGCTGGCCGCAGACGAGATTGGTCGTCACGCCGAAATCGAGAAGGATCGCCGCTGCGGTCAGGAGCAGCAAAGCGCCAAGCGAGCCGTCGCCGGCGAAATGGCTGATCAGGAAGGCGGCCATGCCGAGCAGCATGGCAAGCGTCGAGGCGATCTTCGTCATGCCGCGGTCAGCAAGCCGGCCGGCGATCGGCGAGGCGATGGCGCCGGCTGCACCGGCAAGCGCGAAGAGGGCGATGCCGTTCTGTGTCAGGCCGAAGGCGGGACTTGCGAGCAGCAGCGGCGTCGTCGTCCAGAACAAGCTGAAGGCGCCGAACATGCCGGCCTGATAGAGCGCCCGGCGCTGCAGCACCCGCGAGGTGAGCGCCAGATGGCCCATGGAGGCTAGCAGTTCGCCGTAGCGTAGCCTGGTCGTCGGCCGGCGGACCGGCAGGCTTGCGCGGAGCACGACGGCGAGCACGAGCATGACGCCAGCAGTGACGTAGTAGACCACATGCCAGGAAGAGGCTTCGGCGACGAAGCTTGCGAAGGGGCGGGCGAGCATGATGCCGCAGAGCAGGCCGCTCATGACATTGCCGACGACCTGGCCGCGCGTTGCATCCGGCGCCATGTTGGCAGCGAAGGGAACCAGGACCTGCACCGCTACCGATGAAAGACCGATAGAGAGCGAGGCGACGAGGAAGGTTGTGGGTGTCGACGACAGCGCCGCGCCGATGAGCGCGACTGCGGAGACGGCGATCAGCATCAGCACCAGACGGCGGTTTTCGGTGAGGTCGCCGAGCGGCACGATCAGCAACAGGCCGAGGCCGTAGCCGATCTGCGTCAGCGTGACGATCAGGCCGGTGGCGGCAGGCGTGAAGCCGAGATCGGCACTGATGGGACCGGCCAGCGGCTGGCCGTAATAGAGATTGGCGGCCACCAGCCCACAGGCGGCGGCGAAAAGGAAGGTTAGCCAAGGGGATAGCGCCCTGGGAATGGCCTCATCCGGCGTGGTGGCTGAAATGCTCATCAGAAACTCCGGTATTCAAAGATTGAAAGAATTGAATGCAAAAATGCTGGCTGCGACCACCCGATCCTTGACCGAATGCCGGTATTTCTCTCGTCCACGGTGTGGACTGTTCAGGTCACGAGCTTCATCGCGGCCTCGGCCGCGGACAGCATCTCTTCCCTGCTGCGTCCTGTTTTGCCGATGACGCGCAGGCCCTTGGTAAAGCAGAGGAAGGCGAGGGCAGCAGCATCCGGGTCTACCGTCTTCGGAATGGTGCCGTCTGTCTGGCCGATGCGGATGAGATCGGCCATCAGCTTTTCGTCCGCGGCAAAGGCCGTCACGACATGGGCAGCGGCTTCCTCGTCAAGCAGAGCGAAGTCGTTGGCGCCGCCAACGACGAGACAGCCTTTGCGGCCGGCTTCGCCATAGGAGAGCTCGGTATAATACATCACCATCTGGAAGACCTTCTCGCGACCGGTCTCTGCAGACGCGATCATCGCTTCCAGGCGCCGTCTGCCGAGTTTTCGATAATGGGCGAAAGCAGCGAGGAAGATGCCGCGCTTGTCCTTGAATGCCTTGTAGATGCTCCCCGAAGCAAGGCCCATTGCTTCGGTCAATTCGCTGATAGCTGCGGCGTGGTAACCGCGTTCGGAAAAGACGCGCAGCGCGGCATCGAGCGCTGCGTCCATATCGAACTCGCGCGGACGGCCACGGCTGCGGGTCTTTGCTTCTGGTGTGAGATTGACAACGGTCATGGCGCCTAATTAGGGAATGAACGTTTCCAAATCAAGTGAAATTTCTGCGGCGCAGCAAATTCAGAGATCGAGCACCCAGTTCTGGCCGTTCGCTTCGGGGCCGAACATGCGATGTCTCTCCTCGGAGACAAGTCGGAATCCCGCCTTGACGTAGATGGCGCGGGCGGTCTCCAGCATATCGTTGGTCCAGAGCGAAAGCTCGCGGTAGCCCTTCTGTTTTGAGAAGCGGATGCATTTATCGACCAGCAGCTTGCCGAGACCGAGGCCGCGGGCTGACTTGCCGACAAAGAGCAGGCGGAGCTTGGCGACGCCGTCGCCGCCATTGGTGACGAGGACCGAACCGACATTGACGCCGCCGCGTTCGGCGATCCAGCAATATTCCTTGGCCGGATCGAAATTGACGAGGAATTTTCCGGCGACGTCGGCCACCAGCGCCTCGAAGCGCAGGTCCCAGCCATATTCCTCGGCATAGAAACGGCCCTGGCTCTGGACGATCCAGCCGATATCGCCGGCGCGGTGGGCGCGGATAATGGCCGGTGTGGACTTTGCTGCCGGGTCGAGCAGCGTGCGGATCGTGTGCATCGCCGAGACTGCTGCCTCCGGTTCGCCGCTGGCGAGATTGTCGAACCGGGCGGCGATCTGCGCATTGGCGCGCCGGCCGAGTTCTTCGAACTGCTCCCGTCCCCGGTCGGTGACAATGATGACTTGGCTGCGCAGGTCGGCCGGATCGGGGCTGGTTTCGATCAGCCCCTCGGCGCGGAAACGCTTGAGGATGCGGCTGAGATAGGCCGGGTCGAGCTGCAGGTCGCGGACAAGTGCGGCGGCGCTGACGCCGTCATGCGAGCCGATCTCGAAGAGGATCCGGGCATCGGTCAGCGTGAACGGCGTGTCGAGATAGGCCTTGTTCAAGAGGCCGAGGAAGTTCGTATAGAAGCGGTTGAAATCGCGGACGGTTTCGATGAGAGCGATATCGGACATGACAAGATCTCCAGATGGAGATCTTTGTCAGACTGCTGACAAACCTCGCTCTTTACTCGGCGTCATCCTCGGCCTTGTGCCGAGGATCTGCTGCATCGGTTGCAGATGCTCGGGACAAGCCCGAGCATGACGACAGAGGTGTTGGCCGACTTTGTCAGCAGTCCGGCAAAGATCTCTGAACGAAGACTTTGTTGTGCATTTAGTTGACTGAGTCAATTAAATTGATGATCCCAAGAGTGGGGCGATATCAGGCCGCTTCCTCTTCCGCGGTCTCGTCTGCACCGAGCGCGAAATCGACCGCCGCCCGCGCATGGATCGCTGTGGTGTCGAAGCCCGGCAGCGGCAAATGGTCAGGGTCGAGGATCAGGCAGATCTCGGTGCAGCCGAGGATGATGCTGTCGGCGCCATTATCGATGGCGCGTGCAATCACCGTCATGAGCTTGTCGCGAGAACTGTCGAGCACCTTGCCGGCGCAGAGTTCGTTGAAGATGATGTCGTGCACGGTCGTGCGGTCGCTGGCATCAGGCACCATGATATCAACATCAAGGCTCTTCATGCGATCGCTGTAGAAGCCGTGCTCCATCGTGTAGCGGGTAGCAAGCAGCAGCGGGCGCTTGCGGCCGGCCGCATGCAGCGATTTCGCCGTCTCGTCGATGATGTGGATCAGCGGCACGGAGATCTTCTCCGCGACCTTGTCGGCGATCAGATGCATGGTGTTGGTGCAGATCAGGATGCAGCCGGCGCCGGCGATCTGCAGGCGCAGAGCGACGTCGGCGAGGCGACGGGCGGCCATATCCCAGTCGCCGGCCTTCTGAAGCGCGACGATCTCCTCGAAATTGACAGAATGCAGGATGAGTTCGGCCGAGGCGAGGCCACCCTTGCGGTCACGCACCATCTCATTGACGACACGGTAATAGACCGCCGAACTTTCGAAACTCATGCCGCCGATAAGGCCGATCGTTTCCATTTCTTCATGCTCTCCATGCTTCTCAACTGTCGGGAATGATGCCGCAATTCCGGCGCGACGTGTTTGCGTTGTTTGTCATCCTTGCGAAATACGTGATATGATTTTGCGTGGTTTTACGAGATCATGCAAAAATTCGGCGAGAGGTCCAGTCTAGGCAATGCTTGACGATCGCGACAGGCGCATTCTCGACATGCTGCAGAAGGATGCAGGCATATCCGTGACCGATCTTGCCGAGCGCGTGGCGCTTTCGGTGTCGGCCTGCTCGCGGCGCATCCAGCGGCTTGAGGAGAGCGGCCATATCGCCCGGCGGATCATCGTGCTCGACCGGGAAAAAATGGGCGTGCCGACGACGGTTTTCGCGCTCATCAAGACGGCGCACCATTCCGACGATTGGACGGAGACCTTCCGCCGGATCATCAGCGACATTCCCGAGATCGTCGAAGCGCACCGGCTGACCGGCAATCACGATTATATCCTGAAGATCGTGCTGCCGCGCGTCGAGCATTACGACGTGATCTACAAGCAGATCGTCCGCAAGATCGAGCTCTTCGACGTCTCGGCCTCGATCTCGATGGAGCTTCTGAAGGGCGGCACGGCGATCCCCGTCGGATATGCCGATTGAGTCGGTTCTACCGACCGGGA
Source organism: Rhizobium sp. WYCCWR 11146 (assembly GCF_013591995.1). Lineage (NCBI taxonomy): Bacteria > Pseudomonadati > Pseudomonadota > Alphaproteobacteria > Hyphomicrobiales > Rhizobiaceae > Rhizobium > Rhizobium sp. WYCCWR 11146. Next base: position 6,768 of record NZ_JACCEY010000024.1, read on the forward strand.
TGCAGGGGAGCTATGCCGAAACGGCAGTTGCAACCATCGCGGCGAAGGCCACATTGGCTTTGAGCGAAATGGCGCAAAAGGGGTAGGTCATGAGCGATCATCATGTCGTCGTTGTCGGCGGCGGTTTCGGCGGGCTGCAACTCGTCAACGGCTTGAAAGGCGCCGGTGTCAGAATCACGCTGGTCGATCGGCGCAATCACCATCTCTTCCAGCCACTGCTCTATCAGGTGGCGACCACCATTCTCTCCACCTCGGAGATCGCCTGGCCGATCCGCCGCCTCTATGCCGACCGGCCTGACGTGACGGTGCTGCTCGGCGAGGTCACGGGCGTCGACAGTGGCGCGAAGACTGTTTCCTTACGCAAGGGCATGACTCTTGGTTACGATACGCTGGTGCTGGCGACCGGAGCGACGCATGCCTATTTCGGCCACGACGAATGGGAGCCGGTGGCGCCCGGCCTGAAGACGCTGGAGGATGCGACGACGATCCGCCGGCGCGTGCTGCTTGCCTTCGAGAAGGCGGAGATGGAGAGCGATCCTGCCGTACGCGATGCGCTGTTGACCTTTACCATCGTCGGGGCCGGGCCGACCGGCGTCGAGCTGGCCGGCATCATTGCGGAACTTGCGCATTTCACGCTGCCCAAGGAATTCCGCAACATCGACACGCGCAAGACCCGCGTCGTTCTGGTCGAAGCAGGCCCGCGGGTGCTGCCGACCTTCGCCGAGGAGCTTTCGGCCTATGCCCAGAAGGCGCTGGAGAAACTCGGGGTCGAGATCCATCTGGGCAAGCCGGTGACCGAGTGCAACGCCGACGGCGTGAAGATCGGCGAGACCTTCGTTGCCAGCCGGACGATCGTCTGGGCAGCCGGGGTCACCGCCTCGCCGGCGGCGCAATGGCTCGGCGTTGCCGCCGACCGGGCAGGGCGCGTCGCGGTCGAGAAGGATCTGAGCGCGCCGGGTCTGCCCGACGTCTTCGTCGTCGGCGATACCGCGTCCGTCATGCGCGAGGACGGCAAGCCGGTGCCGGGCATAGCGCCTGCCGCCAAGCAGCAGGGCGGTTACGTCGCCAAGGTCATTCGCGCCCGCATATCCGGCAAACCCGCGCCGACGCCTTTCCGTTACTGGCATCAGGGCAGCCTGGCGACGATCGGCAAGAGTGCCGCGATCATCGATTTCGGCCCGATCAAGCTGAAGGGCTGGATCGCCTGGTGGATCTGGGGTCTTGCCCATATCTACTTCCTGATCGGCACCCGCTCGCGCTTTTCCGTCGCCTGGAGCTGGCTGTGGATCTATCTGAGCGGCCAGCACAGCGCCCGGCTGATTACCCAGCGGGAGACGATGCGGGAGGACGGGTAGGCTCTCTTTGGGTTAAGCCAGAGGATAGTTAAGAGAGGGTGTGCCGTGTGGCACCCCCCTCTGCCCTGCCGGGCATCTCCCCCACAAGGGTGGAGATCGGCAAGAGGTTGGGTCGTCCGTCCCTCTCTGCTGTATAGTAATAACCATGCGGTAGTTGTTTGGGGAGGCCATCGCGCCCAGCCGATCTCCCTCCTTGTGGGGGAGATGCCTGGCAGGGCAGAGGGGGGTATCCCACGGAACCCCGACACAGGAAACCACTCGGCTCGCCCGCACCGTAAATGCAATGCACCCAGCTTGACATATCTCCACACCCACCCTTAGCATCCCGCCCGCGTCTCCCAACCACCGGGGTCACGCATCCAAGCCTAGCAACGGGTAGAGGTTCCAATGCGCCGATTCACTTCTCACGAAAATCACATTCGAAATTCTGAGAAGTTGGTGGTTCATGCGCACTTTGAATTTGGGCATCCTCGCCCATGTGGATGCAGGCAAGACTAGCCTTACCGAAAGACTGCTTTTTGACGCCGGCGTCATCGACAAGCTCGGCAGCGTCGATACCGGCAATACACAGACGGACACTCTCGAACTCGAACGGCAACGCGGCATCACGATCAGGGCCGCGGTGGTGTCGTTTGCGATCGGCGACAGGATCGTCAATCTCATCGACACGCCCGGTCACCCGGATTTCATCGCCGAGGTCGAGCGGGTGCTCGGATTGCTGGATGCCGCGGTCGTCGTCGTTTCGGCGGTCGAAGGCGTGCAGGCCCAGACGCGGGTGCTGGTGCGGGCGCTACGGCGGCTTGGCGTTCCCTTCATCTTCTTCGTCAACAAGGTCGATCGTCTCGGCGCGCAATATGAGGACGTGCTGAAGGCTCTTGCCAGCCAATTGCTCGTCCGCCCCATCGCCATGTCTTCCGTGATCGATGCCGGCAGCAGGCTTGCCACGGTGGAGGCGTTGGCTCCCGGATGCGAGCCGCTTTTCACGCCGCTCAGCGAAGCACTCGCGGAGAATGACGAGGCGCTGCTGGACGATTACGTCTTGACGCCCGATCGCCTGACGGCGGATAGGCTTGAACGCTGCCTGATCGATCAGGTCGCGAGCAGTCTGGTGCATCCTGTCTTCGCAGGTGCGGCAACGACCGGCGTCGGTGTGCCGGCCCTGACATCCGCCATGGCGACGATGTTGCCCGGCCGGCGCCTCGATCCGGACGGGCCGATTGCCGGAACAATCTTCAAGATCGAACGCGGCTGGGGCGGTGAAAAGCTGGCCTATATGTATCTGACGTCAGGCACGGTCCGGCTCCGGCAATATCTGGATTTGCCGAAAGGCCCGGATAGGGTGACCGCGATCGACGTTTTTGAGGCCGGCCGGGTTCATGGCGCAGCAAGCTTTTGCGCCGGGCAGATCGCGCGCGTAAGCGGCCTTGCCGGCGCACGCATCGGAGATGCGGTGGGTGGCGACCTGCTCGCGAGCGGCCGGCCGCAGTTTGCCCCGCCCAGCCTCGAAACCCGCGTCCTTGCCCGAAGGCCCTCCGACAAGGCGGCGCTCTGGCTGGCGCTGAACCAGATGGCCGAGCAGGACCCGTTGATCAATCTGCGCCGGGACGATGATGCGGAGGAAATCTTCGTATCGCTCTATGGCGAGGTGCAGAAGGAAGTCGTCCAATCGACCCTGCTGACAGATTTCGGTCTCGAGGCTGGGTTCGAGGAAAGCACGGTCATCTTAGTGGAGAGGCTTATGGGAACCGGGGAGGGCCTGCAGATCCTCTTCAAGGAGCCCAATCCGTTTCTCGGCACCGTCGGTCTACGCGTCGAACCGCGTCCAGAAGGGGCAGGCAATAGCTTTGCACTTGATGTGGACGTGGGCCAGATGCCCGCCAGCTTTTACAGGGCGGTCGAAGAAACTGTGTTCGAAACGCTGAAGCAGGGCGTTTTCGGCTGGCAGGTCATCGATTGCCACGTGGCGATGACGGCAGCCCGGCATAGCTCGCCTGCAAGCACCGCCGCCGATTTCCGGCAGCTGACGCCTTGGGTGCTGGCAGATGCACTGGCGGCCGCGCAAACCGTCCTATGCGAACCGATCGACCGCTTTCATCTTGAAGCGCCCGCGGAGAGCTTGAGCGGCTTGCTGACCCTGCTTGCGAAATCTGCCGCGACGATGACGGATTCCGTGATTGCCGACGGCATGGCCCGGCTGGAAGGCACCATGGCGTCCGCGATGATTCAGAGCGTCCAGCAGCAATTGCCGGGCCTGACGAGCGGGGCGGGGACCATGGAAACCTCTTTCGACCATTATGCCCCAATGGCCGGCCCGCCACGTTCGCGCCAACGCTCAGGCTCCGATCTGTTCAACGGTGCCGAATATCTGATGAGCCTGCATCGACATGTCGAAGGCATGTCGTGAGTTTCCTCAGTGCATACTTCGTCGTGGGCGCGAAGGCTGACAGAAGGCGGCCCCCCAAAGGAGCCGCCTCTCATTTTCTCAGGCTGCCAGCGAGGCGATGTCGATGACGAAGCGGTAGCGGACGTCGCTTTTCAGGACGCGTTCATAGGCTTCGTTGACCTGCTGGATGTTGATCTTCTCGATCTCGGAGACAATGTTGTGCTCGCCGCAGAAGTCGAGCATTTCCTGGGTTTCCTTGATCGAGCCGATCATCGAGCCTGATATGCTCTTGCGGCCGGGGATGATCGAGAACGCATGCACGGGGATCGGGTTTTCCGGCGCGCCGACCACCACAAAGGAACCATCCACCTTCAGGAGGCCGAGATAGGCATTCCAGTCGATCTCGGCGCTGACGGTGCAGATGATCAGGTCGAAAGTGCCGGCGAGCTTCGTGAAGGTCTCCGGGTCGTTGGTGGCGTAATATTCCTTGGCGCCGAGCTTCAGCCCATCTTCCTTCTTGGAAAGGCTCTGGGAGAGAACGGTGATATCGGCACCCATGGCGGCGCCGAGCTTGACGCCCATGTGGCCGAGACCGCCCATGCCGACGATCGCGACCTTCTTGCCGGGGCCGGCATTCCAGTGGCGCAGCGGCGAATAGAGCGTGATGCCGGCGCAGAGCAGCGGCGCGGAGGCATCGAGCGGCAGATTGTCCGGAATGGACATGACATAGCCTTCCCTAACGACGATCGAGTCGGAATAGCCGCCCTGGGTCCGTGTCTTGCGGTCGGCTTCGAAGTCGTTGTAGGTACCGGCGAGCCCCGGCATATACTGTTCGCGATCGAGGTCGCGCTCGGCGCAGCCGATGCAGGAATCGACGAAGCAGCCGACGCCGACGCGATCGCCGACCTTGAATTTGGTCACATCGGAACCGACAGCCGAGACGATGCCGGCGATCTCATGGCCCGGCACGATCGGATAGACGGCGTTCTTCCATTCGTTGCGGACAGTGTGGATGTCCGAATGGCAGATGCCGGCAAACTTGATGTCGATAACGACGTCATCGGGGTTCGGGTTGCGGCGTTCGAAGGTGAAAGGGGTCAGCGGCTTGGAAGCGTCGGTCGCGGCGTAGCCTCTTGCAATGGGCATGGGAACCATCCTTTTCGATTGTGGTGGGGGTTGAAAGAGATGGTGGACTATTGCCCGGAACTGCGTCAGAGGGTTAGAGCGATCCTCTCAGCTTTTTGCACGATCCTGCAAAAGTGAGGCGCCGGCCTGTTTGCGAAATGGCCAGGGCACTCTAGATAAGAGCGGTATCGCCGGCGTCAGACAGTTGACAGAAAGAGTTGCCGCATGACTTTGCCCTTCAGCCCCTATCAGGAAATTGTCGATATCGCGATGCGCTTCGCGGCTGGTGACGGCGAGTTTGCGACTGATATCGGCAATCTTCACATCAGCCGTCGGTCCAAGCCCAGCGATCCGCTGCACAGCAGCTACCGGCCCTGTTTTGCCTTTGTACTGCAGGGAGCCAAGAGCCTGCGCCTCGGCACGGAACTTATCAGCTATGGAACTGGTGACTATCTGCTGACCTCGCTCGACCTGCCGGTCGCCTGGCGCGTCACGGAGGCGAGCCCTGAGGTTCCGCATCTCTGCCTGGGACTGGCAATCGACTCGGAAAAGCTGCTGGAGTTGCTCAGCCGCATCGATATTCCGAGCCCGGCCGCCCATACCGACGGGCAGCGCGGGATGGCGGTGAACGTCGCTCCGCCGGAACTCCTGGATGCTGCCATTCGCCTGCTGCGCTTGCTCGATCGTCCAGGCGACATTCCTGCCATGGCGCCGCTGATCGAGCAGGAAATCCTCTACCGGGTGCTGACCGGGCCGGATGGTGCGCGGCTGATCAACATCGCAACTGCAGACAGCCACAGCAACAGGGTCGCGCGCGCCGTCGCATGGCTGAAGGAGAATTTCGCGCGGCCACTGCGCATCGAAGACCTTGCCGACCGCGTCAGCATGAGCGTGTCGTCCTTCCATCATCACTTCAAGTCGGTCACGGCGATGACGCCCGTGCAGTATCAGAAGCAGCTTCGCCTGCACGAGGCACGTCGTCTGATGCTCGTGGAGCGCCTTGATGCGGGCACGGCCGGTCACCGGGTCGGCTATCAAAGCCCGTCGCAATTCAGCCGCGAATACAGCCGCCTTTACGGCGCCTCGCCGGCCCGCGATATCGACGGCGCCCGCGAGGTTATGGCGGCGGAATAATCAGCCGCGCGTCTAACGACGTGTATTGTCGAGTTTTGTTGTCCGATCGGCGAAAGTAAAGCGACGGCCCGCTGGCTGCAGAGAAGAAAGAGGTCGGCCTTGCGATGGGGAGCCAATCGTTAAAGGATGTTTGACCTTTCGTCGCTAGTCTGGCGTCAAACATCAAGCAGGCACCGACGTCAGCATGGCGCAAGTCCCATTTCTTTCCATCGTCGCGCCTTGTCACAACGAGGAAGAAGGGCTGCACGAGTTCTGCCGCCGCGCTGCCGCGGCTGCTCAGAGCGTTGCCGGCGATGCCTTCGAGCTCATTCTCGTCGATGACGGCTCGTCCGACCGTACCTGGGAGATCATTTCGGATCTGGCGGCTGATGTGCCGCAGGTGCTCGGTGTGCGTCTTTTGCGCAATCACGGTCACCAGCTGGCGTCGACGGCGGGTCTTTCCGCCTCGCGGGGCGAGCGCGTGCTTTTGATCGATGCCGATCTTCAGGATCCGCCAGAGCTGCTTTTGATGATGATGCCGATCATGGAGCGCGGCGCCGACGTCGTTTACGGTCAGCGCACGCGCCGCCAGGGCGAAAGCTGGTTCAAGCTGGCCTCCGCTTCGCTTTTCTATCGCGCCCTGTCCAAGCTCGCTTCCGTGACCATTCCGCGCGATACCGGTGATTTCCGGCTGATGCGGCGCCGCGTCGTCGATATCCTGCTGGCGATGCCCGAGCGCGATCGCTTCATCCGCGGCATGGTCAGCTGGATCGGCGGCAGGCAGGTGGCTCTCCCCTACGAGCGTGACGCCCGTTTTGCCGGCACGACGAAATATCCTCTGCGAAAGATGATCAATTTCGCTCTCGATGCGATCACCAGCTTTTCGACGACGCCGCTGCGCATCAGCACTTGGCTTGGCATGATGAGCGCCGGCGTTGCGATCGCGTTGCTCGTCTACACCTTCATTCGCTGGCTGCAGGGCGAGACGGTGACCGGCTGGTCGTCGATCATGGCCGCGGTCAGCGTCTTCAGCGCTATCCAGCTGATCTGCATCGGCATCATCGGCGAGTATCTCGGCCGTCTGGTACAGGAGAGCAAGAAGCGGCCAATGTTCATGGTCGAGACGATCGTGCGCGGCAGTGAACACGCAGAATTGTCGATCGCTTTCTCGGAGATGAGCGCCAGCGATAAGCGCGCCGCGCTGGATGCGGCCTTTGCATCCGAAGAGCCGCCGCGCTCGCAAAAGAACAGCCGGATTGGATAATGGACCGGATTGCCGCGCCTGCTGTGGCCGCAGCCGGGCCTGAGGAATCGATCGCCAGGCAGGATTCCACCGTTGCGATCGTCGCATTCGTCGGGCTTGCCGCGGCTTTGGTTCTCCTGTTTCCCTTTCCGCCGGTTCTCGATTACGCCAATCACTACGCCCGTATCTGGCTCCTTTCGGGCGGGATCGGCGAGCAGCCGTTTCCCGAGATCTATGCGGTCGATTGGAACCGCACCTTCACCAATGTCGGGATCGACGTTCTGGCCACCTGGCTGGGGCCGCTTGTCGGCGCAGACAGGCTTGCACGGGCTTTGCTTTTCTTGGCGATCGTGCTGCCACCGCTTGGGGCAATCGGCCTGCACCGCGCGCTTTTCGGCGGCCGGCACCATTGGCAGACCGCCATGCTGTCGCTCGGCTGGTGCGCTACCATGATCGGCGGCTTCATCAACTTCCAGATCGGCCTCGGCATGGCGTTGTTCTTCGCCTGCGTCGATCTGCTGCTGCAGCGCAGAAATCCCGCCCTGGTTTTTGCCTGGCGGCTCGCCGCCGCGCTGCTGCTGACGGTGATGCATCTCTTCGCGCTTGGCTTCTATATGGCGATCGTCTGCGGCCTCGAATTTTCCTGGCGCATCGATATCGTGCGGTCGAAGGCGGGTCTGATGAGGCTCGCCGGCCGGTTGGCGCTGGCGCTCGGCGCCTGCGTCCTGCCGCCGCTCGCGCTCTATCTCCATACGGCGGCTTTGCCCAACGCCGGTGGCAACGGCCTCGGCCTTGCCTGGAACGACGGTATCATCCTGATCGTCCTTAATCTGCTCTCCGCCATCACGACTTATGTCCCGGTGGTGGATGTCGTGCTGGTTCTGCCGCTGATCCTCATCTGCACGCGTGCCGTCCGCGCGGGCGACATCCGCATGCATGCGGGGCTTGCCGTCGCCGCCTGCGGCCTGCTGCTGCTCTCCTGTGTTTCGCCTCGCCACATGCTCGGCACCGGATGGATCAGTTGGCGCTTTCCGATCATGACAGCGCTCGTCGCCATGGCGATGGTGTGCCCCTTCGCCAATCTCACGCGCCGGCAAGCGCTGTTGCTGGCGCTCATCATCAATCTCGCAGTCTTCGGCCGCACCGGCTGGGTCGGCTGGAACTGGTGGCTGGCACAGAAGGATGTTGCCGCCGTCGAGACTGTGCTTAAAAAGGTGCCGGCCGGTGCAGCCGTTCTGCCTCTGGGACATGAACCCGAGACAGTGAGCAGTCTTGCCCACTCCAACCGGCATTTTGCCTGGGGGTTGGATACTTTCCGGCACCTGCCGACACTTGCCGTGCCCTTCTCGCATGCTTTTGTGCCGACGCTCTTCACGGCAAAAGGCAAGCAGCCGTTGTCCGTTCTGCCGCCATGGTCTGAGATCGCGGTTCCCGAGGGTAATCTGCTGTCGATCGGCGTGCTTTCATGCCCGGCAATGATGCAGGAATATAGAAACTTTACGCCTTATCTGTCGGATTGGCGCAGGCGTTTCGATTTCATCCTCGTCGCCAATGCCGATATCCCCGACCGCTATGTCGGCACCTTGATGCCGGCGGGCCTGATGCTGGTCGAAGATGCGGGTTTCGCAAAGCTTTACGCGATCGACAAGACGATGCCGGCACAGCCTCTCGTGATCCCTGCCGGTTGCGCTTCGGCATCATAGGCTCCGGCGTTTCTTGGATCAGCCGGGGAATTTCAGTGCCTTGTCGGCACGGCATTTGGCGAGCTTTAGCTGACGGAAGGAGAGGATGCGGGTGATGCGGTCCTTGCCATCCGTTTCCACACTCATGCAGGCGCAGGCATAGCCGTAATTGCCGTTGGTTCTGACATAGTCATGTTCGGAGATGTCGGAGATCAGCTCCATGCCTTCCACCTCGCCGGCATCGTCGCCCTGGGTCATGATCGTCCAGGTGTTCTCCGCGTCCTCCAGCCACCAGTTGGCGGGCGTCGGATTCTCGATCCAGCCGCAGCGCGTTTCGGCGGCCCGCGCATTGGCTGCGACGACAAGAGCTGCGATCATGACCGCGGCGGCTATCCGGTATTTCATTGCCTTTTCCCCTCGACAAACATCAGTTGTTGATCGCGATGATCGCCCAATGGCTCGCCTCGCAGGCGTTGTCCTCGCAGATCGCGCCCATCCAGACGGCGCCGCCGGCCAGCATGACGCCGTCGCTGTTGACGAATAGATCCTCGTATTGCTGGCGTCCGACGGCGCGGCGCGTTTCCGGCGTCACGAGATCATCGAAATTGTCGATGAAATCCTCAGCGCTCTCGACGTCGTAGCTCTCGCCATTGGCCTTGACCGTCAGCGGGTATTCGGCAAGGCCGGCGATGGTCTCGGCTTCGCCCGAGCGCATCGCCTTGACAAGCTGGCGCAGCGGCCGGTCGAAGCTTGCTGCATCGCCGTGCAGTTCCTCGATGCGATTATAGACGTCGCTTTCGGACTGCGCGAGAGCGCTTGAGCCGGCAAGGAGGATTGCTCCGAGCAGGAGAAGGGCTGCAGAAAGGCGTGACATCGAAGCCTCCGGGCAAATGGCGTAGCGCGACATTATGCGATCGCCGAGGATTCGCGCCTATCCAATTCTGGTCTTTCATCGCGGTTTCACGTATTAAAAAAATCTATCCAGGCTTCTTGACGACCTGATCGGTTTATCGCATAAACCTCACGAACCGTACCGTACGGTACGTATATGGGAGCTATGATCGTGTCCGTCGATACCGCAGAGCCGAGCGAATTTTCGCCGCGCCAGAACGCCGTTCTGGAGCAGGCGCTGCAGTTGCTCGTCGATGGCGGCGAGAAGGCGCTGACGACTTCGGGCGTGGCGCGTGCTGCCAATTGTTCGAAGGAAAGCCTCTACAAATGGTTCGGCGATCGCGACGGGCTGCTATCGGCGATGATCGCCTATCAGGCGAGCAAGGTGCGTACCTTCGAGCGCAACGGCGAGCGGCTGACGGCGGCGAGCCTACATGACCATGTCGTCATTTTCGCGCGTGACCTGCTGGAGGTGCTCGCCGGCGACGTCTCGCTGGCGCTCAACCGGCTGGCGATCGGGCAGTCGAACCGCGACGGCTCGAAACTAGGCAAGCTGCTGCTCGAGCGCGGCCGTCGCCAGATCGACCGGCGCGCCATGGCGCTGATCGACGCCGGCAAAAGGGCAGGGCTCCTGCGTTTTGCCGATGCCGACGAGGCTTATCACACGCTTTACGGCCTTGTTGTCTCCGATCTGCATGTGCGCATGCTGCTCGGCGAACCAGGCCTCAAGGATACCGCACGCCAGGCGGAGAGGGCGGTGACCGCCTTCCTCAGGCTTTATGGCACGGACAAGGTTCTGGCGGAGATGCCGGTTCTCGGCTGATTCCGCTTTAATGACAGTCAACAAGACAAGCAAAGGGAAGGAACTTCAAATGCGCGTCTATTACGATCGTGATGCCGATCTCAACCTCATCAAGGCCAAGAAGGTCGCCGTCATCGGCTATGGTTCGCAGGGCCGTGCCCATGCGCTGAACCTCAAGGACAGCGGCGCCCAGAACGTCGTCATCGCACTCAAGGCCGGTTCGCCGACCGTCAAGAAGGCCGAAGCCGATGGCTTCAAGGTCATGACGGTTGCCGAAGCTGCCGCCTGGGCGGACCTGATGATGATGGCGACCCCGGACGAACTGCAGGCCGACATCTACAAGGCCGACATCGCTGGAAACATCCGCGATGGCGCAGCCATCGCCTTCGCTCACGGCCTCAACGTTCACTTCGGTCTCATCGAGCCGAAGGCTTCGGTTGACGTCGTCATGATCGCACCGAAGGGCCCGGGCCACACAGTTCGCGGCGAATACCAGAAGGGCGGCGGCGTTCCCTGCCTCGTTGCCGTTCACCAGAACGCTTCCGGCAATGCGCTTGAACTCGCTCTCTCCTACGCCTGCGGCGTCGGCGGCGGCCGTTCGGGCATCATCGAAACCAACTTCCGCGAAGAGTGCGAAACCGACCTCTTCGGCGAACAGGTCGTTCTCTGCGGTGGTCTGGTCGAGCTCATCCGCGCTGGTTTCGAAACGCTCACTGAAGCCGGTTACGCGCCGGAAATGGCCTATTTCGAGTGCCTGCACGAAGTGAAGCTCATCGTCGACCTGATTTATGAAGGCGGCATCGCCAACATGAACTACTCGATCTCCAACACGGCCGAGTGGGGCGAATATGTCTCCGGTCCGCGCATCATCACTGCCGAGACCAAGGCCGAGATGAAGCGCGTCCTCAAGGACATCCAGACCGGCAAATTCACGTCCGATTGGATGCAGGAATACCGCGCCGGCGGCTCGCGCTTCAAGGGCATCCGCCGCCTGAACGACAGCCACCCGATCGAAGAAGTCGGCGCCAAGCTGCGCGGCATGATGCCCTGGATCGGCAAGAACAAGCTGGTCGACAAGTCGGTCAACTAAGCGGTTCCGGTGAAATGAAACTGGGAGGCCGGAGTGAAAGCGCCGGCCTCTTTTGCCATTCGTGCGTCCGTAGCCGCTATATTGGATCTGATGTGTTTGAAGCGATCATGCGCTCGGCAGAGCAGGACCTTGAAGATAGCCTCAGGGCGCTCTATCCAGCATTTCTAGAATATCCGTTCCCATCTTCGCTGGACGCTTCGCCGCTACGCGACGCCGAGAAAATTCTCGCTGCACTCAAATCAGCGCCTTTGCGGGAGATCGATGCGGCAGAGTTGGGCCGGTATGTGGCAAGCGCTATAACGACTGTTGGCTCGGCGGATGATTTCAAGCACTTCCTGCCGCGTATCCTCCATTGTGCCGTCCTCAGCCCTTCCGCGTATGGCTTCGAGCCTCCGATTATCGCTTCCAAGCTTTTATTGTGCGACTGGCAGCAGTGGCCGATAGCTGAGCAGACAGCCGTGGCGAATCTTTTCTATTCGGCCTGGGCATACAAGAGGCTGCAGGATCCTGATCTCGATGCGTTGGCTTGGGACTGGATAGTGGCGATGGCAAAGCTCGATCTTCAGTTCCAGGCATGCCTGAGTCTTTGGGTGAAGCAGCCGACACCGAATGCTTTCATTCAACTCACCGGCGTCGATATCAAAAGTATCTATAGAGGCAGTGGCTTTTGGCAGGATGTCGCGCCGGAGAGGCGCCATCTCGTCCTTGAATGGCTCAAAGGCGATCTTGTCGAGAATGCGTTCGTCGGGCTGATTGACGCGATATCGCCCGAGCGGCAATGGCTTGTAGATCGCCTGCTTGATGAAATCGCGGAATTGCGGCGGCTGCCTTCTCGCCTTGGGTCGCCGGAATGACAGTATTGCGGCAGTTCGTGCGGCATAGTGTATTGCTGGCGTTGTGGCGCACTTTAGGCAGCATGCTTGAGCTGTTGCGATAAGACAGGTGCGAAAACTTCAGGACCTTTATCGTTGGGCGCTCACCCTGAGCCAGCGGGTCTGCTTGCCGTCATACCCGCTGCCGTCGCTTTCGCCGATAGTGATGTTGCGCCAGCCGCCCTTCGTCAGCAGTTCTGACAGCCATTCGGCGGACGGAAAGTTGTAATAGCGCCCGAAGCCGTCATGGCCTTCCGCGTCCCCGGCCTTGAAGCTCGCGTGAATGATGCCGCCGGTCCTCAGCGCGCGACGGATGCGGGTGAAAACATCAGGCAATTCCGGCCGTGGGACGTGGAGAAGGCTCGCATGCGCCCAGACGCCGTCGAAGGCGCTTTCGGCATCGAGTTCTTGGAACAGCATGATCTTGACGGGCCTGCCGATCAGCGCTTCGGCCTGTCTTGCAAGTTCGGCGGAGCCGTCGGTCGGCGTCACATCGAAGCCCTGCGACAGCATATAGGCGCTGTCCTGCCCGCCGCCGCAGCCGAGTTCGAGGATTGCCGCACCCGGCGCAAGCCCGGCGAGGAAGGCATCGAGCTGCTGCTTCGGCAGGCTGCGCGCCCGGTTGGCATATGTCTCGGCATTTTCCTCATAGAAGGCGGAGGTGCAGTCAAGAGGCATGCTGCTCGGCCGATCGTGGGCGTCGGTTGGATTGGAGATGTCGTTCAGGAAGCCGGTCGGCGTCGATGATGTCAATGACGACAATCCCTTCCGATGTCACCCGGTAGAAGGCGACGTGACGCATGTGGAGGAGGCGGCGAAGGCCAGCGCCGAGTTCGTCGCACTCTTCTCCCATGGAGGGAGCATGCGAAAGAAGCACGAAAATCCTGTCCCAGTCGAGAAGATAGGCGTCTGCCTGCGCCTCGCCGAAATTGAGGCTAGCATATTCGTCGATGCCCGATAGCACAGAGTAGGCGGTTTGGGTCAGCCTATAGGTGGTTGTCACGCAGCTTTGCCTTCGTTTCCAACAGGATGTCGGGAATGCGTCGCTCGCTCGGGCCGCTTTCCTCAGCCTGTCTCAGAATGTTGCGCAGTTCCTCGTCGTCAAGCTTATGATGGAGCTGATCCTTCAGAATAAGCTCCGCCAGGAATGCGCCGGCACTGCTGTAACTACCGCTTGCGACACGGTTTTCGACGTATTCCGCCAGATGATCCGGAAGCGAGATCGTCATTTTCGCCATTGGATTCGGTGCCGCCCGCACATGCCGGTTTTCAGCCATTCCTGATGCCAGATTATCATTTCCCAGTTTGTGATAGAAGCGTTGTGCCCGGCCGTCGAGGGCTTGGGTCACATGCGGATCAGTCTTTTTTATCGATATAGATGACGCGTTCGAGATCCTTGAAATGGGCGTCGCAGGTCAGGATATCGGCATCATGGCGCTCCGCGGTCGCATAAATGATCGCATCGGCGGTGGCGAGTTTATGGGTTGCCGATATTTCGGCAGCACGGCGAGCAAGCGTCGTGTCGAGAGAAACAACCATGCATGTCGCGGTATAAGCGATGAAGCTGTCTACGACTTCCTCGTCCTTTTCGCGTGCCAGCCATTTGGAAAGCTCAAGCTGCACGATCGTCGGAACGATGCATTGATCGCGTTCCGGGATTTCAGCCTGCAGCCTGGTTCCGGCAGCACTTTTCGTCAGCCATTCTATCCATGCGGAGCTGTCGATCACGCGCATCAGAAACGGTCGTTCCGGTCACGGTAGTTTTTCTTGTCTGCGCCTTCGGCGATGCCGCGAAGATCGGCAAGCGTCGGGACCGGCATCAGCAATACGCCTTTGCCTTTGGGTATGAACACGAATTCCTGTCCCGCCGACCAGTGCTGTTGTTCGCGCACTTCCTTGGGAATGGAGATCTGGAATTTTGTAGAGAGGGTTGCGGTTGCCATTCTTACCTTTCCTCTATCGATTATTAGATAGTAAGAATTAACTTGGCATCGGTCAATGGCGAACCGTTTTTGGCGTTGATGCTATTCCGGTCGCCAAATGGGAAGTTGACGATGGGTTTTCCCGGCTGCCTCGGCCCAAAAATAAGGGCGGCGCCCGGTTTCGAAAGAGATTCGCGGATTGCTTAATGGCTGTCGGCTCGAAGAACATCGTATCGTGCAGAAGGGCGGAATAGATCGCCAGCCCGGCGGCTTTGCGGGCGAGCCGGAGAGCGGCGCCCCCACCATGTCGGTGTTGACGCCGCCGTTCGTGTGGAACGTCCGGAGTTCAGGCCGGGATAAGGCGCGTCCAGCCGCGCTCATCGTTCGTTACGCCTTTCTGCAGGCTGACGAGCTGCTGGCGCAGTTCGCTGGTCAACTTGCCGGTCTGTCCGTCTCCGACCAGAAACTCGCCGCCGGCATGCCGGACCAGGCCGATGCCCGCCAGGACCGCGGCAGTGCCGCAAGCGAAGGCTTCGACGAGCTTGCCGCTGGTTGCGTCCTGCTGCCATTCCGCGAAGGAGTAGGGACGCTGCTCGACGCGCAAGCCCTTTTCTCCAGCGAGCACGATCACCGAGGCCCGGGTGATACCCGGCAGGATCGTACCGCCAAGAGGCGGGGTCACCACCGATCCGTCATTCATGACGAAGAAGACGTTCATGCCGCCGAGTTCTTCGACCCAGCGATGCTCTGCCGCATCCAGGAAGACGACCTGATCGCAATCCTTCTTCGCCGCCTCGGCTTGCGCCACGAGGCTTGCTGCGTAGTTTCCGCCGCATTTTGCAGCACCGGTGCCGCCGGCGGCAGCACGGGTGTATTCGGTCTCTACCCATAGGGAAACCGCCTTCGCTCCGCCTTTGAAATAAGCGCCGACCGGGGAGGCGATGATGCAGAAGACATATTCCTGAGCTGGACGAACGCCCAGGAACGCCTCGTTGGCGAACATGAAGGGGCGAAGGTAGAGGCTGGCGTCGCCGGATGGAATCCAGGCCTTGTCAACGCGGACCAGTTCTTCGACCGCCTTCAGGAAGAGTTCTTCGGGCACAGGAGGCATAGCCATGCGAGTCGCCGACTGCGCGAAGCGGCGGGCGTTCTCTTCGGGCCGAAAGAGCAGAATCCGGCCATCGTCTGCCTTGTAGGCTTTCATGCCTTCGAAAATTTCCTGAGCATAGTGTAACACGGCGCTTGCAGGATCGAGCTCCAGAGGACGCCTCGGCGTAACCTTCGCATCGTGCCAGCCCTTGTCGGCAGTCCATCGTGCCAGGACCATATGATCCGTGAAGACCTTACCGAAGCCGGGCGTCTCCAGTGCCTGGATGCGGTCGGCGTCGGAGACGGGAGACTTGTGCAATTCGATTTTGATTTCAGGAGAGGTCGTCGTCGCGGTCATTGCTGGCACCTTGATAGTACATTGAATAGTGGCGGCGACACTACTGCCGCCGGGCTGGTCTTGGAAAGGCCTGAATCAGGCGGTTTCGGCATCGATCAGGGGAATAATCGCTTTCTTGTCACAGGGACAAGAAAATAGGTCAGTATTGTTGACATAAATTCTCCGGCATGGTCTGCTGGGGGAATAGAAAAATACGAGGAAACCCCATGCTGAACTGGGACACCATGTTTGCGTCGCGCTCGTCGCGCATGCGCGCATCCGAGATCCGCGAGCTCTTGAAGCTTCTCGACCGGCCCGACATTATCTCTTTCGCCGGCGGCATTCCGGATCCGGCGTTGTTTCCCCATCAGGAATTCAAGCAGGCCTATGCCGATATCTTCGACGGCGCCGCCGTCAACTCGGCGCTGCAATATTCGGTCAGCGAGGGCTACAAACCGCTGCGCGAATGGCTGGTCGGGCAGATGGCGGCTCTCGGCATCCCCTGCGAACTCGATAACGTTTTCATCGTGTCCGGTTCGCAGCAGGGTCTCGATTATCTCGGCAAGCTCTTCCTGTCGCCTGATGACACCGCGCTCGTGACGTGGCCGACCTATCTCGGCGCGCTGCAGGCCTTCAATGCCTATGAACCGGCCTACGACCAGCTGACGCCGAACGGCAACCGCACGCCCGAGTCCTACCGCGCGGCCGCTTCCGCTGCCGGCGGCAAGGTAAAGTTCGCCTATCTTTCCACTGACTTCTCCAATCCGACCGGCGAAACCGTCGATCTTGACGGCCGCAAGAAGGTCCTGGCACTGGCGGAAGATCTCGACATCGCCGTCATCGAGGATGCGGCCTACCAGTCGCTGCGTTACGACGGCGATCCGATCCCGCCGATCCTGGCGCTCGAAATCGCCGAGAAGGGTCATATCAACGATACGCGCACGATCTATTGCGGCAGCTTCTCGAAGACGCTGGCGCCCGGCCTTCGGGTCGGCTTCATCGTCGCCAGTGCGCCCGTCATCCGCAAGCTGGTGCTGATGAAGCAGGCGGCCGACCTGCATTCTTCGACGATCAACCAGATGGCGATATCAGATGTCGCCGAGCGCGGCTTCGACGCGCAGGTCGCCAAGATCAAGGCCGCCTACAGCCGACGCCGCGACTGCATGCTGGCCGCTCTTGAGAAATACATGCCTGAAGGCACCAGCTGGACGAAGCCGGAAGGCGGCATGTTCATCTGGATCACGCTGCCTGAGGGCATGGACGGCGCCAAGCTGCTGGCGAAATCGCTCGAAACCGCCAAGGTCGCCTTCGTGCCCGGCAAGGCGTTCTTCGCCAATGGTTCCGGCGCCAACACCTTCCGCGTCAGCTTCTCCTGCGCCAACGAGCAGATGATCGAGGACGGCATCGGCCGCTTGAGCGCGCTGATCTCGGCCGAAATCGGCAGCTGATTCCAGCCGCCCGGCTGACGGAGCAAGGGCAGGGCGCCGATCAGAAGATCGTCGTCCAGCCCTCGTTCGCCGTCTCGCTCTTGCCGTAGCCGACCCGATCAGCAACGGCGCCGTCGGCATTGCGCAGAATGATGTCGCCGCCCCGGTTGGCAAGCTGCGGGCCGCCGGCTGCCGCATCGAGCGCTATGGTGCGCACCTCGCCTGCGCTCAGCGATCCCGACAGTGTCTGGGTCCTGCTGTTTTCGTCCTCCAGCTTCCAGCCTTCGAGCGATGCCTCCATGTCGGAGCGGTTGATGATCGTCACCGTTTCGGCCTCGGTGCCGCCTTCGCCGTTGACCGGGTTGATCAGCGCGGCGACGATGCGTAGCGACGAGGCGACGATCGGCTGCGGCCGGCGTGTGCCTTCGCCGCGGCCCTGGCCTCCACGGCTGTCGGAAACCGGATGGCCGGTCGCCGCATCGGTGTTCCAGTTCTGCGACTGAAAGCAGAGGAAGATCGCCGCCCATTCGTCGGTATCATTGAAATGGACGAGCAGCGCTCCGTCCTGGTTCGGCCCGTTGGTGGCCTTGAAGCTGCCGCCGTCGCCCTGGTTCATGTGGATGTCGTGGATGCCGTTGCCCGGCTCGAAACGGAAATACTGGTCCGGCTTGTTGTTTTCAGGCCCCCAGGCCTCGCCGAAGGCATAGAAATGCACGTCGGAATCGGCAATGCCTTCCTGGACGATCGGCTCGATGAAATCGCGCAGGTCGTTCTTCGGGCCGGATAGCTGGAAGGGCGCGACATTCATGTCCTCGCGCTCGATCAGTCCGCTGCGGACATAGTCGATCGCAAGCTCCGGACGGTCCTTGCGGATATCGGTCAGGCCCATCGGCAGGGCTTCGAGCGCCTCCGTCAGCGCCGGGTGCTTGAAATCGACGATATTGGCGTAGAGCAGGTCGTGCGGCGATTCCTTGGAGCGGACGTTGAGCGCGATGCGGTAGCTGACACCGTTCGCCTCGATGCGGATTTCGATATGGGGATCGTTGTCGTCGTCGAGGGCGAGTGCGCTCGCCGTACCCTTCAGGACCTTGTAATTCTTCAGCATGGAGAACCTCGCGGGGGTGGCGGGATCTGACGGTAACACGGCGAAAGTGCATCTTTTGTGACGGCTAAAGTATGGCGCGATCTTTCAGATTTGCCTGCCACACTTTAGGTCTTTGATTTGAGCATGTCGTGGTCGCAAAACCGCTGCACACTTTTGCGCGACATGCTTTGTCTTCCGCCGTGCAATGCTGCTCCGCTATCGCCTATTGCTGCAGATGCGGACCGAAAAGCTCGAGATCGGCTTCACCAAGCCTGTCGCTAACCGTGTTCAACTGGTGCCAATAGGGGTAGATCACCGGTGGCAGGCTGACCGCGTCGAGGCGCTTGCGCTCCTCATCCGTGAGTTTCAGCTCGGCGGCGGCGATGTTGTCGCGGAACTGGGCTTCGGTGCGGCCGCCGATGATGACCGAGGTCACCGCCTTGCGGCCGATCAGCCAGGCGAGCGCCACCTGTGCGGCCGAGACGCCGCGTTCCTCACCGATCGCGACCAGCGTCTCGACGATATTCCAGAGGCGGTTCTCATCGCGGATCGGCGGTTCGGTCCAGCCGGCGAACTGGCGCGTACCTTCGGGCGCTGCCTGGTTGCGGCGATGCTTGCCGGAGAGCAGACCGCCGGCGAGCGGGCTCCAGACCAGCACGCCGAGGCCCTGGTCGATCGAGATCGGCAGCAGTTCATATTCGGCGTCGCGGGCTTCCAGCGTATAGTGGATCTGCTGGCTGACGAAGCGCTGATACCTGTGCTCGTTGGCGATGCCGAGCGCCTTCATGATGTGCCAGCCGGAATAGTTCGAGCAGCCGACATAACGCACCTTGCCCTGCCTGATCAGGGTGTCGAGGGCTTCCATCGTCTCTTCCAGCGGCGTCTGGCCGTCCCATTCATGCACCTGGTAAAGGTCGATCACATCGGTCTTCAGGCGCTTGAGGCTCGCCTCGCATTCGCGGATCAGGTGGTAGCGCGACAGACCCTGGTCGTTCGGTCCGTCGCCCATGCTGAAGCGGGCCTTGGTGGCGAGCAACACGCCTTGCGGCCGCTTGCCGGAGAGCACATTGCCGATGATGTTTTCGCATTCACCGTCGGAATAGGCGTTGGCGGTGTCGATCAGATTGATGCCGGCATCGATGCACATATCGATCATCTTTTTCGCCTCGGAGACGCCGAGGTCGCCGACGGTCTTCGCCCAGCCGACACCGCCGAAGGTCATCGTGCCCATGGTCAAAGTCGAAATCTTCAGGCCGGAACGGCCTAGCAAACGATATTCCATTGAAATTCCTCCCTTTAAAAAAGACTGACGTACCTCAACGCTCGGAGATGGCAATGGCTGCGCGTTCACGGCTGCGTGAGGCTTAGGCGAGATTCTGAGCGTCGGCATCTTCCGGCCATGCGGCGGCTATGGCCGATCACGAGCCGAGCGGCAGATCGTACAATATGTCATCGGCTTGTCGACGGAAATTGTCTTGGCGCAGCGTCGACGTGGTGGAGGCCACGTCAGCTCTCCTGCTTGTCCTTCTTGTGAATATTGTCGCGAAGCGAAGCGATTGCGTCCCGAATCTTGCTGACAGTCTCGGCGTCGAGACCGACAGCCTTGCCGATGCAGTCGAACACATGGGAGGCGCGGCTCTTGAGGGCCAGTCCCTTCTCCGTCAGGCGCAAGAGCACCTGGCGCTCATCGGCGGGATTTCGGTTGCGGGTGACGAGGCCGACATTTTCCAGCCGCTTCAGCAGCGGAGTGAGGGTGCTGGAGTCGAGAAAAAGTGTCTCGCCGAGATCCTTCACCGTGCGGTCGTCCCGCGCCCACAGAGCGGTCATGACCAGGAATTGCGGATAGGTGAGTTCCAGCTCGTCGAGCAGGGGACGGTAAAGCTGGTTAAAGGCGTGGCTTGCCGAATAGATCGAAAAGCAAAGCATTTCATCGATCTTGGGCACGTCAGCGAGATCATTTGATGTGGTGTCTTTCATGACGCTCTCCTTTGATCTCAATATAATTTGTGCGCGATCTGTTTGCAAGCTATTGACTCGCCAGGCGAGATGACTTACTTAGATCGCGTACAAAGAAATCGCTGACAAACTATATACCGAACGCGGAAAGCTGCAGGGGTTTGCTGCGTCAACGGATGCGCAAGCAGGTGAAGTCCCTTGTGGCTCCCCATTCGGCTCCTTTGAAACTCAACCGACGAAAGGAAATGACCAATGTTCAAGTTTGCTGCTGCCGTCGCCCTGGTGGGCGCTCTTCTTTCCGGTGCTGCCGTTGCCCAGCCGGCCAAGCCGACCGTTGTCCTCGTCCATGGCGCCTTTGCCGATTCATCCAGCTGGAACGGCGTCGTCGAAATCCTGCGCAAGGATGGCTTTTCTGTCGTGGCAGCCGCCAATCCGCTGCGTAGCGTTTCCAACGACGCTGCCTATGTCTCCGACGTGGTTGGCAGCATCGCCGGCCCTGTGGTCCTTGTCGGTCACTCCTATGGCGGCCAGGTCATTTCGACCGCGGCCAACGGCCACGACAACGTCAGGTCGCTGGTCTATGTCGCGGCCTTCGCGCCGGATGCCGGAGAATCGGTCGCAGATCTCGCCGGCAAGTTTCCGGGCGGTACGCTGAGCGGAGCGCTTGCGGCCCCGGTAAAGCTCAGCGCCGGCGGCGTCGATCTCTATATCGACCAGGCCAAGTTCCATGATCAGTTCGCCAGCGACGTGCCGGCCGAACAGGCGGCCCTGATGGCGGCTGCCCAACGTCCGGTCACCGAGGCTGCCCTGACCGAAAAATCCGGCGAGCCCGCCTGGAAGAAGTTGCCGTCGTGGTTTGTCTACGGCACCGGCGACAAGAACATCCCGGCCGCAGCCCTAGGCTTCATGGCCGAGCGGGCAGGCTCCAAGCGGACCGTGGTGGTCGATGGCGCCTCCCACGTCGTGATGGTGTCGCATCCCGACAAGGTGGCGGAACTGATCGAAGAAGCTGCAAAGTAGTATTCGATCCGAGGGGCCACGGCGTGTGAGCGCCGTGGCCGGCCGCCGCGGAGGTTTTGTCCGCGGGCCATGACCGGCTCTGCCTGCGCGACGTATCGGCGGGGCGGGCCCCGCTGGTCAAGCATCTGCTGCAGTTGATCCTCGGTGAACTCAACGAGGCGAGCGTGGCGAGGTCACAACTGGTTGATGGGAAAGCTGTGGTGCAGGGCGTGGACCAACCGCCGCGCCGTGTCACATCTCTGTTAACGACCCCTAATAAGGGAGGGGTATCGAAATCGAGGATCCCTCCCATGAAAACGATCGTCTCCGCCGCAGCCCTTGTCGCCGCGAGCCTCTTTGCCATTCCGGCTTCGGCCGCAAACCTGGTTCTCTACACCAGCCAGCCGAACGAGGACGCGCAGGCGACAGTCGATGGCTTCATGGCAGCCAATCCCGATATCAAGGTCGACTGGGTGCGCGACGGCACGCCGAAGATCATGGCGAAGCTTCAGGCCGAGATCCAGGCCGGCAACCCGGTCGCCGACATTCTCCTCATCGCCGACGTGGTGACGCTGGAGCGCCTCAAGGAAGACGGCAAGCTGCTCGCCTACAAGTCACCGGAGGCTGCTCAGTACGACGCCGCCCTTTATGACGCCGACGGCTATTACTACTCGACCAAGCTGATCACCACCGGCATCATGTACAATACTTCGGCAGCGATGAAGCCTGCGAGCTGGAAGGACCTGACCAAGCCGGAAGCCAAAGGCCTCGTCACCATGCCGAGCCCGCTTGCCTCGGGTGCGGCCCTCATCCACGCCCAGACGCTTGCCGCCGTTCCTGGACTCGGTTGGGACTTTTACAAGTCGCTCGCGGAAAATGGCGCGATCGCTGCCGGCGGCAACGGCGCCGTGCTGAAGTCCGTCGCCTCGGGCGAAAAGGCTTATGGCATGGTCGTCGACTACCTGCCGATCCGCGAGAAGGCCAAGGGCGCTCCTGTCGAATTCGTCTTCCCAAGCGAAGGCGTTTCGGCCGTCACCGAGCCGGTCGGCATCCTCGCCAGCACCAAAAATGCCGATGCCGCCAAGAAGTTCGTCGATTACGTGCTCTCCGAAAAGGGCCAGGAAGGCTTCCTGAAGCTCGGCTACATCCCGGCCCGCAACGGCATGAAGCTGCCGGAAGGTTTCCCCGCGCGCGACACCATCAAAGTCCTGCCAATCAAGGCGGCCGAAGCATTGAAGAATACCGACCAGGATCTCAAGACTTTCTCGGGCATCTACGGCTCGAACTGATCCTTTCATGCACGGATACATCAAAACCGGAAACAGCCAGCCCGCCTGGCTGTTTCCTTTTGTCGTCATCATCGTCCTGATCCTCAGCGTGCTGCCGCTCGCCCGCCTCGGCATGGTTGGAATGGCGGCCTTTGCCGATGGCGGCGTGATGACGGTTTTAAGCGAGGCGTCGCTGTGGTCGGCGACCTATTACACCGTCGTCACCGCCATTCTGGGCACGGCGATCTCGCTCGTCATCGGCTGCCTCTTTGCCTTCCTGCTGACGCTGACCAATATCCGCGCCAAGGGGCTGCTCAGCTTCTTCTTCGTGCTGCCGATGATGATCCCGCCGCAGGTGACGGCGCTTGCCTGGGTACAGATGTCAGGCCCCTCCAGCCCGCTGTTGAAGGCGTTGCATCTCGCCCCGCCGCTCGGCTCGCCGCAGCCGCTCTATTCGGTGGGTGGCATCGCGCTGCTCTATGGCGTGCAGCATGCGCCGCTGATCTATCTGGCGCTTCGGGCCGGGCTGATGACGCTGCCCCGCGACGGCGTCGAAGCCGCACGGCTTTCCGGCGCCTCCAGCCTGCGGGTGTTCCGCGACATCATCCTGCCTTTGTCACTGCCCGGCATCATTGCAGGAGCGGCGATCTCCTTCGTCTCCTGCACCGGCAATTTCGGCATTCCCGCCATTCTCGGCATTCCGGCCTCGATCTTCACGCTGCCGACGTTGATCTTCACCAAGTTCTCCGCTTTCACCAGCCGCACCTTCGGTGATGTCGCCGTGCTCTCGGCGATCATCGCCATCATCTCGGTCGTCGGGCTGGTGATCCAGGACCGGGCGTTGCGCGGCCGCGACTACCGCGTCATCGGGTTATCCGGGGCGAGTGCGGCCTTCGAACTCGGCGCCTGGCGGCTGGTCTTCACACCGCTCGTCTGGGCGATCCTGTTCTTCATGCTGGCAGCACCCTTCTTCGCGCTGGTCGCCGGCGCGCTGGTGCCGGCCTATGGCGTGCCGCTCACCTTCAAGACCATGTCGCTGCATGCCTTTGAGGAGATCCTGTTCAGGCAGGCTGTGACGCGCACCGCCTTCATCAATTCGCTGTCGCTTGCCGGCGCGACCGCGCTTGGTCTCCTCGTGGTGACAGTGCTTGCGGCTTACACGCTGACGCGGCGCAAGGACGCGTTGTCACGCATCGTCTCCAGCCTGATCGAGATACCCTATTCGCTGCCCGGCATCGTCATGGCGGTCTGCTTCATCCTGGTGTTCGCAGCACCGATTCCGATCCTGCACGTCTCGCTCTACGGCACGATCTGGATCATCCTGATCGCCTATTTCTCGTCGTTTTTCGCCGTCAGCCTGAAACCCGTGGTCAGCGCCTTCCACCAGCTCGATCCGGCGCTGGAGGAGGCCGCACGGCTTTCCGGCGCCGGCTTCTTCCGCCGGCTTGCCGATATCATCGTGCCGCTGATTGCGCCGGCCGCCGGCGCCTCCGTTATCCTTGTCTTTCTGATTGCCTGCAACGAGCTGACGATCTCGGCGCTGCTCTGGTCTGCCGGCACCCAGACACTCGGCGTTGCCATCTACAATCTCGATGATAGCGGCAGCTCGGACCTTGCTTCGGCGCTCTCGGTGCTCGTCGTCCTCATGGTCGTCGTGCTGATGCTGCTGCTCGAGCTTCTGGCGAAACGACTGCCGAAAGGAGTGATCCCATGGCGAGGCTGATCCTCAACCAGCTCGGCAAGGATTTCGGTACAGGCCGGGCCGCCGTCAGTGGCTTTTCGCTCGATGTGCGCGAGGGCGGCTTCCTGGCGTTGCTCGGGCCTTCCGGTTGCGGCAAGACGACAGTGCTGCGGATGATCGCCGGTTTCGAGACGCCGAGCGACGGCTCGATCCATCTCGGCGAGAGATTGCTTGCCGATGCCGCGCAGTCGCTGCCGCCGGAAAAGCGCAACATGGCGATGGTCTTTCAGTCCTACGCGCTGTGGCCGCATATGAGTGTTGCCGACAATGTCGGCTATCCTCTCAAAGTGCGCGGAATCTCGGGGGAGGCCTACCGGGCGAAGGTGCGCGACGCGCTCGGCACCGTCCGGCTCGCCGACTACGCCGAACGGCGGCCCGCCGACCTCTCCGGCGGCCAACGCCAGCGCGTGGCGCTCGCCCGCTGCCTGGTGACATCGCCTGACGTCGTGCTGCTCGACGAGCCGCTTGCCAATCTCGACCGACACCTGAAACAGGAAATGGAGGAGACTTTTCGCGAGTTCCACCAGCGCTCGGGCGCGACGATGATCTATGTCACCCACGACCAGAGCGAGGCGATGGCGCTCGCGACCGACGTCGCTGTCATGTCGGAAGGGCGGCTGCTGCAGGTGGCGCCGCCGGCGGAGATCTACGCACGGCCGGAAGGGCGCATCGTCGGCGGGCTGATCGGGCGAGGCACGATCGTGACGCTGCCGCGTACCGCTGGTGACAACAGGGCCTTCGACTGGCAGGCGCTGGAGCCGATGTTTGCCGGTGCCGCCGTTAGTACTGCCGACGGCGACCGGATGGATGTCCTCGTTCGGCCGGAGGATGTCATCGTCTCTTGCGAGAATATTGCCGCCGGCGCGGGGATCGCGGCGACGGTCGAGACCGTTCTCTTCGAGGGCGAGCGTTATGCGCTGAAGCTGGTCCTCGCCGACAGTCGGGTGCTGCGGGCCTATTCCCGCTTTCCCGTCCGGACGGGTGACAGCCTCAGACTATCGGTGCGCGCGGCGTGGCGGCTTTGAGACACCGCGCCTCGCCAGTGTCATTCGCTCTCCGAACACTGCCAGCGGATGACGCGGCAGTTGCCTGTTTGCTTTCTGCAACTGCGGATCGCCTGGCGCTGGGCCTCGCGGCCATCATTACCCCAGCCGGAGCCCCAGCCGCTGCGATGGCCGACGGCCACCGCGCCGCAGCCGTTCCGGAACCAGATGGCGATGCGACAATCGTTCGCGCTGCTATCGCAAATGCGCCGGGCGACGGTTTCGGCGTCGCCGCGATTGTCATAAGCATAGGACCAGCCGATGGCGTGGGTCGACGGCGAGTAGGCAATGGCGCCGTAAGTGTCGGCAAGGGCCGCGCCGGCGAGAGACGTCAGAACCGCAAACGATGCAAGAACCCGCTTCATGAAATGCCCCCGCGCCGGAACGACGATTGTCCTCTACGGAGAACTATCGGAGGCTTGCGGCGGAATGTCTGCGGCCCAAGTCACAGGCAATCGCCTCTGGGGCTCCAGGAGGAGTGATTATCCGCATATTTCTTTGCCCTGCCATCTTTTCCCGCGGCTATTGCCGGATAAGGTACTGCCCGCAACCGGATCCTTCCCATGTCGCTTCGCCTCGCCACCTTCAATGTCGAAAATCTTCTCACCCGTTTCGATTTCACCGGCTTCCGAAACCAGCTGCGCCAGGACCGCGTCATCAAGCTTTTCCAAGTGTCGAGCGAGGGTGTCTACCAGCAGCTCGAGCAGGCGCGGGTGATCGCTGCGACCGACGACACGCGGCAGATGTCGGCCCTTGCGATCGCCGACGCTGACGCCGATATCCTCTGCCTGCAGGAAATCGACAACATGGCTGCCCTTCAGGCCTTCGAATACGGCTATCTCTTCCGGATGGTCGGAAACGGCTACCGCCAGAAATACCTGGTCGAGGGCAATGACAGCCGCGGCATTGATGTTGCCGTGCTGATGCGCGAGGAAACGCGCGACGGCCAGAAGATCGAGCTGAGGGACATTCGTAGCCATGCGATGACGACCTATCGCGATCTCGATCTCTTCAATGAGGAGTTGGTGCTCACCAACCGCATCGACGACAAGATCTTCAAGCGCGACTGTCTGGAGCTCGACCTTCTGATCGGCGGCCGGCCATTTTCGCTCTACGTCGTGCATTTCAAGTCGATGGGCAATCCGCGCGACGGGCTGGACGGGCGGCAGTCGACCATGCCGATCCGCCGCGCCGAGGCGCGCGCCGTGCGCCGCATCATCGAGGATCGCTTCGGTGCGGAGCAAACCGGTACGAAGAGCTTCGCCATCTGCGGAGACATGAACGATTATCAGGAGCGTGTCGATGTCATCGGCCGCCGGGGCACCGGTTATCGCTTCGAACATCAGAACGAGACCGAAAGCGCGCTCGACGTTTTCAGTAGCGACGGCTTTGCCGAAAATGTCGTGCGCCGCCGCGAACCCCTCGACCGCTGGACGCTCTATCACGCGCGCGGGCCGCAGGAGCAGTGGCTTTGCCAGCTCGACTATCTCTGGCTTTCGCCAGCACTTGCCGCCCATAATGCCGGCCGCCTGCCCGAAATCATCCGCAGCGGCCAGCCCTACCGCACCATCTTCCCGCCGGGGCAGGAGGTGGAGCGTTATCCGCGCACCGGCTGGGACAGGCCGAAGGCGTCTGATCACTGCCCCGTCGTCATGACACTGGATCTCCCATGAATGCAAATTTGAACGCGAATTTCACCAACATCAATTTTTCCGATGATTTCGCCGGCTGGCCGCCGGAGGCGACGGTCTTCCCGATTGCCGGCGTGGATCTGCGCATTCTGCCCGGTCCCCATCCTTTGGTCGCTACCGAGGATGCAGCCATCCGCGAGAACTGGGCGCGGGAGACCGCCGCCAATCCGGCGCTGTTCGACGGGCGCATGGTGTTTCAGCAACGGCTCGCCCTCAGTGAAAACGGGATTGCGGGCGAGGGCCACGTCATTCCTTTTTCCGCCTTCATGTGGTGGCGCCGACAGCCGCAGCGTCAGGGCGGTGTTCACATCTTCGCCTATCCGGTGCTCGAAACCTCCGACGGCGCGCTGGTGGCGATCCGCATGGGCGCCCATACCGCCAATCCCGGCCAGGTGTATTTCGCCGCCGGCTCGCTGGAGCCGGAGGATATCGTCGACGGGCGTTGCGACATCGAGGCGAACATGCGCCGCGAGGTGCATGAGGAGACCGGGCTCGATCTTGCCGACTCTGTCGCGGGTGAGGGGCTGTTCGCCACCCATAACAAGCGCACGGTGACGCTGCTGCGGCTATTCCGCTTCGACATGACGGCGGACGAGATGATCGAGCGGATCGAGCGGCATATGCTCGTCGCCGAGGACCAGGAGATCGCCGGCGCGGTGGCGATCCGCTCGGCCGATCCCTCCGCCCATTCCTATAACATCGCCATGTTGCCTGTGATCGACTGGTATTTCGGTAAGGCCGAGCGGAGTTGATTCATGCCGCCCAAAGCCATGTAGCGTTTCGGGATAACGACATGCATCACGTAAAGATCGAAAGCGCGTCGTGTGAATCCGGTTGACGTGAAGCGTTTTAGCGCCTTGCACTCGTTCGCCCGGTCGGGCAGGTTGGCGGCGCGATGACGATTCAGGGAGGCCGATGTGGCGCGAAGCTACAGCGTCTATGACGTGTTCACCGATCGAAAGCTCGCGGGCAATCCGCTGGCGGTGATCTTCGACGGAGACAATCTCAGCGACGAGGCGATGCAGGCGATCACCCGGGAGATCAATCTCTCGGAGACGGTCTTCGTGCAGCCTTCAACCAACCCCGCCTATGCGGCGCGTCTAAGGATATTCACGCCTGGGCGCGAGCTGCCGTTTGCCGGCCATCCTACGGTCGGCACGGCGGTGGCGCTGGCCGAACGGGCGCACGGTGCTGCAACGCGTGATCTCGTCACGGTGCTTGAGGAAAATGTCGGGCCGGTGCGCTGCGCCGTGCGGCTGAGGGAGGGCGAGGCGAGCTTTGCCGAATTCGACCTGCCGCGCAAATCGCAGCCCGCCATCATGCCACTCGACAAGCTCGGCATCGCCGATGCGTTATCGCTGAAGGTGACCGAGATCGGCTTCGAAAATCACGTCCCGTCGATCTGGAGCGCCGGCGTTCCCTTCCTGCTCATTCCGGTGCACGATGTCGGAGCCACGCAGCGGGTGGAATTCGATCCGCAACTCTGGGAAAAGATCGTGCCCTTTGTCGATGGCGCGCTTGCCTCGGCCTATGTCTATTGCCGCGGCGGCGTCAACCACGTGGCGAAGTTCCATGCGCGCATGTTCGCAAGCGGCATGGGCATCGTCGAAGATCCGGCTACCGGCTCGGCGGCGGCCGCACTCTCGGGCGCGATCCACCATTTCGACCGGCTGACGGACGGGCATCATCCGATCATGATCGAGCAGGGGGTCGAGATGGGCCGGCCGTCCTTCATCCACCTGCATATCGATGTCGACGGCGGGGCGATCTCCAACGCGCGGATCGGCGGCCAGGCAGTGCGGCTGGCCAGCGGCACGCTCGACCTTTGATTTAAGCGCGTCGGGTCAATCCGCATTCACGCGACGCGCTTTGAGTCTTTGTTTTATGCAAGTCGTTATCCCAAAACCGCTGCGCACTTTTGGGCGACATGCATCGAGCGCCGCGCGTCCGACAGGACGCGCTAAGGACGCTCTATCACTTTGAATCCGCGCATAATCCTTTCCGAAAATCGATTCCGATTTTCGGGGTTATGTGCTGCGTTTCAGCCAAACCGAAAAATCTTCGCGATTAACCAAAGAAATTTCGGCTATGCGCTGGACAAGGCTGCCGATCCTGTTTATACGCCCCGTCACACCGCGCAGCCAAGCGCGAACGGGTGATTAGCTCAGTTGGTAGAGCAGCTGACTCTTAATCAGCGGGTCGTAGGTTCGAGCCCTACATCACCCACCATTTTTCTTGAAAAGATTGATATATTCGAACTCAGGCCGGATTTTCCGGCCTGCCGGAAACTGTTCTCGAAGCGAGCGGCATGGTTGGCGCCGTCCGCAGGACTGGCCGCGTCGGTCGTGCGCCCTATCTCCCTTTCGCGTATCGGGAGGGGTCTATGAGAAGCGTTATTTTTGCCGTCGCATTGTCTCTGCCGTTGCCTGCCTTTGCCGCAGGCGTGATGAACGTCAAAGCGAGCGAGCATAGCTGCAGCGAGCTTACGCAGATCATCCGCCAGAACAAAAAGGTCTTTGTCCGCGTCGGTTTCGGCGGCCGCAGTTTTCGTTATCCACCCGCCCAATGCAGCATGGGCGATAAGCGCAGCACCACCAGTTTGCGCGATGCAGGTGGAAAACAGTGCATCCTTGATTATTCCTGCGTCTTCGACCCTGCGTCGCCCTATAATTTTCCCTAGCGCATCGCGCTTTTCGAAAATTGTTCTTTGTGTGTGCCTCAATCGCTGCCGCTCAGTTTCATGCCGGCGAGCCAGAGAGCTGCGACGATGAAAAACGACAGGGCCGCCATCACTGCTATGGGCGGTGCGTATTCCTGGAAGGAATGCGAGGCGTTTAGTCTAAGGACGTAAATAGTCGCAACCGCAATCTTTGTGACGATCAAGAGCACCAAGGTCGCGTTTTTGGCGTAACGCCTGGTTTTCGGCCAATCGAAGCTTCCGGCGGGCGACATCGACCTTCGGAGCTGGAACGGCCCTTGTCCGCTCCGTCTCTGGCAATGCAAGGTGTCTGCCTCCAAACGTCGGTTTCATGGCCGGCAGCGTGGACCAAACATCTTAATGGATCGGGATGTAGCGATGCCCTCGCAGAAGCAGTAGCGAAGGATTGCCCGTCCACCTGGGCCTTGCTGCCTTCACAGAGCTCGTGCCTTAGCTGATTTCTCAAGCATGCCGGGAGGTAAAAAGGCAAGGCCGCCATGCTCGGTGTATAATTCCGGCGGTTCTCGCACTGGTGGCCTGCGGTGCGATGCCCTACCTTCGCTCGGTCACATTCAGGAGTTTCCATGAAAAGCGTTGTTCTGGCCGTCGCACTGTTGTTTCCGTCCGTCGCTCTTGCCGTCGAGGCGGTGGAGGTCAATGCAAGGGATCACAGTTGCGAAGAGCTTGCGCAGATCATCCGCAAGGACAAGGCGGTTTTTGTACGCATGGGCTTTGGCGGACGCAGCTTCCGTTATCCGCCGGCCAGGTGCAATCTCGGCGACAAGTACGACACCGCAAGAGTAAGTGATGCCAATGGCAAGCTCTGCCTCCTCGACTACGAGTGCGTGTACGATCCGCAGTCCTTCTATAACAGGATCCCGAAAACAGGATCCCGAAATAATATCCCGATCCCGGCGTTGCCAATAGGGTCAAGAAAAAGGCCGGGCGAAACTCGCACCGACCTTCCTGGATCGGTCTCGATAACGGCTGCCAGTACATCCGTGGTCAGCCGTCAGAGACAGATTTAGTATCCCTTAAATAGGGTTTACTTAAAAAGCTTCAAGAGCTCGCAGCAGAGAGGAAGCCGGCACTGGGCCGGCTTCGTCTGGCCAAACAGCGGTTACTGCTGGGCAGGGGCAGCCGGCGGAGTGGCCGGTGCTGGTGCCGGTGCAGGCGTTGCGCTGTTGTCAGTCGGAGCGATCGGCTTGGCCGGCGCCGGCTCTGATTGGGTTGTGGAAGCTGTCGTGTCCGGAGATGTGCCGGGGGTGCTCCACTGCGAATAGGCGAATGCAGCGACAGCGATCACGGCCAATGCAGCGACCCAGACAACCCAGGTATTACTGCTGCGCGCGCTCGGCGTGGTGCGCAGATCCAGATTTGGGTTCAGCGGGCGGTTCGGGTCGTTGGCATTATTGGGGTCGTACGTCATGGTACTTTCTCCTCTTTCGGTGACAGAAGAATGCAGAAGTGGGCATTTTGTTCCGTTCTGGGCCGAAGCGCTTGTGCTGATTGGCTTTTCGTATTCATTATTCTCGCTTTACCGGCGTTCCGTACATTCGCGGCTTTGCCGCTCACCCCTCATCTGCTTGGGGCGACCGGCAGAGACCCGGGTGGTAGAGCTGCCGGCTGATCGGGTGCATTCACGGATGGCAGGCCGCCGGTGGACGGCACGCCGCTATGGCGCAATGCGCTTGACACTACGGGGTCTGTTTGCGAATGATTTCTGCATGGGGTCGCGATCACCCCACGAGGCGTCATGCTGAAGAATCGCGTCCAGTAAAACCGATCAACGGAGGGACGCGTCATGCCGTCATTTCTCGAAATTTCTCCCGACAAGCTCAACCGCCTCATTGGAACCCCCGGTGCGCCTTGCATTATCGACGTTCGCACCGAGGAGGACTTCACGCTCGATCCGCGCCTGGTGCCGGGCTCGATCCGGCGGGGTCATGCCGAGGTCGGATCCTGGGCGGGCAGCGTCGATGCCGATTCCGTCGTCGTGGTCTGCCAGAAAGGCAGCAAGCTCAGCCATGGCGTCGCCGCCTATCTCCGCCATGCCGGTATCGACGCCGAGAGCCTCGAAGGCGGCTTCGAATCCTGGATTGCGGGAGGACTGGCGGTGCCCGACGAAAAGCTGCCGCAACGCGACGCCGAGGGGCGCACGGTCTGGGTGACGCGGGCGCGGCCGAAGATCGACCGCATCGCCTGTCCCTGGCTGATCCGGCGCTTCGTCGATCCGAGCGCCGTATTCCTGTTCGTGCCGGCGCCTGAGGTTTTAGCCGTCAGCGAGCGCTTCGGGGCGGTGCCCTTCGATATCGATGACGTGTTCTGGAGCCATCGCGGCGAACTCTGCACCTTTGATGTCATGGTCGAGGAGTTCGGGCTGGCATCGGAGCCGCTCCTGCGCCTGGCGCGGATCGTCAGGGCGGCGGATACCGCAAGGCTCGATCTCGCGCCCGAGGCGGCGGGCCTGCTGGCCGCCTCGCTCGGTCTCTCCAGGATGTATTCCGACGATCTGGAACAGCTCGAGGCCGGGATGCTTCTCTACGACGCTTTCTTCCGCTGGTGCCGCGATGCGACCGAGGAAACCCACAACTGGCCGGCGCCGAAGAAGAGGGCATGAGATGGTCGAGATGACGGATAATGCGCCCGGTGGCAAAATGGCGGAGGAAGACGCGGGACAAGGGTATCATCACGGTGTCTCGTTTGGCGATGCCTTCAGGGTGTGGCTGCGCGTCGCCGCCCTGAGTTTCGGCGGCCCTGCCGGCCAGATCGCCGTCATGCACCGGATCATTGTCGACGAGAAGCGATGGATCGGTGAGCACCGTTTTCTGCATGCGCTGAATTATTGCATGCTGCTTCCCGGACCCGAGGCGCAGCAGCTGGCCATCTATATCGGCTGGCTGATGCATCGGACAGTGGGCGGTCTGGTGGCCGGCCTGCTGTTCGTACTGCCTGGGTTCCTGTCGATCCTCTGTCTCAGCTATATTTACGCGGCTTACGGCAACGTCGGCATCGTCGCCGGTCTGTTCTTCGGGCTGAAGGCGGCGGTGCTTGCCGTCGTGGTGCAGGCCGTCATCCGCATCGGCGGCCGTGCGCTCAAGAATCGCGTCATGGTCGGTATCGCGGCCGCGGCCTTCATCGCCATCTTCTTTCTCCATGTGCCGTTCCCGCTGATCGTGCTCGCGGCCGGCATTGCCGGCTTCCTCGGCGGCAGGTTCGGGCTTGCCGCCTTTCAGACGGGCGGCGGCCATAAGGCCGGAAGCGGCCCGGTGCTGTCGGATGCCGAGTCGGCGCTCGGCGAAGGCATACCGGCGCATGCGCGCCCGAATCTCGCCTGGTCGCTGCGCATCTCGGCCGTGCTGCTTGCCCTCTGGCTCGCGCCGCTGGCAGTGCTCTACGCAACCTTCGGTGCTGATAACGTCTTTACCGAAATCGGCCTTTTCTTCAGCAAAATGGCGGTCGTCACCTTCGGCGGGGCCTATGCCGTGCTTGCCTACGTAGCGCAGGAGGCCGTGCAGCATTTCGGCTGGCTGAAACCCGGCGAGATGCTGGATGGTCTCGGCATGGCCGAGACGACGCCGGGGCCGTTGATCATGGTCGTCCAGTTCGTCGGCTTCATGGGCGCCTACCGGGATCCGGGAGCGCTGAACCCGATGCTTGCTGCAACGCTTGCGGCGATACTGACGAGCTGGGTCACCTTCGTGCCCTGTTTCCTCTGGATTTTCCTCGGCGCGCCGTTCATCGAAAAACTGCGCGGCAACATAGCGCTCGCCGGCGCGATGTCGGCCATAACAGCGGCGGTGGTCGGGGTTATCCTCAACCTCGCTATCTGGTTTGCCCTGCACACGCTGTTTGCAGAGGTTGCGACCGTTCACCTCGGCGGCTTGCGGCTCGACATTCCCGTGCTGCAATCGGCCGTGCCGGCGGCAATGGCGCTCTCTGCCGCCGCGGCGACAGCGATCTTCCGCTTCAAGGCTTCCGTGATCGCGACGCTGCTAGCCTGCGCGGCTGCGGGGATGCTCTGGACGCTGGCGGTGAATTAAGCTTCTGCCCCATCCGCGGTAATGCGCGTCGCGAGCATCTTGTCAATACGCATGCCGTCCATGTCGAGCACCTCGAAGCGCCAGTTGTCGAAGACGAAGGTTTCTCCGGCTTCGGGGATGTGCTGGAGTTGATGCAGCGCGAAGCCCGCCAGCGTATGGAAATCGGCATCCGGACGATCGCGCAGGCCGAGCCGTTCGAAGGCGTCGAAGGCCGGCATCATCGCATCGATCAGGAGCGAACCGTCTTCCCTGACGACGATGTCGGGCTCTTCGTTGGATCCCGGCAGGTCGCCGGCGATGGCTTCGAGCAGGTCGGTCTGGGTGACGATGCCTTCGAGGCTACCATATTCGTCGATGACGATGGCGAGGCGAACGGGTGAGGCCTTGAAACTGTCGAGCACGCGGACGACCGAGGTGCCCTCATGCAGCACCAATGGCTGCTTGATCACCTCCATCGGCCGGACCTTGCCGCCGTCGAGAACCTGGTCGAGAAGGTCTTTCTTCAACACCATGCCGATCGGCTCATCGATCGAGCCCCGGGCGACCAGCAATTGTTCGTGGCTGCATTCGCGGATGGTCTTCAGGATTTCGGCCTCGCTGTCGTCGGCGTCGAACCATTCGATGTCGAGACGCGGGGTCATGATGTCGGAGATCGGCCTGTCGCCGATATTGAACACCCGCTCGACGAGCTGCTGCTGCACCTGGTTGAGAAGGCCGGCCTCCTGGCTCTCGGCGACCAGCAGCTTGAGCTCCTGCGGCGAATGGAACGACGATTCGCCGGTTCCGGCGCGAAGACCGACGCCCCGCAGCACCATGTTGCCCATGCCGTTCAGGACAAAGATCGCCGGCTTGAACAGCACCAGGAACAGACCGAGCGGACGCACCACGGCAAGCGAAGTGGCCTCGCTGCGCTGAAGCGCCAAGCTCTTCGGCGCGAGCTCGCCGAGCACGATATGCAGGGCCGTGATGATGACGAAGGCGATGACGACGGCAACAGTATGCGCGCCCGCCGTCGCCCATTGCCCGGGCAACCAGGACAGCAGCGGCTCGATCAGGTGCGCAAGCGCCGGTTCTCCAACCCAGCCGAGCGCGAGCGACGAGATGGTGATGCCGAGCTGGGTGGCTGCAAGGTTGGAGTCGAGATTGTCGACGGCGCGCTGAAGTGCCGAGGCGTTCATGCGGCCTGCCGCAGCGAGTTCGGCGACGCGGCTACGCCTGACCGACACCAGGGCGAATTCGGCGGCAACGAAGAAGCCATTGGCGGCGACGAGAAGAAACACGGCTAGTATCCCAACATAGTCGGAGAGCCCGCCGGCGGAATCGGACATGTTTTCCCTGCCTTCGAATTGATGGGAATCCGAAACTACACGCTCGCACACCGGTGGCAAGGCGTTCCGGCTCGTCCTGGGGCGAGAGATGCCGAAGCCGGCTGTCGTAATCGACATACTGCGTCGGTTTGCGATGCTGGCCGCAAAATGCGTGGCAAACCGCATGACCGGGATCATGCATGCGGTTCACCGATGCGAAGCGTAAAACGCTTGGTGAACCGCATGACCGACGTCGCCCCATTCATCTCTTGGGCGCTTCGAAGAGTTCGATCGGGTTTCCGGCCGGATCATCGAGCAGGATCTGCTTGCCGCCGATGCCCTGCACGATCTCGTTGCGGAAGCGCGCACCAGCTTGGCGCAGTGCGGTGACTTTCGCCTCCAGGTCTCCGACCTCGATCTGGATACGATTCCATCCGCCAGGCTCCGGCTTTCGCCCGTCGGGCATTGCTTGAGATGCTCCGCCCGGTCCCGTCATGCCGCTGACGAACAGACGAAAACCATCCCTGGTCAGGATGGCGAAACTCGGTGCGGGACGAAGCGCGACGGAGAAGCCGAGATGTCTTGTGTAGAATTCCACCGCGGCGTCGACGTCGTCGACGATGTAGCGCATGCTGATACCGGGCATGTTTTCCTCCATTGTGGTCTTCGTTGTCTTGATCTGATCGTCCCCTCGCGGGACATGCAGAATTCTCCTGTTCCTAAAATGCGTCGCTTCGAATTCGATTATGCGCCCGTTTCAAGTTTATGCATCTCGTTATGCCAAATCGCGAGCACCTCTGGGCGATAGATATGATATCGAATGGAGGGCATGCCGCCCGCCGGCCGCCATCAGCAGCAACCCTCCACGGCGGCGTCTTCCAGGCGATGGGCACAGGAAGGGCGCGCCGCGCCTAGCCTCATCCTCGGATGCCCGCAACTATCTTTTCTTCAATCCCGCCCCGATGCGCTGCCAAGGGCTTCCAAGGACGAACTGGCCGGCCGCGCCGATGCCCCATCTGTGGCGATAGAATATTCGCCGTCGTGTATAAGTTTAATCTAAAATATAAACTCAGACCCGTAGCTATCGGATTTCATTACAAAAGTTTAATTTTTATTTCAGTTTCGGTTCATCTTTTCGGCCCTAGTTTGGTCACGTGCCCAACATGAGGACCCACATGAAAAAGATTTTTGCAGCTCTTCTTTCCGCCTCCTTTCTTCTGTCCCCGATGGTTGTTTCCCAGGCCAGCGCCGACGATCATCGCCGTCCGCCGATCGTCGTGCAGAAGAAGGTGGTCGTCAAAAAGACGGTCGTCCGGTCGCATTGGAAGAGGGGATACCGCGTCAATGCCAGCGAGCGTCGCCGGTTCTCTGATGTCAACGACTACCGCCGCTACCGGCTGGCGCCCCCGCCCCGCGGCTATCGCTGGGTGCGGGCCGATAACGACTACCTGCTGATCGGCGTCACCAGCGGCATCATCTCCAGCATTATTGCCGGTCGCTGATCGGTCGGTAGATCAGGAAAGGGCGGCTTCGGCCGCCTTTTTGATTCTGGGAGGGCGTGTAGCAGTTTCGCGCCCTTCCTCCTCTTCTTCAGCTGGCGGCGGCTATGACCCGCTTCAGGATTGCCTGCGCGACGGCATGACCCTTTCAGCAATGATGCCGAGAAAACCTCTTGGTCTTCCGACTTCAGCGTCGGTACCCTCCTCGTGCGTAAGCGGATGAAGTCCTTCGATCGGCGGCAGCGGTTCGCATTCGGTACAGACGCAGAGAGTGCGTTTGATTGCCTGCGCCTTCATGCCGCCCGCCTGTTCCAACTGGCGAAAGGATCGGGCAGGTCGCGCCAGTGCTCGGGCGCAAAGGCGTCTGTCCCGATAAGACAGGCGTCGAGTTCCTTCCTGATCCAGGCTTCGTCCATCGGATCGGCGCCGATGAAGACGATTTCCTGGCGGCGGTCGCCCCAGACGGGGTCGAGATAGGGGCCGATGGCGCGCATGAAGGCCGGTTCCTCAGGCCATTGTTCGCGGGGTACGGCCGCCCACCAGAGGCCCATCTTGCCGGTGCGCACGATCGCGCCCGCCTGGCTGATCTCGCCGACATGGTGCGGGCGCGTCGCCAGCCAGAAGAAGCCCTTGGCGCGCACCACGCCTGGCCATGCCCGATCGAGGAAGGCCTGCAGCTTTGCCGGATGGAAGGGCCGCTTCTCGCGATAAACGAAGGAGCGAATGCCATATTCCTCGGTCTCCGGCACGTGGTCGCGGAAACCGTGCAGTTCCTTGTACCAAAGCGGATGGGTCTCGGCCTTGTCGATATCGAAGCGGCCGGTGCCGAGCACGTCTTGCAGGGCGACCTTGCCGAAATCCGCCTCGATCAGCTTTGCATCCGGGTTGAGGCCGGTGATGATCTTGCGCGCGGCGTCGCGCTCTTCATTGGTTGCCGTGCCGATCTTGTTCAGCACCACGACGTCGGCAAATTCGATCTGCTCGACCAGCAGGTCGACAATGGTTCTGTTGTCGCCGTCGCCGGCCGTTTCTCCGCGGTCGGCGAGGAAATCGGCCGAGGCATAATCGGCAAGCAGATTGGCGGCGTCGACGACGGTCACCATGGTGTCGAGCCTTGCGACGTCGGAAAGGCTTTGGCCATTCTCGTCACGAAATTCGAAGGTGGTGGCGACGGGCAAGGGCTCGGCGATGCCGGTCGATTCGATCAAGAGGTAATCGAAGCGGCCCTGATCGGCGAGCTGGCGCACCTCCTTCAGCAGATCGTCGCGCAGCGTGCAGCAGATGCAGCCATTGGTCATCTCGACGAGCTGTTCCTCGGTGCGGGAGAGATTGGCGCCGCCGTCGCGCACCAGGGCGGCATCGATATTCACCTCACTCATATCGTTGACGATAACCGCGACGCGTAAGCCTTCGCGATTGGTCAGCACGTGGTTGAGCAGCGTCGTCTTGCCGGCGCCGAGGAAGCCTGAAAGCACCGTGACGGGAAGTCTATTGTCCATGGGAACCTCATCAGATTCGTATTTAATGTTATATCATTACATTTAACGCGCCGAAAAAAGGCGGAACGGGGTTGTC
Organism: Rhizobium sp. WYCCWR 11146; assembly: GCF_013591995.1. Classification (NCBI taxonomy): domain Bacteria; kingdom Pseudomonadati; phylum Pseudomonadota; class Alphaproteobacteria; order Hyphomicrobiales; family Rhizobiaceae; genus Rhizobium; species Rhizobium sp. WYCCWR 11146. Next base: position 45,003 of record NZ_JACCEY010000024.1, read on the forward strand.
CGCCTTTTTCCGCCTCAGCTCTCCTGGAGCGTCGCGTGTCCGGCAGGACGCGCGGAGCGGCGCATGAGATTCATGCGCTGGAGAGGCAGTCCTTCATGCTGTTGGCGATGCCGCGCATGAGGTTGAAGTAGAGATCGGGACCGGCCTTCAGTGTTGCCGCTTCGGGATCGAGCACGCCTGACTTGGCGCGCGTGCCTTCGATGACGACATTGACGAGGCGCGGCTCGAACTGCGGTTCGGCAAAGACGCAGGTGGCTCCGAGTTCGCCGACCTTGCGGTGGATTTCCGAAACACGCTCGGCACCGGGAATGGTTTCCGGGCTGACGGTGATCGAGCCGGCGACGCGGATGCCGTAGCGGTGCTCGAAATATTGGTAGGCGTCGTGGAAGACGATGAAGGGCTTGTCCTTGACGGGAGCAACCATGCCCTTGATCTCGGTATCGAGCGCATCCAGCCTGTCGTCCAGCGTCTTGGCGTTGCCCTGATAGGTCAGAGCATTGGCGGGATCGGCGGCGACCAACGTCGTGGTGATCATGGCCGCCATGGCCTTGGCGTTCATCGGGTCGAGCCAGAGATGGGTGTCGAATGTATCGTGGTCGTGATCATGGTGATGTTCACCGGCGTGCCCGGGATCAACATGATGTGCGGCGTCAGCCTCATCATGCTGATCGGAAGCACTCTCGTGCTCCGGGGCGTCATCATGCGGCTCGAAGGCACCGCCTTCTCGGAAGGGGAGCTTGACGAGGCCGGGCGCGTCGTCGAGAGCCGCGATGCTGGCATCCCGGCCCAGCGCCTGCAGCGGCTTTTCGAGGAAGGCCTCGAGGCCGGGGCCGACCCAGAAGATCACCTTGGCGTCCTGGAGGGCGCGAGCATTCGATGGCTTCAGATTGTAGGTATGCGGGGAGGCGGCGCCATCGACGATCAATTCGGGTTCGCCGACTCCCTGCATGATCGCCGAAACCAGCGAATGGATCGGTTTGATCGAGGTGACGACGACAGGCGCATCGGCTGCCCGCATCGTTCCAGCAAAGAGTAGGGCGGGGATCGCCAGGGCCGGGATTGTGAAGGCCGGCATTCGGAGGGCCAAGATTTTAAGGGCAGGCCCCAAGGCGCGTTTCATCAATATGCTTCCCTTGAATTGCAATTGTTATGTTATTACATCAATTGCGTTATGCTATAACGTGTGCAATAGCAGGACGCAACAGCACTTTCGGAAAATTTGATGCTCTCTCCCGCAAAGACCCCCGCCGGTATCAGGGCCGAACCGCTGGTTTCGCTTGAAGATGTCGGCATTCTGCGCAACGGTCGCTGGCTGGTGCGCGGTGTCGATTTTTCCGTATCGCGCGGCGAGATCGTTACGCTGATCGGGCCGAACGGCTCGGGCAAATCGACCAGCGCCAAGGCGGCGATCGGTGTGTTGAAGCCCGACGAGGGCAGGGTGGAGCGCAAAGCCGGCCTCAAGGTCGGCTATGTCCCGCAGAAGCTGTCGATCGACTGGACGCTGCCGCTTTCGGTGCGCCGGCTGATGACGCTGACAGGACCGCTGCCGGAGCGCGATATGCTCTCGGCGCTCGAATCCGCCGGCATTGCCCATATGCTCGATGCCGAGGTCCAGCACCTCTCCGGCGGCGAATTCCAGCGGGCGCTGATGGCCCGGGCGATTGCCCGCAAGCCCGATCTGCTGGTCCTCGACGAGCCGGTGCAAGGGGTCGATTTTTCCGGCGAGATCGCCCTCTACGACCTCATCAAGTCGATCCGCAATGCGACGGGCTGCGGCATCCTGCTAATCTCGCACGACCTGCATGTCGTCATGGCCGAAACCGATACGGTCATCTGCCTTAACGGCCATGTCTGCTGTCGCGGCACGCCTGAATCCGTCAGCCGCAGCCCGGAATATGTGCGCCTGTTCGGCAGCCGGGCGGCGCAGACGCTGGCCGTCTACAGCCATCATCACGATCACACACATCTGCCTGATGGGCGCGTGCAGCATGCCGACGGCACGGTAACCGATCATTGCCACCCCGACGACGGCCATCACGCGCATGACGGCAGCCATGCGCACGCGCATGAGCATGGGCATGCCGGTCATGAACATGATCACGATCATCCTGACCATGCCCATCCGCACGCGCATGAAGCGGGAGAGCGCCATGCTTGACGATTTCTTCGTGCGCGCCATCCTTGCCGGCGTCGGCCTGGCGCTGACGACGGGGCCGCTCGGCTGCTTCATCATCTGGCGGCGCATGGCCTATTTCGGCGATACGATCGCCCATTCAGCGCTGCTCGGCGTCGCATTGTCGCTGCTCTTCGAACTCAACCTGACACTGGCTGTCTTCGCCGTCGCCGCCCTCGTGTCGGTGCTGCTGCTCTTCCTGCAGAAACGCCAGGCGCTGTCGGCCGATGCGCTGCTCGGCATTCTCTCGCATGCCACACTTGCGATCGGCCTCGTCATGGTCGCCTTCATGAGCTGGGTGCGGATCGATCTCATCGCCTTCCTGTTCGGCGATATCCTTGCCGTTTCCACCACCGATATCGCGCTGATCTGGGGCGGCGGGCTGTTCGTGCTCGTGGCAATGGCCTGGCTCTGGCGGCCGCTCTTGGCTGCGACCGTCAATGCCGAGCTCGCCGAGGCCGAGGGGCTGAAGCCGGAGCGGGCGCGGCTGTTCTTCATGCTGCTGATGGCCGTCGTCATCGCCATAGCTATGAAGATCGTCGGCATCATGCTGATCACCTCGCTGCTGATCATTCCGGCGGCTGCGGCCCGGCGCTTCTCGCCGACGCCGGAGATCATGGCGGTGCTCGCCTCGCTGATCGGGGCGGCGGCCGTCGTCGGCGGGCTGTTCGGCTCGCTCACCTACGACACGCCCTCCGGCCCCTCGATCGTGGTCGCGGCACTGATCCTCTTCATTCTCAGCCTGCTTCCCGTCAGGCGCCACCGCGCGGTCATGCAAGGACAAGGCTCATGACGACACCGCAATTGACCAAGAACCAGTCGCTGGTCTTCGACGTGCTCGAAAAGGCCGAAGGGCCGCTCAGCGCCTATACCATCCTCGACAAGCTGCGCGACCACGGTTTTCGCGCGCCGCTGCAGGTCTACCGGGCGCTGGAGAAGCTGCTCGAATATGGCGTGGTGCACCGGCTCGAAAGCATCAACTCCTTCGTCGCCTGCGCCCATCCGGGCGACGACTGCCACAGCCACGGCATCGTCGCCTTCGCGATCTGCGAAAGCTGCGGCCAGGTGACGGAGTTCCACGACCACGAGGTCGACCACCGGCTGATGGAATGGGTGCGCGGGCAGAAGTTCAAGCCTGAAAAGACGACGATCGAGATCCGCGGATTGTGCGAGGCCTGCGCGGCGTAAGCTTCCTCGCATTCGCTAGACGATCGCCTCGCGCTCACCGAAAGGAGTGTCGTCATCAAAGTCGTGGGTGCCGATTTGGTTGTTCCGCCTTTTCTTCGGCTTCTTCCAGTTCTTACGATATTGCATTCCGCTATCTTTGCCTGAGAATCCAAGCCAGGGGCGATCGCGTGACGAAAACAGAACTCGCGGAGATATACCGCGGCTACATCGCCTGCCTGAACAGGCAGGACTGGCCCAATCTCGGGCAGTTTGTGGGCGACGGTGCAGTTCATAACGGCCGGCGGCTCGGGCTGCCGGGTTACGTCGCCATGCTTGAGCGGGACTTCGATGAGATTCCCGATCTCTATTTCAAGGTGCTGACGCTGCTTTGCGATCCGCCATATATCGCCTGCAGGCTCGGCTTCGATTGCAGGCCGAAGGCAAAATTCCTCGGCCTCGATGTGAACGGCAGGCGCCTTTCCTTCACCGAGAACGTCATCTACGAATTTCGCGGCGGCAAGATCGTCGAGGTCTGGTCGGTTATCGATAAAGTGGCAATCGAAGCCCAGCTTCAAGGTGGGCAGAGGCCCAACGAGATGGAGTGATTGGCGTGTTCGATGCAGAGAGCCTTGTCCCTCGTGACAAGCACGACATTGCCGCTCTTTCTGGTATCGAGAGCGCTGGTTATCCTGCGATCGCTCCGATCCTGGATGACTTGCTGGCGTGGACTGCGGACGGCAACTGGCCGATTGCGCAACCCCTGGCTCGCTTTCTAGTCACACTTGGAACGCCAATTGTTGATCCGCTGTTGCGCGTTCTCCGAGGAACGGACTCCTCTCAAAAGTATTTCTGCTTTCAATTGATTGTCGAAAAACTGTCGGTCGAAGTTCTTCGAGCACTTGAGAACGACCTCCAGAGGCTGGTAGATCGACCGAGCAAGACGGACCAGTTGGAAGGGGTGGACGCGTTGGCCCGTGAAGCGCTGCAGCGCTTGCATTCATAGCGTCTGGCAGCGCTTTTGCTGATCGTCTTCTCGGACCAAGTTGAGGATGAATGCCATCAATGTGATGTGGAGGCGCGATTTTGGTGCGCTCTTGATCAGATGATGGCGACACGCTCGCCGAAGGGCGTATCGTCGTCGAAATTCCGGGTGCCGATCCGATCGCTTTCGCCTGACAAGACCGGCTGTTCCGCCTGTTCGCCGGCCTCTTCCCCGTCGTCCGATGCCGCATGCCCGTGCCGCTTTTGCGGATGCTCCTCGTCGTTGACGATCAGATCCGCGTGCGGGATGAGACCGCTTGCGGCTTCCTTCTCCACGGCCTTCTTCGCTGCCAGCTGATCGGCGGTGATCTGCGACTGGCGGGCGGCGACCCAGGCATTGTCTGGTTCGGAGCCGATCGAGGTGCTGGTGCCGACCTTGGTGGGTTCGGACGCGGCGGTGGCGGAGATGGGGTTGATCGCGTCGACCATGAAATTCTCCTGCGGTGACCAACTGGCGAAACAGCCGGCCGTTTCGTGGGGTGAAAAACGGCGCGGTGTTCGGACCAATTAGGGGGACATATCGAGCCCGCGCCGAAAAACACAAGGGGACATTGACGTGACTGCCACCTCGGGACAATGACGAAATCGGTAGCAGGTTGCGGGAAATTCGACGAAGAATTGTGTGCACAAGGGGGTGCTCGGCGCGTGGTTAATGTAAGAATCGGAAACACTTTGTGACTAAGTGTCTCCAAAAGCAGCGTTTTTTGACTTGCTGCGCGCGAAGACATGACGGATATTGTTTAAACGTTGAGGAAGCCGTCATGATTAGAATGATTGAAAACCCTGCCGAACTGGCTGGCGAAGATATCACCGGCAAATATATTCTCCGGAGGCTGAACTATCACTGGTTCGCCTACGGCAAGGCGGCTATCGTGACTGCCTGCAAGGGAACGATCCTGCAGCTTGAGCGGGAAGAGACGGTCTATTCCGAGCGTTGGGGACGTCGTGCCTATACGGGCACCGGCAGACGTTATCCCGGCGGTATCTGTCCCATTTCTGCGGTCGCCTGCGTTTGCGATACGCCCGACGACGTCAATGCCGTCATTCAGCTGGATGTCGAAGCGCAGGACGAATTCTATCAGCTGATCGCCAAGGCGGAAGCCAGGGTTCAGGCTCTTGCCTCCTCTTCACGAAACAGCCAGTTTCTCGAAGCCGCCGAGTAAGGCGATTTTTTCAATGAAATCCGCCATGTGCAGCGTCCTTCTGCGCGCCTAAAAGGACGCGCGGCGCTGTAATGGAACGGAGAGCGATCATGACGCAGCGGGACATTCGGCCCGGTCACTCATTCGCCGCGGCGCCATCGCTCGGATCGCTCGCCATCACCATTGCCGTCATGTTTGTAGCGCTGTTCTGGCCGGCGGGTACGCTCGACTGGCCGCGCGGGTGGATTTTTCTCGGCCTGTTCCTTGTGCTGACTGCTGTCGCAATCATCTGGATCTGGCGGACGAATCCGGAGCTGTTTGCGGCGCGCAGCCGATACCAGAAAGGTACCAAATCCTGGGACGCCGTGGTGGCGACGCTGACGATCATTCTCTTTGCCGCCATTCTTCCGGTCGGCGCATTCGACGACGGACGTTTCCACTGGGCACCGCAGCCCGATTGGGTCGTGTTTATCGGCTATCTCCTGATGACATCAGGTTATCTCGGCTTGACCTGGGCGCAATCGGTCAACCGGCATTTCGAGCCGACGGTGCGCATTCAGACCGACCGCGACCACAAGGTGATCGACACTGGACCCTACGCCGTAATCCGCCATCCCGGATACGCAACCGCCATCGTGCTCAGCGCCGGCATGGCGCTGTCGCTTGGATCGCTCTACGCGCTGATCCCCGCCGGCCTGCTCGTCGTCGTCCTCTTCGGCCGCACGCTCGGCGAGGAAGCCGAACTGCGCAAGGGCCTCGAAGGCTATGCGGAGTATACGGCGCGTGTGCGCTGGCGCTGGATTCCGGGAGTCTGGTGAGCGGAGAGGGTGCTTCGCCACCCGCCGCTGAGTTACCCAATCACCCGATCTGCCTGAGATCCCTGGCGAAGCGTTGCCAGTTGGTGATGTAGCTTTCGGCCGAGCGGCGGATGGCCGCGACTGCCGCATCGTCGAGCGTGCGCACGACCCGGGCCGGTGCTCCGACGATCAGCGAATTATCGGGGAATTCCTTGCCTTCGGTCACCAGCGCATTGGCGCCGACGAGGCAGTTGTTGCCGATCTTCGCACCATTGAGGATGGTGGCGCCCATGCCGATCAGCGTGTTGTCGCCGATGGTGCAGCCGTGAAGGATGGCGTGATGACCGATGGTGCAGCCGTTTCCGATCGTCAGCGGGAAGCCCATGTCCGTATGGGCCATCACGCCTTCCTGGATGTTGGTGCCTTCGCCGACGCTGATCGGCTCGTTGTCGCCGCGCAGCACGGCGCCGAACCAGATGCCGACATTCTCGCCGAGTTCGATCTGGCCGATGATGTTGGCATCCGGGGCGATCCAATAGAGGCCGGCGGCGGGCAGGTTCGGCGTCGATCCGCCAAGCGCGTAGACAGGCATTGCTCTCTCCTCAGACGACCTCGACCGATAGGGTGGCGACGCCGTCGATGCCGCAATTGATGCGATCGCCCCTGGCCACCGCGCCGACGCCGGCGGGCGTGCCGGTCATGATGATATCGCCGGGTGCGAGAGTGAAGAGCTTTGACAGTTCGGCGATGATCTCCGGCACCTTCCAGATCATCTGGTTGAGATCGCCGTCCTGCACGCGCTTGCCGTTCTGTTCCAGCCAGATCTTGCCTTCAGCGGGGTGGCCGAGGCGGCTTGCCGGAACGATTAGGGAGATAGGGGCGGAATGTTCGAAGGCCTTGCCAACCTCCCAGGGACGACCAAGCTTCTTTGCCTCGCCCTGGAGGTCGCGGCGGGTGAAATCGATGCCGACAGCGTAGCCATAGACGCAGTCGAGCGCGTCCGCGGCCTCGATGTTTGCGCCGCCTGATTTCAGCGCCAGCACGCATTCGACCTCGTAATGCACGTCGTTCGACAGCGACGGATAGGGAAAGGCCTTGCCCGCCGGCAGCAGGTTGTCGGCATTCTTCTGGAAGAAGAAGGGCGGCTCGCGACTGGGATCATGGCCCATCTCGATCGCATGGTCGGCATAGTTGCGCCCGACGCAATAGACGCGGCGCACCGGAAAACGCTCGGCGCTGCCGTCCACCGGCAGCAGTACCGGTGCTGGACGCGGAATGACGGTGGCGGGATGGGGCATTGGCGGGTTCTTCCTGTTTCGAGTCTTGCTTTGCGGGTCATCTTAGACGGAAATCGGCGCGTCGGGGAAGCTTCCTTGGCCGGCGCATTGACGCTATCACTATCCAGCGGTATCGTTACCGCCATGAGCAGGACTTTTGCAGTTTCGACGACGTCTACGACCACCGCATCGCGGTGGGTGGTAGACGCGTGAACTGAATTCCGTTCATTGCTGCTAAGACCAACCCGCCGGAAACGAGCGGGTTTTTTGTTCCCGCTCGTTTCCCGTATTCGAGGACGAGATCGTGGACGATATCCAGAAATATCTTCTTGCGGAGCGGGCGCTGGCCGTCGCCCGCCACTGCATCGCCAGCCGCTATGCCGGGGCCGCATTCGCCTATGTCGCCGGCTCCATCATGCGCGGCGAAGGCACCGTCTTTTCGGATATCGATCTGGTTGTCGTATTCCCGTCGCTCGACAGAGCCTGGCGGGAGTCGTTCACCGCGGATGGTTTCCCGGTCGAGGCCTTCGTCCACGATCCACAGACGCTGGCGCACTACCTTCATCAGGACGCAGACAGCGGCTATCCCATCATGGTCAACATGGTGGCGACAAGCAGCATTTTGGGACCGGATATCGACAGCGCAGGTGTCATCCAGGCAAAGGCGGCAAGTATGCTGGCGGCAGGACCGAAACCTCTTGCCGGGGCGGACTACGACATGCTGCGCTACCAGGTCACCGATTTGGCCGATGATCTGCGCGGTACCCGCCCGCCCGAAGAGATCGCCGCCATCGCCGCGCTGCTCTACCAGAAGCTGGCCGACCTGATTCTGCTCGGACGCGGTGCATGGACCGGCCGCGGAAAATGGGCGCCGCGCCTCATGAAGAAGCTCGATGCGCAACTGGCAGCCGAGTTCGACGCGGCGTTCAGACTGGCGGCAGCGGGCGACGGCGCCCGATTTATGGCTTTGGCCGATCGGGAGCTTGCCCTGCATGGCGGCCGCTATTTCGAGGGGTACAGGCAGAACGCGCCGCTGGAAGCGCGCCCGGAATAGTATCGATTTACGTTGCCTGCATTCTGCTCGGTCATTCCTCGCCCGCCTCGGCCAGCGCCTCGCGGACGATCGCGTAATAGCCGGCAAGCTCAGAGATATCGGCGGCCAGCCTGTCAAAGGCGGGATCGGATGGCGCAAGCGTGCCGGCGTATTTCGCCTCGAGGAAGGCCCGATGGGCGGCAAGGGCTTCGGCGTCGGCATCATGCACGACGGTATAGACAGGCGAGGGCACGGTGCGGCCCTTGACGATGATGCGGTCGAGCTCGACGACGATATAGGTGCCGGCGACCAGCCTTGCTGTCTCCTCGCCGAGCAGCAGCGCCACGCCATAATTCTTCGAGGCGCCTTCGAGGCGCGAGGCGAGGTTGACGCTGTCGCCGAGGCAGGAATAGTCGAAGCGGCGGGTCGAGCCCATATTGCCGACGATGCATTCGCCGGTGTTGATGCCGACGCCCATCTTCAACACATGCGGCCTGCCGCCGCGCATCGCCGCCTCTCGCTCCAGCTCGCGGTTGAGGCTCGATATCGCCGCCTGCATGGCAAGAGAGGCTTTGACGGCGTGCAGGGCATGATCGGGATCGTCGAGCGGCGCGTTCCAGAAGGCCATGATGCAATCGCCCATATATTTGTCGATCGTCCCGCCATGGTCCATCACCACGTCGGAAAGCGGCGTCAGCAAGCGGTTGATCAGGCCGGTCAGCTGCTCTGGGTCGTCCTTCAGCGTCTCGGCAATGGTGGTGAAGCCGCGTACGTCTGAGAAAAGCACCGAGAGGGTGCGCCGCTCGCCGCCGAGCTTCAGTTGCGAGGGATCGCTCGACAGGCGCTTGACGAGATCGGGCGAGATATATTGGGCAAAGGCGCGGGTGATTTGGCGCTTGTTGCGGCGCTCCTCGGCAAAATCGAAGGCGGCCTGGCCGAAGACGACAGAGATATAGGCGACCGTCGGGCCAAGCGGCGAGACGAAGATATGGGCTAGCCGCATACCGGCGGCACTGACGGCGGCGAAGGCAAGGAGGGCCGCCGCGCTCGTCACGATCGTCAGCCATCCCGTCGAGCGCCAGACGGTGGTGGCGGCCAGCAGCACCGATATCAGGATGCAGGCAGCGACCGTCGGCAGACGGGCTTCCGCGAACGACAGGCCGCTGCGGATATTATCGTAGATCGTCGCCTGGATCTCGACGCCGGAGACGAGCTTGCCGGTATGAACGGTGTAGGGCGTCGCAAAGGCATCGACGCCACCCTTGTCGATCGCTGGCGCATTCTGCAGGCTGAGACCGACCAGCACGACACGGTCCTTGAAATAATCCGGCGGCAGCAGGTTCTTCGGGTCGAGCGCCTGGTAGTAGGAGACAGTGGGATAGCTGCGGGCCGGGCCGAAGGACTGGATGAGCCGGCCGGCGGGCAAAGTCTCGGGGGCCACGCCGGCGATCTTGGCTAGCATGGCGGCAAAGCCGTCCTCATAGCCCGGAATGCGCCGGAAGGTGCCGTCGCCGCTGAGTTCGACGGAGGCGATGCCAGTCACGGCACCTGCCTCGGTCAGCTGCGGCAGCGGTGTCGCACGGATCAGTTGCGAGGCCTGCGGCGTCTCGATCAACGTCTCGTCGCCGGCAAGGACGACATCCGGGCCGACAGCGCCGGTGATCGCGTTGTCGTTCTCCGGGGTCGACGGTTCGGCCAGGATGATGTCGAGGCCAATGACGCGGGCGCCGGCGGCGCGCAGCTGGGTGACGAGCTGGGCATGAAGGCTGCGCGGCCAAGGCCATTGCGCGTTGATATCGGCAAGCGAGGGTTCGTCGATCGCGACGATGACGGGTCCGCCGGGTGGCGGACGGGGATCGTCGACGGTCGAGAGATAGTCGAAGCTTCGGAGCTCCAGCAGCGACCAGGCGGGCAGGCGCGACAGCAGCGAGATGGCGATCAGCGTCGTCAGCGACAGCACCAGGAGCCTGAGATGGCGGCTCCTGATCTGCCTGGCCTGCCGAGGTTTCTCCCGCACCCGCATCAGAAGCGAACTTTGAGCGTGCCCTTGAAGGCGCGGCCCCAGCCGGGCACACCAGGGGTGATCTCGAAGTCCTCGTCGAGCAGGTTATAGGCGGCAGCCTCCAGCTCGATGCGCTTGTCGAACGGTTCCCAGACCAGGTGGGCGTCAAGGCTCCAGTAATCGTCGAGCTTGGTGCCAAACCGATCGCCGTCGCGCTCGCCGATATAGTTGGCGGCGACCGTCGCCTTGACCTTGGCTTCGTTGACCCAGGTCAGCGCAATCTGCCCGGAATTCTGCGGTATGAAGGGAAGAGGGCCTCCATAGATCGGCTCAAGCGGATCCCTGTTTTCCGAATCCATATAGGCATAGGTAGCCGAAAGGCCGAAACCATGGCCGAGAGCGACGTTAGCTGTGACGGCAGCGCGATCGATGCTGCCGCGCGAGATCGGCAGGCTGGTGTCTGAGGGAAGCGAGATCAGCGGAAAATCGATCGAGAAATCATGCAGTTCCTGGTGCTGATACTCGACCGAGGTGAAGAATCGATCGGTCCATTCGGCATCCCACTGCAGGGCGACCGTATCCGTGTAACCTCGCGGATTGGTGGAAAACTGGTTGGTTTGCAGCCCGAGGACGCCGATGGGGGCAAGGGTCGGAATCCCAATATCAAAGCTTTGACGCATGAAGGCAGCACGCAGCCAGTGGTTTTGAACCGGCGCCCAGGCGAGGCCGAAGCGCGGCTCCAGCCGGCTGATATCGATGCCGTCGCCCTCCAGGCGCGTGGCGAACAAGGCGTATTCGCCCTTGAGGTCCGGCGTGATCTCATGCAGCACATCGATATAGCCGCGGCCGATATCGATGGTGTTCTCGGTGCGATCGGTAGGAGCTGTCAAGCCTAGGAGCGTCGCATCGACGGTGCTGCTGGCATCCATCCAGCCGCCTTCGATGCCGTAGCGAAATGTCAACGGTCCGGTACCTATGGAATGGCTCAAAGCGCCGATGTAGGTTTGGGATTCGGTCTCCTGAGTGACGTTGGTAAAGGGTATGATGAAGGGAACCCCTCTGCCGATAAACACTGGGTCCAGGTCGACATCAAGCGCGCTGTTCGTATTCGATTTGCTTCCTGAATAAAGCAGTGCTCCATTCAACACGTTTTCATAGGCAAACGTGTGGCTCCAGCCGATGCCGGCATATGTGCTTTCTCGTACAGTCTCCTCTGTTGTGTAGAGAGGCAGCGGGATAGGCACACGGAACAGGAGTTCCATGAACCCGGTGTTTGACGATAACGCGTTTAGAGTTCCGTCATTCTTCCCGTGGTTGACGAAGGCTACCACGCGATCATCTGGCGTGACCGTTGCCGTCAGATAACCGTTGGCACTCAGCAGCTTGTTATCCGTCTGGACACCGCCGAAATCCCGATAGTCGCGGTCGAGCGCCAGCTCTTCCCAGGTCAGGTTGCCATAGAAGCTGATCGGAATGGTCTCGTTCGAATAGCCTTGGATATCGGCTTCGCCGATGCGCCTCGTATGGCCGTCGACGCTGTTGATGCCGCCGCCGAGCGAGCCTTCGATGAAGGGCACATCGAACAGCGTTACCGAGCGCGAGCGGCCGGAAAGCATGTGCGGCGAAAGCAACAGGCCCTGGATGAAGGATGAGTAGCTCGACGCGTTGCCGCGGTTCTGGATGATATTGTCGTCGCTGAAGCTGGTCGCGTTGACGAAAGGAAAGATGCTGCCCTTGATCGACTGATCGATATAACCGGTGCCGTTGAAAGGATCGAAGACGGCATCGCCGTAATAGCGGCCCCAGGCATCCAGACCCTGCAGGCGGAAGGCGTCGTTCAGAGTCGAGCCGGCGCTCGCATTTGCGCCGAGGCCGCTGTAATCGCCGCCGCGGGCGCGCGAGCGGCGCAGGAATTCCTGCGCGTTGCGGATCGCGCCATCTGCATCATAGTCGTCGATATCGATAGCGGTGCGGAAGGACGAGATGACCGGATCGTCATCGTCGAGGCGGTTGGCATTTTCGAGCGCCTGTTCGGAGGGAAGCCGGTCGCCCTTTTCGTAATGTGCGGCTGCAAGCATGAACTGGGATTGCGAATGCGCGGGATTGGCGGTGCTGGCGGCAAGCAGATCTTGCAGCGCCTTGTCGCGCTCGCCGGACTGCAGGTAATAGCGGCCGCGCGCAAGCAGGGCATGATCGAAGGACGGATCAAGCGCGATCGCGGTGTCGATTTCGCGCTTGGCTTCCTTCATGCGCGCCTGATCGAGATAGAGGATCGCAAGGTTGGCGTGCAGCAGCGGGTCCTGCGGATCGAGCTCGATCGCCTTCTTGAAGGCCTTTTCCGCTTCGCCATTGGCATCGCGCGAGCTCTGCAGCAGGCCGAGAGAATTCAGCGTGCCTGATGCGCCGGGGGCAAGCGCGATGGCGCGGTTCAGGTCCGCAAGCGCGCCGTTGATATCGCTTTCATAGCTTGCCTTGTAGCCTGCACGGGCGGAGAGCGCCATCGGATGATCGGGGTCGAGCGACAGCGAGCGTTCTATCGCTTCCTTCATCTGCTCAGGGTCGTCGATGAGCTCCGCCAACTGGGCGCGGACCGCCGGCAGGGTCGGATCATCGGGATAGCGCTGCTCCGCTTTCTTGATGATCTCGAGCGCTGCGCGCGGGTTTTTTAGGAAGCCTGTCGTATAGGCCTCCATGATCGCGCCATAGGGGCCGGTGGCGTTGGCCGGCGGCTGTTCGGCATGGGCGGGGTCGGCCAGCGAACGGGCGAAATAGCCGCCATATTGGGCCATGTTGCGGCGTGTCGGGTCGAGATGCGGCAGGGCCTTCTGGAAGAGCTTGGCGGCATCGCCATAGCGCTTTTCGGAGCCGGCGATGGTGGCGTCGATCAAATTGACGCGCGCCTGCTGGGCTGTCGTCAGTTTGCGGCCGCGGATATTCTGCAGCGTTGCGGTTGCAGCCTGGCGTCCATCGAAGGCGCTCTGCACTTCGGCGAGTTCCAGCCAGTCTTCGGTGGTGCGGCGCTCCGGCGGCAGGGCCAGCAGGCGACGGCGTTCGGTCGCCATGCGGTCTGCCCGTAGCGGCGAAGTCGGCATCAGGTCGAAGCCGTCGCGCAGGTCCAGATAGAAGAGCATCTGTTCGCGGTCGTCAGGATTGACGCTGATGATCTTGCTCGGCGCCTGGCCGATGGTCGCCACCGCCCCTTCGCCCTCGTTCACCTCAACGCTGCCCTGCGGGTTGCTGAGCGCCACGCGGCCTTCGAGCACAATCATCGAAGTCTTGTTGCCCTCGACAGTCATGGTCCAGTCGGTGCCGCGGATGGCGGCTGCGGCCGCAGGCGTTTCCACCGTCAGGCCCTGGCCGCCGCGTTCGGCGCGCGCCCAGATCGTTCCCGATTGCAGCTCCAGCGTCGTGTCGCCGCTCGCAGCCATCTTCTTGACCTGCAGCGAGGAATTGCGGCCAAGGCGAACCTGGGTGTGATCGGAAAAGACGATGGCGAGCTGGCCATTGGCGTTGGTGCGCAACACGTCGCCGGTCAGGAGATCCTGATTGATGTCGACGACACGCCAGTTCGACACGTCGATGAAGCGGACTTCCTCGCCGGTCTTGCGGGCGATGACGGAACCGGCGACCGGTGTTGCACGCTGCACCGGGTCGGCCATTGCCGACGGCGCGAAACCGGGCAAAGCAAGCGCCAGCGCCATGCCGGCGCGACAGATGTTACTGGAATAACTCCGCATGTCCTCGACCCCATACCCCACTTCCCCTTTGTCCGTGTAGAGTGGAAAAGTCAAGCGCGTTGCACACGTGTTCTTGCTTTCGTTCCAAAGTGTACTATCAGGGATACACTTTAGTGGTGGAGTATTCACGTGAGCGAATTCGAAAGTGCAACTGAACTTATGCCAAGCGAACCGTCGACAGGTGATATCGGCGCCGGGTATTTCGACCATATCAAGAAAATCAACGACATATTCTACGATCAGATCAAGATTTCCGATCAGAAGGCTGCCTATATCTTTACTTTCATGCTGGCCTTCCTGGTGAGTTCCAGCGAGGTGAGGGCAGTCTTCAGCCCGGCGCGCTACGCGAGCGGGGCACCTGGGAGCATGCTGTTTTCGGGCCTGCTTGCCGCCGCTTCGGTCTTTTCCATCCTGTCGGCAATCCTCGTCGTGCTGCCGCGCCGTCTCGACACATCAACCTCGCTGTTCTGGGGCGCCTGGCTGAACCACCGCGACCTGTTCTTCGAGGCGGCACTGCGGCGCGACGAGCGCTATCTCTTCGACCAATATGTCGAAAATGCCAACATCCTCTCCGCCATCGCCCGCAGCAAATACCGCTGCGTCACCTTCGCATTCCGCGGGTTGATGGTGAGTGTGATCGCCTATGTGCTGCTGTTGGTGGCGGTGTGACGGGTTGTTAACACCCTCATTTGCCTGTCGCTTGCCGCTCAAGGCGTTCGTCGCTGGCGAGTGCAAGAATGAAGAGGATAATATAGGTCTGGGAGCTGCGGGCGCGCCGTTGGCGCGCCCGTCGTTTTAACCCTCGACTTCGAGGACAAGTTCAAGTTCGATCGGCACACCTAAAGGCAGGCTAGCGACGCCGAGCACGACGCGGCCAGAAAGCTTTTCCTCGCCGAAGACCGCAAGCAGCATTTCGGATGCTCCGTCCGCGACCTTCGGATGGTCGCGGAAATCGCCTTCGGTGGCGATGTAGACGCCGAGCTTGACGACCCTGACGACGCTGTCCAGCGAGCCTAGATAATCGCTGGCGGCCGCGAGCGCGCTCAGCGTTGCCGTTTCGGCGGCCTTCCTGCCGTCTTCGGCCGTCAAGGCACCGCCGACGCGGCCGATATAGCGGGGCTCATGGCCGACGACGGGCAGCATTCCGCTGAAAAAGACCAGATTGCCGGTCCTTGTCGCTTCGACATAGGCCCCGAAGGGCGTCGGCGGCGGAGGAAGCGTGATGCCGAGTTCCTGCAGCCGACGTTCCGCGCCGGCTGCCTCAGCTTTCGTATGGTCTACCATTTGCCTAGATGTGCGCCGCCGTCGACGTGCAGCACCTCCCCGGTTACGCGCGGCGCTTCGGTGAGGAAGACGACGGCATCGGCGATCTCCTCGACGTTGGAAATGCCTGCCATCGGCGACAACGTCTTCAGGAAGTCCTTCGGGTTGTCCTTGTGCAAAGGCGTGTCCACTACACCGGGAGCGACGATATTGAAGCGAATTGCCTCGTTCGCATATTCCATCGCCAGGTTCTTGGAGATGGCGTTGATGCCGCCCTTTGTCATCATCGAGACTGAGGCGGAGAAGCCGGCGATCGGATGATCGGTCAATGGGGTGGTGATACTGACGACGCTGCCGCCCGTTTTCTGCGCGAGCATCTGCCTGACGACCTGTTGGGTCAGGTGGATGAAGCCTTCGAGATTGGTCGAGGACAATTTCTGGAAGTCGGCCATCGTGAACTCGACGAACGGCTTGGCTAGAAAAATGCCGGCATTGTTGACGAGCGCGTCGATCGAGCCGAAGCGATCGATTGCGGTCCTTGCCACCCGCGCTGCGGTTTCGGCATCGCCGATGTCGCCATCGACGAGCGCCAGCCTGTCCGAGGCCTCAAAAGCCTCTGAGGTACTGACCTGGCGCGAGGTGGCGACGACATTATAGCCGCGCTCGACGAAGGCATTGACGAGGCCGGCTCCGATACCCTGGGAGGCGCCCGTGACGATGACTGTTTTTCTCGTAGTCATGCTGATCTCCATAATCTGGTTCGGGCAACGCGGGCCTTGCGGCTGCAAAGGCGGGGTCGCTCGAGATGGGGCTGCTGCGAATGCGCCTCCATCGGGTTGTGGTTGTTTTCGCAAGGTGAATATGGCGAAAACTCCATTACCCGATTAGATGGAAATATCTGGATTCTCTTTTGCATCCATGCAAAAATTAGTGCATGGCCGATCTGAACGACATCGCCGTTTTCGTAAAGGTGGCGCAGTACGGCAGCTTCAGCCGCGCTGCCCATTCCCTCGGCATGCCGGTATCGACCGTCAGCCGGAAGGTGACGTCGCTGGAGGAGCAGCTCGGCGTGACGCTTATGCAGCGGACGACCCGCAAGCTGAGCCTGACCGCGCAGGGCCGGGCCTTTTACAACAGGTGCAGCGAACCGCTCGCCCATCTCCTTGACGCCGAGCAGGCGCTCACCGAGACACAGAGAAAACCGGAAGGTCTGCTGAAGATCTCGGTGCCTGTCATCTTCGGGCAGGAGGTGTTCTACGAATTCATCTCATCCTTCCTGAAGACCTATCCCGATATCCAGGTCGATCTCTTCGTCACCAACCTGTTTCTCGATCTGATCGCTGAGAATATCGATCTCGGCATCCGCTTCGGCGAACTTAAGGATTCCTCCATCGTCGCGCAGCGGCTCGGCAAGAGCGTGCGTTATCTGGTTGCCGCGCCGGACTATCTGAAGGGCAGGGCGCCTCCCTCAAAGCCGGAAGACCTGAAGGACCATCAGTGCGTGCTCTTGAACGGCCGCAACGGCGAGGCGGAATGGCATCTCGTGAGCCGTCGCAAATCGGTTCGCCTGCATGTGTCGGGGTCGGTATCGAGCCGGGATTTCGACGCGGTGAGCGCCTTCACCTATCGCGGACATGGCATCGGCCTGCTGCCTTCGACTTATTGCGACGAACAGATCAGAAGAGGCGAACTCGTCCGCCTGCTGCCGGACTGGTCGTCCGAGGAAATTTTCGTGCACGCCGTCTATCCCACGCGCCGCTTCCTGCCCTCCCGATTGCAGGTCTTTCTCGAGGCGCTGAAAGCATGGAAGACCCCCTTGTGGCTTCCCTTGCATTGAAGGCTTCCGATTCCATCACCGAAAATTGAAGCCGTGCGCGTGGGCGAGCATCCTCCCTCGGCCAAGCTGTGTTAGAGTTCGCTGGCTTGGATGGCGCAGGGATTGGATTGCCAATGCTGACGACACTTGCGGTGCTTATGGGTCTTTCCGGCCTCGTCCCCATCGCGCAGGCGGGTGGAAGCGAGGTCGATGTGGCCCTCGTGCTTGCCGTCGACACCTCGCGGTCGATGGACTTCGAGGAGATCGGCATCCAGCGCGAGGGTTATGTCGAAGCGCTCAAGCACAAGGAATTCATCGACGCGGTCAAGGGCGGGCTGACCGGCCGCATTGCCATCAGCTATTTCGAATGGGCAGGCTATGTCGTCCAGGATTCCGTCATCGACTGGCAGGTGATCGAGACGGAAGAGGATGCGATTGCTTTTGCAGATAAACTCGAAGCCAGGCCGATTGCCACGCAGCGGCGCACATCGATCTCCACCGCTATCGCCCAGGGCACCAGCATGATCATCGCCAGCCCCTTTCGGGGCCGGCGCGAGGTGATCGACGTTTCCGGCGACGGCCCGAACAATTCCGGCAATCCCGTGACGCCCGCCCGCGACAGGGCGGTGGAAGCCGGCATGATCATCAATGGCCTCGCCATCATGCTGCGGCCCTCCGATGCACCCAGCGGGCTCGATAAATATTATGCGGATTGCGTGATCGGCGGTCCCGGCGCCTTCGTGCTGCCGGTCCGCAAAATCGAAGATTTTGCCGTTGCCGTGCGCCGCAAGCTGGTGCTGGAGATCAGCGGCATTTCCCCGCCGGCGACGATGCAGAAAACAGCCGGCGCCGAGACGGGTGCCGACTGCCTGATCGGTGAGAAGCAATGGCGGGACATCTTCGACCGTTGATGCCAGAACAGGATGATTTTAGGCCGGGTCGGCCTAAAATCTCAATCCTGTCCTGAATTACATAGTTAGAGCATGATGTCGTCCGAAAACCGCGCACACTCTTCGGCATCATGCTCTACCGGGTCAGCGCGCCGAAGTTATATCGGTCAGTATCTGGTAGGCGGCAGAGACGCGATCCTCGTTGGGATAGTTTTTGTTGGCCAGAATGACGATACCAACTCGCTCTTTCGGGATGAACGCGACATATGCGCCGAAACCATTCGTGGAACCGGTTTTATTGATCCACACATCGTCACGCGGTTTCATTGCGGGCATCAGTTGCTTGACGGGAATGGTCTTGAGCATCGCGCTGGAATTGTTGTCAATCAACGTCGTCAATGTCGCGGGATAGGAATACTGTTCCCAAATAAGGTCTTGGGTCATCGCGCCGACATCGAAGTATCCCTTGTGCGTATTCGTGATCGCCTGCTGCAGCTTATCGTCCAGCTCGACCAGACCCATGTTCGCGTCGATGAACCGGATCATGTCGCTTGCTGTGGATTTCACTCCATAGGCCTCGGACGAAAGAATGGCAGGTGTCATCCGAGCCGGCTCACCGCTTCGCTTGTAGCCTTGGGCATAGTCGACCATCCGCGATTTCGGCATATCAATAAACGTGCTTTTGAATCCAAGGGAGGGAAACAATTGGTCTTCCATAAGAGCTGCGAAGTCTTTGCCCATGCTTTTTGCCGTTATATATCCGAGCGCGCCGATGCTTGGATTGGCGTATGTTCGGTGCGTTCCGGCGGCAAATGATGGTTTCCAGGTTGCGAGATACTCCATCAGCTGCTTTTCGGTTTTTACTTCGTCGGGAAATTGCAGCGGAAATCCACCAGCCGTATGGGTGCCCAAATCCATCAGAACGACATCGCCGAACGGCTTTCCTTTCATCGACGGAAGATATTTGCTTGCCTTGTCCGACAGCGAAAGTCGGCCGGTCACGTCCGCGTAGGAGGTGAGGGTGACTGTCAACGTTTTGCTGATCGATCCCAGTTCGAACATGGTCGCCGGGGTGACGGGCCTGTCAGTGTCCTTCGACTCGACGCCGTAGTTGAAGATGTGGTTCTGTCCGTCAGCGGTGATGGCAACGGCAATGCCCGGAATGCCGTATTTATCCATGATTGGTTTTATCGCGGCGTCCGAGATGGCTTTTAGTTTCAGCTCGTCAGCCGCAAAGCCATTTGTGGAAATGCATGTCGAGACCAATGCGGCCGATAGAATTCCTATCCAATCACGCTTCATTTCTTCATCCTCTAAAAGCAGCTTCATCAGCGCAAAGGCGCATGAGGACGGCATTTAAGGGCACTGTTTTACGGCAGCAAACGATGATATCTCGGAGGAGATCCAAGAAAATCTAGGGCTAAGATGGTTCGGCAATTCCTCCCTTTAAATGGCTTGAGGGCCTTCGAAGCATCGGCAAGACATCTCAGCTTCACCCGGGCCGCGATCGAGCTTTGCGTTACCCAGGCCGCTGTAAGCCAACAGGTCAAAAGCCTGGAGAAACGATTGGGGGCTGCCCTTTTTCAGCGTCTCCCAAGAGGCTTGAAAATCACCGCTGAAGGCGAAGCTCTTTTGCCGACCTTGACCAATTCCTTCGATCAGATGGCGATCACACTGGACCGGATTGAAGCCGGGCAGGTTCGGGAATTGCTGTTCCTGGGTGTGGTCGGGACGTTTGCCGTCGGCTGGTTATTGCCAAGGCTTTCGGATTTTCAACAGCAGCACCCGTTCATCGATGTGCGCGTTTCGACAAACAATAATCGCGTCGATATGGCGGCCGAGGGACTGGACTTTGCCATTCGCTTCGGCAGCGGCTCCTGGCACGGCACAGAGGCGCTACGTCTGTTCGACGCTCCGCTCTCTCCTCTGTGCACGCCCAAATTGGCCGAGCGTTTGAGGTCGCCTGCAGACCTGGTCGAGGCGACGCTTTTGCGGAGCTACAGGGCGGACGAATGGAGCACCTGGTTTGCGGCAGCGAACATTCCTCCGGCGGCGCAGATAAACGCAGGTATCGTCTTCGACTCTTCCCTCGCCATGATGGAGGCGGCCCTGCAAGGACTGGGGATCGCTCTGGCGCCGCCGTCGATGTTTTCCAGACATCTATCCTCGGGGGCTATAAGGCAACCTTTTCCTACAACCATATCGTTGGGGAGCTACTGGCTAACCCGACTGCAATCGAGGCCGCCAACAGCGGCCATGCTCGCATTTTCCGATTGGATAACGTCGCAGATGTCTCCCGCATCGCAATGACGGCTTCCGGCGAGCCGGAGGCCGAGATCATCCCGACGCTCAAGGACTTGGCCGTCGAGGCTCGTGCCCTTCAGCCCGTTGGTCAAGGGAGCTCCTCCGACATGCTCCACCACCGCCGCTTTGCTTACGCCACACAGATGCCTGGCACGGCGACCTTCTGGAAGAGATGCGGGGAGGCGACCGCCGAGGACGGATAGTCCGAGAGCTTCGCCCGAAACTCCGGATGCGAGAATGCGGCCCGGAAGTCGGCGGTCGATTCCCAGACGGCATAATTGAGATAAGCAGGACTTTCGCCGATGGCGCGATGCATCTGGGTCGAGACGAAGCCAGGCTGCCGTTTCATGAAGGCCGCATCGGCCTGCCAGGCATCAAGGAAGGCCTGCTCGTCGGCCTTGTCGAGCGTGAAAAGGTTGATGAGGACGATCGCGGAGGCATCGATCGCGATTTGGCGATCGATCGGGAAGGCGGGGTCCATCGGGCGCATGAGCGACTCCATCTGATTTGGTTACATGATGTCAATCTGGTGATACGGATACATATTCAATTTGACACTATGATGTCAATATAGCTATATGGTGACAAATGCACGAACCCCAACGCACCCCGGCCGGAACAGCTTTGACCGACCTCATTCTGGATCTCTTCCGGCTCAACAACCGGATGATCAACGCGGGCGACAAGCTCGTCGACGGGCTCGGCCTGACCAGCGCCCGCTGGCATGTCCTCGGCACCGTCGCCACGGCAGGCCGGCCGCAGCCGGTCGCGTGGCTGGCGCGCGACATGGGCGCCAACCGCCAGAACGTTCAGCGTATCGTCAACGATCTGGAGAAGGAGGGGCTTCTGGCGTTCCAACCCAACCCGCACCACCGACGGGCACAACTCGTCGTGCTGACGGACAAGGGAAACCAGGCATATGAAATCGCCATGCGCCTGCAGGCCCCGTGGGTCGACATGCTCTCGGAAGGGCTTCAGGTCGAGGATCTCAAAACCACGCATGCCGTCATGAAGGCGCTGCGCAACAAACTGGAAGGACATGGAGATGTTGAAGAGCAGGCCTGATCGCTATGGCGCAATAGCGGTCTCGATCCACTGGCTGAGTGCGGTTCTGATCCTGGCACTGCTCGGCTCCGGCTTCCGGGCTGCCAACGCCATGGACGCCGCGACCAAGGCCGGGCTGTTGCGTTTCCACATTCCGATGGCGATCGTCGTCCTGCTTCTAACGGCTCTTCGCATTGTCTGGTGGTGGCGTTTCGATCGTAAGCCTGCGCCGGTGCCGGCATCGCCTCGCTGGCAGGAGCGCCTTGCGGGCTTTGTTCACGTCGCCTTCTACATTTTCATTCTCGGCATGGTCGCCAGCGGCATCGGGATGATGATCCTCAGTGGCGCTGCTCCCGCCATCTTCGAGGCAGCCGGCGCCACGCTGCCTGATTTCACCGCCTATCCGCCGCGTGGCCCGCATGGGTTCGGCGCCTTCCTGCTTGTCGGCCTGCTGGTCTTCCATGCCGGTGCCGCGCTCTATCACCAGTTTGTCCGCGGCGATCACCTGCTGCGGCGGATGTGGTATGGCGGCTGAGATCCCGCCGCGTTCGATGTCAAATGTTTGGCTTCTCGAAGATCTGTCAGGCGGCCGCGTTCGGGCCTGACTCAGGAGACGCAGATCGCCACGCCGGCAACGAGCTGGCCAGTGCCACGCCCAATTCGACGATCGACGATCAGCGGGACCGGCTCGACGGTATGGTGACCGCTGTGCACCAAGAAGGCGCGATGAAGCGCCGCGCCGTTGCCGCCGAGACGCTTCTCAAATGTCACCGTCTGCGTGATGCCGCCGCCCTTGCCTATAAGGGCAGCTGCTTGCCGGCCTGTTCGCTGACCATGTATTCGGCGTACCAGTCCGGCCAGTTCTCGTCGTGTTTGCCGCCGTTTCGCTTCTCGTGTTCACCGTGCGCGGTCGCCGCACGGCGCATGGCTGACGCGAGATCGGTTGAGTTGGTGAATGTCGTCCCGTCGGCGTCGATGCGTCCTGGCAGGCGCGTGGTGACTTCCTGGAACAGCCAGCCGTTGCCATCGGGATCCTTGAAGGAGGCGAAAGAACGGTAGCTGCGGTGATCGGGATCGCGGCCGGCAATGCGGAGCCGCCCGAACAGATAGGGTTCGTCCTTGCCGGCATAGACGCCGGCCGCGTCATGGAACACTTCGCTGACCTCGACGCCGCGGGCGATGAGATCGCGGCGGGCGGCCTCGATGTCGGAGACGATAAGATAGAGCCCCTGGGCGGAACCGGGGGCGGCGGCCGTGACGTTCTTGCCGAAGATGATCGCGCAGCCGGAGCCCGGCGGCGTAAATTGGATCACCCGAAAATCGGCATCATTGGCGAAGTCGGCGTCGAGCCGCCAACCCAGGCCGTCGTAAAAGCGCTTGGCGCGGTCGACATCGGAAACAGGGATGACGACGACCTCGAGCTTGGTGTCGACGGGATGTGTTTTCGGGGTCTGCATGGGGGTTTCGCTGCGCAGTGCATTGCTCATCTTAAGCTCCTTGGGGTTTTGGATGCCTTGAGAATTGCTGAC
This sequence comes from Rhizobium sp. WYCCWR 11146, assembly GCF_013591995.1. Classification (NCBI taxonomy): domain Bacteria; kingdom Pseudomonadati; phylum Pseudomonadota; class Alphaproteobacteria; order Hyphomicrobiales; family Rhizobiaceae; genus Rhizobium; species Rhizobium sp. WYCCWR 11146. The sequence goes on from NZ_JACCEY010000024.1 coordinate 68,218, forward strand.
GCGTGACGACCGAAGTTGACCACGGCGCGGTGAGGCCGTCGAATCAATTATTCTGTCTGATTTGACCGGTATTGGCGGATTCCGCGGCGACGCTAGGCGCGCCGCTCCCGATCCGCGGGGGTTGGCAAGGTCATGTCGATCTGAGTGGTCGACGGCGGGATTGGCCCGCCGTCTTCATCGGCTGTTGTTGTTCTGCTCGTCGAGCCGCTTTCACGCAGCGAGAGCGGCGCGGGTTTTGCCGATCGTCAGTGCCGCCTTTGCTGCCTCGCGCCCTTTCTCGACGAAATGTGAGCGGTAGATCTGCTTATGGTGCTCGGTTTCCTGATACTGATGCGGCGTCAGCGAAACCGACAGTACCGGCACACCGGTATCCATGCCGGCGCGCATCAGCCCATCGACGACGGCCTGGGCGACGAATTCGTGGCGGTAAATTCCGCCGTCGACGACGAAGGCCGCGGCAATGACGGCGCCGTAGCGCCCAGTTGCGGCAAGATCGCGGGAAAGCAGCGGCATTTCGAATGCGCCGGGAACATCGAACACGTCGACCTGCTCGGGCGGAACGAGCTGGTAGAAGCCCTCAAGGGCGCGGTCGACGATGTCGGCGTGCCAGCTGGCTTTGACGAAGGCGTAGCGGGTGGGTGTCACGGTAATCTCCTTTGGCGAACAGACACATCACCCAAGGCGATCACGAACGTTCCCGACAGCCGCAAGGGCGGCAGGAACGCACGTTCTCTTTCATCCGGACTATGACCGTCGGCTCAGGCATCTCACCTGATCTGCTGACCCTTCCTGAGAAGGCGCTCGCGGGCTCGCAATCAAAATTGCATACCGCCGGTAGGGACTTTCACCCCGCCCTGAGAACGGCGCGAACAATAGGGGGAAGGTGACGGGCTGGCAATAGGTCGAAATGCATTCGCGGCGGGAGCTGGATCAGGGCTCCCGACGCGGCGATTTCGCTTGTTCGTCGATCGCGACGGGCAAGCCACTTGCGGAGGATGGGCTCGCGCCTACATGCTCCCATTGAGGACATTCACGTCAGAATAGCACGGCAGGACAGGATGCGCCGCTCCACCGGAGGCGGGCAGGGCCGTGGCAACTATGGGAGAGAGAGATGCAAGACCCCTTCGTCGTCCGCCGCGAGGCGCATATCGCGGCGCCGCCGGCCGCGGTGTTCGCGTTGATGACCGACCCGGAAAAGATCCTGCGCTGGATGGGAACGGAGGCGCAGGTCGAGCCGCAGCCCGGCGGGCTCTATCTCGTCAACGTTACCGGTGCCCGCTTTGCACGCGGCTCGTTTCGTGAGGTGGTGCCGGTTCATCGCCTTGCCTACAGCTTCGGCTGGGACGGCAGCGAGGTGGTGCCGCCGGGGTCGAGCCTGGTCGAGATCGATCTGATCGAGCAGGGAGGCGGAACGCTGCTGCGGCTCACCCATAGCGGCCTGCCGAGCGCCGAGCAATGCGCCGGCCATGCGGAGGGCTGGGCACATTATCTCGGACGGCTGACCGAGGTTGCTGCCGGGGGTGATCCGGGTCCCGACCCTTTTTACGGCAGGACATGAACAATTCTTGCGGGCGGCGGGGGCGTCTCTGAAGGCGCTTGGCGTTGCGACAACAGCGGTCGGCGAGCGCTCAGACCGGCCGTGCGGAAGCGCTTCTTTTTCTCCCGCAAACATGAACGCGCAGTTCATCTCCAGTTCAATTTGGCGGTCATAAGCTGTGGACGGCTGGATTGAAATGGAGTTCTCGATGAAGGCACTTTCTATCGCGGCTGCCTTGCTCGCTGGCAGCCTCTCGTTCGGCACAGCGCAGGCGATGCCGATGGGGACAATCAATGTCCAGAGCAATATCACAACGGTCGACTACGCGTGCGGTCGCGGCTGGCATCTGACGCGCTGGGGCGAATGCCGGCGAAACTGGCGCCGCCCGCCGCCGGTCGCTTTTTACGGTGGCCCGCCGCGAGGGGGCTGGGAACGGCGTCACCGGCATTGGGATGGCCCGCGCTGGCGCCATGAGCGGCGTTGGGATCGCGACCGCCGTTGGCGGGATGATGACTAAGGGTCTCGCTTAGATGGACGAAGGCCGGAGCGATTTTCGCCCGGCCTTTTCTGATGAGACAGGTTCGCCGACGCTGACCGGCAGCGTCCTCCCGATTTGTTCGATACGGTCAGATCCTGCTGACGAGCCAGTACTTGTCGTCGATCAGCTCCTCGAGTTCGACGGGATCCTTGACGCCGAATTCGAACCATTCGACGAGTTCCTTCGCCTTGCGGCTGCTCTCCTCTGCCGTCAGCTCGACCTGATATCTTTCGCACCATCGCCGAAGGATCGACGTCAGCAGCGTCATGTCATTCCCATCCAGCGGATCTTTCGGCCAGAAAATCGTACCCATCGCACCCCTCAATCACACGATGACGACCGACCTTATAATGGAATCAAAGCCGTGCAAGTTTAAAGTGTTTATTTTTCGTTTTCCACCGCGGTGAATGGTTTTCGACAGGGATGCGGACGGCCTTTGCGGGCGACAGGCTGAGTCGCTGGAAACGTCCTCGCGATCACTCCGGGGATGTCCTTGCGGACGTCCACGTGGGCGTGCGATGTTAAGCGATGGATCTGCCATCTCCCCTTGCCTGGCTGGTTGACGAGGCTGGAGCCTCGCCTGGTCCCGAACGGTTTCTGGCCGAACTCGGGCGCCGGCTGCTGGCCGACGGACTGCCGCTTTCCGGCGGCACGCTGACGCTTTCGGTGCCGCATCCGATCATTGCGCGGCGCACCTGGCTGTGGCGGGCCGAGACCGGTGCTGTCATCGAGGCGCTGGCCTTTGCCGCGGCTCCGCAGAGCGAGGCCGGGCGCGACTGGCTGACCGCGCTCGGGCCGGTATGGGAGGAGCCAATAGGGCCTTCGCAGGATAGTCCCATGCTCGGCTGGGCGGGTATCGACAACGGGGCAGGGGGCGGCGCATTCGCTCCGGTCGAAGCCGACCGGCTGCGCGAGGTTGCGCGTTTTGCCGCTGCACCGCTCGCAGCGCTGGCGGCGCGGGAGGCGCGGGCAGCCCTGCTCGAAGCCTATCTCGGCCGCCGTAGTGCCGCCCGGGTGCAGGCCGGCGAGCTTGCCCGCGGCACCGGCGAGACCATACGCGCTGCTCTTCTCTGCGCAGATCTGCGCGATTTCACCGCGCTTTCGGAGGTGACGGAGCCGCACGCGATGATCGCGACGCTCAACGCATGGTTCGACCGCATCGCAGGCGCGGTGCAGGCCTTCAGCGGCGAGGTGCTGAAATTCATGGGCGACGGCGTGCTGGCGATCTTTCCGGTCACGGGCGCTTCCGACGACGCGGGAAGGATAAGCCACGGAGACCGAGAAGCCTGCGAGGCAGCCCTCAGGGCGGTTGCTGCCAGCCGTGCCGGCATGGTCCATCTCGACCAGATACGCCAGTCGCAGGGGCTGGCGCCGCTGCCCTTCGGCGCGGCGCTGCATTTCGGCGAGATCCTGTGGGGCAATATCGGCGCAGCCGACCGGCTGGACTTTACCGCCATCGGCCCCGCCGTCAATCTCGTCAGCCGGCTGGAAGGGCTCTGCAAACCGCTCGGCCGAAGCGTGCTGATCTCGGGCGCGGTTGCAGCGAATACGGCGACGGCCCTGATGCCGCTCGGAGAGCACAGGTTGCGAGGCATTGCCCAGCCTTGCGCGGTCTTCACCTTGCCGGAGAATTGAGCCGCAAGGCTGGGTGCCGTGAGCGGCCTTCGTTTACGCAAAGAAATCTTTGCAAAGATATGTTTGCAATAGTAGGCTGCCGGCATGAAAAATCCGCGCCCGCAGCCTGCCCACTTAGTCACCGCACCCCGCACCCTCAGCCGGGTCGTGCCCGATCCGACCGCGCTGAAAGCGCTGACGCATCCTGTCCGGCTGAGCATGCTCGGCATGCTCAGGATCGATGGGCCTGCCACGGCGACGCAGCTGGCAGTGCGGCTGGGCTTAAACAGCGGCGCGACCAGCTATCACCTCCGCCAGCTTGCCCAATACGGTTTCATCGAGGAAGCGCCGCATGCTTCACGGCGCGACCGCTGGTGGCGCGCCAGCCACGAGCTCACCTCGGTGCCGGCAAGCGAGGCCGAGGGTGAAGCGCTCGATCTCGACATCGCCTTCAACCAGGCTGCACTCTCGCTGCAGGTCGGCCAGATGCAGCAGGCGCTGGAGGAATATGCTGAGCTGCCGGCTGAATGGCGCAAGGCGACGGCTGCCGACGACATCATAATCCCGATGACGGCGGCACAGGCCGAGGCCCTGACGAAACGGCTGAGCGACATCATCCTGGAGGCGATGCGGGCGGCCCCGCCGCTCGGGGAGGCGGCGTCGCAGGAATCCGGCATGGTTCCCTTCTATGTTATGTTGCACGCCTTTCCCTATCCGGGCCGCGTTCCGCATCGCGAAGGGGAGGATAAGCCGTGAGACGGGGCGGGCCGTTCCTGGCGCTCGCGGCTGCCGAGACATTCTCGCTCTCCGGCACGCGGCTTTCGACCATCGCTATTCCCTGGCTGGTGCTGAGCACGACTGGCAGCCCGGTGCTGACAGGCCTGACGGCAATGATGGAGATGCTGCCCTATGTCATCGCCAAGGCGCTCGGCGGACCGCTGATCGACCGCGCCGGCGCCAAGAGCATCGCCATCATCTGCGACACGGCTTCGGTGCTCGTGGTCGCTCTGGTGCCGCTTCTCGATCTCTTCGGCATGCTTGGCATGCCGGTGCTGCTGCCGCTCGTCTTTGCCATGGGCGTGCTGCGCGGCCCCTCCGATGCGGCCAAGCAGGCGATGGTTCCCGATATCGCCACACTCGCCAATGTACCGCTCGAACGAGTGACCGGCGTTGCGAGCGCCATCGAGCGGCTGGCCTCGACGGCGGGCGCGGCCGGCGCCGGCGCTTTGATCGGGCTGATCGGCCCGGGCCAGGCGCTGCTCGTCAATGCCGCCACCTTCGCCGCCGCTGCGCTGATCGTTGCCGCGGGCATACCCGGGACGCGACGCGCGCCTGCGCCCGAAACTCGACCGGTCGAACGGGCGTCCTATCTCGAGGATCTACGCGAAGGCTGGCGCTTTCTGCGCGGCGATGCCGTGCTCGTCAGCATCGTCGCTATGGTGGCGGTCACCAATCTCTTCGACCAGGCCTATCATGCCGTGCTGCTGCCGGTCTGGACACGGGATGCCGGCCATGGCCCGGAGCTGCTCGGTGCGATGTTCGCCGCCTTCGCCGGCGCCTCGATCGCAGGCGCGGCGATTGCCGCGGCGATCGGCGAGCGCATGCCGCGACTGATGGTCTATACGGTGGCCTTCCTCCTGACCGGCTTTCCGCGCTTTCTCGTTCCGGCGCTGGACGCGCCCATCGGCCTCGTCTTTGCGACGCTCGCCATCGCAGGATTCGCGTCGGGCTTCCTCAACCCGATCCTGTCGGCGGTCATCTTCGAGCGCATCCCCAAGCCGCTGACTGGCCGCGTCACCGCATTGAACACAGCCCTCTGCTTCGCCCTCATCCCCTTCGGCGGCCTCGCCGGCGGCGCGCTGATCAGCGGGCTCGGCCTTGCTGCGGCGCTGTTCCTGATGGGGATTGCCTATCTCGCGGCAACGCTTGCGCCGCTTGCGCTGAAGAGCTTTCGCGGGTTTGACAGGGCCTCGCCTGAAGCGTCCAGCTCTAGCCGTGGCCAAGCTCCTCAACCATCAGGTCGATGAAGCGGCGGACACGGGGTTCCAGCAGGCGCTTGTCGGGATAGAGCGTGACGATCTTTGCGTCGTCGGTTTCGAGGTCGGCCAGGATCTGCCGAAGGCGGCCGGCAGCGAGATCGTCGGTGACGAGAAAATCGGGTAGCAGCGCGATGCCCAACCCCGCCAGGGCGGCGTCGCGTATCGCCTCGCCGCTGTCGAGCCTCAGGCGGCTGCGGCCTTGCGCCTTGATCCAGGAACCGCCTTTCCCGCGAAAGCGCCAGCCCTGCCTTTGATTGCGGCCGGCGAAGATCAAGCAGTCATGGACCGCGAGATCGTCGATATCGCGGGGCTCGCCGCGCTCGGCAAGGTAGGACGGTGAGGCGCAGAGGCGCGCCTTGTAGGTGGCGATCACGCGCGAGACCAGGCGGGTGTCCGACACCGTCGCCGTCGCGCCGATCCGGATCGCCAGATCGAAGCCTTCCTCGACAATGTCGGCCAGGCGATCAGTGAAGCTCACTTCGACCTGGATGTCGGGCCAGGCCCGAAGATATTTTTCAAGCAAAGGCAGCACGACGAGCCGCCCGAAAGCATCGGGAACGGCAAGCCGGAGAACGCCTCGCGGCGTGCTGTTCTGCCCAGCAACGCTCGCCTCCGCCTCGTCGACCGATGCCAGAATCTGCAGCCCGCGCTCGTAGAACATCCGGCCTTCGTCGGTCAGGCTCAACGTCCTCGTCGTGCGGTTGAGCAGGCGCGCGCCGAGCCGGTCTTCAAGGCGGATGACAGCCTTGCCTGCCGCCGAACGCGACAGGCCCATGGCCTGGCCGCCGGCGATAAAGCTTCCGGCATCGACGACGGCCATGAAGATCAGAATATCGTTCAGGTTGGTACGCGGCATCAGGCAACTCGAGCGGTTCGGCTACAGCCATAAGTCGGTCAGTCATGGGATCGTTCAAGGTTCGGACCATCAACGCCCATCGCGGCAGTAAGGTCCCCACGCTTCGCTTCTATGTAGACGTCCCTTCGCCAATCAACCTGCTATAGCAGCCATCGCACCGGATCGCAGGTTGAAGATGGGCCCTGGAAAGCCGGACTACAGCATATCGCCGAGACTCCAATGGTTGTTCCATCGGACGTCGATCTCGTCGTCGACATTCTGATATCTTATGTCGGTGGAGAGGCGCAGCCGCCGGCTGCGGTCCTGGTTGGTGGTCGAGGCGTGGATCATGTAGGGCGAGTGAAGCACCACGTCGCCGGCCTCGTAATCAGCGGCGAGCCAGCGGGTGTCGAAGCGCGCCGCCATATCGGGCAGATCCTTCGAGATCCAGCCGCCTTCGGCCATGTGGTGGTTATAGGCGCTGACCCGCTCTTCCGCAGAAAGATCGCCGCTTGTGGCCTTGAACTCGGCTTCCATCTTGACGCCCAGGGCGTGCGAACCTTCGAGGTAGACCAGGCCACCCATCTCGGCGGGGATATCGCCGATCGGAATCCAGGCCGTTACCAGGCGGCTGGTGCCGCCACGGAGATAGACGAGATCGTAGTGGGCGGGTGTGGCCGTCGGCGATCCCGGCTGGACGAAACGCATGATCTTGCGCTTGTGGAGATAGGAGATACCCTGCAGGAAATCGTCCATGAAGCGGGCGAGTGGCGGTTGCGCGCAGAAGCCTTCATAGGCGGCGGAGCGGACGAGCGACATCAGGCGCCTGTCCGCCAGGCTTTTGTCGAAGCCACCGGCAGACGCCAAGCCCAGCGAAAAATCGCTTCCAGGCTCGACCAGCCCGGTTTCGGCGAGGCGTTCGAAGACCCAGCGGCGGAAATCGATCACATCGGCCCGCGGCAGAAGGCCTTTCAGCCAGACATAGCCATCGTCCTGGTAGCGGCGGCGGATGGCGTCGATGCCGATGCCGGGATCGGTCGGCGCGAGCCAACCGATCCGCTCCGCGGGCAAGCTTCTGCCATTTGCGGCAAGAGGAAATTCCATCTTGCGAGCTTGCATGACCTCCGCAGCAATTGACATTTCACTCCTCCGTCGTTTGAGTTGACTTGTCATCAATTACCTGATCCGGCATGCCAACCGACATAGAGAAAATTTATAGCTGGACTTTTCGCTCACCATGAGAGACGCCGAGGCCATCTATAGAACGCCGCTCGGTGCGGCCGGCGGACTGGCAGTCACCGGCAGCGGCAGGCAGCATGCCCGCCGTGCGGTGACGGACCGGAAACTACCGAGTTTCGCCGTCGTCCTGGTGGAGCGGGGACAGGGTTGGCTAGATACCGCCGCCACCGGCCGCATGAGCCTGACCGGACCTGCACTGTTCTGGCTGTTTCCCAACCGCGTGCATTCCTATGGCCCCGACGAAGGCGGCTGGGACGAGCGCTGGGCGCTTTTCGAAGGGTCGTTCACGCGGGATTTCGTGAGGCTGAGGATCATCGCGGAGCGACATCCCGTTGTGGCCCTGCATCATCTCGACGAGGTGGTGCGGCTCTTCGGCAAGCTTCATGCCGATCTGCTTGACGACACCAACCTCGGGCAGGCGTCGGCGGCATTGATGCTGCATCGCATCGTCATATCAGCCGCCAGACAGGCAAGCGGCGCGGCTGATCGACGCCAGGAAAGGCTAGATATGGCCGACATCGTGGAAACGCTACGGCGGCGGGCGATGCAACCGTTGGACCTCGCAGCCTTTGCCGCCGAGCACGGCATGTCTCCGGCCACGCTGCGCAGGCGGTTCACGCTCGAAACCGGACTGCCTCCCAAGGCATTTCAGCTTCGGGTGCGCATGGACCATGCCAAACAACTACTGGCAACCACCGACGAAAAGATCGAAACGGTGGCCGCCATGATCGGCCTGGATGACCCGTTTTATTTTTCGCGGGTCTTTCACGAACGTGAGGGCTGCAGCCCTCGCGAATTCCGTGCGAGATATCCGCGGGTTTGAGAGCCGACAACCGTGGCCGGGGTGCAGCGCCAGCCGAGCGCCGGGGCGATGTGGGTCAGGCTCGCTTCGATGAGTTTTCTCGTCGATGAAGCCGATCTTGTCACCCTCGTCGTTGCCGTGCCGAAATGGGCGCGGTCGCGGTCGTCGACCAGCGCGAAGATGGCGGCTGCCCCAGACGCTTGGCTGGCGTATCCCGTGTTCACGAAGTCATGTATGATAATGGGGCGTTAGAGACGATCTTTCATCGCGTAGGGGAAATTTCGCCGCACCACCAATTGCAGGTCCGATACCGGGTGGTTTCGTTGTCCAATGCATGAATCCGGCTTCGCTCATTCGCGAAGCTCCGGGCGGGGAGGGGAAAATGACGTCCAGCGCATCGAACGCCGATCTTGCGCCGTCGAGACCGTCCATCGTCCATGCTGCGGTTCAATTGGGACTTGTCGCCCTTCTGGTCTATGTCTGTGCCAGGGTCATGTTGCCCTTCATGGGCATTCTGCTTTGGTCGGTGATCCTGGCGGTCATGCTTCATCCCTTGCATCTGCGCCTGTCCGGCCGGATCGGCAATCGCTGGTCGGCATTTCTCATCGGGATGGTCGGCGTTGCCGTCGTGCTGGTGCCGATGTTCGTCGTCGTCACATCGCTTGGATCTTCCATTTATTCGCTTGTTTCCGGCTTGCAGAACCACAGCCTGACAATTCCGCCGCCTCCCACGTGGCTTGCCGACCTGCCGGTGGTCGGGGTGAAGCTCTCGGAGGGCTGGTCGCTCACTGCCGCCAACCTGCCCTCGGCGCTCCGTCAATACGGTCAGATGCTGAGCAAACCTGCCGCCTGGCTCGCATCTTTCGCCGGAGGCCTCGCCGCCGGTGGCCTATCCTTCGTTCTTTCCATCGCGATCGCCGCCGTGCTTGTCGCCTATGCCAAGGGTGCTGCGGCCTTTGCCCTCAGTCTGCTGGAGCTCGTCACCAACAGTAAGGCGCGGGGTGCCCGGCTCATCCATCTGACTGCCACAACGATCCGGGGAGTGGCGGTCGGCGTGGTCGGCGTGGCAGTGATCCAGTCGATGCTCGTTGGCATTGGCTTCTTTGCGATTGGTGTTCCGGCGGCCGCCGCTCTAACGCTCGTCACGTTTCTCTTGGCAGTCGTGCAGATACCGCCGCTGCTGCTGACGCTGCCCGTCATGGCCTATGTCTTTGCCACGGAGGCAACAACACCGGGAATCATCTTCGCCATATGGTCCTTGATCGCCGGGCTGAGCGACAATTTGCTCAAACCCTTGATGCTCGGCCGTGGATCGGACGTGCCAATGCCGGTCATTTTGGTCGGTGTCATCGGAGGGATGATAGCCGACGGCCTTCTCGGTATATTTGTTGGCCCCGTGCTGCTGGCCGTCGGCTTCGTGTTGCTGATGGAATGGCTGCATCAGCGCCCGGCCGAGGACGGACCCCGGATCGAAGGTCCGGCCCCATGATTACAGTTATTAGCCTCGGCTTGCTTGCGATGTCGATATGCCTCGCACTGCAGGCACTGGCTTCAGTGCTGGCCGCGCGTTATTTTGCTCGCGCGCGCACGCAACCGATGGGCCGAAAGCCCTGGCGAAGGATCTTCCTGCAATTCTCGGTTCTGATGATCGTGCTCATGCTGGGCAATATCTTCCAGGTCGTTTTCTGGGCGCTTTTATATCGTGCGCTCGGCGCCTTCGAGGACTTCGAGACGGCCATGTATTTTTCCGGCGTCACCTTCACGTCGCTTGGTTATGGCGATGTGGTGCTTGACGGCCGTATCCGGCTGCTTGGGCCGCTGCAGGCAGCCAATGGGCTCATGATGTTCGGGATCACAACGGCCCTGTTTTTCTCGGCTATCCAGCACGCCACGGGGAAATTGGCCGCGGCATACCGAACGGCGCATGAGCCCTAATGCATGTCGCCTAAAAGTGTGCAGCGGTATTGGGACAACGACATGCATATAAACGAAGATCTAAAGCGCGTCGCGACGCGCTTTAGAGTGCTGGAGCTTTGCCGACGAAGACGGCTTGCCCGGGACATTAGCGCCAACCCATCGCAGGCGCGACGTGGGTCAGGATCGCTTCGATGACATGGGCGTTGTATTCGACGCCGAGCTGGTTGGGGACGGTGAGCAGCAGCGTGTCGGCCTCGGCGATCGCCTCGTCTTCGGCGAGCTGCTTGATCAGGGCATCGGGTTCGGCGGCATAGCTGCGACCGAAGATTGCGCGGGTCTTCTCATCGATGAAGCCGATCTTGTCCTCACCGTCGTTGCCGTAGCCGAAATAGGCGCGGTCGCGGTCGTCGACGAGGGCAAAAATGCTGCGGCTGACCGAGATGCGCGGCTGGCGCGTGTGGCTGGCTTCTTTCCAGGCCGCGCGGTATGCCCGGATCTGGTCGGCCTGCTGGACGTGGAAGGGCTCGCCCGTCTCATCGTCCTTCAACGTTGAACTCTGCAGGTTCATGCCGAGCTTGGCCGCCCAGACGGCGGTGGCATTCGAGCTCGCGCCCCACCATATCCGCTCGCGCAGGCCCTCGGAATGCGGCTCGAGGCGCAAGAGGCCGGGCGGATTGGGAAACATCGGCCGTGGGTTCGGCTTGGCAAATCCTTCGCCGCGCAGCACCTCCAGGAAGACTTCGGCATGGTGGCGAGCCATGTCGGCCTCGCTCTGGCCTTCGGGCGGGGCGTAGCCGAAATGGCGCCAGCCATCGATCACCTGTTCGGGCGAACCGCGGCTGATGCCGAGCTGCAGGCGGCCGCCGGCGATGAGGTCGGCCGCACCGGCATCCTCGGCCATATAAAGCGGGTTCTCGTAGCGCATGTCGATGACGGCGGTGCCGATCTCGATCCGGTTGGTTCGGGCACCGACGGCGGATAGCAGCGGGAAGGGTGCGGCCAGCTGTCGGGCGAAATGATGCACGCGAAAATACGCCCCGTCAGCCCCGAGCTCCTCGGCCGCCACCGCAAGCTCGATCGACTGCAGCAGCGCATCGCCGGCGGAGCGCGTCTGCGATTGGGGCGAGGGCGTCCAGTGCCCGAACGAGAGGAAACCGATCTTCTTCATACCGATGCCGCACCTTGATCCGTTGTGTCTGGGGTCGATGGGTCATCGCACAATTTCGGCCCGAAAGACAATCGGAACCGGATGAGTTCGGCGTATCACTTCTGCGGCATTGGCCTGCCATCCGCCGCTATAACCGACAGAGAGATTGTTACGGCCGCGCTAAACCCCTGACATAAACGCGTGTTACAGCCTCCGCCGGCTGCGGCGTGAGCATGGAGTTTTGATGGACCAGCGCAGGGGCTCCTCATTCGAGGAAATCGACGTCGTCGCAAATTACCGGTATCGTCCGCCTTATCCCGATGCCGTCTTTCGAAAGCTTCTGGCGATAGCTCCGCGGGCGGAGCATCTGCTGGATATCGGTTGCGGACCGGGAAAAATCTCCCGCCCGCTGTCAGGTTCGTTTGCGAGTGTCACAGCGGTCGATCCCTCCGCGCATATGATTGTGCTGGGCAGATCGCTGCCGGGTGGCGGCGCTGAGAATATCCGCTGGATAGACAGTTTCGCCGAGAATTTCCCGACCGATGGCCAGCGCTTCGATCTGACGGTCGCAGCAGCCAGTATTCACTGGATGGATCATGCCAGGCTGTTTCCGCATCTTCTGGCGAGTGCCGCGCCAGGTCACGTTATGGCGGTGGTTTCCGGCGACGACCCGTTCGAGCCTGCGTGGCTATCGGATTGGCATTCATTTCTGGGGAAGTGGGTTCCTGAGGTGACCGGCCAGCCTTTCGATCACAGCAGATGGTCCGAGGGCATGCGAAGCTACCAGAGCTATCTTGACCTGCATGGCAGCGAGGACTTCATATCGGAGCATCCCTTCGAGCAGAGCGTCGAGGATTTCGTCTCCTGCCAGCATTCGCGCGACACCTTCGCACCTTCGAAACTTGGCGATCGTATCGCTATCTTCGACACGGAACTCTCTGAATTGCTACGCGCCTATTCGAATGATGATCGGTTGAGCTTTGTCGTACGCACCAGGATTGTCTGGGGCGAAATCAAGCTGATCTGACAAGACACGAGAAGAGGGGAACCAAAGGGAACAAGCGGCGATCTCAGCCATCTCAAGATCACCCGCCGCCAACATTCTCCATCTGCTGCCGCACGCCGTTGAAGACCTGCGCCGGCACGCGCAGTCCGGCATCGTCCTGATAGAGGGCCTGCAGCTCGCCGAAGCGTTGGTCTGCGTCGATCGTCAGCGCGGCGAGACGATCGAAGCGCGCCAAGCCATCCGGAGATATTTCTTCCTCGGGCTGCGGCATCGCTCCCCAATTGTCCCAGGGAAGCATCTCCATGTTGTTGAGGGCGGCGAAGTCGCGCACGAGGTTCATGGCAATGAACCAGAAACCGGACTCGTCGAAGATACCGAATTTGCCGGGGTCGGCGGTGCCGGCACGGCAGCGCTGCCAGGTTTCGCCGGCGCTGAGGAATTTGCCCGGTGGTTGGTCGAGGGGATCAAAATCGAGTTTCAAGGCGGCGCGCTGGAGATCGTCGATCTGGAAGTCCGCAGAGACCCAGCGCTCTCCGTCCCAATATTCGGCGATCCAGTGATCGATGCCCTTGCCGGCCTCGAAATACATGCCGAAGCCGCAGCGGGCAGTGCCGGGACGCCCTGGGCCTTGAGTGCCGCGCAGGCGAGCACGGTGAAATGGCGGCACACGCCGATGCTGCGCTTCTCCGGTGGGCGCGGGATGTCGAGCGGGGCGGGATCGATCTCCATGATCGTATCAAGTATTTCTCGCGCCGGCCTCGTGTGTGACTGCACCCTTCGCGCCGGGGTGAGCCGTTGATTGTAGCGCGGAGCCCAGGCCTCATGCAGCACTGCGCCTTGCACAGCCGCAGCAACGGTTTCGACGCCCTTGAGCGCTGCAAGGGCGGGGGCATGCGGCCCGGCCGATGTCATCTGGCCGGGGCGCGTGTAGAAATCGACAGGGCTCTCATATCCGCTCATGCCGGGCAGTATGATAAAACCAGACCAACGGAGCAAGGTCCCGCGGGCCATGCGTGAGGCCCGCGAGCGAAGCACGGGAGGTCCTTATCGCGCAGCTTCAAGCGGAAGGAGAGGGAATAGCCGTAAGCGGCTGAGCGGGAGTCAGTTTCTGGCTCGGCGGAGCCGTCGAAGCGCCCGAAATCAATAATAGGCCGACTTGAACGGGGTGATTGCCGCGCCCATGGCCGAGGCGTCGCTTGAGATCTCGGAGATGATCAGCTTCGGACGCGGGCGCTGCACGCCGTAGCGTGGCCGATCGAAATTCTCGGTCCGGTCGATCAGCATCTGTGCCAGAGCGGTGGGAACCTGGCCGCCGAAGACGATTGCCTGCGGATCGAAAACGGCCCAGATCGCATTGATCAGGCGGCTATAGGCGGGCGTGACCTCGTCCACCCATTCCGCGACACCTGGCCATTTCGGGTCGAAATGCTTGCGCATATAGCTGATCGAGGGAACGTCGACGCCGTTGCGGTTGAGTTTTTCGATCAGCCACTGCAAGGCCGGCCGGCGTTTGCTCTCCTCGGCGTCGTACATCCCCGAGAATTCGCCGGCATTGCCGATGCCGCCCAGCAGCAGTTCGCCGTCGCTGATCAGGCCGCCGCCAAAGCCGTAGTTGAAGCTCAGATAGGCAAAGTGCTTGATATAGCGACCGACGCCGAACATGGATTCGGCGATGGTTCCCGTCTTGCCGCCATTGCGCACCCAGGCGGGCTTGCCGAAAAATTCCGTGAGCAGCGGGCCGAGCTCGATCAGCGACCATTCATGCAGCGGGAGGGGCGCATTGTAGCGTGTGCCACTGATGTGAAAGCCGGCAATGGCAAAGCCGATACCGAAGAAGGCCTCTTCGGAAAGATTGTTCACCCTCTGGTGTTCGATCAGCTGCTCGCGAACCAGATCGAGCGACTGGGCCATGGTGCGTTCGCGCAAGGTGACGCTGCTTTCGGCGAGCACATTGCCTGATATATCCATCAAGCAGATGCCGATGATGTCGGTATTGACCGAGATGCCGCAGGAATAGGCGTAGCGGCCGTCGAGCCGGAGTGTCGGGCTCGGCTGGCCGCGGCCGGTGCCGGGTTTCGGCGAGCCGAAGGAGACGATACCACGTTCCTCCAACTGGTCGATGATGCGGTAGACGGATTGCTGGGTGAGATCGGTGTGGGCGGTGACTTCCGATCGGGAAAGGCCGGGATGACGCCAGATCAGCTTTAGCAGGTCGCGTTCGTTCGGCGAGACGACGCCGCCGCCTTCGCGCAGGAAGCGCGTCGCGATCAGTGTCTCCGGAAAGTAGGCCATATCAACACCTCCCTCGTTAAAAATTACTACAGAGGTGTAGTAATAATTTAATAGCGCTTCCGGTTATCGGGATCGTTCGCCCTATATCAGAGGGCTCTCTTCGCTTCAAGTGTCACGCACTCGTCACTAAATTGTTACACGCAATGTGTAATAAATGCGCCGTCACAAAGCCGGGTTCGAACCCGGCTATCAAAACAGGCGAGGGCAAGATGAAGATTTCCATGCTGGCGGCAGCTGCCGCGCTGATGGCGGGCGCGTGTTCTGCGCAGGCCGCCAATATCGAATTCTGGTACGGCAATACGGGCGTCGTCGAAAAGGCGATCCAGGACCAGTGCGCCGCTTTCAATGCCGCGCAATCCGAGCATCACATCACCTGCGTCGGCCAGGGAAGCTATGAGGTGTCGATGCAGAAGGCGATTGCGGCCTTCCGCGCCAACAAGCATCCCGTCCTCATGCAGTTCTTCGACGCCGGCACGCTCGACCTGATGCTGTCGGATGCCGTCGTTCCGGTCCAGGACGTGCTGCCCGACGTCAAGTGGGATAATTATATTGCCGGCGCCCGCGCCTATTACGAAACCTCCGCCGGCAAGCTTTTCGCCCAGCCCTACAATTCCTCGACGCTGCTGTTCTACACCAACAAGACCGAGCTGGAGAAAGCCGGCATCACCAAGACGCCCGAGACCTGGGAAGAGATCATCGACACCGCCCGCAAGCTGAAGGCTTCAGGCCATGAATGCCCTTACGTCACCAATGGCGAACCCTGGTCGATGTTCGAGCAGTTCTCCGCCCGCCACGGCCTGCCGATCGCTTCCGAGCACAATGGCTATGACGGTCTCGACGCCGAATATGTCTTCAACACCACCTTCGTCGCCAAGCATCTGCAGAACCTGATCGAATGGCGCAAGGAAGGCCTCGTCAAGCTGGCGAGCGACACCAAGGCCGGCAATTACACCGCCGCCTTCAACACTGGCGAATGCGCCATGATCGAGAACTCCTCGGGCTCCTATACCGCCTCGGCCAAGGCCTTCGAAGGCAAGTATGAGATCACCGTCGGCATGGCGCCGATGTACAAGGGTTACGAGCGCCATAACACCTTCGTCGGCGGCGCCTCCATCTACATCATGAAGGGCCGCGACAAGGCTGAAGTCGAAGGCGCCAAGGCCTTCCTCGATTTCCTTCGCCGTCCCGAACAGCAGATGTTCATGACCGCGGCCACCGGCTACGTGCCCGTCACCAACGACGTGATGGATGCGATCGCGAAAAGCGGCGAGGCGAACGCGCCGAAATATGCGACGGCCGCCGTTGGCATCGAATCAATGAACCAGCCGCGCACGCCCGATACCCGCGGCATTCGCCTCGGCTTCTATGTGCAGTTCCGCCAGGTGTTCATGGAAGAGACCCAGAAGGCCTTTGCCGGCCAGGAGACCATGCAGGTGGCGCTCGACAATTCCAAGAAACGCGGCGACGAGCTGCTGCGCCGCTTCGAGCAGACCTACAAGGGCGTGAAGCTGCCCTGATCCAACCGCCAGGCACGGAGCGCGTCCCGCGCGCCGTGCCTGTCTTCCAATGCAGGGCTTCTTCATGACCTCGGAATCTTCGCTTTTCAGCCACCGCTGGCTGCCGCTTCTCCTGGTGGCGCCGCTCATGCTGCTGAACGTGCTCTTCTTCTATGTGCCGATCTTCCAGGCCTTCTACTGGTCGTTCTTCCTCGAGCGCCCCTTCGGCGGCGGCTCAATGTTCGTCGGCTGGGATAATTTCGCCCGCGTGCTTGCCGATCCCGAGTTCTGGGAAGGCTGCTGGCGCACCATCGTCTTCATGGTCACCGCTTCCTCGCTGGCAGTGGTGATCCCGCTGATCCTTGCGGTCGCGGCCGACCGGAAGATCCGCCTGTCGCTGCCGGCGCGCAACGTGCTGGTCTGGCCGAAGGGCGTCGCAGGCGCCTCGATCGGTGTCGTCTTCGCCTTCATCTTCAATCCTTTCGTCGGCATCCTGGCGCCACTCAACGCGGCCTTTCCCGGCATCTGGGCGCCCGGCATCAACGGCACGGATGCCTTCATCACGCTGATTGCCGCGCATGTCTGGAGCGGCATCCCGTTCAATTTCGTCATCCTGCTCGCCGGCCTGCAGTCGATCCCGAAGACCATGCAGCAGGCAGCGGCGATGGACGGGGCAGGGCCGTGGCGTCGCATCTTCGACGTCCAGCTGCCGCTGATTGCGCCGCAGCTCTTCCTGACGCTGGTGCTGGAGTTCACCGAAAGCATCACCTCGGCCTTCGCGCTGATCGATACGATCACCCATGGCGGCCCCGGCGGCGCCACCACGCTGCTGGTCTACAAGATCTACACCGACGGTTTCAGTGGCTACGACCTTTCCGGCGCCTCGACCCAGACGGCGATCCTGATGGTCTTCGTCGTCCTCCTCACCGGCGCCCAGTTCCTCTTCCTCGGCCGACGCATCAACTACGAGCGGTGACCCATGATCGAAAACGCACGTTCCCTCAACATCGCAGCCAGCCTCGTCCTCATCGTTGGCATCGTCTATATCCTCGGGCCGCTCTACCTGACGCTTGCCACCGCCTCGCAATCCTACGAGTTCGTGCTGCGCAACGGGCTCGCCTGGTATCCCGGCGACCAGTTTTTCGCCAATGCGACGCGCATCTTCACCGAGACACACATCCCGGTCCAGATGCTCAACAGTCTGGTGGTCGCCTTCGGCGATGCATTCGCGACCTGCGTGCTGTCGCTTCTGTCGGCCTATGCCATCGTCTATTTTCGTGTTCGCTGGGCGGGCGTGGCTTTTGCACTGATCCTGGCGACCATCATGCTGCCGATCGAGATCCGCGTCATTACCACCTACCAGGTGGCGTCGAACGTGTTTTCGCCGGTCAATGCGCTGCTCGATGTCACCGGTCTGAACGGGCTGATCGCCCAGTACTTCGGCGCGCCGGTCAGGCTCGAATGGAGCGTGCTGAACACGCATTTCGGCCTGATCGCGCCGCTTGTCGCGCATGGCACCGGCACCTTCCTGTTCCGCCAGTTCTTCCTCACCTTGCCGAGGGATCTTTTCAAGGCGGCGCGCATGGACGGGGCAGGGCCGATCCGTTTCCTGTTCGACATCCTGCTGCCGCTGTCGCGCACCAGCTTCGCAGCACTCTTCGTGCTGACCTTCCTCAGCGGCTGGACGCAATATCTCTGGCCGCTCGTAGCCGCCTCGACGCCGGACATGCAAACCGCCGTTGTCGGGCTGGCGCGGCTTGTGCCGGATTCGGATGGAGAGATCCCCGATTTCCCGATGATCATGGCCGGCGCCATCATCGTTTCCATCATTCCGCTCGCGATGATTGCGCTGCTGCAGCGCTACCTCGTCCAGGGCTTGGTTCTCACGGAGAAATAGCCATGAACGCCATCGACATGACCATCCGCGCCGCTGCGGCAAACATCAGGCTCTCAGGCGTCAGCAAGGCCTATGACGCCGAGACCGTCGTCATTCCGCCGATGGATGTCGAGCTCAGGGCCGGCGAATTCACCGTCGTCCTCGGCCCGTCGGGCTGCGGCAAGTCCACGCTGTTGCAGATGATCGCCGGCCTCGAGCGCGTGAGCGGCGGTAAGATCGTCATCGGTGCCCGCGAGGTGCAGGATCTGGAGCCGAAACATCGCGGCTGCGCCATGGTGTTCCAGAACTACGCGCTCTATCCGCATATGAGCGTCTTCGACAACATCGCCTACAGCCTCAAGGTATCAGGCATGCAGAAGGCCGAGCGCATCGAGCGGGTCGGGACGGTGGCGAAGATGCTCGGCCTTTCCGACTATCTCGGCCGCAAGCCCGGACAGCTTTCCGGCGGCCAGCGCCAGCGCGTGGCGATCGGCCGGGCCATCGTGCGCGAGCCGGGCGTATTGTTGTTCGACGAGCCGCTCTCCAACCTCGATGCCCAGCTCCGCCACGACATGCGCGTCGAGCTGGCCGACCTGCACCGGCGCATCGGCGCCACCACCGTCTTCGTCACCCATGACCAGGTGGAGGCGATGACGCTTGCCGACCGTATCCTCATTCTCAACAAGGGCCGGATCGAACAATTCGATACGCCGAAGGCGATCTACCACCATCCGGCCTCGGTCTTCGTCGCCAAATTCATCGGCGCACCGCCGATGAACATCCTGCCGGTCACCGGCGACGGCTCGGTGCTCCGGCTCGCCGACGGGCAGGTGGTGGCGCAAGCGCGGCTCACAGGCGCCTACCAACTCGGCATCCGGCCGGAAGATATCCTTGTCGGTAGCAAGCCAGACAGCAAGGGAGGGGAGCATGTCGTCACATCAGCTCTGCGTTTTCGCGAGGACCTCGGCTCACATTCGATCCTGGCGGCCGAACTCGGCGGGTCGGTCGTGAGGATCGCTACACCCTTCGGCGTCGAAATATCGGACCGCAGCCAACTCTTTCTCAATCTCCCGGCTTCCCGTCTGCATCTCTTCGATGCAGCGAGCGGCAGGGCCATACCCGGCGCCCTCAGCGCAAACTAAAGGAAGTCCCATGAAATACATCGACCACATTGCCGACCCGTCGCGTTCCTGCGCCATCGTTGCCCATCGCGGCGCCTGGCATCAGGCTCCGGAGAACAGCCTTGCCGCGATCGAGAACGCGATTGCCGCCGGCTACGACATCGTCGAGGTGGATATCCGCCAGAGCGCCGACGGCCACTTGTTCATCCTGCATGATGACACGCTCGAACGCATGGCCGGCATCGACCGCGTCCCCGAGGAGATGACGATTGCCGAGATCACCAGCCTGCGGCTCCGCATGGCCGATGGCGGGCCGGACCAGCCGTTCACGACGCAGACCATTCCGACGCTCGAACAGGTGCTCGAAACCGTGCGCGGCCGCATCTTCGTCGATCTCGATCTCAAGGACCCCGAGATGATGGATATCGTCGCGGCCAAGGTCAAGGAGATGGGCGTGGCCGATCAGGTCGATCTCAAGGCCGATGCCGGCACCAGGGAGCAGCGGGCGTGGATCGCCGGGAAGACCGGCATCGACGGCGTCCCGTTCATGGGCAAGGCGTTCTTCAGAAAGGAAAACGCAGACGAGACCGCCGAGGGCATAATCTCGGTCAGCCCATTCATGTGCGAAGCCAAGTTCGACCAGCTGGAGACGCTCGCCGGTCAGTACGATCGTCTGCAGGAAGCCGGGATTTCGCTCTGGGTCAACACGCTCGATCCGGTCTCCTGCTGCGGTTTGACCGACAGTGCGGCGCTTGAAGATCCGGATGCAATCTGGGGACGGATGATGGCGGCCGGCATCAGCGTCATCCAGACCGACCAGCCGGCGGCGCTCAAGGCCTATATCGAGGCGCGCCGCGCATGAGGGAAGTGTCGGACGACATATTCTCCGCCGTGATGGAGGATATGCGCCGGGCGGCGGAGGCGGAGATCCTGCCCCGCTTCCTCGGCGTCACCGCCGAGGGCATCCGCACCAAGACCGCGCCCGACGATCTGGTGACCGATGCCGATCTCGGCGCCGAGCGGCGGCTCACCGAAGCGCTGTCGGCGCACTTTCCCGAGGCGCTGCTCGTCGGCGAGGAGGCGGTCTCAGCCGATCCGTCGATTCTGACGCGGCTTGGCGACGCCGATCTCGCCGTCATCATCGATCCTGTCGACGGCACCTGGAATTTCGCTCACGGCCTGCCGCTGTTCGGCATGATCGTGGCGATCGTCTCCGGCGGCGAGACGGTGGCCGGGCTGATCCACTATCCCGTGACCGGCGATTTCCTCGCCGCCCGGCTGGGGGAGGGCGCATGGCACATCGCCCGCGACGGCACGCAGACCCGCCTCGGCGTTGCGCCGCCAGGGCCGATCGGGGAAATGCACGGCTTCCTGCCGCTGCATATGTTCCCCGCCGAGGAGCAGTCGGTCTACGCTCAGAGCATGCTGCACTTTGCCCGCACCACCACATGGCGCTGCTCGGCCTATGAATACCGGGCGGTGGCAACAGGCGCTATGAGCTTTTCGCTCAACGTCGAGCTCAAACCCTGGGACCACGCCGCCGGCGTGCTGATCCACCGCGAAGCCGGCGGCTATGGGGCATTGCTCAGCGGTGAAGCCTATCGCCCGGCAATGACCAGGGGAAGGTTGCTGTTGGCGCCGGATGCCGAGAGTTGGGAAGTGATCCGCCGTATTTTTGTGGAAGGGTGATGGCGGTTGTGCTTTGGCACGACGCTCTGGCGCGCCGCGGCTTGCGACGCGCCATTCCAGCCATACAGTCATCCAGCATTCGGCGTGCTGTTCCTAGTGTGCCGACGCGATCTCAGGCGAGAGCGCCACCCCAATCTCCGTCATTCCTGTGCTCGTCACAGGAATCCAGCCACGGCGTGTCCACGCCGTGAGGGACTCTCATATGACCAAGCCCTTCTCCCGCGCTCAAGGACTCGAGCGCACTGGATTCCTGTGACGAGCACAGGAATGACGGAGGAGAGGTCCTCGATGGCCGATGCGGCGATCAATATGCGAACTCAAGCCAAAGGCGAGGCAATTGCCGTAAGTGCCGGGAAATGAGTCGGATTTTCTGTCGGTAGTATTGAGATCCGCCGCACGATCCGGACTTCACCTGGCCCCCGACAGGCGCTAAAAATGAAGCATGCGCTACACGTTCGCCATAGGTGATATCCACGGCTGTATCGATCCGCTGAACAGGATGATCGATCGGATCGAGGCTTGTGCGCCTGAAGGGACGGTCGTCTTCCTTGGCGATTATATCGATCGCGGGCCTGACGGCAAAAGTGTCCTCGACCGGATCATCGCGGGTCCATCGGACCCGTGGCGATGGATCTGCCTGAAAGGTAATCATGAGGACCTGATGGTCGCTGCCTATGCCGATAGCGACAGCAGAGACGTATGGATCGGCATGGGCATCGGCGGATTTGAAACCGAAATGTCCTATGGCGGCAGAGTTCTGCCCCAGCATCTGCAATGGGCGGCCGATCTTCCCCTCATGCACATTGATCGATATCGCATCTTCGTCCATGCGGGCGTCGATCCAGCATTTCCGCTGGAGCAGCAGAGCGAGCACGATCTTCTCTGGTTACGGTTCCCTCCCGGTGAGTCCAGCGACTATTGGGGCAAGCACCTGGTTCACGGCCATACACCGTCGCTGTCTAACCCGGTGACGACAGGAAACCGCACCAACATCGACAGCGGCTGCGTCTTCGGCGGCAAGCTTTCCTGTGCGGTGTTCGATGACGATATTGCCGGCGGGCCGATCGACTTTATTAAGGTGAGCGCATGAACTTGGGCGTGTCGGTAAGGGTATGAAGCCGGAGATGGCGGAGTGGGAGCATTGCGGAGCGGGGGAGGCCTATCGCCCCGCCATGACTCGTCAGCAGAAAGTTTGGCGAGACGCCACCCCAATCTCCGTCATTCCTGTGCTTGTCACAGGAATCCAGCCACGGCGCGTCGGCGCCGTGAATGACTCCCAGAAGGAAGTCGTTCTCCCACGCCCAAGGACTTGGGCGCACTGGATTCCTGTGACAAGCACAGGAATGACGGAGGAGAGATGTGGCGGCATTTAGCACGTCACTGACGACTCAGGCCCCGCCAGCCGGCGGCGAGCCGCAGCCAGGGCGCCAGGTGGAAGCCGCTCATCAGCAGGTACATGGGCACCATTCCGCCGATCGGGAACGCGTCCGGCGTCGTCATGCAGATCATGTCGGCGTTGCCGGTCGCGGCTGTCAGCAGCGCCATGATCGCGAATGTCGGGGCGGCGGCAAGCGACAGCCAATCGGCGACGCGGGCGGCGATCCGGCCGCCTGGACTCGCCATGCCATCGCTCGGCTTGCCAGCTGATCCATCTGCGGCGGCAGCCAGCGAGAGCCATTCGGCGGCGTTGAGAGCGGCGTTTCCGTCGCCTCGCTTTGGGATGTGGGCGGAGAGCAGCATCGACGTCACTCCTTGCCGTACCGGTCGTGGTGGCGCCACCAGATGCCGGTTTCGTTGCGGCCCTTCGGTGCGCGGTCGAGCCATTGGTACATGCCCCAGAGCCCGTCCAGCCCGCGCGCATAGCTGGAATAGCTATGGTAGACGGCGCCGTCGATAAGCTCGAAGGCGCTGACACCTGGGCGGTCGCGGGTATAGGTGGGAACGTCGGTGCCGGTCATGGCGGCGATCTGAGCGATCGGGGCCTCGCTGTCGCGCGGCTGCCATTCCTGGACAGTCCTGCCTGGGAGCGGTTCGCGGCGGTAATTATAGTCTACATCGCCCTGGTGCTGCTGCTCGGCAGAGAACCAGACGCTGAAATCGCCGTTGAAGTCGCTGCCGAAGGAGGAGGCCCAGGGAAAGCTCCAGTCCATCCGCCGCTTGAACGCTTGGAGCTTTGCGAGCGGCGCGCGCGAGACCGCCCAAAAGGCGACATCGTGGTTTTCAAGATGGACGAAGACGCCGTTGAAACCGTCGGCGATCGAGGAGCAGGACGGGCATCCTGCGCTATAATCCGGTCCGAACATGAAGTGATAGACGAGAAGCTGCGAGCGCCCGCCGAAGAGATCCTTCAGCGAGACGTTGCCGTCGTCGGTGTCGAAGCGGTATTGCTTGTCGATCCTGACACGCGGCAATTGCTGGCGCTTGATCGCCAGCGCGTCGCTCTGCCGGGTCAGTTCCTTCTCCTCCTCGAGCAGATCGAGCCTTGCCGCCAGCCACTGCTGGCGTGTTGCGTTCAGCTGTGCCGTCATGGGTCTTCTCCTTTGCCTGTCTCTCGTCGTAGCATCCGGCGCAGGCTTGCTTGCCGGTCGACGACAAATCTAAGGCCGAGTGGGGAAATGGCGGGAGTGACAAGTGTGACGGGATTTGAATGGACTCGCTGATCACGGCGGCGGCGCGAGCGCTGGCAACAGGAGATGCGCTCGGCGCGCTGAAGCGGGTGGCGCTGCGCGACGATGCGCCGGCGCTGGCATTGCGCGGGATTGCGATGGCGCAGCTCGGCGATCTCGTCCGCGCCAAGGCGCTGTTGAAGAGTGCGGCGCGTGCTTTCGGCCCGAGGGAGGCGATGGCGCGGGCCCGCTGCGTGGTCGCCGAGGCCGAGATCGCGCTGGTGTCGCGCGATCTCACCTGGCCGCCCAAAGCGCTGGAGGCGGCGCGCAAGGTGCTCGAAGCGCATGGCGACAGGGTCAATGCCGCCCATGCCAGGAATGTCGAGCTTCGCCGGTTGGTACTGGTCGGTCGGCTCGACGAGGCCGAGCGGGCGCTCGAAACACTCGACCCGACGCCGCTGCCGCCGGCGGCAAGGGCTGCCCATGAGCTGGTGGTCGCGGGTATAGCGATCCGGCGCCTGCAGACGAAAGGGGCGCGTGCGGCGCTTGACCGGGCGAGGCAGGCGGCGCGCGAGGCCGGTATGCCGGTATTGACGGCGGAGGTGGAAAATGCTGCCGGCGTGCTCAGCGCGCCCGTGGCGCGGCTGATCTCGCGCTGGCGGGAAAGCCCGCTGCTGCTCGAGGAGGTGGAAGAGCTGCTAGGTTCTGGCACGCTCGTCGTCGATGCCTGCCGCCATGTCGTGCGCGACGATCAGCTTTCGGTGTCGCTGGCAACGCGGCCGGTGCTCTTCACGCTCGCCCGGACGCTTGCCGAAGCTTGGCCGGCGGATGTGGCACGCGGCACACTCATCGCGCGTGCCTTCCGCGGCAAACATGCCGATGAATCGCACCGTGCCCGGCTGCGCGTCGAGATCGGCCGGCTGCGTGCCGAGCTGCTGGCGCTCGCCGAGGTCTCGGCGACGAAACGCGGCTTTGCGCTCTCGCCGCGCCGTGCCGGAGAGACCGCCGTGCTGGCGCCGCTGGTCGAAGGCCAGCATGGGGCGGTGCTCGCCTTTCTCGCCGATGGCGAGGCGTGGTCAAGTTCGGCGCTGGCGATTGCGCTCGGCGCCAGCCCGCGCACCGTGCAGCGGGCGCTGGATTCACTTGCGGAGGAGAGCAAGGTGCAATCTTTCGGGCGCGGGCGGGCGCGGCGCTGGATGAGCCCGCCGCTGCCCGGTTTCCCGACGATCTTGTTACTCCCGGGACCTTTGCCAAGCGACTAGTATGGCCTGACTGATGAAGATGGCCCTGGTCAACGGGCAAACAGGATGGAAGAGATGAAAAAGTCGGCTGCGACGATTATCCGTGAATATGGACCCTTTCCAGGCGCCGAGCGCGTCAACGGCGTCACCTTCGATGGTGAGCATGTCTGGTTCGCCTCGGGCGACAGGCTGAACGCGCTCGATCCCGCAAGTGGCGAGGTGGTGCGCTCGATTGAGGTTGCGTCCCATGCCGGTACGGCTTTCGATGGCGAGTTCCTCTATCAGATCGCCGAGGACGTTATTCACAAGATCGACCCGAAGACCGGACGAATCGTTTCCACCATCCCGGCGCCCGGCAATGGCGGCGATTCCGGCCTTGCCTGGGCCGAAGGCTCGCTCTGGGTCGGCCAGCACCGCGGCCGCAGGATCCATCAGATCGACCCGGAAACCGGCAAGATCCTCCGCACCATCGAATCCAACCGCGTCGTGACAGGTGTCACCTGGGTCGACGGCCAGCTCTGGCACGGCACCTGGGAGGGCGATGACAGCGACGTCAGACGCATCGACCCCGAAACCGGCGAGGTGCTGGAGCGGCTGGAGATGCCCGAGGGCACCGGGGTCTCCGGCCTCGAATCCGATGGCGCCGACTGCTTCTTTTGCGGTGGCGGCGCCAGCGGCAAGGTCCGCGCGATCAGCCGGCCGGGGCGGGTGCCTGGTCCCGCAAAGCGGGAGTGATCGATCCAGTGGATCGATCACAGGGCCGAACGCCCTGAGCTATGCGAAGGGCTGGGAGAGGCAAGGATGGAAGGCGAGTTATCGATGCGGCGTGGGCGGGGGACGGCCAGCCGCATCAAGGAAAGCAAAGTGCTGCGATGTTTCGGCTGCCTTCAGTCGGGTGACCGATCTGCGGCTTTTCTTCGTGGCCAGCTTTAGCGCCCAGGCCGTCATGATTTCTTAACACTCGTCAATTTTAATCGCGGTTTAGTTGCCGATTCGATAAAACCTATTTTAAATCAATCTTTAAGAGCATTTTGTGGGGCGGCATCATGCGGGCAAGCTCTGTGTTTCGCAGGACCAGGAAACAGAAGCTTCTTTCACGGATCTGCTTCGCGGCACTGAGCCTCGGCTGTTCGCTCGCAACGCCCATTTCAAGAAGCGCGGGAAAGCATCGGGAGTTCAAAGGACGGCACCTTGTCCTCCTGACAGTATGTGGGGTGGTGCTTATGGCCCTATCCGCCGGGGCGGCCTCGGCCCAAAATTGGACCGGAACAACAAGCAGTGACTGGACTGACGGGAGCAATTGGACGGGCGGCGTTGCTCCCGGTGCCGGTGCAACCGTTAACATCAGTACAATTGGCGTACCGTCCCAGGGGCCTACCGTCCTCGGTGTCACTGGGCCGATCAGCGTCTCGGTGGGGGCAATACAAGTCGGCCAAGGCGGACCAGCGCACGGCGTCCTGACGATACAGAATGGTAGCACCCTGACAAGCACGGGCTCGTCGCGGCTCGCGAGTGCGGCTGGAACCACAGGCACCGTCACCGTCACCGGCCCGGGATCGCAGTGGAACATACCCGCGGGGACTTTTCATGTGGGTTTTTTGGGTACTGGCACACTCAACATTGAGAACGGCGGACAGCTCACAGCGGGAGCCAATACGGTACTCGGCGGCATCGCCGCATCTTCGGGCACGCTCAACATCACCGGCGGCGGCACATTGCAGACCCTATCCTTGCGGGGCGGGCCTGGCGTGAGCCAAGCCAATTTCGACAATGGCATTTTGCGCGCGACGGCCGCTAACTCAGCCTTCATAAGCTTATTTTCCGGCACCGAGCTCAATCTGCTGTCCGGCGGGCTGACGATTGATACCGCCGGCTTTGCTGTGGGAACCGACGCGGCGTCGGGGTTTACCGGCGTGGGCGGCCTGACCGTTACCGGTGGCGGCGTCTTCAGCCTATTGGCGAACAGCATCTATACCGGCGAGACGCAGATCGACTTCGGCAGCAGCCTCGCCCTTTCCGGCGCCGGCGCCATCGCCAATTCCAGCCGGGTTGTCGCGGATGGCGCTCTTGACGTTTCGGGGGCAGCGGCCCCGACCATCCAGAGCCTGGCCGGCAGCGGCCTCGTGCAGATCGGGGCGCAAACCCTGACGATCGCCAATGCCAACGACACGTTCGCGGGCGTCATCGCCGGCACGGGCGGGCTGACGGTCACCGGCGGCAGACAAACGCTTTTGGGCGTCAACACCTATACGGGCGCCACGACGGTGAGCGGCGGCCGGCTCGCCGTCAACGGCTCGATCACCAGCCCGGTCACGACATCGGGGACCGGTATTCTCGGCGGCACCGGCACGATCTTCGGCGATGTGACCAATGCCGGCGTGTTGGCGCCGGGCAATTCGATCGGTACGCTGACGATATCGGGCAACTATATTGGCAGCGGCGGCACTCTGGAGATCGAGAGCGTGCTCGGCGACGATACATCCGCGACCGACCGCCTCGTCGTCACCGGCAACACATCAGGCACCACCGATGTCAAGGTGACCAACCTCGGAGGCGGTGGCGCGCAAACCGTCGAAGGCATCAAAATCGTCGATGTCGCCGGTACGTCGGCCGGCACCTTCTCGCTCCTCGGCGACTATGTGTTCGAAGGCGACCAGGCCGTGGTCGGCGGCGCCTATGCCTATCGACTTTACCAAGGGGGTGTCAGCACGCCTGCCGATGGCGACTGGTATCTGCGCTCAGCCGTTCTCGATGCCGCAGGCACCTCGACCGGGCCATTATATGCGCCTGCCGTGCCGCTCTACGAGGCCTATGCCGGCGTGCTGCAGAGCCTCAATGAGTTCGGGACGCTGCGCCAGCGCACCGGCGGGCGTGAGGTGGACGATGGTCAATCCGCTGCCGACGCCGGGAACGATGAGGTCAACGATCAGGGCAAGGCGATCTGGACCCGCATCGACGGGACGCATTCGCATTTCGAGCCGGAAACCTCGACGTCCGGCACCGAATATGACGTCAACAGCTGGACGCTGCAGGTGGGCGTCGACGGAATGCTGCATGAAGGCGGGGCGGGCGTGCTGATCGGCGGGCTCAGCTTTCACGTGGATACGGCCTCCGCAGACGTCTCTTCGCGCTTCGGCAAGGGCGACATCGACGCCACAGGCTACGGCTTCGACGGCACCTTGACCTGGTACGGCAACAGCGGGTTCTACATCGACACGCAGGCTGGCGTGACCTGGTACAGCAGCGATCTCAAATCCTCGACGCTTCACACCACACTGGCTGACGACAATGATGGCTTCGGCTATGGGCTCAGCGTCGAAGCCGGCCAGAAGATCGCGCTGACGAACCGATGGTCGCTGACGCCGCAGGCGCAGCTTGCTTATTCCTCCGTGCGTTTCGATGACTTCACCGATGCCTATGGCGCCGCTGCCTCGCTCGACGATGGCGACAGCCTGACCGGCCGTCTCGGCATCTCAGCCGATTATGACAGCGACTGGAAGGATGCTTCCGGAAAGATCAGTCGCTCGAAGCTCTACGGCATCGCCAATCTCTACTACGACTTCCTCGACGGCTCGGATGTCGATGTCTCGGGGACCAAGCTTATCAGTGAGAACCAGGCGCTCTGGGCCGGCGTTGGCATGGGCGGCTCGCTCAGCTGGGCGGACGACCGATACGTGGCCTACGGCGAGGCCTTCGCCCGCACCAGCCTCAAGGACTTCGGCGACAGCAACGCCTTCGGCGCCAAGGTCAGGTTCAGCGTGAAGTGGTAGCGGGATGGCTGCCGGAGGGCGCCAGGTCGGAAGTCGACATCAAGGGTCAGGTTGTCAGAATTTCCATCGAGCGAGCAATTGATTTCATCATGTAACGATCTACTTTCGCGGCAGTGTCGATGCTTCGGTGTCGGTCGAGGGCTGCACGCAAAGCCGGTGCGGCTGTAGGGGGAGAGACTTTGAAATATCTGCGCACGACGCTCGGGCCTAAGAGCAAATCCGAACTTGGGATGATCCTCCCGCACGAGCACGTCTTCGTCGACCTCAGGACGCCGGACCAGCCCGGTTATGCCGAAGCAGTGGCCGACGACGTCGTTCGGCTGATGGCCCCCGAGATCGAGCGGATCAAGAAGCTCGGGGTGACGGCATTGGTCGAATGCTCGACGGGCGGCGTCGGACGCCGTGCGGATATCGATCTTGCGGTGTCCATTGCGACGGATTTTCCGATCGTCGTGCCCACCGGCAATTACCGTGAGCCCTGGATTCCCGAATGGGTCCGCCATGCTTCCGAGAAGGAGCTGGAGGGATGGATGCTCCGGGAGCTGACGGAGCAGATCGACGAGACCGGGTTCCAGGCAGGCTGGATCAAGCTCAGCGCCGGCGATGACGGGATGACGGCGCTCGAGACGAAAATCCTGCGGGCAGCCGCGCGCGCGGCGGCGCAGACGGACGCCGTCATCGGCAGTCATACGATCAGGGGACGGGTCGTCATGGACCAGCTCGATGTCATCGAGGCGGAGGGCTACAGGGCCGACAGGTTCATCTCGATCCATACGCAGGAGGAAAAGGACTTCGCCTATAATGTCGCCGTCGCCGAGCGAGGCGCCTGGATCGAGTATGATCATGTCGGCCGGGCCGGGGACAACGAGGTGGCGGAGCTGGTGATCAAGGCGCTGGAGGCGGGCTGCGGCGATCGCTTATTGTTGAGCCATGACCGAGGCTGGTTCGATCCGGCGCTGCCGATGGGCGGGATACCCAAGCCATACACCCATCTTTCCACGGTCTTGCTGCCAGAGTTGAAACGGCGCGGCATAGACGACGGTACCCTGATGCGCCTGACCCACGACAATCCGTTCGAGGCTTTCGCCCGATAGGGGAGTGGCCGGGCGAAAGAGGCCTAAATTATATCGAAATGCGCTCTGGCAGTTTCGTCGATACAGGAAATCACAGTGGTTGTGCCTCACGAAAGATGAATAGGATGGGAGGGGCGCTAAGTGAGATTTAGGTTGTTTTATGAAGGTGAGTTGCATTCCTCGGGTAATAATTCGAAGCGCCCAGCCCACAAACACGACATTCGCCGTGAGTTTCACAAGCAATTCCGAGAGCTCTGGCGAGTCGACGGAAATCTAGATGAATGGATGGACTACGCGAACCATAAAACCGTTCCTGAGTTTCAGCGGATCGCCGATCGTAATGGCAAATGGGGTTACCGTTGGGTTCCACTTGTAAGTGATGAGACATTTACCCACTGCTCTATAGACGTTCTAATGTTGCGACCGGGCAAAGCTGGTGGCCTCATTGTCGATACGGACATAGATAACAGGCTCAAGACGCTGTTTGACGCTCTCCAAATCCCAACGAGTCAATCGCAATTGCCTAAGACACCAGCATCGGACGAAGATCCCTTTTTTGTTCTGCTTGAGAAAGATAGCTTGATCTCATCAGTGAGTGTGACGACAGATCGACTTCTGGCGAGAGAAAGATTCATTCGGAAGGACGTTCCGGACAGCTTGACGCTGTCCTTGGATCAATCAGCGAACCGCGATCATGTGGTTCTCATCATCTCAGTAGCGATACACGCCACAAAGACCACATTAGATAATCTTCACTTGATCGGATGAGCGTAAAACCGACAGCAATGAAAGCTATCGATGTGGCCGGCAGCGATCGGTTTGATCCTGATGCCTGACATATCCGACGGTGCCGCGGCGTCCATACTCTTCTCCTGATTGCGAATGCCATAGGAGACCTGCCGCGGACCTGCACGGGAGCGCATAATTCACGGTCCGTCAACCTTTGCGTGTCAATTTCTCGGCAGCGGGCGCCATCAAAGGGTTGCAGGTATTGAAGGTCGGGCTCACATCCCACATTACATTCGTCTTGGTGACGCTCACCTGCGCGGCGGCCGCATTGCTGTGCGGATTTGCGTGGCTCGCCGCGGTGAAGGTCGATGATCTCTCCCTGCGCCGGCAGGCTGACTTCGTCCGCCAAGGACTGGAAGAACAGATCGCGGCACTTCCCCGGGAGCAGGAAAGCGTCACCAAATGGGACGATGCCTTCCTTTATGCCAAGCAGCGGAACCATGAATGGCTGCTCGACAATGTCGGCCAATGGACGAGCCGGTATTTCGGGCACGACAGGACCTATATCTTCGACGATACCAATCGCCTGATGTTTGCGTTCCGCGACGGCGCGGATGCCATGCCGCCGCGGCTCGGTGACGACGACGGCCGAGAAGTGACCGCTCTCGCCGGTGAGATGCGCGCCGTTCTCGTCGAGCCGGCTGCAAAACCCGGCGCCGAAGCGCTCGGACAACTGGCCGCGGTTCGGACGATCATGATCGGCAACAGACCGGCGATAGCAAGCGCGCGTCCCATTCTGCCGAGCTCGGCCCGGATGCAGATCGAGGCGGGCCAGGAATTCATCGCCATCTCGGTCAAGTTCATCGATGGAAAGGCCGCTGAAAGTATCGCGCATCATGCGCGGCTCGAAGGCTTGCATTTCGCGCCTTCGAAAGGTGAGGACGAGCGGGCGCAAGTGCCTGTATCGTCCCATGACGGCGGCACGATCGGCTATTTCGTGTGGCCGCCTATCCTGCCCGGATTCATGCTGCTTCGGCAGATCGCGCCGGCGGGGCTCGGCTGCCTGGCGCTGCTGATCGCTGTCGTGTCCTGGCTCGGACGAGGTCTGCATCGGACCTCGCTGACCCTGCTGGACAGCCAGGCGCAGCTCACCCATCACCGCAACCATCTCGAAGAGATGGTGGCCGATCGAACGGCCGAGATCGAAAGGCAGAGAGAGGAACTGGACCGCCTGCTGGTGCACGAACGCCAGGTGAATGCGCTCCAGCGCCAGTTCGTCGCCATGGCTTCGCACGAGTTTCGCACGCCGCTCGCCATCATCGACGCCGCTGCCCAGCGGCTCTGCCGCTCGACGACCAACGTCAGCGGCGATTACGTTCACGAAAAAGCCGGCGTGATCCGAAGCGCTGTCGTGCGCATGGTCGACCTGATGGAGAGCATCCTCGCCAGCGGCCGGCTCGAAACCGGACAGATCACACTGAAGCGCAGCCAAGGCGATCTGAAAGCCCTGCTCGTCACCTGCTGCGACAGGCAGCGCCATCTCAGCCGCACGCATGTGTTCCATCTCGATCTTGAGCCCATACCGGATGTATTGACGTTCGACCGCAGTGCGATGGAACAGGTCTTCACCAATCTGATTTCGAACGCCGTCAAATATTCGCCCAACGCGCCCGACATTCATGTTCGCGCCCGGGCCGACGAGAAGACGGTGGAGATCGCCATCTCCGACAGCGGCATCGGCATGGATGCGGAGGATCTGCCGAAGCTGTTCCAGCCCTATTATCGCGCCCGCAGCGCGACGGGTATTGCCGGAACCGGCATCGGCCTCAACGTCGTCAAGCAGGTCGTCGAACTGCATGGCGGCACCGTCGAAGTGACGAGCGAGCTCGGCAAAGGCACAACATTCACCCTGCTTCTGCCAATAGAATTTCTATTGTCGGATCAACACGTCGCAGCTTAAGGAAGAGCTCATGGTTACAGTCCTGTGCGTAGAAGACGAAGTCGAGATCCGGAACCTCCTCGTCGAAGAATTGAGCGAAGCCGGCTACAAGACACTCGAGGCCTCGAACGGCGCCGAGGGACTGGAAATGATCCTGTCGAAATGGCCCGATATCGTCATCAGCGACATTTCGATGCCGGTCATGGACGGGCACCAGCTTCTGGCAGAAATTCAGATCAACCACCCGGAGCTCTCCAATATTCCCTTCATCCTGCTGACGGCACTGACCGACCGGGAAAACACGCTAGCCGGCCTGCGCGGCGGAGCGGCGGACTATCTGACGAAGCCGCTCGACTTCGATCTGCTGCTCGCCAAGCTCGAAGGCTGCGTGACGCGCCTTGCCAACGACAAGGCGGTTCACCGGTCGTTCTGATGGTTGCTGGCGGGACCCAAGAAGCCTCATCCTGAGATGCCCCGCAGGGGCCTCGAAGGGCGAGGCGGGTGCGCAAACGTCAGATGGATGCAAGGAGCAGCGCTGCGGCGTGTCCTTCGAGGCTTCGCCCCGTGGGCTACGCGCCTCAGGATGAGGGTCGTTGGTGAATGCCGCCCCTAACCAGTCAGCGTTGGTGGATGCGCCCTCAAAAGAGGGGTCGGACGCAGCAAGAAGAGCGCGCTCGACCCGCTACCGCCCACCTTCCATCATCCTCTTCTAGCCAAGATGTCGCCCAGCACCGCGAATACGCACGGATCGAGCGTCTGAGACACGTTGAAGCGCATGAAATTCGTTGCCGATTGCGACAGGCTGAATGCGTTTCCGGGAGCCAGAACGATCCTCTTTTCGAGTGCGGCCCGCGCCACATCAGCTGCATCGATGCCATCAGGCAGCCGGCACCAGAGGAACATTCCAGCCTGAGGCTCCAGCCAGGGCGTTATGCCGAGATTCTTCAGTCTGGCCGAGACCTCGCTCATCGCCCGGGAGAGGCGGTGTCTCAGCGTTTCCATGTGTTTGCGATAGCTGCCGTCGCTCAAGACGTTCAACACCAGTTCCGCCGTCAGCCGGCCGCCGCCGAAGGAGGTGGCGATCTTGAGGTCTGTCAGGCCGTCGATCCATTCCGGTTTCGCCACGACGAAACCGCAGCGGGCCGAGGCAGACAGGGTTTTCGAGAAGCTGCCGATGTGAATGACCCGCTCGAGCCCGTCGAAAGCCGCAAGGCGGGGCGCCGGCGTGTGCTCGAAGTCGGCGAAGATATCGTCCTCGATGATGGTCAGGTCGAACTGGTCGGCGAGTTTTAGAACCCGGTGAGCCGTAACGGGAGACAGTGTTGCGCCGGTCGGATTGTGGATGGCGGAGTTGGTGATGTAGAGCCGCGGACGCTCATCGGCGACGACTTGCGCAAACAGTTCGATATCGGGACCGGACGCGGTGTAGGGCACGCTGACGATCTTTGCCCGATGGGCGCGTAGCAGCGCATGGAAATTGAAATAGCAAGGATCGTCGACCAGCACCGTGTCGCCGGGTTCCAGCAGGAAACGGCAGAGCAGATCGATGGCCTGCGTGCCAGAATCGGCCAGCATGATTTGATCCGGGGACGCTTCGATCCCGCGTTCACCCATGCGGCGGGAAATCAGCTGGCGCAGTTGCGGCAAGCCGAGCGGCGAGCCGTAGTCGGCGAGCGCCGGCCCGTCAGCGCGGGCAAGTGTTCTGAGCCCGCGGCGCATACCGTCTCCTGGCAACCAGGAGGGCGGCAGCCAGCCGCAGCCGGGCTTCAGGTCGGCTGCGCCGGCCTCCAGCGATTGCCGCGATATCCAGAACGGATCGACCGCGCGGTCGAGCTTCGGCCCAGCCTCGGCAAGCGCAAAGGGCGCTGCCTGGTTGGCGACGTAGAATCCCGAGCCTGGTCTTGCCAGGATCGCGCCTTCCGCGGCCAACCGCTCATAGGCGTCGACAACGGTCGAAGTCGAGAGCTTCAACGTCGCGGCCAGCCCCCGCACAGATGGTAGCTTTGCGCCCGGCGTCAGGCTGCGCGCGGCGATACGCTGCCTTATCGTCGCGGCGACCATCTCCACGCGCGTGCGTCCCTCGTTCATCTGTATTGTTTCCTGCATCATTACAGTTTCGCGAAATTGTATCAGACTGTGACTGTCAGAACCATCCGTATTGGCCGATAAGGGGCAGAATGAAGGAGTGCAGCGCATCATGGACCGCATGGCATCGGGATGGATCAATGGTTTTATCGGGGTGGTGATCTTCAGCGGATCGCTGCCGGCCACCCGCGTGGCGGTGATGCAGTTCGATCCCGTCTTCCTCACCGTGGCGCGCGCGGCGATCGCCGGCTTTCTCGCCCTCGGCCTGCTGATTGCTTTCAGAGAGAAGCGGCCGAGCCGAGGTGATATTCTCTCCCTGGCCGTCGTGGCGCTGGGCGTCGTTGTCGGCTTCCCGCTGCTAACGGCGCTGGCGCTGCAGCATGTCACGTCAGCCCATTCGATCGTCTTCATCGGCCTGCTGCCGCTCGCAACGGCGATCTTCGGCGTGGTCCGTGGCGGAGAACGGCCGAAGCCGGCATTCTGGCTCTTTTCCGTTCTCGGCAGCGCGCTGGTGGCGGGGTTCGCATTGACGCAAGGGCTGACGGCCTCGCCGGTCGGCGATCTCCTGATGCTGGCGGCAGTCGTCGTTTGCGGCCTCGGCTATGCCGAAGGCGGCAGGCTTGCACGCACGCTCGGCGGGTGGCAGGTGATCTCCTGGGCGCTCGTGCTGTCGCTGCCACTGACGGTCGCAGTCGCGCTTTTCCACCGGCCGGCAACCTTCACCGGCATCGAAACGCCGGCGCTGCTCGGTCTTGCCTATGTCTCACTGTTTTCCATGCTGATCGGCTTCATCTTCTGGTATCGCGGCCTGTCGCAGGGCGGCATCGCCGCCGTCGGGCAATTGCA
The DNA here is from genome assembly GCF_013591995.1 of Rhizobium sp. WYCCWR 11146. Classification (NCBI taxonomy): domain Bacteria; kingdom Pseudomonadati; phylum Pseudomonadota; class Alphaproteobacteria; order Hyphomicrobiales; family Rhizobiaceae; genus Rhizobium; species Rhizobium sp. WYCCWR 11146. The sequence goes on from NZ_JACCEY010000024.1 coordinate 103,655, forward strand.
ACTGCTCCAGCCGTTCTTCGGTCTGGCGCTTGCTGCCACCCTGCTGCACGAGCCCGTGACCTGGGCCATGCTCGCCGTCACGGTCGCCGTCATCCTCTGCGTCGCCGGCGCCCGCAGGTTTGCGCGGTAGGGGAGGATCGTGACGCTTTCTCTGTCCTCAGATTCGGTCGAAAACCTCGGGCTGCAATTTTCCGATCTTCATCAGATGTTGCAGCGTGTATGAAATCGACAGAGCGTCGTCGAGCCCATCATGCCCACGCAATGGAGGATGGTCGACGCCGTAGTAGTCGGCCAGTTTGTTGCTGGGTGTCTTTGCCAAATCCTCGATCGGCATCCCCGCAGCGACGAGCAGCTTGACGGCGTTGTCGAAGCGGCGGGCCGGGATGGAAGGCTGAATGCCGGCGACATAGCAGCTGATGGCCAACATGTTCAGCTCGTCCTTGCCCCAGGACCAAAACCGGGCGCCGCCCGAGAAGCTGTCGACGCCGGAAAGGGCATCCTCCAACGCCACGCCATGAGCGTCGATATCCTCCTCGGTGATGCCGGTTAGTTTGGTGAAATAAGGATCGAGCGGATACCTCTTACCGAAGCGATCGATGGGCCGAACATAGGACTTGTAGGTATCGAGGATCTGAAACTCGCCTTCCAGGCCAAGCTTGACGGCTCCGATCTGCGCAATGACAGGATCGGGATCGTGGGCCGCGCACCAAAATCTGCGTTGCGAGCCTTCCAGGCAAAGAAATTCACAGTCGAATATGATCGCGGTCTTCATCGTTGAAACTACCCTCACGAATTTGGGCGATAAATTTAAGGAGGTATCCAATAGATGGAGTACCCCCAATAAAGGCAATGAGCCAGGCAATCGCCGTCGCGGCAAGCCGCAAGGACGAGGCAAAGGCCGCTACCGGCGCCTGGCGGGGCCGGGACGGCGGAAGCGTGGAGCGAAAGTGTCGGGAGGGGTGCGACGGATTGTCAAGGTGATTGGAATTGCGGCGGGGCTGGTGTTTGTCGTCGGCTTCAGCCTCATCGTTTGGTCGGGGTTCATCGCGAACGACCACATCGACCGCTGCTCGGACCAAACATCCGGACGCTACATCTTCGATGACGTGGTAAGGGCTAAAGCCTGCAACGATCCCTAATGATACAGCACCCGCTCGGATCGATTCTCGAGCCGGCGCTCGGATCAACTGCCCGAGACTAGCCTAAGGCCGATCACGCCGGCCAGGATGAGAGCAATGCAGAAGAGCCGCATCGGCGCGACGGAGTCGCCCAGCACGGCCATTCCGAGGATCGCGGTGCCGGCCGCGCCGATGCCGGTCCAAACTGCATAGCCGGTGCCGACGGGCAGGGTGCGCAGCGAAATCGACAGAAGGAAGACGCTCGACAGGCCAGTGGCAACGGTCAGCAAAGCGGGGATCAACCGGGTAAAGCCCATGGATGATTTCATGAAGAAGGCGAAGCCGATTTCGAGGATGCCGGCGATGCCGAGGAGCGCCCAAGCCATAGTTGTGAATCCCTTGATGGGCCGAACCTTGCGGCCGGCGCGCTTTATTCTGAGGGGAGCAGGCGCCCGCATATGTGAGCGCCCGCCTGGCAGCTTCAGGCCTTGGCGACAGCCGCCGGCGTCGAGCGGAAGGCGATGCCGAAGCGGTTGAAGGCGTTCATCAGGCCGATCGCATAGGTGAGATCGGCAAGTTCCTTGTCGTCGAATTCGGCAGCAGCAGCGGCGTAATCGGCATCGGGAATACCGGTTTCGGCGACGCGCGTGACCGTTTCCGCCCAGGCAAGGGCTGCGCGTTCGCGGGGGCTGAACAGGTTGCCGGCATCGCGCCAGACCGCGACCAATACCAGCTTCTCCACCGTCAGGCCTGATTTCAGCAGATCGCGGGAGTGCATGTCGATGCAGAAGGCGCAGCCGTTGATCTCAGACACCCTGAGATAGACGAGATCGACCAGCTCCTTCGGCAGGACGCTTTTCTGGATGGCGACGTAGACGCCGCCAAAAGCCCGGTATCCCTCGGGAGAAGCCTTTGCGTAGTCGATGCGTTTGCTCATGACGATTGTTCCTTTCTGATTGAAGGACTTCATCGTCGTGCATCTTGGCCTATATCAGAAGGTCCATGAATGGCATTCTGGATTAGGCCATGATATCGCTCAAAGCAGTTTCGACATCCGCCTTGCGAGCGTTTCGGCTGTGCGCTGAGAGTCGATATTGGTGAAGTTGAGAAGCAGGGCCGGGGCGGCGTCACCCTCGATCATCCAGTCAGTCAGTGCCTCCGCATAGAGGCCTTCCTTGCGCATGCGTGCCACGAACTCCCGGTCCGACTGCCGGCCTAACAGCCGCAGGATCAGGTGCATGCCGCCGGGCTGGGAATCGATCTGCATATGGCCGGCGAGCACGCTTTCCAGGCCTGCTGCCGTCATCTCGCGGCGCTCGGCATAGAGCCTGCGCATACGTTGGATGTGCCTGGCGAAATGACCCTCGGTGATGAAGGCGGTGACGATTGCCTGCGTCAGCTCAGGACTGCCGGCGGCCAGCGCCTCGGTCATCTCCTCGAACCGCGCCACCTCAGCTTCCGGCACGACGAGATAGGCAAGCCGGAGGCTCGGAAACAGCACTTTGCTGAAGGTGCCGGCATAGAGCACCCGTCCATCGCGATCGAGGCTCTTCAAGGCCGGAAGGGGACGGCTGACATAGCGATATTCGCCGTCGTAATCGTCCTCGATGATCCAGGTGTCGTTGCCGGCAGCCCAGTCGAGCAGCGCCTGACGTCGGGGCAGGGAGAGCGACACGCAGAGCGGGCTCTGATGCGCGGGTGTCACCACCGCCGCGCGTGCGCGGGGCGCCAGCCTGATACCGTCGGAAACGACCAAACCATCGCGATCGACCGCCACGGGAACGCTCGCGATCTGCATATGCCGGAACAGCTCCCGCGTCGGCGGATATCCCGGGTTTTCAAGCCAGACGCGATCGCCCGGCTTCAGCAAGGCATGCCCGATCAGCGCGATGGTATGGCGATAACCTGAGGTGACGAACACCTGAGACGGCGAACAACTGATGCCGCGCGAGACCTGCAGATAGGCGGCGATCTCAGCACGCAGCGCCGGCAGGCCGGAGACGGCGGGGTGAACCATGTCTGATGGCTGCATGGCGCGCGCGCAGCGCGCGCCGAGCCGCGCCCAGATCTTGCGGGGAAAGGCATCGAGTGCGGGCAGGCCCATCTGGAAGGGCATGATCGAGTCGGGACGAAAACTCGTCGGCGCGATGCCGCTATCGGCCGGCGGGATCGGGCTTGGAGCCGGCATTTGCGGTTTGAGATCCGGCGCGACGATGGTGCCGGCCTGGCCGCGGGCCTGGATATAACCCTCGGCGGCGAGCAGGGAATAGGCGGCCTCGATGGTGCCCCGGGCGAGGCCCAATTCCTTGGTCAGCGCCCGTGCCGAAGGTATTCGATCGCCGGGCTTCAACAGACCGCTGGCGATGGCGCCACGGAAGCGATCGTAGATCTGCCGGTAAAACGGCGTCGCCGCAGTTGGATCGAGCGGCGGGATATTGCCAGGCCTGGCGCCGGTCATGGGCTGGTCAACCTCTCAGATGGATGGTCGGATAATGATGCCATAACGGCCCGGCTGGCACAATCATGGCCCATCTCCAAGGTTCCTTTATGGACCTTGGAGATGGACCATCGGATTTGTAGAACTATTGCCACGTCCACGCTTCAAATCGGCATCGTGCTCCATCAAACGCGAGCGGCAGGATTTGGACAGAACTTGGAAATGGGTCAATGAAGACAATCCTACATGTGAGCAGCAGCCCGCGCGGGCAGGCTGCCGAGAGCTACCGGCTCTCGCAAGCGATTATCGGCTTTCTCCTGGAAAAGGTGCCGGAGGCGATCGTGGTCGAAAGGGTGATCGGCAATGGCACGATCGCCCATGTCGATGCGGCCTATGCGATCTCCCAGGCTTCTGCGGCGGACGTCTCCCGTGAGGGCTCGATGGCCCAGTCCGAGGAACTGGTCCGCGAGCTGGAGGCTGCGGACTTCGTCGTCATCGGAACGCCGATGCACAATCTGACCGTACCCTCGGCGCTGAAGGCCTGGATCGATCATGTCGTGCGGGCGCGGCGGACCTTCACGGTCGGCGCGGCCGGAAAAGTAGGCACGCTACGCGACCGCCCCGTCTTCATCGCCATCGCCTCGGGCGGGCGGTTTTCCGGGGAGCGCGCCCGCCAGCCGGATTTCCTGACGCCTTATCTGAAAGCCATCCTCGCCACGATCGGGCTGCACGACCTGACCTTCTTCTCCGTGCAGGGGACAGGTGCCGGCCCCGATGCCACAGCGGAAACCAGGATCGGTACACGTCGGGCGCTGGAGGAGCATTTCTCTTCGCTTTACGCTCACTCGTAGCTTGGAATCGACTAGGTATATGCAAATGCCTATGAGGAGATAGAAGGTTCAGATGACGATACGTTCAATCAAGTCCGTCGCGGTGTTCTGCGGCTCCAATTTCGGCGCTTCGGAGGCCTTTGCCGACGGCGCCCGCGCCCTCGGCCAGGCGCTGGGGGAGGCGGGGATAACCATCGTCTATGGCGGAACGGTCAAGGGCCTGATGGGCGTCGTCGCCGATGCCGCCCTGGAAGCCGGCGGCAGCGTCCATGGCGTCATTACGGAAAGCCTGCATCAGCGCGGGCAATCGCATGCCGGCCTGACCAGGCATGAGATCGTCGAGACGCTGCGCAGCCGCAAGGAACGCATGGTCGAGCTTTCCGATGCCTTCATTGCGCTGCCGGGCGGCATCGGCACCATCGAGGAACTGATGGAGGTCTGGACCATGAACCAGCTCTCAGAGATCGACAAACCCGTGGGCCTCCTGAACTCCGCCGGTTTCTTCGACGCCTTCCTCGGCTTCATCGACCATATGGTCGAGACGAAGTTCCTGCCGGCCGCACACAGGCAATCGATCTCTGTCAACACGGATGAGAGCGCCCTGATCGACAAGCTGCGCAGCTATACGCGCGTCGAGGTGCCGAAATGGCTATAGCTTCCATCCGACGATGCCGCAGGCCGGTTATTGGTGTTGTTGGGCAAGCGCGATAGGTACGCCGCAGCGAGCCCCGATGCTGATGGCGGGATTGTTACCTGTATCGTCTCCCGCGGTCGCCACCGCGAACGAAGAAAAGTTGCAGGCCTGGAACAAAAAGGCGGTAAGACTGCTTCGTCAAGGCGATTGTGCGCAGGCTTGGCAAGCGATGTCGAAAGAGGCACGCAAGGGCAATACGGGAGCCCTCAATGCGCTTTATGGCGCGATCAGCTCTGCCGCGAGCTGTCCTGAATTCAGATGGAGGCTCTGCAATGACCGAAATCGGTCGGCTCCTTGGTTCGGGTAAAGAGGCCGAGGTCTTCGAATATGGTGCCTTGGCGCTCAAGCTATACCGGCCAACTGCCAGCAAAACGTCGTCATTCAGGGAAGCTGCGAACCTGTCGATCCTTGAGAGGCTCGCGCTGCCGACGCCAAAGGTCCACGCCGTAGCCGAATTCGATGGGCGCTGGGGCGTGTTGATGGATCGCGCGCCCAGTTCCGGTTTTGCCGACCAATTCGTCTCGACGGCAGGAAGAGCGCCGCTTGAAGACATGGCGCAACTGCATCGAAGAATTCACGAAAAGCCGGGCGACGGGTTGCCGTCTCTCATGGCGAGGCTTTCCGCCAGGATCCGCCGGGCCGAGCACTTGGATTCTTCATCCAGAAATCAGCTTCTGGCGCAACTCGAATCCCTGCCAGATGGCGACAGAGTGTGTCACGGCGATTTCCACCCCTGGAATGTTCACGGCTCGGGGCAGGGGTTCATGATCGTCGATTGGCTGGACGCCTGCTGTGGCAATCCTCTGGCCGATGTCTGCCGAACATACCTCCTGTTGCACCATGCGATGCCTCACCGGGCAATGGGCTATGTCGAAGCTTACCCCTCGGTCACCGGATCGGAGGTCAGCGGCATTCTGGCCTGGCTTCCCCCGATTGCCGCCGCCCGGCTGACGGAAGGCGTTGCAAACGAAAATGCCGAACTGTTGCGATCGGCTGGCGCGAGCCCATAACTGTCGAAGTTCCAGCCAAGCGTTGGTCTCCGCTTTGCGCGAAGCCGCTATTGCGGCCGGCTATCGGCCTGGCTGATCTATTCGCTGCTTCCTCGGTCCTTTGCTTCCCGCACCAGGTCCGGCATTCCATCGTGCGGACCGAGGGCGTGAGTGGGATGGTCATCCCACCAATCATTATGCAGCGGTCGGCGGTGAGGATGGAGCGGATAGAAAATGCGGTTTTCGGCCTTGTGGCGCTCGCCGACGACGAGGAGATGCACTTCGGCTTGCGTGTTGTTGAGGAAACTATGGGCGATCCCGGTGCCGGCAGGAAATCCGACAGCGTCGCCGGGCTTCAGCCGATGGAGATGGCCATCGAGCCAGACGTCGGGCGCGCCTTCGATGACATAGACGAATTCTTCCTCGGCGCTTTCGGCATGCGGAAAGGATGTGCGCCGGCCAGGCGGCAAGCGCTCGTGATGAATGCCCAATTTCGCCAGGCCGAAATAGCGTCCGAAAGGCGCACCGATGCTCATCAATTCGTCGTCATCGTCATAATGCGAGTCGTCAGGCCGTTCGATCTCGCTCCAGTGGACGACAAAGGAGGGGCGCTCCGACGTTGCCATGGTAATCCTCCTGATGTGAGAGGTTCAGATGATTGAGGACACGGACATGCTGCCGTGAATGGAAGGCGACCGCAAGGGCGAAACGGTGGCCCGCACGCAAGCAGCGTGGCTGTCCGTCGCCATTCGGCTCGGGGGAGCCCTTCGCACTAACCCTCTCTCCGTGAACGGGGCGAAGGGAGTTGCCATGCGAGGGCGGAACCTTGATCCGAGGATCCCTGCCGCGGCAGCCCCCATTCGGACGGAAATTTCTACGAATGGCTCACTTGGCAGGCACGACGAGCGGCGCGCCTTTGCGAACGATGTAGGTTGCCAATTCCGACGCCTTGCCGTTGCCGACGTTCTTCGCCGAGTGAACGACACCCGAGGGGATGAACAGGGATTGGCCGGCGTTTAGGGTAACGGGCTTTCTGCCCTGGAGCTGATATTCCAGGGTTCCCTCGATGACGAAGGCGACTTCCTCGCCGGGATGCGAGTGATTGGGGGCGAGAACGCCTGGAGCCAAATCGACGCGCACCTGAACGACCTCGTGGCCGGGCACATCGATATCGCTCTTGATGAGATCGGTGCGCTGTATCGGCTGTTCTGCATGTGCTGTTGCTGCGCCGCCGAGAACAAGGGCGAGGGCGATAGCCTGGATCATTTTCATGTCGTCATCCTTCCTGAATTGACCATTTCCGACCGGTTGGCCGCATCGGGATTTAAGTCGATGATTGAACCAGGGATGTGTCTGCAAACCCGCATTTTTGTAAGCCAGTGTATCTGCGGCGCGATCGGTCGTGAGGCTGCTCTGACGTGGTCCTATTTAGAGGCGGTGCGGGGTTGGCGAGACCGCCAACCCAATCTCCCTCATCTCTGTGCTCGTCACAGAGATCCAGTGCGCCCAGGTCTCTGGGCGCGGGAGACTTGTTCTTGCAGCAGAGTCAATCACGGCGCGGACGCGCCGTGGCTGGATTCCTGTGACAAGCACAGGAATGAGGGAACGTCGGTGACGCCATTGCCTGAATTAGGCGGCCGACGATGAGTCCACGGGTCTGACGCCGGTAAGATTGGCAATGTCCGTGATGCCGCCGGAGGATTCGAAGTCGAATATTTTCTGGGTGACCAGAGCGGCGGCACCCCGGGCCCAGGAATTGTCCTCCCAGTCGGGCAAGAGGGGCGGGGCGGTTCGGAAGGTCCGGGCGGAAAGCGCTTCGCGCAGCGGCGTCAGGAAAGGATCGCCGAGGGAGACGGCTTCGCCGCCGGCGACGATGACTTCGGGGTCGGTGATGTTGACGAGATTGGCAAGGGCGGTGCCGATGCCGCGGCCGGAATCGGCAACGAGAGCGAGGGCGGCGGCATCGCCTGATGCGAGCGCAGCCGTCAGTTCCGGCAGTCCGAGTTCCTCGCGGCCGGTCGCTTCCCGCCAGCGCCGGAGCATCGAGATTTCGGAGTGATAGGCCATCAGACAGCCGCGCTTGCCGCATTCGCAGAGCCGGCCATTCTCCTCATAGAGCGTGTGGCCGAATTTGCCGGCAGCACCATTGGCGCCGCGGTAGAGTTTGCCGTCGATGACGAGCGCGCAACTGATGCCGACGCCGACGGCGAGAACCGCCATGTTGCGATGCTGGCGGCCGAGCCCGAAGAGCTGCTGGGCGATGGCATAGGCGTTAGTGTCATCCTCCAGCCAGACCGGCACATGGACGCGGCTCGCGACCAGTGAGGCGAGGGGGACATTGTCCCATTTGAATCGGTAGCTGCGCACGCAGGCCGTCTGTTCGTGGTTGATAACGCCGGGCATGGAGATGCCGATGCCGGCGAGCTTCGCGTTCGGCCGTCCGGCGAGCTTCACCAGTTGGGGAACGGTGCCCGCCAGCAGGTCGGCGACCTTATCCGGGTCATGGCCGTCGAGGCTTACCCGCATGGCGGCGACGGGGTTGGTGGCAAGGTCGGTTGCCACGCACTCCACCGAATCGACCATCAGTTTGAAACCGATGGCGAGCGCGTGCTCGTAGTTGATATCCACCGGGATCGGGCGGCGGCCGGAGAGGCCGGGCACGGTCTTCCCTTCGATGACGATGCCTTCCTCCAGAAGGTCGGCGACGACGAAGGTGACGGCGGCAGGACTTAAACCAATCACCGTCGCGATGTCGGCGCGGCTCCTTGGCCCCTCGCGCCGGAGAAGATTGAGGATGAGGCGTCGGTTCATGGCTCTCGCCGTGGTCTGGTCGCCTTTTAACTTCACGATGCATTCCTTAATTTTGTAAATTAATTATTGCGGGCTGGTTCGATCTATGCATAAGTTTGGCCGCCGATCAACTGAGCCAAGCGGATTATACGCCCTGGGACGACGGATGGATCGGCGCGTTGAATGCCTGATCGAGCGCTTCAAGGAGGAGGCCGCTTGGGCCAGGCGGTGTCGATCGATCAACTGGGAGGAATTCAATGGCATTTTCGAAGCAATTTCCGTCAACCACCCGCAGGAGCTTTCTAAAGGGTGCGGGCATGGTCTCCGCCGCAGCGGTCACCGGCAGCTTTCCGATCCCGGCGATCGCGCAGGCCCAGGAGGTCACGATGATCTCCGCCGAAAACAATGGTGCAGCACTCGATGCGCTGAAGGCGATTGCCGCGGGCTTCAGCAAGGAAGCCGGCGTCAACGTCGTCATCAACAATATGGATCACGAGGCCCACAAGACGGCCATTCGCAACTATCTCGTCGCCGGTGCGCCTGACATTTGCTCCTGGTTTTCGGGCAACCGCATGCGCGCCTTCGTCAAGCGCGGCCTGTTCGACGACATCTCCGACCTTTTCGAGAAAGAGAAATATAAGGACGTGCTCGGCGCGACGGCAGGGGCCGTCACCGACGATGGCAAGCAATACGGCCTTCCCACCGGCGGCACGCTCTGGGGCATGTTCTACCGCAAGGATGTGTTCGAGCAGCATGGTCTGACCGTGCCGAAGACGGCCGAAGAGTTCATGGCCTATGGCGACAAGTGCAAGGCCGCGGGCATCACGCCGGTCGCGATCGGCACCAAGGAATTGTGGCCGGCGGCCGGCTGGTTCGACCAGATGAACCTTCGCATCAACGGCCTCGACAAGCATATGGCGCTGATGAACGGCGAGATGAGCTATCTCGATCCCGCGCTGACGGCGGTTTTCGATCAGTGGGAGGCGATGATTTCGAAGGGGTTCTTCACGGAGAACCATACGTCCTTCGGCTGGCAGGAGGCCGCTGCGCTCTTGGCGCAGAAGAAGGCCGGTATGATGAACCTCGGCGCTTTCCTGCGCTCGGCTTTCACCGCCGAAGATCTGCCACAGCTCTCCTATGCGACTTTCCCGGTGCTCGACGCCAAGGTCGGCCACTACGAGGAATTCTCGGTCAACTCGATCCACATTCCCGCCAAGGCCAAGAACAAGCAGGGCGCGCGCGAATTCCTCGCCTACTTCTACAAGCCCGAGAATCTGGCGGCCTATCTGGAGCCGGGCGGCAACGTGCCGCCGCGCCACGACCTGCCGCCAAGCAAGGACCCCCTCGTCAACGTCGCTGTCGAGACGATGAAGACGGTGCAGGGCACGTCGCAATATTACGACCGCGACAGCGACCCCGACATGGCGCAGGCAGGTCTCGTCGGCTTCCAGGAGTTCATGGCCAAGCCCGACCGGCGGAAGGCCATCCTGACGCGCCTCGAAGGCACGCGCAAGCGCATCTACAAAATCTAGTTCTCCTCCCGGAGACGCAGGGAGTAGGGGCGTGCCTCCACTCCTAGGAGCGGGCGTCAGCCCGCTCCTGAGACCGCTTACAAAGTCGGCCAACTCGTCTTTCGTCATGCTCGGGCTTGTCCCGAGCATCTGCAGACGGTGCAGCAGATCCTCGGCACAAGGCCGAGATGACGCCGAGTAAAGAATGAGGTTTGCCAACAAGCTGCGGGCGGAGCTGTGCTCCACTCTTGTAAATAATTTGAGGCTCTGGACATGTTGATGTTATGGCGCCGCCAGCGTTGGTGGCTCACCCCGACTTTGCTCATCGCGCCCGCGATCGTGCTGTTCTTCACGGTCATCCTGCTGTCGGCGGTCAGGAGCCTGTGGATCAGCCTGCACGACTGGGATGGCTTCGGCCCAATGGTGTGGATCGGCTTCGGCAATTACGTCGAGCTTTATAGCGATCCGCAATTCTACGTGTCGCTGAAGAACAACCTGATCTGGCTGGTGATGTTCATGGCAGCACCACCTCTCGGGCTCGCCATCGCGCTGCTGGTCAACCAGAAAATCCGCGGCATGCGCTTCCTGAAGTCGCTGTTCTTCATTCCGCTGGTGCTCGCCTCGGTGACGGTCGGCGTCGTTTTCACCTGGGTCTATACGCCGGAGTTCGGGTTGCTCGCGCTGATCTTCAGGGCGTTCGGGGTGACGGCGCCGGCGGTTCTCTCCGACGAGCATTTCGTCACTTTCGCCATCGTGATTGCAGCACTCTGGCCGCAGATCACCTTCTGCATGGTGCTCTATCTCGCCGGTCTCAACAATTTGAGCGAAGAGCTGATCGGGGCAGGGCGCGTCGACGGGGCAAGGGGCTGGAACATGTTGTGGCACATCGTGCTGCCGCAGCTGACCCAGGTTACCTTCATCGCCATTGCCGTCACCGTCGTCGGGGCGCTTCGCTCCTTCGACATGGTGTCGGTGATGACGAACGGCGGCCCGTTCGGTTCGTCCTCGGTTCTCGCCTACCAGATGTTCGAGCAGTCGATCTTCTCCTACCGCTTCGGTTACGGCGCGGCGATCGCCTCGGTGCTGTTCGTGATCATGGCCGTCTTCATCGTCTGGTATCTCAGCCGCATCATCCATACCGAAGAAAGGGGAGGCTGATGTATCCTCGTCCCATTCCCGATGCCGCCGTCTGGCAGCGCCGTCTCTATGTGCTCGCCGTCGTCATCGTCCTCCTGCTCTGGCTCTGCCCGCTGTTTGCGATCATCCTCACCTCGTTCCGCTCGACTGAGGATGTCATGGGCGGCAATCTGTGGGGATGGCCGACCGGCATCGGCGTCATCGACAATTATACTGATGTTTTCACACAGACACCGATGGCCCGCTACTTCCTCAACAGCCTGACGATCACCATTCCCTCGGTGATCGGCGTGCTGGTGCTCTCCACGCTCGCCGGCTATGTGCTGTCCCGCTATCGCTTTCCCGGCAACATGTTGATCTTCGCGCTGTTCGTCGGCGGCAATTTCCTGCCGCACCAGATCATGATGATCCCGGTGCGCGACCTGATGGTCCGGCTCGATCTGATCGATACGACGGCAGCGCTGATCATCTTCCATGTGGCCTTCCAGACCGGCTTTGCGACGCTGTTCATGCGCAATTTCATTGCGGCATTGCCCGATGAACTGTTCCAGGCTGCGCGCGCCGAGGGGGCGTCTCCCTTCCAGACGCTATGGCATGTGGCGATCCCGCTGGTGCGGCCGGCGCTTGCCGCACTCGCCATCCTCATCTTCACCTTCATCTGGAACGATTACTTCTGGGCCGTGGTGCTGACCGTCAGCGACAGCGTCAAGCCTGTGACCGCCGGCCTTGCCAATCTTCGCGGTGAGTGGGTCTCGGCCTGGAACCTGATTTCCGCCGGCACCATCGTCGTCGCCGTGCCGCCCGTCATCATGTTCTTCCTGATGCAGCGGCACTTCATCGCCGGCCTGACGATGGGCGCGGTGAAGGGATGAGCGATCTCCTCTACCTCCAAGTTTCAACAGCAGAGAGCCAGGACGCATGACCAGTCTCGAACTCCGACAGATCAACAAGAATTACGGCGCCTATCACGCGCTGCGCGGCATCGATCTTTCCGTAGCGCAAGGCGAGTTCATCGTCATGGTCGGCCCCTCCGGCTGCGGCAAGTCCACGCTTTTGAAGACGATCGCCGGCCTGGAGGAGATCTCCTCCGGCCAGATCCTGATCAACGGCCGCGACGTCAGCAAACAGGAGCCGGGGGATCGCGGCATCGCCATGGTCTTCCAGTCCTACGCGCTCTATCCGCATATGACGGTGGCGGAGAACATGGGCTTCGGTTTGCGCATGGCCAAGCGCCCGAAGGCCGAGATCGAGGCGGCGGTGGCGCGCGCAGCCAAGATCCTGAGGATCACCGACCAGCTGGGGAAACGGCCGAAGCAGCTTTCCGGCGGGCAGCGGCAGCGCGTGGCGATCGGCCGGGCCATCACCCGTTCGCCCGACGTTTTCCTCTTCGACGAACCGCTGTCGAACCTCGATGCGGCACTTCGAACCCAGATGCGTGTCGAACTCAGCAGCCTGCACGCCGAGCTCGGCGCCACCATGGTCTATGTCACCCACGACCAGGTGGAGGCAATGACCATGGCAAGCCGGATCGTCGTCTTGAACCAGGGGGTGATCGAGCAGGTCGGCTCGCCGCTCGAACTCTACCGCAACCCTGACAACCTCTTCGTCGCGGGCTTTCTCGGCGCCCCGCGGATGAACTTCCTCGGCGTTACCGTCGACGACGTGTCCGGCCGCAATGTCACGGTCTCCGCACCTGGCCTCGTGCCGGTGACGGTGGAACTGGCGGAGGCGACGGTGCTGCAGAGGGGCGCCAGCCTGACGCTCGGTGTCCGGCCGGAGAACATATCGATGGTCGCCGATGGCGGCGAGGGCGGGGCGATCCACGGCCAGATCAGGCTCGTCGAGCATCTCGGCCGCGAAACCATCCTCTATGTCGACGCCGGCAATCTCAAGACCATCGCCTCGGAGAGCGGCACCGGCAATATCACGGTGCAGCTCAGTTACGTGGCGCCCTTTGCCGCCGAGCAGAACGTGGCGCTGAAGCTCGACGCCCGGGAACTCTATCTCTTTTCATCCGATGGCGGACGCACGATCAGTGCCCGCAAAACCATCCTCGACAGATAATCACAGGAAACTCCACCGTGTCCGACAAGACCCTCTCCGTATGGAACCCCGTCAAGACCGACCGCTTCCTCGTCGGCGCCCCACACTATCCCGAGCACGTCGATGAAAGCTACTGGGAGCGCGACGCCGAGCGCATGGCAAAGGCCGGCTTCAACGTGGTCAGAATGGCCGAATTCGCCTGGCATATTCTCGAGCAGAAGCTCGGCACCTTCGATTTCGATCTGTTCGACCGCGCCATCGCCATGCTCGGGCGCTACGGCATCGACACGATCATGTGCACGCCGACGGCAACGCCGCCCCGCTGGCTGACCGTGGCGCATCCAGAGATTCTGAGAGTCGACGGCAAGGGTCGGCCAATGAGCCATGGCTCGCGCCAGCATTGCGACACGGCAAGCCCCGTCTTTCGCGAGCATAGCCGGCGTATCACCAAAGCGATGGCCGAGCACTATCGCGACAATCCTTTTGTCGTCGGCTGGCAGACCGACAACGAGCTGAACACCAGCATGCCGGAGAGCTTTTCGAAGGCGACGCTTTCCGAATTCCAGGCCTTCCTCGCCGGCAGATATGGCGAGATCGGCAAGCTCAACACGGCGTGGGGTGGCGATTTCTGGGCGACGGCCTATGACAGCTTCGACCAGGTGGTGCTACCGATCGAGTTCGGCCCGACCTTCCCGAGCCCCGGCCATCTGCAGGATTATCACCGTTTCCTGGCCTTTTCGACAGCGCGCTTCCAGCACGATCAGGTCGAGATCCTGCGCGCCGTGAAGCCTTCCTGGTTCGTCTTCCACAATCTCGGGGGCCTCCGGGATATCGACTTTCGCGGCCAGTTCACCACCGATCTCGATTTCGTCGGCTACGACATCTACCCGATGCTCTATGACGAGTTCCAGCGGCTCGGAAATCACGCCAAGGTTCAGGCGCTGCACCTCGATATCTGCCGCGGCTTCTCCGGCAACTACATCGTGCCTGAGCAACAGTCGGGTTTCGGCAGCCAGCCGGGCTTCTGCACGCTGACACCGGAACCGGGCGAACTGCGCCGCATGGCGCTTTCCTCAGTCGCCCACGGCGCCGACGGCCTGATGTTCTTCCGCTGGCGCCCCGCGCATTTCGGCGCCGAGATCTATTGGATGGGCATCATCGACCACGACGATGTCGCCCGCCATCGCTATGACGAGGCGAAGCGCTTCGCAACCGAGATGACCGCGCTAGCGCCCAAGATCCTCGGCACCTATGTGCGCATGGATGTCGGCATCGCCGGCTCCGATTTCGACAATCAGGAAGCGCACAAGACCTATCCGATCGGCCTGCCGAGCCCGCAGGACGATGCGATCCTGCTGCACCAATATTGCTACGACCGCGGGATTGCCTGCGGTTTCATTCATCCCGAGGACGATCTTTCCAAGCTGAAGCTGCTCTATGTGCCCCATTGGGTGATGTGGAAGGACGAATGGACCGAGAGGCTGAAATCCTTCGCCGAGCAGGGCGGCACCGTCGTCATCGGCGCGCGCACCGGCACGCGCAACGAAGACAATCACGTCATCCGCGAGACCGCGCCCGGCACCGCGCTGTCGCAGCTCACAGGCGTGCGTGTCGAGGATTTCGGCCGTCTCGCCGCTCCCGGCGCCAACGGGCTCTTCGATGTGATGGAGCGTTCGGGCGGGCTTGTCATTCCGCCGAACAAGCCGGCGGAATCGCGCCGCCGCGAACGCCGCTTCAAGATCGGCAACCGCGAACTGGTCGGCGGCTATTTCTATGAAAACCTGGCGATCGCAAGCGATGTCGAGGTGGTTGCGGCCTGGTCCAACCGCTATGCCGAGGGCCAGTCGATGGCGACGTCGCGCAAGCTCGGCAAGGGGCAGGTGGTCTATGTCGGCACCTATCTCACCCCGGATCTGACGGCAGCTCTTGCCGAGCGGCTGTTTGCACCCGTCGGCATCGAGCCGCTGATCGGCGACCTTCCCGAGGGCGTCGAGGTGACCATGCGGATGAATGACGACCGCCGGCTGCTGTTCATTCAGAACTACACCGACCAGCCGGCCGCCATCGGCGGCGTTCCCGCTGGCCGTGATCTCCTCGATGCCGAAAAGCCGGTTGCCGGTAGGCTCGATCTCGAAGGCTACGGCTGCGCGATCATCGAGCTCGCGGGGTGAGTTGCGCTCGCCAGGCCAAACGTGGCGAGCGCTGCTGCTGCATTCTCCGTCGTCCTCGGCCTTGAGCCGAGGATCCATATCACGGGACCTGAATGGGTGCCATTGTAGATGCTCCGGTCGGTCCCCAGCATTATCCAGTAGAGTAACGCGTGCGTACACCCCGCAGTCGGCCCATTGCGGTCACCCGCCGTCCTTCTCGACAGTGTTCCCGCGTTCAGACCGCGGATGAAGGAGTCTTCCGTATTTTCTACGTTGGTCCAAGTTGGCGAGAGTCCTCACGAAGCGAGTCAGGCGTAGGTCATGACCGTTCAATTAAGCCGGCATCCGGGACAGCTCCCAATCGTAGGAGCGCAAGAAGCTCACCAGCTCTCGCATGGCGGCGCTGGAGTGTTTTTTGCTCGGGTAATAAAGATACCAGCTTGGCAAGAGGGGGCTCCAGTCCTTCAGAACCTCCGTCAACCGGCCGTTCGTCAAGTCGGGTGTGGCGTAGTCCTCGAAGATATGGGCCAATCCGCATCCGGCGACAGCGGCCTGCAGTTCGTTGTGTGCTGAACTCACCGTCAATCGTCCCTCCGGCAAGACTTCCAGCGCGTCTCCGCCCTTTTCAAATTTCCAGGATACCAGCGTGCCGCCGGGAAATCGTCGTCGAATGCAGTTGTGGCCGGCGAGATCATTGGGGGTCAAAGGCAGGCCATGCTTTGCAATATAGTCCGGCGACGCCACGATCGCGTATCGAAGCGATGGTCCCAGCGGTACTGCGATCATATCTTGTGCCAGTTGCTTTCCGAACCGAACGCCGGCGTCAAAGCCTTGCTCGACGATGTCGATGACGGCTGCGTCGCTGATGAGCTCGACCTTGATATCCGGGTATGTGTCCATAAAGGTGAACATTGCCGGACAGAGCAGGTGATCGATTGCGGGGCCTGGCGCATTGATACGAAGGGTGCCGGACGGGTTTTCCTTTAACTGGTTAAGGTCGTCGACTGCGAGACGGATGTCCGTCAAAGCTGGACCGAGGCGCTGCAGCAGACGCTGTCCCGCCGCCGTCGGCGAAACGCTTCTTGTTGTCCTGTTGAGCAGGCGGATGCCGAGCGCCTCTTCCAAAGCGTTGATTGTCTGGCTGAGTGCCGATGATGAAACGCCTCGCTCCAGGGCGGCGGCCCTGAATCCGCCGCACCTGACGATCGCCGCAAAAACATCCAGGCTATCCAAACGAAACTGATCCATTGCGAAGCCTGCCTTATCAAGCTGCGTAGATTTGCTCGTCTTATCAGCGCAGTGATTTGAGGTCATCTAAATATCTCAGCCGCACATGCGGATTGTCGACTGAAAGGAAAAGCAATGGATCGACTCACATTGAACCGGCGAACGGTCATGGTTTCCGCGGTTGCTGGAACGGCCGCTCTGCTGCTCGGAGGTTCAGCCGGATCAGGCAATGCGCAAGTGCAGAGCCCGGACGCCCGTAATGTTGGATATTATCGATTTCGGGTCGGGCAGATCAAAGCGACAGTTTTGAGCGATGGCGTGATCGGCGGCCCACCGACGGTCTATGCCAACGATGCTCCGGAGGCCGAACTGCAGGAGGTCCTTCGTCGCGCTTTCCTTCCTACCGATCACATGACCCTTCAACTCAACACGCTGCTGCTTGAGGTCGGCGACAGGCGGATATTGCTTGAGGCGGGAGCCGGGGCCACGATGGGACCGAATGCGGGGCGTGTGTTCGACAATCTCGCCGCCATCGGTCTCGATGCAGGCGATATCGACACGATCGTGGTGTCCCACACGCATCCTGATCACGTCGGCAATCTCAGCACTTCCGAAGGCAAAAAAGCGTTTCCCAATGCCACCGTCTACGCACCCCGGGCAGACTGGGATTTTTTTGTGCGCAACAATCCCGATCTCTCCTACATGCCGGTACCAAAGGACTTTCGTGACCGGTTTGCCGCGGCGATCAAACGGAGTGTCGAGCCGATCGCAGAGGACATCGAGCTCTACGAGGCAGGTGCGGAAATCGTGCCGGGCCTCACTACGATAGCTGCGCCCGGACATACGCCTGGCATGGCAACATTCCTGGCCCACTCAGGAAACGACCAACTGCTCCTCACTGCGGACCTTGCCTATCACCCGGTCGTCAATATCGACTATCCATGGCGACCCGGACCTGACCGAGACAAGGATACCGCGCTCGCGTCGCGCCGCCGCATATTCGATATGGCCGCAACCGATAAGCTCCTTGTTCTCGGGTTTCATTACCCGTTCCCGGGGCTCGGACGAATGCTCAAGACCGACATGGGTTACGCCTGGGTTCCGGCGGGCTGGCAGTTTTGACCCGGGTGCGGCCGTCGAGAGGTTTCGTTCGATAGGGCTGCTTTGCGCCGCCATGTCGGCCGTCAAAGCTACATCGTCCGACTTCTAAAAGCGGGCATCGCCTATAACCCGACAGGCGCCCGCCGGCAAAGTTCTCGCCGGTCCGTTCCATCTTCGTTTCGCGGCTGTGCCGCGCGCTCTGCGCCGCCCGTATGCCACAAACTATCTGATCGAACTGAAGCTCAACGCGGCCGCCGCAGCATCGGGACGAGCGTCGGCGACGAACCGGCCTGGATTGCGCCGAGCGGTTCGAAGCCGTAGCGTCGGTAGAACGGAATGTTGCGCGGGTTCGAGGATTCCAAATAAGCTGGCGCGTGATCGCGATCGCACCGTGCGAGTGCGTACGCCATCAAGGCGTCGCCGTGACCTTGGCCTTGATGCGCCGGGTCGACGCCGATCAGGGGCAGGTACCAATGTGGTTCGGTCGGGTGGTACGCGGCCATCTGCTCGAATATGGCCGTGGTTTCGGGGGCAAGAGAGCGCGCAACTGTGCTCTCGAGCACTGCACCAAGCCCTTCCTCGTCGGAATGCACCCCGGGCGATAGCCACAGCGCCGTCCCGGCGTAGTCGTCGGTGCAAAAGGCGCTTCCGTTAGAGAATGCGTTGCTCCCAAACGCCCGGATCATTCGCGGCATGGCCGCAAGGTACTGGTGTGCATGCGGCCAGGTCCATCGCGCCATAGGATCCGCTGCAAATGCCAGCATGACCGTTTCGACCGCCAGATCTTCCTCGGCCGCGGCCATAACTCTCACTGTTGGCGATTTCACACTGCCCTCCTGACGTAGGTGGTCCGACGAGGCGCCCGCCCTCGTTCTCAGCTGCGCATCGTAACCCGGATGGCGTGGGAGCGATACCGGTTGCTGCTGGCTCAGCAGTTGGGTCGCTTTTGGCGTAGTCTTGGTCTAGCGCCCCATGAGCACGTCTCTCGGACAATCTGATGCGAACCATCCGGCCCAAAACCAGAGAGCATGCATCGGTGGACCCCGCACAGAAGCTATGGCCCATTGCCGCTGGCGGCAAACAATCAGCTAGTCAGGCCAGCCTGCCGCAGGCCGTCCACAATGCGTTCGAAATCGGCAGGGTTCTTGTAGGGCAGTACTTTGCGCCTGTGCTCCAGGGAATAATCGGGATTGATTCGGAACACTTCCGCCCACTCACCGCGCGCCTCCTCGAAGCGCCCCAAGTGACCATAGCTCGCCGCCAGCAGCACTCGCGAGACGTCTGTGTTTGGATTACGGACGAGCCGCCGCTTCAGGATGACGACGGCCTCCTCGTACCTGCCTAGCTGAAACATCGCCTGCGCGTAGAAGTGCAGGAACAGGTCCGGGTAATAGGGGTTCAGGGCCATTGCCCGTTCGAAATAGGCGAGCGCCTCGGCCGACCTTCCGGCATAGTGTAGTGCGTTGCCGAGATTCTCGTACCCCTCGACAAAATTGGGAGCAAGCGCGATCACGCGTTCGGCCTCGGCGATGGCCGCGTCGTGCTGTCGCGAGTGCAGTTTGACGACGCCGAGCGCCCAATGTGCGTAGGGATATTGATCGTCGAGCGCCACCGCCCGCGTGGCAGCCTCAATCGCCTGATCAAGCGATTTCGACGGCGATTGGCTCCACTGATTTATGTAGGCCAGCCCATGTGTGACGGCGAGGAACGCGTAGGCCGGAACGAATTTCGGGTCAAGCTCGATGGCGCGTTGCAACAGTTCCCGGCCCTGCGTGTTTTGCTCTCTCGTCAACCTCCACATGTGTTCACGGCCCCGAAGGAAGCAGTCATACGCTTCCAGGCTCTCGGTCTGCTCCGCAGCCAGCCGCTGCTGGTCGCCCTCTCTCAGGTTGAGCGCGAGTGCGCCGACAATCTGCTGCGTTACGTCGTCCTGCACGGCAAAGATGTCGGTCAGGTCGCGATCGAAACGCTCCGCCCACAGATGGCCGCCTGATGTCGCGTCGATCAGCTGTGCGGTGATCCGCACCCTGCTGCCCGATTTGCGGACACTGCCCTCCAGCACGTAGCGCACGCCAAGGCCGCGGCCCACCTCTTGGACGTTCACGTTCCGGCCCTTGAAGGTGAACGACGAGTTGCGGGCGATGACGAACAGCTGCGACAGCTTCGACAGAGCAGTGATGATGTCTTCGGAGATGCCATCGGCGAAGTATTCTTGCTCGACATCACCGCTCATGTTGGCGAAGGGCAGCACGGCAATCGAGAGCGCCGGCGGCGATGCGGCTGGCACGCGACTAGCGGCGGCGTAGGCGGTCACTGTTGACTTTGCCAGTGCGGCGACGCCGACCTGGAGCGAATAGATCCGAATCGGCTCGGCGATGTTCTTGAGCTGTGTGCTGCCGAGATCGGTGACGGAGAGATCGAGCCTCGCCTTGACTTGGCGATAGGCATCCTCCGACAGGCAAATGGCGCCCGGCACTGCGACGCCCTCCAGGCGCGACGCGATATTGACGCCGTCGCCCATCAGGTCACCGTCGCTTTCCTCGACCACATCTCCCAAATGGATGCCGATTCGGAACTCAATACGGCGGTCTTGGGGCACGCCGGCATTGCGTTCGACCATGGCATTCTGCACCTCGACGGCGCAGCGGACGGCGTCCACCACGCTGCGGAATTCGACCAATGCCCCATCGCCTGTGCGCTTGATCACGCGCCCGTTGTGCATAGCTATAGTTGGATCGATCAGGTCGCTACGCAGTGCCCGCAACCTCGCCAGAATACGATCTTCGTCCGCGCTCGCGAGCCTGCTGTATCCGACCACGTCGGCGGCCAGAATTGCGGCCAGCTTGCGATTCTCGCCCATTGAGCCGTCTCCTCTTCTCCACTATAGCAGGAAGACAGTGGGCAAGACGGAACTTTCGCTTCTTTTCTGAGCGATCTTGGGCGATGTCTTAGTGGGCGAGCCGCTGCTGCGCAACATATCTCCCCGGATGGCAATTTCATCGCCGGCCATCGCACGTCTGGACACTGGAAGACCTCGCCCGCAAGGCGGGGATGTCCCGCACGAGCTTCGCCCAGTACTTCCCAAGGCGCGTCGGCGAAACGCCGATCTCCTACGTTGCCCGCCGGAGAATGATGTCGGCAGGAATGAAACTGATACAGGGCGAGGAAACAATGGCCGAAATTTCGGTGTCGCTGGGATATTCGTCTGAGCACGCCTTTAGCACGGCGTTCAAGCGGATCATGGAACAGTCACCCCGCCGATATGGCCGAAGTCAAAAACAGAATGTGAACAATGATCAGTGACGTCTCCCTTCTGGCGCATAGTTCCCATCCCCAGCAAGGCTGCTGCTCCTCCACACCGCCTACAAGTCCAACCAGGACCGCCTCCAGTCGACAAGCGTGTCGATGGTTTCAAAGAACAGCGACTTGGCGGGAGCCTCCTAATCGACCCTCGCTCGCTGGCGCAGCGGTCTGTGTTCGAAAATATGCAAAAAAAGAGCATTCCCGTACTCAAACAAAACGGAAATGCTCTCTTAATTTAGTGCGGAGCTATACTTGTCAGCTCCACACTGCTCGCACCTGAATTCGCGGCTATTCGTCTGATGTCGCCGGCGCGGCGTTCTCCAGCGAGGTGCGAATTTGATCAATCTTCCCGTTTGCGTCGCCAACCCCGAGAATGGTTTTGGCCTGGTTCAGAACCGCCGGACTGACTTCACCGGTTTTTGTTGCGGAAGCCAATGCGTCCTCGAGCGCCTCGTCCCCCAACAGAGGGTCATCGGCCGCGGGCTCGATTCCATTGTCGAGTTCATACTGGGCATAGGCCATGGCGTAGGCCGAGATCGCCGTCATGCGTGGGTCCGACGTATGCATCAACGCCTTGTAGTTTCGCTTCAAGGAGTTCAGGCCCGCAAGTTGCGCCGACAGGTTCTTTTCTTTCGTGCTGACTTTGGTCTCGTCTGCCTTGACGGACTTGGATTTGCTTGCCGCCTCGCTGGACTTGCCTTTCACGCCTTGCGATTTGGAGCTGCCATGGGTTGAACCGCTACCTTGGCTGCTGCTGCCATGGTTGCCGCTGTTTCCACCACCGCCGCCATGACCACCGCCGCCGCTATTGCCCCCACTGTTACCGCCGCCGTTTCCCCCGCTCTTTGCCAGTGCGGCCATGTCGATCCCGGCAATCGTTACCGGGCTTGCTGCAAGAGCCAGCGAGAGCAAGGCCAAGGACGCTAAGGTTGCTGTCCGCATCGTTTCCTCCGAACCAGATCATCAAGCGCCGGGCAGATGCACGGCTTGAGCAGGTAGGAGAGGTTAGACGTCGATCGCCCCTTGCACATCGGACCGAGGTCCGATGCCGATCCCGTCTATAGTCCTACACGGCTTCGTATACTTAACGATTCCTGGTGGGAACGGTCGACGGGACGGGAAGGCGAGAGACCGCGGAGCCGAGGCGTAACTTCGATATTTCAGATGTTTAATTTGCCCCCGGGACCGGGCAGTCCAGGTCCCCGTCGTTGCACCTCAGGTAAACCTTGAGCGCCTCCGTGCGGCTTTGAGTCAGGCCGTCGTGGCACGAACTGTTGACGAACGGATAGGCGGTGCCACCCTGGACCGTCGAGCTTTGGAAATTGCACTCGGCATCACGGAATGCAATCCATGCCTTCTGGGTCGCTACGAGAAGCTTGGTCGTGTCGGCATCATCCTCCAGCCGACCTTCGATCTCTTTGTAGACCTTGTTCATCTCCGCATCCGACTTCTTCAGGGATTCAGCGCGCAGATGTTCATGTCTGACTGATTTGTCTTATCGCCGCAGTTATCATCTGCAAATGCGAACGTTGACGTCGTCAGGACCAAAGTGGCGGACAGCAACAAAATTCTCATGATGGACCTCTTTCCGATTGAATGAATATCCAAACACCGCATGCCTCGTTGCTGGTTTTAACCCCACTTCTGCTCCCTTCCATCAAGTCGACGTCATCTTACCAATCATTTTCCATGGGTTGGTGACGGTTTCATTACCTTGGTACGACGTGCTGAGCGAGCACGATACATTCCAGTCTTGCAGTCCATTTTCGATCAGCAGGTTTGTCGGCCATACCTTGGGCATAACTGGAAGCAGCTCGCCGATCCGGGAGCCGCTGGCCTGTTATCGAAAAGATATGGACTTGATAGAGGACGCCTCGCTGGGTTTTGCGAGAGCGTCAAACCGAATTCAATAGAGAATCACGCCAAGCGCAAATCGATAAGCGGGTGTAACTTCTTGAGATTCGGCAGCGATTTCGCTTGCCAAGGATATTGGCTGGTGCCTTTGACGACGAGCAGGAGGTCGTCCATCTTTCTGGCTTCAATCGTCAGCTTGGCCAGGAGATTTATGCCAGAGGAATTGAGGAACTCGAGACCCGTCAGGTTGAACGTGACCTGTTTGTGCCCCTCATGAAGCAGGCCTGATATCAATGAGTAAATGGGCGCGTAGGCATCCGGTCCCGCCAGCCGGAATACGCCATCGAAATAGACCTCGTTTTTCTCAGCCCATACGCGGAAGTTTTCGTCGCTGATTTCCATTCTTCGCTCACAGATTGGAGGAGGGCGGCATTGCCACGGCTGCAGTTGTCGTCAGGATGACACGCTGGTCATTATTGTCTTCGAATGCCCATGCCATTTTTGCGTCGTAATCGCTCAGAAGGGTCAGCAACCCCAAGCCCGAACCGCTTTCTGCCGATATGGCATTGGTTTCGATTTGCTCAAGAAGAAGTTCCCCGGGGTCCCTCGATTGAAGGCGATGCAGCAGTTGCTGAAAGCGAGAGGATGTCACGCCATCGATCGTGTTCTTCACCCTTATTAAAAAAGTACCGTCCAATATGCCGGCTTCAATGAGGATCTCCCCAGGCTGTCGAAACTTGACGGCATTTTCGATCAACTCATTGCTGAGATATCCGATGTCATGATGCGCCTGCACATAGTCCTTCCTTGAACGTGAATACCGCAGAGCCATGACTTCCGCTATAAAGTCCGACGTCATTCCTGAGTGCTTCCATCCGAGCTGAAGCGGTCCGTCGCTTAACGTGAGGCGAGTGCTTGAATCTAGGCTTATGCCCGTCAGAGATTCGATACCATATACCGTTGGCGTCATGTCTCACCTATGTCGCACTGCGAGAAGCGTGATGTCGTCGTAAATCTTCTGCGATCCTATGAAGAGCATTAATGTCGCTATAATTCCGGCAACGACTTTCTCAGCGCTCTGGTCCTTCAAGCGCAGTGCTTCGCGGCATAGACGTTCGATGCCAAAGAGTTCTCCAGCGTCGTTTTCGGCTTCTGTTACGCCGTCCGTATGCAGGAGTATGAGGTCGCCCGTCTCGAAGCTTATTTCCCGGGTTTTAATGAAGGCAGAAATATCGGCTTCCAGCCCGATCGGTATACCCAGATCCATGGTGTCTATGCGCTCGACCTCGCCGTTCGCCCGCACGACCACAACTTCCTCGTGTTGTCCCGACAGGATCATCTCTTTGCCGTCGTAGTCAAGAAACGCCAGTGTGAGATGCTTGTCGATTTTGGTCCTCACGATATTTTTGAACAGGGCGCTGTTCAGGTCTGTGAGAAATTTGACTGCATCGGTGTTTCCGGCTTCCTGCAGGGCGCGGGCGACGGACTGAACCATCAACATCAGCACGCCGCTTTCGAGCCCGTGTCCGGTGACGTCGCCGATGCCAATCTTCAATCGGCTTCCGTTCTTCAATACGTCGTAGTAGTCGCCGCCGACTTCTTCTGCAGGTCTCATATAGGCTGCGATCTCAAGGGCCTGAAACTCCTCAAGCTCCTGGTGCAGCGGAAGAACCATGAGCTGGATCCTCTCGGCGACGGCCAGCTCTGTTCCGAGACGTCGATTTTCTCGCTGGAGCTGTGCATTCAGCGTCGAAATCTCTTCCTTTGCATCTTCGATTTGAGCTGTTCGCTCTTCGACAAGCTGCTCGAGATTTTCCGTATGATAGCTGATCTGTTCGGCCATCCGGTTGAATGCTTCACCAGCCTCGCCGACCTCATCTTTGCTTGTTATGGCCACCCTGACTGAATAATCCTTCGCCTGAATCCGTTTGGCGGCATCTGCAAGTGCACTGATTCCGCTCGTTATTCGTTTGGAAGCCGCAATTACTGCTATAGCCACAACAAGCAGTGACATTAGGATCGCCAGGATTTGGTAGATCACGATCCGGTTGGTAGCTTCCGAAATTTTGGCTTGAGCCGCATAGAGGGAGGCCTGGATTTCTCGTTCAGGCACAACCACTCCAAGAGACATCGCCTCTTGCCGAACCGGGCCGCTGGACCAGAGATTGGTCGCGGGGAGTTTCTTGACGATAACGATATAGGGGACCTCGTTACCCTCCTGCTGCAACAACAAATGTTGGATGCCCAGTTCGCGATCAAGGGCCAGTTTTGCTATCGCAGGCTGGGAGCTTCCCTTCAGGGAGCGCTCCAGTCCGGTCACTCCGCTTCCGCTCGCATCGCTCGCAGAACGCAGACCGAGCGTTTTTTCGCCTGTGCTGTTGATCGCCACAACGTTTCCGTCGGACATTGCGAGAAATCCAAAGCCGGACTGGGCCACTTTCACATTTTCTACAGTCTGCGCGAGCTGGTCGAGCGTAATGTCCGCGCCAGCCGTCCCGGCGACATCCTTCCTGTCGGCTGTCCATAGTGGTTGAAAGAAAGAAACGATCAGTTTCCCGGTAATGGCGTCCGTATAGGGCGCTGTCTGGGTTATATCGTCCGCGACCGGCCGCGTTTTCATATCCTTGGCCCAGCCCTGCCAGGACTCATAAAGTCCGGGAAAAAAGAAGTCCCAGAAATTGGCCTCGTTATGACCAGGATAAAGGCGGTCGAAGGTCTGAGCCTGGTCGGTATAGGGCGCTGTTCTGAAGATTGGTCGTTCTTTCGATCCGATGTAATACATCTGCAGCTTTGAAGCCCCGTGCTGCAGCAAGCTCGGTGCGACAAGGTCTAGAACCGCGCTGGTCTGGATATCGGTCTGAACGTCGGGTCTTGGGTTGTGATCTTCTCCGAGCAAGTAACTCCAGACGCTGACAACGGAGACCGAGCCCGGAGCGTTCTGAGACCAGTTCGCCTTTTGATCGTAGGACAGGCTGACGCTGCCGGGAGATGTGCGGGCGATCGCCGCGCCGACATCGGAATTACGCTCGGGATCGTCGATCTGCGCCTGGAGCACACCCGCCAAGGTGCTGACGTCGTTGTGAACCTGCCGCAGGAGCAAACTCACCTGTGCTGCGGTGGAATCGGCATATGTGCGGATGTATTCCTGGCTTGCCGCTTCCAGACCCTGTCCGACTTCCAGGGTGGCGTCGCGCGACAGCCTCTGAACATTCCAAAGCGCCAGTCCACCGCTGACCAGCAGATCAAAGAGGACAGCTCCACCGACGACCAAAATGAACTTTGCCCGAAATGAGCCTAGCCTTGCCGG
Source organism: Rhizobium sp. WYCCWR 11146 (assembly GCF_013591995.1). Classification (NCBI taxonomy): domain Bacteria; kingdom Pseudomonadati; phylum Pseudomonadota; class Alphaproteobacteria; order Hyphomicrobiales; family Rhizobiaceae; genus Rhizobium; species Rhizobium sp. WYCCWR 11146. Next base: position 130,146 of record NZ_JACCEY010000024.1, read on the forward strand.
TCTCTTCGATTTCCCGTCCATCACAGCGGCTTTCGGCCGGAGGCTGCCCAGATCGGCCAGCCTGCATAACCCTTGGGGTGAAGAGCAGCAAAGATATGATCTTTGAATCCTTGCCGGAACCTGCGAATGAAATCTGACGAGTCGCCCCGTCGAACGGCCATCTCACCCGCGTAGACATTTTCCCATGCTTCGATGATGTCTGCGAAGTCCTGGGGATCCCCATCAAGATTCGTGACCATAAATGAATCGACCTTGATGTTATCGAACCCCGCGTCGGCGAGGAGGTGGCGGCTTTTCGGCCCCATCTCGACATCCATGTCGAAGTGCCTGAACAGTTTGGCGACTTCTTCGTAAGTCCATCTTATGGATTCAGCATGTGGCTCGCCCAGACAATGCGAGTTTTTTTCGTTGGTGATGTAGACACGGCCGCCAGGCTTGCAGATGCGGTAAAGCTCCCTGAGCAGCATCTCGGGACGGTTGAAAATCTGCAGCGAATGTCGGCAGGTCACAAAGTCAAATTGATTGTCTCGCAGCAGCATTTGGGAAGCGTCGCCATAGGTGTACTCGATTCCCTGCAGATCGAAGTCGGCCGCGACCCTGCGGGCATATTCGAGGCTACGCACGGAATGATCCAGCGCGACAAGGCGTGCCGGTCTAAATTCCCGTTGAACCAAGGCGGCGAAATCACCAATTCCGCAACAGATATCTGCGATGACAAGACCGCTGCGCAGGCCGTGGCGAGGCAACAGTTCGCGTTCGTGCCTCCATGTCATTTTCGTCTGGGTGCGCAGAATGGGAATGAAAGTCTCATCCTCGACAAAGCTCTGGCCCGGATAAAATGCCGAATCGTAGACTTCAACCGACAGGCTTGGTTGTGATGCCGCCAGCGTTTGGAATAACGAGGTCGACCATGCCACCACGCTCGACGTAATGATGACGATCTTCCGTTCCGGTCTGATCCGGCAACTTGCCGCGAGTATATCGGCCAGGGCCGCGAAGGCAGTCATGTTGATGTGCGTCAGACGTTTGACATTGACGTAAACGACCCCACTGTATTTTTCCAAACTTTGCTGCACCAGCTTGAGGGCATCGGCAATTTCAGTGGCGCTTTCAGGCCGCATCTTGCCAGACAGCAACAGCTCCTGATTTGTCGGATCAAAATGAACAGTGAAGGGTAGGGGAAGCAGGCTCATCGGAAGTCCTCGACCGAGGGGAAATCCGCAATGATTTGAATCTCTTGTTCGCCGTCTTGCTCAATTCGGATCGTGGCGCGGAATATTGCTGCCAAATCTCTGAGCAAAACCGTCCCATCGGACTTCGTGACCACGAATCCAGAGCCGGCGCCTGGGACAGGCTGGTGTTCGCTTGCTCTCGCATCCATGTGCTTTCGGCCAAATGCTTCCTCGCAAGGAAACGCAATTCTCAGCCGATTGAATGTCGCATTCCGGTAGAGACTGAACCTTATCCTTCCCAGCTCGCTCGTCGAACGGAAAGCAAGTTCGATGAACTCGTTCGTCGCGACGGAAAGAAAATTGGAATATCGAGCGGGATCGCTGTGACCTTGGCCGAGAATGTCTGAGAGATATTCGGTAATCCCGTCGCAAAACTGCCATCGGGATTTGAACATCGCAACGTCCAGTTCCAGCGATACCATCGGCGCAAATGCATGGTCATCGAAGCTAGCTGCTTCCTGTTCCAATACACCCTCCCTTCTTTTGCCTGGGGCGTCAGTGATGCATGCCATAGCTAAAGGCACGGCGAAAATCGGTTGTTCACTGTGGTAGCGCTGGGCTTGCGGATGTGTCCGCCCGGGTGATGAATTCGCCAATCGCCTGGACCGGAAGCGGCCTGCTAATCAAATAGCCTTGAAGTCTGTCGCAGCCCACACTGCGCAACCATTCCGCCTGACCTGGCGTTTCAACCCCTTCGGCCGTCACCTGCATGTCGAGGTCATGTGCGAGGTTAACGATGCAGCGGACGATTGCCTGGCTTTTCAGATCGCTTTCGAGGTCGGTGATAAAGTATTTGTCGATTTTGATCGTGTCGAACGGGAATGTCTTCAGATAGCTGAGCGAAGAATATTCGGTCCCGAAATCATCAAGCGAGATTCGTATCCCTAGCACGTTGAGCGTATTCAAGGTGTCGATATTGTTGACGGTGCGCTCAAGCAGCACGCTTTCGGTTATCTCAAGCTCCAGACGGTCTGGCGGCAACCCGATCAAGTCCAGCGTTTGGGATACGCGATCGGTGAGGCCGTTTGTCAAGAATTCAGCCGCGGACAAATTGACCGCGACGATGTAGTTCTGCGGCCACTTCATTGCCTCGCGACATGCCTGCTCCAAAACCCATGCCCCTATTTCCGGCATTATTCCATCGGCCTCGGCCATCGGAATAAATGCCGTTGGTGGGATTTTTCCAAGTAGAGGGTGGTGCCATCTCAGCAATGCTTCGAAGCCGACAATGCTGCCGCCCTCGGCGATGGGTTGGTACTCAATAGAGAATTGTTGCTGGACCAGGGCCATGCGAAGGCTGCGGCGCAGCAGTTCGCGTTGTTCCAGCAACTCAAGCATTGAGGGATCAAACGGTCTTGCACGACCGCGCCCGTCCTTCTTCGCGGCGTAGAGTGCGACGTCGGACGCCTTCATCAGCTGCTCCGGACTTGTACCGTCCGGTGGAGCAGCAGATATGCCGATACTGGCACCGACAAATAGCGCGATGCCATCTATCGTGAAGGGTTTTTTGAATGCATCAACCAAAGCTTCTGCTAACTGGTGTCCTTTGGCGGGATGTCCTGGGCCTCTTGATATGACGGTGAATTCGTCACCCGCCAGTCGATAGGCTCTGTCGTCCCTGGCAAGGCACCCTTGAATGCGGCTTGCAGCGAGCTGAAGAAGCTTGTCGCCTGCCGGATGCCCAAGCGTGTCGTTGACGGGTTTGAAATCGTCAAGATCGAGTTGCATCAGGGACAGAGTCTCGTTCGAGCCTGCGGTCTCTCGTAACAACACAGCGAGGTCCTCGCTGAACTGGCGTCGGTTCGGCAGTCCAGTGAGCGGATCGTGGGTGGCCAGATGCAAAAGAGTTGCGCGCTCATCGTCGATAGATTCCTCGGACCGAACCACGGCAAACAGATCTCCGATCCGATAGATCGTCAGTCCGTGCGACGCGGGCGCGCCAAGATCCCCCGTTATTTGCAAGGGTTGGGCACTGTCGCCCAATGAACGGAGGGCGAGTGTAATCGCCGATTTGTCCAATTCAGGAAAATGCTCCCAAAACGACGCTGCTGGTTTGACAGAAGCAGGCAGCTCATTGCCGAGCAAATTCTCGACGGGATTGAATTCGCGATCAAAGAACAAAAGCCGGTCGATTGAGCTCGAAGTTTTTGCCTCTGTTTGTCCGAGCGCCGAGGGGGCAGCATGAATTTTCCGCATGTCCGAGGCCCTCCCTAGTCTCATGTCATAACCAGATATTGTAGCAAATCAGCCCCCGCACAACTTGTGCACGCCAAGATTTACATTAGGCATTTCTGATTAACAATCCCCAACCTCTGCCCAACTCGCTCACGGATGGGCTTATGCCACGTCTTTATTACCGCGACCCATTTGCATCCATCGCCTCGGCGGCGACCCTTCGATGAACTGAGGGCAGGGGATCTCACGCGCCCGATCCGCACTCGGTCATGAACCAGTCGATGAAGCGGCCGACCGGCTTTTTCGCCCAGCTGTTCGATATGACGTAATAGCCCTGGTTCTCTGCCGTGGCGATCTCGGAAAGCACCAGCAGATCGCCGCGTTCGATCTCGCGGCGGAACACCTCGACAGGGCAGAGCGCCACGCCATGGCCGGCGATTACGGCCGTCGCCAGCATGTTGAAATCCTGAAATATCGGCCCTCGAAGCGGCTCCTGCGCTTTCTGGCCGGCCTTGCGGAACCATTCCTTCCAGCCATCGACGGATTCGTCGTGCAGCAGATCGGCGCCGGCGATCGAGACGTCGTCGATCGTCCAGTTGCGTTTGGCAAGGTAATGGCGACTGGTGACGGGCTGGTTGCGGCGGGAGAAGAGCAGGCGGCTTTCCCTGCCGCCGCTCAGATCCTCGCCCATGGTGATCAGTACGTCGAGGCTCTCGTCGTCGAAGCGTTCTTCGGCGCGGGCATAGACGATCCTGACGTCGAGATCGGGGGCGCTTTCCTGGAAGGAGGGCAGGGCGGGGACGAGCCAGCGCGATGCGATTGAGGGAATGCAGCCGACGGTGATGGCGCGCATGTCGTGATCGCGCCGCATATTGCCGGTCGCATGCGCGATCGCCGCCAGCGATCCGGAGACGGCCCGGTAATATTCACCGCCGGCTGCGGTCAGCGTAATGCCGCGGCCCGATTTCTGCAGCAGCTTGCGGCCGAGCCAGGTTTCCAGATGCTTGATCTGATGGCTGACCGCCGCATGAGTGACGTGCAGCTCGTCGCCCGCTTTCGAAAGGCTCATCAGGCGGGCCGTGGCTTCGAAAGCGCGCAAAGCGTTTAACGGCGGCAATTGCATTTGTAAAATTTCCTCACAGATGACGCAGAAATCATCATTTGAAAATGCCAGTGATTTCAATAGCTAATTGTTGCGGGCGATGAAAATGAATCATCACCGTATCTTCAATAATTTATCAGGGGAATCGGCGATGTTCGTCAGAAATCTGAAAGAGGTGGAGCTCACCGAGCGTTTCGTCGATTGGGGCAACGGCACGAGCCACCGGCTGCTGACCAAAGACGATGGCATGGGCTTTACGGTGTGCCATACCGTCGTTCGCGCCAATAGCGAGGCCTTGCTCCAATACCGCAATCACCTGGAGGCCTGCTACTGCATCAAGGGCGAGGGCGAAGTGGAGGATATGGACGGCAATGTCTTTCCGATCCGCACCGGCGATATCTACGTGCTCGACAAGCACGACCGCCATTATCTGCGCGGCGGGAAGGATCAGGATCTCGTTCTCGTCAGCATCTTCAACCCGCCGCTGACGGGCACCGAACGGCACGACCTGGACAACAAGAGCGGGTCGCAATACTGAACCAGAGCATGATGCCGAAAGTGTAAGCGGTTTTGCTCTAACTATATGATGTAGAACAGGATTCAGATTTTAGGCCGATCCGGCCTAAAATCATCCTGTTCTAGCCGATCTCTTTGTCGGCTGCCGAGATGGACAGCAGAGCCCGGCAAATGGCGGGCACTGCTGCCGGCGCGAACGACAGGACATCCGCTCCCTATTCGTGGTGACTTGAAGCTACGTGCAGCCTATTGCTGCGGTTGCTGTTGTTGCTGGCCCGGCGGCGGCGTGCCGATCTTTTCCAGTACCTTCTTGGCCAGAGCCGGGTCGCTCTGCGCGGCCGTCAGGATCGACGAATATTCTTCGACGGAGATGTCGGGAGAAGCTTGGACGGTATCGACCATCTGCTTCTTGGCCTCCTCCTGCAGCTGTTGCTTGGCAGCCTCGTCCTTCGTCGCGCCGATCTTGGCCGAATATTCCTGTCTCACCTTGTCGACCTGCAGATAGGCAACGGCGAAGGCTTCGATTTTCTGATCGCTGACGGGGGCGGCCGCACCGCTGCCGCCGGGCTGTCCCTGCATCGGCGGCTGCGCCTGTGCCGGGGGCTGCGCTTGTGCCGGCTGCTGTTGCGCCTGGGCCATGTCGACAGCGGATGCCGGGCTGAAAGCAAGCAGACTGAAGACTGCCGCGCTCAATGTTGCGACAGATGTGTAACGAGTGATCATGTTCATTCCTCTTCAAGTGCATGATTTTATCGGCAGCAAGACCGCCTCGGTCGATCGCTCAGCCACTCAAAGGCCGGGCGAGGTCGCGACGATGGAACCTTTAAGAGGGCACGGTGCGGCGGTAACGGGGCGATTTACTGACGATTGAGCGGCGGCTTTGTGACCGCCGGCCTGTTGGCACGTGCGGAAAATTCAAGTCATTGCCGCTGTGATACCCGGACTTTCGGTGGCGTTTATCGCTTATCTGGATGCAGAAATGCCGCCAGGAACGTGGCGACGGCCGCCTCGGCGTGGCGGTAAATCTCCAGCTTCCTCGGAATGGCCGCATCGCCCAGCATCATGACCCGGTTGACGGGGTCGGCCATCACCAGCCAGTTGAACTGTGATGCGGCTACCGTTGCATCGGAGAACTGCAGCAGCTTCTTGCCGGCCAATTGTTCGAAAGCGCTGCCTATGACCTCGATCGCCCGTGCAGGGCCGCGCGCGTAAAGCAGCTTGGCGAGTTCCGGGAAGCGTTGCGCCTCCGCAATCACGAGCCGGCGCAATTGCATCAGCCCCGGCGTCAGGACGATGGTGAGCTGGCGGACGGCGTAGTCGAGGAGATAGGCTTCCAGCTGAGCGCGGTTCTCCACCTGGGGGAGGCCGGTGTGAACGGCGGTATCTGCTTCTCCCATCATCTGGGTGAGCACGGCGACGAACAGCGCCTCCTTGCTGGAGAAGTGCTTGTAGACCGTCTGCTTGGACACGCCGGACCGGCTGGCGATCTCGTCCATGCTGGCTCCGGCATAACCGGTGCTGAGAAAGACTTCGGCCGCGGCACCGACGATCGCCGCCTGTTTGCGCTCCGAACGAGTGCCGGCCCGCCCCTGGGCAAGGTCGGCTTCCATACCCGGTATCAACATTCTCGATCTCCGCTCCAGCCCTACTTGACACGATCAAACTGAACCGTCTAGTTCTTATAATGGAACTAAACGGTCTAGTTTGATTTTGCGACTATCCAGCGATCCTCAACAGCGAGCGATGTCATGAACAACAAGACAACCCGTCTGACTTGTGCCTGCGGAACCTTTCACCTCGATGTGCGCGGCGCCCCGATCATCAGCGCGGAATGTCATTGCAAGAGCTGCAGTGACGCGGCCGGAAGGCTGGAGTCGCTTCCCTTGCCGGAGGCGATCCGGACGATCCATGGCGGTACGCGCTACGTGCTTTATCGCAAGGATCGGATCAGCCTTTTGGCCGGAACCGAAAACCTGCGGGAGTTCCGCCTCGGCCCCAAGGCTTCAACGCGACGTGTCCTGGCATCCTGCTGCAACACGCCCATTTTCCTGGAGTTCAAGGGTGGCCACTGGCTTAGCCTCTACGGCAATCTCTGGAAGCAGGCCGAGCTTCCGCCCCTTCAATTGCGCACGATGACCCAGAATGCGCCCGATCGCGCGAGTGTGCCCGATGACGTGCCTTCCGGCGCGCTGGCGACGGCCGGCTTCTATGGCAGACTTCTCACCGCGTGGATTGCGATGGGCTTCAAAGTGCCCGACATCACTGTCAAAGGAGCTATCGATGCCTGATGACGAAAAAATCCTCATTGAAAGCATAACCTCGCCGCACCATACGGAGCGGGTCAACAAGGCCAAATACATGGTAATGCGCCACGCTCCGCTGGCCGCACTGCCTGAGCAGGCACCCGGACTGACCGTAGCACAGGCAAACATCGCCATCCTGCCGCATCCCTCCGAGGTCGAATTCCCGGGCGGCGCTAGAGCATGATGCCGAAAAGTGTGAGCGGTTTTCGGACGACATCATGCTCCAACTATTTAATTTAGAACAGGATGGTGGTTGAAGGCCGTTCAACTGGATCTGGAAGCCAAGCGCATCATCCAGCGCGGGCCGGGAAAGCCGGTCAGGCTTTTCAAATGCCCTTGAGGCGTCTGCCGGCTCAGCCCAGCGAACGGATGTCGCGGGCGACCGCCGTTTGTCTGGTTAGGCTTCGGCTAAAGCAATTCTAGCAAACACCGCGCGGGAGAGCTTGTTTCGCAGCGCAGCCGCTCTATGTCCTCTCCCGTTTCAGCATGAGATTGCAGGCAGTATTTCACCGTAAATCCGGGTGCCGACGGCGTTGTCCGCCGGCTGGCTTGAAGGAGCTGAGCAATGAAAATTCTCATGGTTCTTACATCGCATGATCAACTGGGAAACACCGGCAAGAAGACGGGATTCTGGCTCGAGGAGCTTGCTGCTCCTTATTTCGTTTTCCGCGACGCTGGGGTGGAGATCACACTCGCTTCGCCGAAGGGCGGCCAACCTCCGCTCGATCCGAAGAGCAACGAGCCAGCATTCCAGACGGAAGACACGCGACGGTTCGAGCGAGACCAGGCGGCAACGGCTGCGCTCGCCAACACCCTGATGCTGTCCGAAATCAAGCAGGCGGACTATGACGGCGTGTTCTTCCCTGGTGGGCACGGCCCGCTGTGGGACCTGACGAACAATCGCAATGCGCTGTCGCTCATCGAGGACATGCTTTCGGCGAGAAAACCTGTGGCGCTCGTTTGCCACGCCCCCGGTATCCTCACGAATGTGAAAGCGCCGGATGGAAAGCCCATCGCCAAGGGCCGGGCCGTCACGGGGTTCACCGATTCCGAGGAAGAGGCCATGCACCTGGTCGAGTTTGTTCCCTACCTGCTCGAGGACGTGCTGAAAGAGCAGGGCGCCCAGTTTTCGAAGACGGCGGATTGGGGCGTGCATGTCGTCCAGGATGGCCTGCTGATCACCGGCCAAAACCCTGCCTCATCCAGGCAGGGCGCCCGGACGCTCCTCGATGCCTTGAAAAAGCAGGCCGCGGCTTAAGCGTTTCGACCGGTGGGCACGATTGCCGCCGCCGGGAGGCCGAGATCTTCTCATTCGGCTATTGCCGATCCCGGCCGCAGGCGCGCTACGACGACGTCTGCGGCACGACGGCGAGGCAGAGCCAATCGCAAATGTTCGAACACGGGATGGGAGGCATCTGACATGACCAGGAAATATACGGGGCAATGCGCCTGCGGCGCGGTGAGATTTGCCTTCGACACCGACCCGAACTTTGTCGCCAACTGCCATTGCCTAGACTGCAAGAGGGCGACAGGCGGCGAGGCCGCCACGTTCTTCGCCGTACCCCAGGATGACTTCGCCGTGATCAGCGGCAGCCCGAAGGCGTTTCATTACATCGCCGATTCAGGCAAGGGGCTCGACCGCAACTTTTGCCCCGATTGCGGCGCCAGATTGTTCAGCAGCAACCTCGAGAGCTTCCCTGGCCTCGTCTTCGTGACGCTCGGCAGCCTCGACCGGCCCGAACTGATCAAACCGGGAGTCGAGATGTTCACCAGGCGGCGGCTCGCCTGGGCAAGGCCGCTCGATCTTCCGCAGTTCGACGGTATGCCTGGTTGAGCCGCGCCCCCTAAAGCGCATCGCAATTTTTCAGATTCGCTTCTGACGCTTAGCCATTTGTTTCCACGCATATCGTTATCGCAAAACTGCTGCACAGTTTTGCGCGACATGCTCTGGAGCAATTTTTCTTGAAGAAAAATTCGATCCGGTGTCGGATCGGCCAAGCCACGCCCGTCCTAGGTTCGTCCATTCCATAAATCCAGAAAGGATCACGACCATGCCGAGTACCATACGCTTGCACCGCGTTCTGGCGACCAGCCCGGAGAAAGTCTATCGCGCATTCCTGGAGGCGGACGCGCTTGCCAAGTGGCTTCCGCCGAACGGCTTCCTCTGCACCGTGCATCATTCGGAGCCGGTTGTCGGCGGAACGTTCAGAATGTCCTTCCGCAACTTCACGACGGGCAATAGCCACGCCTTCGGCGGCGAATATCTCGAGCTCGTCCCCGGCGAGCGTCTGCGCTACACCGACAGGTTCGACGACCCCAACCTGCCGGGCGAAATGGAAGTCACCGTGACGCTGAAGAAGGTTTCGGTCGGTACAGAGGTGGATATCGTGCAGGCAGGCGTGCCTGACGTCATTCCGCCCGAGGCTTGCTATCTCGGCTGGCAGGAGTCACTGCGAAACCTCGCCAAGGTTGTCGAACCCGACATCCAGGAATAGCGCAGGACGGACGATAATCGCCCGGCATCGGCGACATCAATCAATCCCCATGCCGCGTTTGGTCAGGGCGTTGCGGGCGGCCGCAGCGCCCCAATCGTCGGAAAGGTCCTGCCCGTCGATTTCGGTTTCGGCGATCGGCGTTGCCCGGATCAGCGGCACGGAGCCGAAAGGCAGGCCGTCGATGCGCCCGGCGTCGCGGCTCAGCATGATGCGGGTCATCGGGTGGTAATCCTCGGTCAGCCGGCAGAACAGGATGGCGCCGTGCTTCTCGACATCGCGGGCGACACGATAACCGTCTGCCACGAGGTCTCCGATGTTGATCAACAGGTTCGCCCAGTTTTCGATCCCGGCCGCATCCAGTGTCGCGGCGTCGAATTCCATGAAGAGCTCGCATTCGACGCCGTTCTCCGGCTCGGATATGCCGGCCCAAGGGGTCGACAGCCCGTCGGTGGCAAGTGTCAGCCTTTCCGGCGCATGGATGGCGAGGATACGGCGATGCGGGCCGAACCATTTCGTCTGGGCATGAATGTTGGCCGTTTCGCGCTCAGCAGCAAAGTCCTCCTGCACCTTGCCGCGGTTCTGCCAGAAGACGCGCCGGACAGCGGCGGTGGTTTCGTAGATCGGGTCGTCGGGCCCTCGCGGCACGATCGTCCGGTCATAGCTAGTTTCGAGCGTGATCTCTCCCCGCATGAAGGGGAACTTCGGCTTCTTCCAGCGAATCAGCACCTTATTGAAGCGGGGCATCCCTGATGCACCGAGCTTTTCAACGACATCGGAGATGATATCGAGCGGATGCCTGGATGCCTCCGGGACATAGTTTCCCTCGACATCGCGGTAGCCGCCCGTCCGGGAGGAGTGCCCTGCCTGCATCGTTGTGGCGGTCCATTCGCCGCTGACGGCGCCGGCCGGCGCCTTGCCGAGAGCCGGGGCAAGTTCCCGGATCGCCTCGTCAATCGAATAGGATGCCACGTCGCCCCTCCGCCTTCACCCAGAGATCGTATCCCCTGCGGCCGATCGGCCGCGAACAGAAGCTAGCGCGGAGGTGTCGCCGATCAATAGTGGATGGATCGATCGGCGCGGGCAGGGTGGTGCTGACTTTGCTGGAATTGCTCTATGCGCCGCAGAGCTTTCGGAATGCGCTGGCGGCGGCGGCTCGCGCGCGGATATTCTCGTCCGACGGTTGGGGCAGCGCTAATTGGCTCAAGCTCGTCATCTTCATGGTCATCACCCAGCCGGCGAACGCGGCGACGGAGAGCTGGACCGTGCAGCCGGAGAATTGGGAAAGCCTTCGCACCCAATGGGAATATTCGCACGCGGTCAATGCCGTGATCACCTTGCTTGCCTTCTGCTGCGCCACGCTTGCCTCGCTACGGTAAGCCGCTTTGCGCGAAAATATTGCCGCGGGAACAGTTGCTGATCTTTTCGGTTTTCCTTGTTCCAACCAAGGAGGAACGAAGATGGGCATGACGACACCGAAAGACGGCGCCCCCGGCACCACCGACCAGTCTCCCCGCTGGGAAGGGCCGAAGGAAAATAAACCTCGCGGCTACATGAAGGCCAAGGATGATCCGGATCGCGACCGCGACGCGCATGGTGAAAACAATCGCGATCCCGAGATCAAGAATATCGGTGACGCGCTGAAGCAGAAGGGCGAATGAGATGGCCGATCCCAAAAAAGACGCAGCCGGCCAGTTCGCCAAATCCCAGGCTGACCGAAAAAGCAGCGGCGTCGCCAGCGCCAAACCGACCGTCATCACTGGCTCTGAGGACGCCACGGTGAACAAGAACCCGCCCGGCAAGAAAAAGCCTGAGAAGGATTGGGACATCAATTACGATCCAGCCGATAGGAACGAGAGCCGATCGCACTAGCTCGGGCCGTCGCTGGTTCTCCTATGAGCCAACCCGGAGGCATTTCCGTTTTCTCCAGTCACGGAAATGCTCCATTTTTAGATGCGGACACGGTTCTTACCCACTGAAATAGGCCGGATGGTCGATATCGGCGAGCAGGCCGGGCTGCTGCGGCTGCCAACCGAGCAGGGCGCGAGTGTACTCGCTCGATGTGGGCACATCGAAGCCGGCGAACATGGCGAACCAGCCGAAGTGCTCGGCCGCTTCTTCCCGTGAGAGCGACACGGCGGGCACATCGAGCCGGCGGCCGACGACCTCGGCAATCTGCCTGAAGGGAACTCCCTCTTCCGCGACTGCCAGAAACGGGCCGCCGACGGCGGCGCGCTCGATCGCCAGCCGATAGACGCGGGCGGCATCGAGCCGGTGCACGGCCGGCCAGCGGTTTTGCCCTTCGCCGATATAGGCCGAGACGCCCTTGCGACGGGCCAAATCGATCAGGATCGGCACGAAGCCGTGGTCCCCATGGCCATGCACCGAGGGCGGCAGCCGGACGGTGGAAGCGCGCACGCCGCGGGCGACAAGCGATACTGCGGTGATTTCGGAGGCACGGGGATAGGTTTCGGTCGAAGGCATCGGCGGATCCTTCTCGGTGCCGACGCGGCCGGGGGCAAAGCCGAGGCCGGCTGTGACCAACAGCGGACGATCGGAGCCTTGGAGGGCTTCGCCGAGGGCCTCGATGGCGCGCCGGTCGGCGGCGCAGTTCTCGGCGAATTTCGAGAAATCATGGTTGAAGGCCGTGTGGATCACGGCATCCGCCTCAGCCGCACCGCTCTTCAGACTTTCGAGATCATCGAGCGTGCCGTGATGGACTTCGGCACCGGCGGCTGCCAGTTGATCCGCTCCCTTGTCCGAGCGGGTGAGGCCGAGCACCTGATGGCCGGCGGCGATCAATTCATTGACGACGGCCGAGCCGACCCAGCCGGTGGCTCCAGTGACGAATACGCGCATGTGTTATCTCCGTTTTTGCTGGAGACACATATCCGTCGTGACTGTATCATGGTAAAGTAGTGACATTATCATGGTATAAAGGCTAACAGGATGGGTGAATTCGTCACCTCGGACAACCGGCTCGGCGCCTATCTGAAGGATCGCCGTGTGAGGCTCGATCCTGCCGCCCTCGGTTTTGCAGGGGAGAGGCGACGCACCCCAGGCCTGCGGCGCGAGGAGGTGGCGAGCCGCGCCAATATCAGCCCGACCTGGTACACCTGGCTGGAGCAGGGCCGCGGCGGCGCGCCGTCTGCTGACGTGCTCGATCGGATCTCTCGCGCGCTGATGCTGACCGATGTCGAGCGCGAGCATCTCTTCCTCATTGGCCTCGGCCGGCCGCCCGAGGTGCACTACCACAGGCAAGAAGGGGTGACGCCGAGGTTGCAGGGCGTGCTCGATGCGCTGGACCCGAGCCCGGCGCTGATCCGCACTGCGATATGGGACGTCGTCGGTTGGAACCGGGCGGCAACCGTGCTTCTGACCGATTACGGTGCGCTGCCGCCTGAGGAGCGCAACGTGCTGCGCTTCATCTTCCTCGATCCGCGCGTGCGCGCTGCCCAATACGACTGGGAAAGTGTCGCCCGCTTCGTCGTCGCCGCTTTCCGCGTGGATGCAGCCCGTGCCGGGGCTGCGGCTGAGGTCGAGCCGCTGGTAGACGAACTCTGTCGCAAGAGCCCCGAATTCCTGGCGATGTGGCGCGACAACGACGTGCGCACCCACGGCGAGGGCGCCAAGCACATCAAACACCCGGTGCTCGGGCTGCTCTCCTTCGAATATTCGGCCTTCCAGGTGGATGGGCGGCCGGACCTCAGCATGGTGGTGTACAATCCGGCGACGGCGGAGGATGCGGCGAAGATCAAGGGGTTGGTCGGGTGAGGTGCGTCACCATCATTCGTACGCGCTTTGAATAAGCAGAATGGAGTCTGTCATGCCAAGAGCGGCCGTTGAAGACAATGAGCGCATGAGCCTGATCGATAGACGGCTTGGCATGAACATCACGATCGCAAACATCACGATCGCAAATCCTTCGATCTCGCGACAATGGTGGCCGCATCAAAAGCGGTCAGCGGTCATTCTTAGTGTCAGCGGCGCGCCGATTGCGCCCCCTATTTGACGACTTTCACTTCGGCCACGCCCTCTACGATGCTGCCGCGCTCTTCGGGAGTCCTGAGAATGAACTTGTCACTGCCGACGTAGCCTGGGTGCGATGTGTAATAGACAGCAACGCCATTCGCTTTGACTTTGTCGCATTTCATCTTCTTGCCGCCGGAATCGACGACAATCGGCTGGTGGATAATCTCGGTGCGCCCATGTTTGGGCTGCTCCACGATATCTACACGAGGATAGTCAATAAACTTGCAGTCGCCATTGAGGTGAGCGTTCTGCAGCACCGACGTCCTTTCGCCGCTGCGCGCCGTCATCCGGTGAGAATCGTGTCTGACATTTGACGTCGTCGTGCAGTTCGAAAGAGAAATCATTGCGACTGCCAATATCGAATATGTAAAAATATTCTTCGCTATAAACCCTCAACTTTTGCTTGAACAAACATTGAATTTTTCGAGAAGTCAAGCAGAGTACAGGCTCTGGATTGAGCCTTGTTCCGCTTCCAGCAATCATTGAGGTGCAGTCTGTGAAAAGACGTATCGCGACGTCTCTCTTGGTGCTTGCAGCCTGCGCCGGCAATGCAAGTGAACTTCCCTTTGCCGCCACCCGGAATGTTCCGGACTACACCGCCTCGATGATCGTTCGGAACATGTCCGGTGAGCCGAAGGAAATGTTGCGTTCGGTCGTTCATCACAAGGGATGGACGCGGGTTGAATCGGTCAATGGCAACCACACTGCCATCTCCTATGGAAATTACTTCGACAACACCGTGTTGCGGACGACCAGGACCGGCAACGAAGACTTTGCCTGGATGAGCATTGAAAAGACCGATCGGAGTCTGGACCTGAGCGTGAAACAGGCGAAGGAAACCGGGGAGACCGACAACCAGGCTGGTGAAGCCTGCAAATGGTGGCAACTCATCCGCACAAAAGAAGAGATGGCGCCGCTCTGGTTCAGTTGTCTGTCGGCTGACGGCATTGAAGTTTCGCAAAAGGTTCTGTTCCGCGTGGGAAAGCCGATGAGCGACACGCAATTGGTCCGGCTTGATCGAACAGCCGTCGCGGAATCCGAGATATCGCCGCCGAAGAGGCTGTTCGACCCATGGTTCTGGCTGAAGCCGCTGCGGGATTATCCGGAGCCCGAAGCTCTCGTCGACTTTGAAGCCAGAATGGTCGGGGGTTGGTCGGAGGTCAGGATATTGAGGCACTATCCCTGGCGATCCGAAGAGCGTCGCGAAAAGGGCGGAACTCTGAAACTTACGATTTGGAACGAACTCGAAAACCAGGGAATCTCGATCATATCCTCCAAGGACATGCATGATCTTCACGCTGGCCGTGCGCCGCTTGATCCCAAGCGCCCATACAATACTTTCCAGCTTAAGACAGGCCAGGTTGATTTAAAGCGGACTGGTGGCGCGCTTGGAGAAACTTGCGCCTGGTTCAACATGACACCCGACCTTGCCGACGCGGGCAGACAAGAATGCCTGACGCCGGATGGCGTGCCTCTCGAAATCAACATCCTCTCGGGATGGGGCATGGGGAAAACTACACCGCCGTCGAGATCAAGCGCCGCCCGGTCGAGCTCAAGGAGATGATCCCGCCGTCGGAATTGACCGATCCGTCATCGTGGGGATTCACCGTCGGCGATTGACGGGAGCAGGCGTCGCCGGCGTCTGCCTCGTCCTTCGGGGCTCCAGCTTTCGGCTTCCGCAAGGATGAGGCTCTCTTGAGTGACAAAGCTGTGAAATTCTAAAATACCACTCCTGCTAGAAAATTAATTGACCTGCCCTGTTTCAGCTGCTTTCCTCCCGATAGACCAAGGCGAATGGATCTTGAAGGAGATATCCATGACAGAGCTTGCAAAACCTGTGACGGTCAATGATGTCAGCAGCGCTTCCGAGAATGAGGTGATCTCAGGCAATCTGCTGGATAATGATCTGGCCGGGGGCTCCGGAAACCTGTTTCTCAGCTTCTTCGACGGCGAGCGGGTGCTGGCCAAGAAGGATGGCGCGATCACCGATATCGAGGGTGAACACGGCACGTTTCACGTCAAGGCCGACGGCTCCTACAGCTATACGCTGAACGAGGCCTCCAAAGCCGGCTTCATCAAGGGGATGACGCTGACGGAGACGATCGGCTACAAGATCTCCGACGGCGCCGGCAATACGGATGTCGGTCACTTCAAGCTCGATATTCATGGCGTCACGAGCCCCCCGGTCGCGGTCGATGACGGCTTCTCCTTCCACGAGGGAAGCGAGATGGCCCGCAACGTGCTTGCCAATGATCACGCGGGAGAGGTGGATACGCTCTTCCTGCGCTCGGTCAACGGCACGAACATTTCTGCCGGGCAGGGGCAGACGACCGATGTGTCCGGGCAATTCGGCATCTTCCATTTCGCGGCGAACGGAAGCTTCACCTATGATCTCGATCCGGCCGTGAAGGCCGGTCTCAATGATGGCGAGCATGTCACGGAGAAGCTCCAGTACAAGGTCTCCGACGGCGCCGGTCACGCGGATTCCGGCGTGAGCACGCTGACCGTCGACGGCATGACGGACGGGAAGTCTGTGAATACCGATCATGTCGAGGCCCAGGCCGATGTCCTGCGCCCCTTCGATGACCATTACGAACTCCAGGGGGTGGCGATCGATCCGCTGACGGGCAAATTTTACGTCAGTTCCGGCCATGGTTTCCCGGATGATTCCACGGTGAGCATTTACGACAACGCCGCCGCATTCGAGGCCGGCCACGCCAGCGGCGCCATCTCTCTCGGCGACTATGACAAGGGCGAATATGACATCGGCGGAACCTATTTTTCGGTCCGCGGAGGCGAGATCATCGGAAGAACCAACGAGGCGAGAGGCGAGGAAGACCCTTTCCCGGATCAGACCTATCTCGCAAAGTGGGATGCCGCCGACGGATCACTCGATCAGAAGGGTGCTTCCATTCCCGGCCTTATCGGCCAGAACGGGGCGGGTACGTTCGACTGGGGTGGATTCACGGCCGTCAATACGATGCAGGATTCGACCGGCATCTACGTCGTCGGCCGCATCAATGATTCCACCTGGCAGGTCTCCAAAATCGATCCCGAAACGCTGAGCCCGATCGAATCCAAGACCTTCGCGGCCGGCGGGCTCGGCTACGGTTTTGCCGTCGACGGCACGTTCTTCTTCGGCGATTCCTCCAGCAGCGAGCATATCGGCACGGCCTTCGACTTCGAAACCGGGGTCAAGACAACGGTCGACGTCAACATCGCCATACCGGGAGACGACTTGATCACCAACGTGGTCTATGACTCAGCGGCGGATAATCTCTACATCACCAACACCGGGATCGACGAAATCTCCGTGGTGCACAATATCTCGGACATACTCTTCGCCTGACGGTCTTTGCTGGCCGAATGCCAACGCCGCCCCGCCCGTTTTCCACAGGGCGTGGCGGCGTTTATCCACTCAGTGCCGTGGTGAACAGAGCAGCATAACAGTGGCCACTTACTGCAGCGTGCGCGTCTGGATCTGTTCGGCGGCGTGAGGCGCGGATGCAGGCAGAGGGCTGCCTTCCAGACCGGTCGCCACCACCGAAACGCGGAACTTGCCGTCGAGGCTGCGGTCGAAGATCGCCCCGACGTATGCAGTCTTACCGTTCCGGACAAGGCCGCTCTTCAGCCAGTACGAGGCGTCTCCGGCTGTCCCGGCAGCAAGAGCGGCGGGCCGTGTGGAACATGGATGGCGGCCGACGCCTTCAGCCGGCCGCGTGGACCGGTTTCGGCCGATGATTTGGAACCATGATCCCGCCGTACTGTTTAACTGGAAGGCGCGGAAGCGCCGATAACGGGGATGCCGATTGCCAGCCAACCCGGTAATGACGATCGGCCTTTCGGTTCGCCTATGGAGGAACACGACATGCAAACGACCCGATCGAAACAACTGGCGGACGAATACCTGCGGCTTGGCGGTAAACGGCTGGCCAAGATCGATGACAATATTGTCAAGATCCGCCACTGGGATGATGACACGCCGGAGGCCGAGGCCTTCTGGCAGAAGCACATTGAGCCGTTGGATGACAAGCGCCGCGTAGAGGTCGAAACGCACCTTCCCACGATCAACGACAGGTGATCGCGAATCAACGACCGGTGATCGCGGCGATTCCCGGGGCGCAGGACATTGAAGCACGACAGCGCCGCGCGTCTGAAAAGACGTGGCAGGCTGTCGTGCTCGGATATGTCGCGCCGCTGCGCTTACTGCAGCGTGCGCGTCTGAACCTGCTCGGCGGCGTGAGGCGCGGATGCGGGCAGCGGGCTGCCTTCCAGGCCGGTTGCCACCACTGAGACACGGAACTTTCCGTCGAGGCTGCGGTCAAAGATCGCGCCGACGACGATATCGGCGTCTTCCTGCACTTCGTCACGAATGCGGCTTGCCGCCTCGTCCACTTCGAACAGCGTCATATCCGAACCACCGGAAATCGAGATCAGCACGCCCCTGGCGCCCCGCATCGAGATGTCGTCCAGAAGCGGGTTGGCAATTGCTGCTTCCGCCGCCTTCATCGCGCGGCTTTCACCGGAGGCTTCGCCAGTGCCCATCATGGCGCGGCCCATGCCTGACATGACCGACTTCACGTCGGCGAAATCGAGGTTGATCAGGCCTTCCTTGACGATCAGGTCGGTAATGCAGCCGACGCCGGCATAGAGCACGCGGTCGGCCGTCATGAAGGCATCGGCGAAGGTGGTTTTTGCATCGGCGATGCGGAAAAGGTTCTGATTGGGAATGACGATGACCGTATCGGCCGCCTGGCGAAGCGCCTCGATGCCGATTTCCGCCATCCGCATGCGGCGGTTGCCTTCGAAGGTAAAGGGCTTGGTGACGACGCCGACCGTCAGGATGCCGGCGGCACGCGCAGCGCGGGCGATGACCGGTGCAGCACCCGTGCCCGTTCCACCGCCCATGCCGGCGGTGACGAAACACATGTGCGAGCCGGCCAGGTGATCCATGATCTCATCGAGCGACTCTTCGGCAGCCGCATGGCCGACCTCAGGCAGCGAACCGGCGCCGAGACCCTCCGTCACATTCGCGCCAAGCTGGATGCGGCGCGTCGCTTTGGAGGTGGCGAGCACCTGGGCGTCGGTGTTTGCGGCGACGAATTCGACGCCCGCCAGCTTTTCCGCGATCATATTGTTGATCGCATTGCCGCCACCGCCACCGACGCCAATGACTGTAATATGCGGCCGTAGTCCCGAAATGCCGCTCTTGGCGTCCGTCATCGCGCTCTCCTTTGATGCTTCGTTCATGCCCACCCTCGTTTGCGGACGGCGAATCGTGCGTCAGGATACGCGAGCAACAAGGCAGAGGCGAGGCGAAAGACGTCTCGCAGGGAGCGGTTATCGGGAAGGGGGCTTGGTTGCAGCTTTGAGGGAGGGAGTGTTACGCCGGGAGCTGAGAATTACGCTTCAGGGATAGGTCGCGAAAGCAGCCTTGCGCCAAAAGCGGGCATCCCATCGAGACAAAACGCTATCGTGCGTTTCCAGCCCCCATCGGCGAGGTGGCGGCCGTGACAGGACTCCCTTACGCAAACCGGACCGCTGTTCTCGCGCGCGTCTTTGCGACGACTTCCTCGCGATCGCGAGCCTAACCGCGGTGGAAAGCGCAAAACTGGAAGACGCAGAAGCGCCGATGGCAGGACGCCGATCGCAGGACAGCCGGGCCTATCCCGGCAATGACGATCGGTCGCTAGGGAAACGCGTCAATGAAGTTTTGATACACGATATAGAAGTGTTCACCAACCTTGCTGACGCTGAAAGGCCAGTCCGAACCAGGATAGAGATTGACGCATTCTTTCTTTTCCAAGCACAATTTTTGGGTTCGCTGTTGCCAGGCGGCGGATTGCTCGCCGCTGGGCAGGGCAATCTCATCACTCTCATCGTACACAAGCGTCGTGGATGTTATCGCCTTGAACATACTGTCCAATGCAAATGTCCTGAATCGCGGCTCACCGCTCGTCACATCGGTTCGTTCGATCTCTGCCAGATACGCTTGCTTGTTCAAAGCAAATCGAACGCTGTCGGGCGTTATGCCGGTAACAGCAACGATGTAAATAATGACTAGCCACGGAAGGGGCGTGATCAAGAGCGACACGACACGCCACCAGCGCCGCCGCGCCAAGTTGATGCAGATGGAACCGGCGATGGCGATCACGGTCAGCGCGAGAGTGATAAGGCCGATGGTCCACCAGTCCCATTTGGGGGCCAGCCACCATAGCCAGTTTTGCGCCAGGTACGGCAAAAACCAGATTGCATATGTCCACGTACTTGTCATCACGTTTTTCCGACTCTGCCACGTTTAGCTACCGGTCATTTTTTGATTCCCTGATCAACAATAACACGCAGGATAGATGGCGGTTTGAAGAAGAGGGGTGGCACTGATGACCTATCTGAAACACGGCCTGCTGATCGCGGCCGTGATGCTGGTGGCAACGATGACATCCCTGCGTCAGGTCGATGCCGCTGAGTGCGAGCAGGAAACCTTCGAAGAGGCGGGATATGTCGTCTGTACTGTAGACGCTGACAAAGCCGACCTCAGATTGTTCTGGAAGAACGCCGATACGGCCAAGCCCTCCGCCGGCCAGGTCCCGAATTTCTACAAGAAGCAGAACGGCGTATTCTCTATCGGTGACGCGGGCGCTTCGATACTGCCGACCGATGAATTTCTGAAGCGTAGGCAGAGTGCCCGCTTCTCCACCCAGTCCGGCCCGATGCTCGTCATCGGCAACGGGCTGAACCCGATCTTCATTCCCCGGCTCGACGGACCGAACCCGCCAGAGCGCTGTGGGAACCTGCAGCGACGGAGCGGTTCGCTTCGCGATCAGTGAAGACGGGGTGAATTTCCACGACTTCGCGCGGCTTTTCCGCGACCGTCTGAAATGCCCCGATGCCCTGTTTCTGGATGGCGGGTATGGGCCTATGTTTGGCGTGGTGGGTTGACGGCAGTTGCGGGAATGCGGCTTGTCCCCGAAACGGCCGGCTGGCGGATGCGACGGTCAGTAGGGCTGATTCTGGGCTCTTTTCGAAGAAGTGGATCGATGGTCCCTAAAATCGACGGGTGTCAATGGGACGATTTGGATATTGGGTGCGCAGCCTATCTTGAGAGTACTGTAAAGGCCGTTTTGTACGAAGCAACAATTATGAGAATCGTCTGATAAGTTGTATTGCTTGCGGCATGCGCTCTTTGGCAATGCGGAAGCAGAATTACTATCTGGAAGATGTGTCTTTTGCCGAAAATCGTTTACGCAGGCAGAACTCACTGACGAGCACATCATCCCCGAAGCTATCAATGGCTCCTTGGTGATACGCCACGGTTCCTGCAAGGAATGCGCTACGCGCTCCAATCAAGAATACGAGAACCAAGCGCTCAATGTCGACCTTAAAGTCCCCAGGGTGCTATTAGGTCTCCGTGGCAAGTCGAAAGGTAGCGGACCGCGCGACGCGCGACATATGCCTGAGGTCTTTGCGGGCGATTCAGTGATGGGCGGGGAGGGAAAACGGCTTGATTTCCCGATAGAGGACTACCCGAAACACTTCTCGCTAGTGCAGTTTAGCCAGGCGGGGCTCTTAGTTGGAATAGATCGAGGGGCTACTCTTGTTAGTCCACGGGTGGCGTTCTTCAACTTGGGGGGCAACGGCCTCGAAAATGTCAGGACTAGGGTTCCGTTTATCATTGGTCCGTTCGCAATGATGATTGCAAAAATTGGCTATTGCTATGCGATGGCCGAATACGGCGATGATTATTTCGATGCCACGGATATCCGGGCGCTTTTGATGGGAACGCGTGATGACGTTTACAACTTTGTTGGCAACGTAGAGAATCCCGAAAGGTTATCGACACGGCATCTTCACGGTCTGTATTTCCGTCGCAGGGCGGAATGGTTGACGGTCTTGGTTCACCTATTTGCTTCCTGTCACTCGCAGCAAGGCACGAATATTTGTAATCCGTACGAGGTCGTAGTCGGGAGAGCGTTGTGACAAATGATGAGAACCCAAAAGATGGTGATCACTCCGCAGCACTTTCACCTTCTATCGAACCAGCCAAAATCCTACCGCTCCGACCCCACCGCCACCGGCAAACATAACACACACCGCAACCCCACCGCCCCAGTCGCCTCCAGCACCAGTGACCCACCATACAACCCCGCCAGCTCGCTCACGATACTCAGCCCAAACCCATTGCCCGGCACATGTTCGTCCTCTCGCACGCCGGGCAGTAGCACGGCAGCAAGGCGGTCCGCGGGGATGCCGGGGCCGTCGTCTTCGATGGTGATGCGGGCGGTCGGGCCGTCGCGGTGGGCGCGGAGGGTGACGTGGGAGGCGGCCCATTTGAAGGCGTTGTCGATCAGGTTTCCGAGCATTTCCTCGACATCGCTTTCGTCGCAGGCCACTCGCAGGCCCCCTGATATATCAGTGTCGAAGGCGATCTTGCGTTCGGCATGAATCTGGCCGATCGCCCGGTGCAGATCGGCGACCGAAGTCGCCACATCGGTGCTGGCGACATTGTTCGATGAGGCCATCACCCGGCGGGCAGCGGCGAGGTGGTGTTTGATCCTGTTGTCGATCCGGGCTGCGAGGCCGCGCAAAGCGCCTTTGGGATCGTTTTGCTCGTCGAGCGCCAGCAGCAGGCTCGCCACCGGCGTCTTGAGGCCGTGGGCGAGGTTGGCGAACTGCATGCGGGTTGCGGCGAGCCGCTCTTCGTTTGTCTCAAGAAGCGTGTTGGTTTTTAGCGCGAGCGGGGCAAGCTCCTTGGTCGCCTCGTCGGGCAGGCGGGCGCGTTCTCCGCGGTTGATGGCATCGATATTGGCCGCCATGGATTTCAGCGGGCGCAGGCCGAAGCGGATCTGCCAGAACGTGCCGGCCATCAGCACAAGACCGAGCAGCAGCATGCAGGGCACCAGCCAGAAGAGCGCGCGGAACGCCGGGCCGACAAGGGCGATCATCGGCGCCGTCGCGGTGATCGTCAGCGTCATGCCGTCAATGCTGCGTACGGCCTGGCGCAGGTAGAGCGGTCCTCTTCCCCGATCACCGCCGCTGCCTGATGTCGGCATGCCCATCAGCACATGGCGCAGGTCCTGCCGGGGCGGCGGCGCGTCTATCGTGCCGTTCATCAGGGAGCGGGAGGTCAGGCGTTGCTGCCCGTCGTCGATCTGCCAGTACCAGCCGGATGAAGGGCGATCGAAGGGCGGCGCATCGAGCGGCGCGGAGAGGGCGATCCGTCCCTCAGCGTCACGCGTCACCGCGCCGGCAAGAGCGCCGATCTGGATGTCCAAACGCTGGTCGACCTGCTCGCGCACCACCGTTTTGAGCGCCAGCCAGAGCACGATGGCGGCGACGACAAGCGCCAGAGTCACGAAGATGCCGGAGAACATCAGCAGCCGGCCGGCGATCGATCTCGGCTTGAGGGAGGGCGTTTTCATGATGCCGCCGCTGCCGTCAGCATATAGCCGCGGCCGCGCACCGTCTCGATACGGCCACGCATCGTCTCGATGCGTTCACCCCCGAGCTTCTTGCGCAGGCGAGCGATGATGACTTCGATGGAATTGGAGTCGACTTCGGCATCGCCGTCATAGACGCGCTCGGTGAGTTCGCGCCGGTCGACGATCATCTCCTTGCGCAGCATCATGCAGGAGAGCACCCGCCACTCCAGCGCCGTCAGCTTCAGCGGCAGGCCGTCGAGCTCGAAGGTGCCGAGTTGCGCATCGAAGACGAGCGCGCCGCAGGTAAGCCGCGAGGCGGCGTGACCGGACGCCCGGCGCACCAGGGCGCGCAGGCGCAGCACCAGTTCCTCCACCTTGAAAGGTTTGGCAAGGAAATCGTCGGCGCCGGCCTTGAAGCTCGAGACCTTGTCCGGCCAGCCGTCGCGCGCCGTCAGCACCAGAACCGGCAGGTTGCGTTCGCCCTCGCGCCAGCCCTTCAGCACGCTGACGCCATCGATCTTCGGCAGGCCGAGGTCGAGGATTGCGACATCGAAGAGTTCGGTCAGCCCCGCATGGAGGGCGTCCTCGCCGTTGCGCGCAATATCGACGACGAAGTTCTCCGATCGCAGCACGGCGGCGATCCGGCCGCTCAGGTCTTCGTCATCTTCGACGAGCAGTACGCGCATGGGGCAGGGCTTTCATCGCAGGGCATCTCTGGGGACGGGCCAAAACTATCGGCCCGAGCTTAACTCAATCTGAACGGAGAGGTTCAGGCAGGCGAGGGGGTGTGGCGGCTAGATTGCGACTATTACTGAAGCAAGGAGCAGATATATGCCTGATGAAGACCAGGACAACGAACAAACCGAGGGCGCAGCCACGCCCGTGCCGCAAGGACAGCGCCGGCGCCGGCTGGCGATCCCCGTGATCGCTGCCGCCGTGGCGCTTGTCATCGGTGCGGTCGGGGGCGCGAGCGCCGTGAAGATGATGCGTCCGACGCCCGAAATGGCGCCGCTGACGCCGGTGGCGATTTCGGCGATGCCGGCATCGAGCCTCGTCACCATCAAGGGCAAGGTCGCCGAAATCTACGGCAACAAGTTCGTGTTGCAGGACGAGAGCGGCAAGGCGCTTGTTGAAACCGGCCGGGCCGGCGAGGGTGGCGCTCTCGTCACCCAGGATGAAGCCGTCACCGTCCAGGGCCGCTTCGACGACGGCTTCGTGCATGCGAGCTACCTCGTTCGTCAGGATGGACGAACCGAAGCGCTGCGTCCGCCGAAAGGTCCGCCGCACAGACGATTTGCAGATTTCGATCACAGGCCGTGACGGGCGTGAACCAAAGCCGCGCTGCGGTGTTAACAGACACGCCTCTCTATAACTCCGAAAGGAACGCTTCCATGCAACGACTTCTGCTATCAGGCCTTGCCCTTGCAGCACTGGCCGGCACCGCCTTCGCCCAGCAGCCGCCGGCTCCGCCATCCGCCGGGACTCCGCCCGCCGCGGTCGAACCCGGCTCGCCGCCTCCGCCGCCGTCTCCATCCGCTCCTGATAACGATGAGCAGATGACGGACCGGCCGGATGCGAGGCCGGGAGATCGCCCGGATTACCGCTGGCATGGTCGGAGAGGCGACATGGGCTTCCGTGGTTTCCGCGGTCATCGCCCGCCACCGCCACCGCCGTCCAAGGCAGCGCATTTCCGGATCGGGGACGGGAATACCCGGATCGATCTCAAATGCGCCGAGGACGAACCGATGAAGGCCTGCGCCGATCTGCTGCTCCAGGTCATGGACCGCCTGCAGGGGCAGGACTGATCATCCGCGCTTGAGGCGGGTGCCACACGATGATGCAGCCGCGCGCGTCTCTCGGGCGGTTTTGCGGGTTAATCGGAGGCCGTACACCGCCGTCGAGACGCCATCTTCTCGACCTGAAGGAAATGCTCCCGCCGCCTGAATTGATCGATCCCTTGTCATGGGGATTTAACGTCGGCGACTGGGGGCGTCGGCTCAGCGCGTGACGCGGCCTGCCGACGTTCCCGAGTAGCGGTCGCCGTGGATCTCGATGCCTGAGAAGACCGCGTCGATCTCGGCCAGTTCCTCCGATGTGAAGGCGATGTCGGCGGCGGCGATGTTTTCTTCCAGCCGGTGCAGCTTGGTGGTGCCGGGAATGGGGACAATCCAGGGCTTGCGCGCCATCAGCCAGGCGATGGCGATCTGGGCTGCGGTTGCATTTCTGCGGGCGGCAATCGCCTCGATCGCATCGACCACCGGCTGGTTTGCCTTGCGGTTTTCGGCCGAAAGGCGTGGATTGGTCTTGCGGTGGTCGTTGCCGCCTTCGAAACTGGTGTTCTCGTCCATCTTGCCGGTGAGGAAGCCGCGGCCGAGCGGGCTATAGGGCACGAAGCCGATGCCGAGTTCTTCGACGATGGGCAGGATTTCCCGTTCCGGGTTGCGCCACCACAGCGAATATTCGCTTTGCAACACGGTGACCGGCTGGACGGCATGGGCGCGGCGGATGGCTTCGACGCCCGCTTCTGACAGGCCGAAATGCAGCACTTTGCCGGCGCAGATCAGATCTTTCACCGTGCCTGCCACCTCTTCGATCGGTACGGCAGGGTCGACCCGATGCTGGTAGAAGATATCGATGCGATCGGTGCGAAGCCGCTTGAGGGCTTCTTCGACGACCACACGGATGCGTTCCGGCCGGCTATCCAGGCCGACTTCCGGCCGGCCATCCTTGAAGCCGAATTTCGTCGCGATCACCACCTCATCACGGATCGGCGCCAGCGCCTCGCCGACGAGTTCCTCGTTGGTGAACGGCCCGTAGGCTTCGGCAGTGTCGAAGAAGGTGACACCCCCGTCGTGGGCCGCCCGCAGGAGCGCAATGGCATCGCCTCGCTCCATCGCCGGCCCGCGATGGTAATTCAGCCCCATGCAGCCGAAGCCGATCGCCGATACGTCAGGGCCTCTTTGGCCGAGCTTACGCTTGATCATTTCAAGTCCTCCTTCCCAGGTTTGATCCCAAGATAGGGCAAAGTCCGGAGGCGATTAGCCGGGGATATCGGCATGAACTTATGAGGTCCGCTCATGAATTTCCCGGCTCGCTCGGAGAGGACGAACCGGGATCGGGTAAGAGAATCCCGGCAGTGTCTGCCGCTTGCGCCAAAAGCCGAGGGGCTGGCGTTATGACGCCAGGCGAAACGTGCCGCTGCTCATAGCCTCGATCACCGTGCGCAGCGTATCTTCCCTGTCGTGCCCCTCCGTCGAGACGACATGTTGTTCGAACGGGCCAAGTGACGAGAATTGCTGATAGAGCGCCGCAATAGGGCCGGGATCGGTCAGCGTGTCGCCGCCGCGCTCCCGGCAGCGCCGGATGGCAACATCGAGCGGCGGACGCAGAATCACGTAGTGGAGGGGTGCCGCGATTTTCCGGAACGGTTCCAGGAACCACGGCCCGACGATGCCGTCCACGACGACGAAGTAGCCGCCGCCGGCATAGCCTGTCGCCGCCTTGGTCAAGACATCGACGACGACGACATTCTGTTCATGCGCTTCCGGCAGATAGGGCGGGATCGCGCCGTTCTTGATGAAGTGCCAGAAGTCGTCGCAATGAAGATGAACCTTCGGCGAGCCGGGCTCGCGGGCGAGCGCCTCGGCCGTCGTGGTTTTCCCGGAGCCCGGCGGCCCGGTGAGAATGAGAACTTCGCCCGTGTGATCCATTGCGCGGCATTTTCGCACGAAGCAGCATCGTTTCGCAATTAGCCGATAGGGGGGTCGGCAATAGCCCGGCATGACCCCTTCGTTCGGAAGAAGCCGCTGAAGCGGCGGCTACTCCGGTAGTCCCGCCATCCTGAGAGCCTCGATATATCCATTGCGATCGTCCGGTCGCCGGAATGGTGGCAGGACGTCGGCGAGATTGGAAAGTCGGAGGGCTGGGTCCATCAGGCACAGGCGGGCGATCGTTTCCCGGGCTTGCGTTCCACCCAGGATGTAATGCCGATCGATTTTCAGCATGCACAGCCCCGTTAATGATTGGCGGGGCTATTGCTGTCTGGCGGGCAGGTGGGCTGCAGGTGTGGGCGAGTCCGCTCTGTCTGGGCAGGGACCGCTGATTTGGCATTCACCCTTCGCCATCAGTCGTCTGTTTTTCCGCTGCCGGGATTCAACTATGATGGGGCGCTGGAACGATAGGGAGGGCACGGCATGATCGATCATATCACCATCGCAGTGGGTGACCTGCAGAAGAGCAAGTTGTTCTATGAGCGCGCTTTCGAACCTCTGGGTTATCGCCTCTCCTTCGGGAAGGAGGGCGTGTTCTGGGCCTTCGATGTCGGCGGCAGCCTGTTCGAGATCCAGCACACCGACGACAAGCCGCCTCTGACGCGGCTGCACGTTGCCTTCCGGGTTCGGAGCAGGGCGGAGGTCGAGGCGTTTTATCAGGCCGCGCTCGAAGCCGGCGCCCGGGACAATGGCGCGCCCGGCCCGCGGCCGGAATATGAAGAGAACTATTACGCCTGCTTCGTTCTCGATCCCGACGGATACAATATCGAAGCGATGCTCAATGAGCCGGCGACGCAAGGGTGAGGCGCAGGCTCCGCCCAAAGATTGCAATCGAGGGGAGGTAGATATGTCGAGTTTCAGGAACGCCGTCGTCTCTTTACCCGGCAAGGAACGCGTGGCGAGGACGCCCTTTGGCGCGAGGATCGTCATCCATGCCACGGCCGCCGAGACCGGCGGCGCGTTCGGGATGTGGGAAACCTTCACGCCGCCCGGTCATGGTCCGGCCCCGCACACGCATACGCGGGAGATCGAAGTCTTTCGGGTCATCCGCGGGCTCTATCGATTCCAATGCGGCGACGAGGCGTTCGACGCGCCTGTGGGAACCGTCGTCGTTCTGCCGCCACATGTACCGCACAGCTGGCGAAACATAGGCGACGAACCCGGCCAGATGTTCGGCACGGTCACGCCAGGCGGCTGCGAGCAAATGTTCATCGATATCGAGGCTTTTGGTGCCGATACGCCTGAGAAAATTGCGGTGATCGAAGCGCGACTGGGGATCATCAACGACATCACGCTGGCCCTCGGATTGACAGGCCCGCAACCGCGCTGATCGTCCATCTGGGTGTCGATCGGATCCAGTTCAGCCCTGCGCCATCGCCCGCCACAACACCTCTCATTCGGGCGGCTCTTGGGCTTGGGCGTCGGCCTTCTTGGGTCTCAGCCGACAGTTTCGATGACAGCGGCAAGATCGGCAGTTGTGAACGGCTTAGTCAGCACCGGTCGGCCGGCAAAGGCGGGATCGATACCCGCTGGCCCATATCCGGTTGCGAAGGCAAACGGGATACCGCGCTGCTGAAGGATTGCGGCCACCGGGAATGACTGATGTCCGGCCAAGTTCACATCGAGAACGACGAAATCAAGATTTCCATCGGCGGCAACCTCCAGCGCCGAAGGCAAACGCGCGGCTGTCGCGACGACCTCGTGACCGAGGTCGACGAGCATATCCTCGATCATCATGGCGATGGTCATTTCATCTTCGACGACAAGAACACGCTTGGCCATGTCATTCGTTCCGAAGACGGTCTGCCGGAGCATCGAGGCTGAAGGAAAAACCCGTTTCGGCAAACGAAATCTCCACATTGCCTCCCGTCTCCGCGGCAAGGCCGCGCTGGATGAGGACCGTGCCGAAGCCCTTTCGCTTCGGCTGTTCGACAGGCGGTCCGCCATGTTCGTTCCAGTCTATGCGGTAGCGTTGCGTTCCGTCGATGATTTGGAGGGAACATTTAACGCTGACGGCGCCGCCATCATTCGACCATGCGCCATGGCGGACGGCATTCGTGCCGAGTTCGTGAAAGGCCATGGTCAGGGCCAGCGCCGTCTTTGCGGAAACCCGGATTTCGTCTCCGGTCAACTCCCACCGCCCGCCGTCCGGCCGATGTGGAACGGTCGCCTGGTCGAGCGTCTGTTTCAAGGAGGCGCTGCTCCACAATTCGCCTGTCAACAGATCATTGGCACGGCCGAGCGACACCAGCCGCGCCGTGAAACTGTCCAGTGCACGAGGGATGTCTTCGGCATCCCGGAAGGTGCGGTACGCAAAAGCCTGCACCATCGCCAGATTGTTCTTTACGCGATGGTTGAGCTCATGAACGACAAGTTCCAACTGCTGCTGTTTGCGTCGCCGCTCGGTGATATCGGTCGCGGCCCCAAACCATTCGACGATGGCGCCTGCGTCGTTCAGGAGTGGAACAGCCCGTGACAGCACCCACCCGGTGCTGCCGTCGGCCCGCCGGACGCGATGCTCGCATTCGAAAACACCCTTGCTTGATATGGCCTCGTCGATCACCGCCTGGATCGCGGGAATGTCCTCGGGAAATAAATAGGCCTCCTGCCACGCGACAGTCGGATCGGCCGTGTCGGCGAGAACGTTACGACCGTCGAGCTGCTGCATCTCCTTCCAGTCGGCACTCATACGATAGACGATGTCGGTCGTCGCGGTCGTGAACGCCCTGAACCTCTCTTCGCTCTCGCGCAGTCGGCGCTGGCCAAGGACGCTTTTCGTCGTTTCGACGACGATCGCGATGACGCCGGCGGGTTTGCCGCTTTCGTCGAGGACGGGCGAATAGTCGAGGTTCATCCAAGCGGGAGCCGGACTGCCATGGCGCAACAGCGTCAGCTCCTGGTTCTCGTAGGCGAGCGTTTTCCCCGACAGTCCGACTTTCATCACATTGTCATTGAAATCGGCAATTTCGCTCCAGCCCTCGCGGACCTTGGAACCGAGAAGATCCGGATGGCGGCTGCCTGCGAAGACGGAGTAGGCGTCGTTGTAGATCATCACACCGTCTTCGCCCCAGAGAAGAACGATCGGCACGGGTGAAAGCAGGAGCATATTCGTGGCCGTCTTCAGACTTTGCGGCCAGAGGTCGAGAGGACCGAGCGGCGTCTTGCTCCAGTCGCGGGTCTGGATCAGCCGGCCAATTTCCCCGCCACCGACAGGAAAGCGAGCTGTAAGTGGCTTAGGGGATTCGGAATCCAAGGCTCGCTCCAGAATTTGATGGTTTTTCTAATTAGCGCATCCTTTGATTCTTTCCACCCATGAGTGTCGCGGCATTCTGCAACCAACCTCATCTTTCGCGGCTCCTGCGGCGCGCCTCAGAACGAGGCTCTCCTCGGGTGCCGATCACCCTCTACGCCCGCGCCATCGCCCGCCATGCTGCCGGCGGGGTGGCGAAGGCGCGGGAGAAGGCGCGGTTGAAGGCGGCTTCGGTGGCATAGCCGGCTTCGTAAGCGATCGTCGCGATCGTCTGGCCTGAGGTGGCGAGCGCGACGCTTGCGAGGTAGAGCCGCCAGTCCCTGATATAGCGGATCGGCGAGGTATCGAGCATTGCCTGGAAGCGGTCGGCGAGGGCGCTGCGTGACTGGCCGGCGGCGGCGGCGAGGTCCTCCAGCGACCAGTCACGTTTGGGATCGTCGTGAATGAGGGAGAGGCAGCGCGACAGCGCCGGGTCGGCGAGCGCTGCCAGCCAGCCGACCGAGCGCGGCTCGGCCATCATGATCTGATGGCGCAGAATCTCGATGAAGACGATTTCCGTCAGCCGCGGCAGCATCGAGACGCCGCCGGCGCGAGGCCTGTCGACCTCCTCGACCATCTGGCGGATGGTGGCGCGCAGCCAGTCGCCGTCATTGGCGGCTCGTGTCCTGACATGGATCAGCTTGGGCAGCGCTTGACGCAGCGGCGCAAAGCTCAACCCGTCCCATTGCAGATAGCCGCAGAGCAGCCGCACCCCTTGAGCCGCCTCACCATAGCGCAGCACGGGAATCTCACGCCATGGCTTCTGCGGAAGGTCGCGGGTTGGCAGGACCAGCGTGCCGTCTCTGCCCGCGCCGAGCTGATGGCCGGTGCCGAAGGGGAAGACCAGTACGTCGCCGGCCTCCAGCTCGCTCTCTTCGCCTTCCGTTTTCAACCAGCAGCGGCCCTCCACGACGATGTGAAACGGCATCGTGCCCGAAGCCTTGGCCGAAAGATTTGCCAGCGACGGCGCGGCATCGGTCTGCCAGTCGCCCGTCGGCATGAAGCAGAACTGCAGCGATCCCGAAAGGCGGATCGTCGACAGCAGCGCCGACAGCACGTCGTCGCGCGCAACACCCGCAGCGTCTGGATTTTCGGACAAGGCTTCACGCATTCCGGCCAAATACGCGCCCCGCGCACCCTCCTATGGTGTTCCCGCTCGCTCGTAGTGAGCGTTCACGTCAACTCACTGGGAGAATACTATGCAAACTCAAAGCGACAAACTGGTCGTGCTTGTTACCAAGGGCATCGAATCCGAACTGTCCTCCGTCGCCTTCACCATTGCCAATGGCGGCATCACCGCCGGGCTGAAGGTTTCTGTGTTCCTCACCAGCACCGGGATCGACCTGGTGCGCAAGGGCGGCCAGCGCATGACGCATGTGCCGCCGCTCGATCCGGTGTCGAGCCTGATCGAGAATTTCCAGCAGCGCGGCGGCACGATCTGGGCCTGCCCGCCCTGCGTCGCCTCTCGCGGTTACACGCAGGAGGACATGCTCGACGGCGTCGTCATCGTCGGCGCCAGCGCCATGCATGCCGAGATCAAGGAGGGTGCTGCAACGCTGTCGTTTTGACGATACACCGTCGGGATGGGCGGGAGTTCGGGCGGCGTCTCCCGCCGGCGTCGTCAGGCTTTGCGGACCGGCGACAGGCGCGGAGGAATACCAAGCGCCTATTCTTGCGCTCGGCAATATACTTGTGAGATTGTATCGATATACATGCGATAATGCCCGACGAAGGCAGCGCGGGGACTTCGATGACATCCGTGAAGGTCAATGAGCTGATATCGGTGGCGGGGCAGCCCGATGCCGCAGGCTTTGCTGCCTTCGCGGCTCAAGGCTTTGCCGCCGTCATCAATGCCCGGCCTGACGGCGAGGAGCCGGAGCAGCCGGGCAATACGGTGGAAAAGGCTTCCGCCTCCGCGGTCGGGCTTTCCTACAGTTTCGTGCCGGTGAAGGGGACCGAGATCACCGAAGCCGATATCCGCGCCTTTCAGTCGGCGATGGCGCAAGCGAAGGGGCCGGTTGTCGCCCATTGCAAGAGCGGCACGCGGGCGCTGATGCTCTATGTGCTGGGCGAGGTGCTGGATGGGCGGATGAAGCCCGGGGATGTCGAAGCCTTCGGTCAAAACCTGGGTTTCGATCTTGCCGGCGCGCGCCGCTTTCTCGAGAAGCGGGCAGGGCAGGTGCCTCATGTGAAGGCCTTCTTCGAGCCCCGCACCTGCAGTGTGCAATATGTCGTTTCCGACCCGGCGACGAGACGCTGTGCCATCATCGACCCGGTGTTCGATTTCGACGAGATGTCGGGGGCGACGGGAACGGCCAATGCCGACGCCATCCTCGCTCATATCGAAAGTGAAGGGCTGACAGTCGAATGGATCCTCGACACGCATCCGCATGCCGATCATTTCTCCGCCGCGCATTATCTGCATGAGAAGATCGGCGCGCCGACGGCGATCGGCGCCCATGTCACCGACGTGCAGAAGCTCTGGAAGGAGATCTACAACTGGCCGGCCCTTAAAACCGACGGTTCGCAATGGGACCGGCTGTTTGCCGATGGCGACACGTTCGAGATCGGTGCGCTTAAAGTCCGCGTGATGTTTTCGCCCGGGCACACACTCGCCTCGATCACCTATGTGATCGGTGACGCCGCCTTCGTGCACGATACGGTGTTCACGCCGGATTCCGGCACGGCGCGTACGGATTTCCCCGGCGGCAGTGCTGCCGCCCTCTGGCACTCGATCCAGGCCATCCTGTCGCTGCCCGAGGAAACCCGGCTCTTTTCCGGCCACGATTATCAGCCGGGCGGCCGGCACCCACGCTGGGAAAGCACGGTGGCGGCGCAGAAGCGCTCCAATCCGCATATTGCAGGCATCGACGAGGCCGGTTTCGTGGCGCTGCGCCAGGCACGCGACCGCACGCTGCCGAAGCCGAAGCTGATGCTGCACGCGCTGCAGGTGAATATCCGCGGCGGACGGCTGCCCGAGCCGGAGGGGAATGGCCGGCGGTATCTGAAGATACCGCTGGATGCTTTGTGAGAGCGGGGGATAGTTGGCCGGTGACGACGTCTGGACGCTGCGCCGCCCGGGAAAAAGAGCTGGGTATCAGGAGCGACCTTTGCCATCGAGCAATTCTGACACCGGTAGCGGCAGGTCTGGATGTGCACGGCATAATCCGAGTAGATCTTCCCTTGCATCCGGGTAATCCTGAAGTGCAGCACGACGGTACCATTTGAATGCTTCTGTCAGATCGATCTCGCAGCCCACGCCGTGCTCTTTCAACTGGGCTAGCCTGTACTGTGCACCAGCATGATCCTGATCTGCGGCTTGGCTGTACCATCTGACAGCGTCTGCTGCATCGATATCGCAACCGTCGCCGTCTTCTCTCATCAAGCCCAGCAAATATTGCGCGTCGGCGTGGCCTTGATTGGCGGATTTGTCAAGCCACTCGCAGCCTTCGGGCGCGCTCTGTGCAACTCCGTCCCCCATGAGATAGAGGCCCGCCAGGAGGAATTGCGCGTCGGCATGACCTTGTTCGGCGGCTTTCTGAAGCCATCCCGCGCCTTCTGTTTTATCGCGGGTGACACCTTCACCTCGTGCGGTGATGTGGCCCAATTCAAATTGTGCTTGCGCATCGCCTTGCTCGGCTGCTTGGCGAATCGCGTCTATCCCGGCGGCGGCGAGATCGGTGCTATCCGGATTGCTCATTGCTACATCAAACCTCGTTGAAATCGGTGGCGCCAAAACTATGTCGGGGCCTGCCTTCCGCAATCCGTCGTGACGCAGGTCCGGCAACGACTACGCCTGCGGATGTCCCAGCGCTTTTTCCAGCACGCCAGGCGGCAGCTTCTGCGCGAGGGCATCGCCAAGCTTTGCCTCGAGGTCCCGCAATTTGCCGTCGAGGGAGGGAAGGCCCGCGGGGCCGAAGGCTTCGATGTAACGATCGGCTTCACCCTTTGCCAGGAATTCGACCAGGACGTTGTCCTCGACCCAGAGCTTGACGATCCGGAAGAGGCCGGTTTCCACCTGCTCGGCGCACCAGCCTTCGCGGGCGGCGGCAGTCTCGATCGACGCGGCGTCTACCGCGGCGCTGACCAGCACGTGGGCGGTGACCGGCTCGAAGGTCGCCGGGCGCTGGCGGATGCCGAGCGGTGCGTCCGGATCGAAGACCGCGGTTGCGGGCAGGATTTCGAGGAAGGAGCCTTGCGTATCGCCCGATACGACGAGCCAGGCGTCATGGGGAAAGGGCGGGGTCGGCGCCCGCAGCGCGGTCGCCTCCATGAGCTCCGCCAGCACCCGGGCGACGCGACCGGGATCGCGCACGCCGAACGACATGTGATGAATCATCGCGCGTCTCCTTCCATTGTTGCCGGCTGGCGGGCCTCGGTCCCGCGGGAACGCCGGCGTGCATCGTCGATCAGGGCCTGCACGGCCCATTGCGCGGCCTTCGCGGCTTCAGCGCCCGACAGGCTCCAGTTATCTTTCATGCTCTCCCATCCCGAAGCAGAGCAGAGCGCTGTCACAGCGGCGAGCAGATGCCGGGCATCTTCTGCGGGAATCGTCCCGGTGACATCGCGCAGCGCGATCGAAAACTTCTCGCGCCGCGCCTCGGCATGGGCGAGCCTCACCGCGCGACCATGAGGATTGTGCAGCATCGCTCTCACCAGCGGCTCGTCGCGGTCGAAGGCAGAAAAGAGCTCGGGAATATGCGCCACTACTTGCTCAGGCGAAGCCGGCAGCGCCGGCACGGCGATCAGCGCATTCACCCAGTGCCAGAACGCGGCGAGCAGTGTCTCCTTGTTGGCGAAATAGCGATAAAGCGTGCGCTGCGGCACGCCGGACTGGCGGGCGACGAGATCGAAGGTGACCTCGTCGCTACCGGCGCGCAACAGGGCGGCAAGACCTTCCATGATG
This sequence comes from Rhizobium sp. WYCCWR 11146, assembly GCF_013591995.1. Taxonomy (NCBI): domain Bacteria; kingdom Pseudomonadati; phylum Pseudomonadota; class Alphaproteobacteria; order Hyphomicrobiales; family Rhizobiaceae; genus Rhizobium; species Rhizobium sp. WYCCWR 11146. The sequence continues at coordinate 165,382 of NZ_JACCEY010000024.1, forward strand.
CGGTCCTGCGTGATGGTCGCCAACTCTTCGCGGGCCGTGGGTCGAGGCGGTGTCACTTTATTCATGGCAGTATTAATGCCATAATGGCAGCATTGCTGTCAAACGTCTTCTGGCAACCGGCGGTTTGCGCGGTGAGACGGCATGAAGCGCATTTGTCGGTGAGGCGGCATGACACGCGGGAATAGTTATTGACGCCGGGCGGGCCGGCGACGTAACTGGGTGCGACGGTTCCCTGAAGATGACTCCAAGGGGATTAATAGGGAACACGGTGAGGATGACCCAGTAGGGACCGAGACCGTGGCTGCCCCCGCAACTGTAAGCGGATTGTCGATCATCTCAGGAGTGGCCAGCGACTGGCCATCTCTGAAGGGCTCATGGCCCTGCCACTGCGAGATATCGCGGGAAGGAGGATGAAACGACGGATATCCGCAAGCCAGGAGACCTGCCGTCAATCACGATCCAATCAACCGGGCGGGGATGCCCGGACAAGGAACAGATATGATTGACCTGCTGAACCTTCGCCGAATTCCGGCATGCATCCGTCTCGATTGGGCCTCCTGCGGCTAGTGCACGCCTAAGCGTGCTTTCGGTCCGCGCATATGCGCGGAACGGCCGTGATTTTCCCTTCATCGAGGTTTTCCATGCGCCAGATTCTCGCCACCATGACATTTGCCTTCGGGCTCGCCGGCTTTGCGGCACCAAGCCTTGCCGCGACCCGATATCCCTTGACCATCACCAATTGCGGCCAGCAGGTGACCTTCGAAAAGGCGCCATCCAAAGTCGTTTCGATCGGTCAGGGCATGACCGAAGTGCTCTTCTCGCTCGGCCTTGCCGACAAGATCGCCGGAACGGCCGTCTGGGTCGGTCCCGTCCTGCCGCAATATGCCGAGGCCAACAGCAAGATAAAGCGGCTTGCCGACAACGACCCGAGCTTCGAATCCGTCGTCGGGCAGGAGCCCGACCTGGTGACGGCCGAGTTCGAATGGCATGTCGGCGCGCAGGGCTCGGTCGGCAAGCGGGAGCAATTCAAGGATCTCGGGATCAATACCTATCTCGCGCCGGCCGATTGCGTCGCCAAGGTCAACACTGATGGCGGCGACGGCGTGCGCAAGGAGCTGTTCACGATGGACCTGATCTACCGGGAAATCGCCGAGCTCTCGGAGATCTTCGACGTCAAGGAGCGCGGCGATGCGCTGATTTCCAAGCTGAAGAAGCGCGAGTCGGATGCCGTCGCCTCGATATCAGGCGCGTCGGGCAAGAACCTGCCCGTCGTCTTCTGGTTCTCCAGCAAGGAGGTCAATGGCGACGCCTTCATCGCCGGCAAGAACAGCGCGCCCGCCTATATTCTGAAGACGATCGGTGCGAAGAACGTCGTCACCACGGAAGAGGAATGGCCGCTGGTCGGTTGGGAAACCATCGCCCAGGCTAACCCTGCCGTCATCGTGCTCGCGACCATGGACCGCCGCCGTTACGCCGCTGACGATCCCAAGGTCAAGGTCGATTTCCTCGAGAACGATCCTGTGACCAAGGAGCTGGACGCGGTCAAAAACAAGCACTTCGTGATGATGGACGCGCAGTCGATGAACCCGACGATCCGCACGATCGACGGTATCGAGACATTGGCGAACGGCATCAAGTCCTTCGGCCTGGCGCAGTGAAGGCAGTGTCGGTCAGGCAACAGGGATGGTGGGCGCTTGCCGCGCTCACCACGGCGGCACTTCTCCTGCTCGGGCTGATGGTCAGTCTTGCCGTTTCGATCGGCGAGATCGCGATCCCGCTTGCGACGACGGCGGAGGCGATTTCGAACCGTCTGTTCGGAACGGATTTCGAGCTCAGCCGCATCCACCAGGGCATCGTCTGGGATTATCGTCTGAGCCGCGCGCTCGTCGCGGCCAGCGCCGGCGCGTCGCTCTCGCTTTCGGGCGCGATCCTGCAGGCGCTGCTGCGCAATCCGCTGGCCGAACCCTACGTGCTCGGCATCTCCGCCGGTGCCTCGACGGGGGCCGTCTGCGTGATGATCCTCGGTTCCGGCTACGGTGTTCTCGGCCTGTCGAGCGGCGCCTTCATCGGTGCGGTCATTGCCTTTTTGCTGGTCGGCATCCTGGCGACGGGTGCGGGGGGAACCGGTGAGCGCATCATCCTGTGCGGCGTCGCCGGTTCGCAGCTCTTCAATGCACTAACCTCCTACATCGTGACGACATCGGCGAATGCCGAGCAGGCGCGCGGCATCCTGTTCTGGCTGCTGGGTTCGCTCAGCGGCGTGCGCTGGCCCGATGTCTATCTGTCGGTGCCAATCGCGCTTGCCGGCTTCGTCATCTGCATGGCCCATGTGCGGGCGCTCGACGCCTTCGCCTTCGGCACGGATGCCGCCGCCTCGCTCGGCATTGCCGTACGCCGCGTCCAGATCGTGCTGTTCGCCATGACGGCGGCGATGACGGCAAGCGTCGTCAGCATGGTGGGTTCGATCGGCTTCGTCGGCCTCGTCATCCCCCATGCCGCCCGCTTCCTCGTCGGGCCGGCGCATAGGCGGCTGCTGCCGGCAACGGCGCTCGGCGGCGCGATCTACATGGTCGGCGCCGATATTATTTCGCGCATCATCATCCCGCAGCAGATCCTGCCGATCGGGGTCGTCACCGCGCTCTTCGGCGCACCGGCCTTCGCCGTCATCCTCTATCGTGTGCGGGGGAAGGCATGAGCATCAGCATCGACGAGGTGAGCTTTGCCGCCGGTAATATCGTCATCGTCAACGGCGTCAGCCTGACGGTGGAAAAGGGCAAGGTGCTCGGTCTGCTCGGGCCGAACGGTTCCGGCAAGTCGAGCCTTCTCAGATTGATCTGCCGGCTGCGCAGGGTTCGCAGCGGCATCATCCGGCTGGGTGACGACGACATTTCCTCGCTGCCGCGCGCAGCCCTTGCGCGTCGCGTCGCCTTCGTCGAGCAGCAGTCGACGACCGATACGCAATTGACCGTGCGCGACGTGGTGCGGCTCGGCCGCACGCCGCATCGCGGGCTGTTGTCGTCCTGGGGTGCCGGAGACGACGCCGCCGTCGACGAGGCCCTGTCGCGGGTGGGTATGCAGGAGAGGGCGGGCCAGCTCTGGCAGACGCTGTCGGGCGGCGAGCGCCAGCGCGTCCATATTGCCAGATCGCTGGCGCAGGCGCCGAGCGAACTGCTGCTCGACGAGCCGACCAACCATCTCGATATCCAGCATCAGCTCGACATTCTCTCGCTGATTTCGAAGCTCGGCATCACCTGCATCGTCGCGCTGCACGACCTCAATCTGGCGGCGATGTTCTGCGACAGGCTGGCGGTGCTTCAGAAAGGCGAGATCGTCGCCTCCGGCGCGCCGGAGGAGGTGCTGACCGAGGATATGATCGGCCGGGTCTTCGGCGTTCGCGCCCATGTCCAGAAATCGGCCGTGCATGGCCGGCATCATATCCAATACGTCATGGATTGACGGATGGCCGGGAATTTCGATCTCAAGGAGGGGATCCGGGATTGTTGGTCGAGACGGTCGGAGACCTTCGACCTCGCTTTCGGCCACAGGATCGCCAGCGGTCACAAGGCCGGCGCTGTCTCTTCATGCATGCCGTCCTGCCAAAACCGCTGGGCATTTTCCGGCGACATGCATGAGTACAAAGATCTAAAGCGGCGGAAACCGCATTGCTTCCCGCAGCAACTTAATAGCCTCTGAGATCGAAGGCCCTCTGATCGGCGGCGGCTCTGCGCGTTCACAGAACTCTCGCCAGACAAACAGTGTCAGTTCTGCGCCATCCGTTGCGGTTTCCCCCGGTCCCTCTGCAAAATTCTCAAGCAGGCGATATCGAGCGTCCTTCCAGAACAACGCCTCCACCCATTCATATATCGGGATCACATGGAAGTGGATCGGATAACCGGGCGTGTGTCCATACCGGCCGATATAGACGCGCTGAGCATTCAATTGCCGTTTCAGCGTACTCTGAGCCCTTGCGAGCAATGGGCCGAATTCGGCCAAAGCGTCTTCAGGCAGATCCGACAGATCGTTGGTGTCGGTCTTGGAACTGATCATGAGGTAACCGGGAAGGGCGGAGTTCATGCGGTGGTTCACAAGCCATCCGGCCGTCTCGACAACGTGAAAGCGCTGAGGGATCTCCACGGACTGCCTCTTACTCCTGATGCCCCGTCAGGGGACGCTGTAACACATTGGATTGCTGCATAATTTTATCCTTAAATCGACTGCAATTTAAGGTATGGGTTGAGATAGCAGCCGGCAACGGTTATCTCCAGCCGACCTGCAAGCGGATCGTCCGCGAACGACAAGGCGCATAGCTCCCATGATCCCCGATTTCCTCGTCACCCATTCCGGTGGCTTTCATGCCGACGAATTGCTGTCGAGCGTCATCCTGACCCGGCTTTTCCCGCAGGCTCGTATCGTTCGCAGCCGCGCGGCGGAGTGGATCACGCCGGGCGAAGACCGGATCATCTACGATGTCGGCGGAGCCTATGATCCCGCTGCCGGGATATTCGATCACCACCAGCGCGGCGCGCCGTTGCGCGACGATGGCCAGCCCTACAGCTCGTTCGGCCTGATCTGGAAGCATTACGGCCGTGATTATCTCGCAGCCTTCGGCCTTCCCGAAGCGCATGTCGAGGCGATGCATGGCTCTTTCGACGCCAGCTTCGTGCTGCCGGTCGATCTGACCGACAATGGCGCGCTCAGCCCATCCGGGCCGCTGGCCGCGCTGACGCTGCCGGCGCTGCTGGAAACCCTGAAACCGGTTTTCGACGAAGCAGACCCTGAGGCCGACGATCGCGCCTTCCACACGGCCCTTGCCATTGCCCGCAGTTTCGTCGAGGCCAGGATCGCTCAGAGTGCCGCAAAATTGCGGGCCGAGGCGATCGTGCATCGGGCAATCGAGGCTGCGGGGCAGGGGCGTGTTCTGGAATTGCCGAGGGGCATGCCCTTCCGTCCCGCTATCGTCAAGGCGGGCGCCGATCACCTGCTGTTCGTCGTCCACCCGCGCGAAAAGGATTGGTGCGTGACCGGCATCCGCCGCGCCGAGGACGGGTTCGAGCTCAGGGCCGACCTGCCGGCGGCCTGGGCCGGGCTCACCAATGGCGCATTGGAGGCGGTTTGCGGCATAGAGGGCGCAAGCTTCTGCCATAACGGCCGCTTCATCGCTGCCGCCAGGACCCGCGAAGCCGCTCTCGCCATGGCCGAGCTGGCGGTAAAGGAGGCGCTTTCGATCGGCACGTAGGTCAAATGGCGGCAGTTGAGGTGGCGCGGGGCCTGCATCATATCCATTACGCCGTGGATTGAAGGATAGCTGGCCGGATTTTCGATCTCAACGAGCTTATCCGCGTCTCGAGTCCCCCGGACATCAGATGGCGTTCAAGTGGCCCCAATTGTGGGGCCGATTGACTTGTTGCCGCGAAGGACTAAGCTTTATGCCATAACAACCACTACTCCCACGCGAGAGATTGCGGAGGGTGCAAGTGGCTGGCAACCTTGAGGAGGATGAGGTTTGCCATGGATTACCGTGTTGTTCTGCTGATCGCCACATCCGTGATTGCTCTTTCCCCTGCTGACGCCGGGGCGCAGGAGGGCGATGCGACGGCGGGTGCTGCCGTTTTTAAGAAATGCGTGACCTGTCATGTCGCCGATTCCGATACGAACAAGGTCGGCCCGTCGTTGAACGGGCTGTTCGGCCGGAAGGCCGGAACGCATCCCAATTACGCCTATTCGGCCGGGATGAAGGCGGCCGGCGAGGGCGGTCTCGTCTGGGACGAGACGGTGCTGCGCGACTATCTGCACAATCCGAAGGGGAAGGTGAAGGGTACGAAGATGGCCTTCGTCGGGGTGAAGGACGACCAGGAAATCACCAATCTCATCGCCTATCTCAAACAATATTCCAAGTGATGGGCAACATTCCCCGCGACGGGCAATACTCCAAATGGCGGCTCGCGGCCCGGGGCGCATGCCTAAATTGCCGTAATTGCCGATATTTTCTATCTGTGCGATAATAAACACGGACTTTTTGCGGAATGCGGTTTCACGGGTCGACCTGCTCGAGGAGGAGCGGACATGGCTGTCGTGCTGATCCTCGTCCTGATTGTCGTCGGCTCCGTGCTGTTCCATGTGCTGAGCCCGTGGTGGTGGACGCCGATCGCGTCCAACTGGACCTATATCGACACCACCCTCGTCATCACCTTCTGGATCACAGGCATCGTCTTCGTGGCGGTGGTTTTGTTCATGGCCTATTGCGTCTTCCGCTTCCGGCACAAGCCGGGCAACCGTGCACATTACGAGCCCGAGAACCGCAGGCTGGAATTGCTGCTGGGAGGGGGAACGGCGGTCGGCGTTGCGGCGATGCTGGCGCCCGGCCTGATCGTGTGGAACCAGTTCATCACAGTGCCTGCCGATGCCGCATCGGTCGAGGTCGTCAGCCAGCAGTGGCTGTGGAGTTTCCGGTTGCCCGGAGCCGACGGAAAGCTCGGCCGCGCCGAAACCGGCGACGTCACCCCCGAAAACCCGCTCGGCCTTGATAAAAACGACGCAAGCGGCCTTGACGACGTGATCATCGAGGGCGGCGAATTGCATCTGCCGATCGGCAAGCCGGTGCACATATTGCTGCGCTCGGTCGACGTGCTCCATGATTTCTACGTGCCGGAATTCCGCGCCAAGATGGACATGATACCCGGCATGATCACCTATTTCTGGTTCACGCCGACGCGGACAGGGACCTTCGACATCCTCTGCGCCGAACTCTGTGGCGTCGGCCATGGGCAAATGCGCGGCACCGTCGTTGTCGAGGAGGATGCGGATTACCAGACCTGGCTCGGGCAGCAGCAGACATTCACCCAGCTTACGGCGTCATCGGGAGAGATGCCGCCGGCAAACTGACCCCCAGCGGTCGCAGACCGCTGGGAGACGAAGGGGAGAGAGATCATGGTCGAGATTCCATCCGACAGCGCAGGCGCCGTCCCCTCTGCTGAAGTCGAGGATGTCGAACTCTATCATCCGAAAAGCTGGTGGACAAAATATGTGTTCAGCCAGGATGCCAAGATCATTGCCGTCCAATATTCGCTCACGGCGATCGCAATCGGCCTGGTGGCGCTGGTACTCTCCTGGCTGATGCGGATTCAGCTCGCCTTTCCCGGCTATTTCACCTTCATCGATGCCGATCATTATTATCAGTTCATCACCATGCACGGCATGATCATGGTGATCTATCTGCTGACCGCACTGTTCCTCGGCGGCTTCGGCAATTACCTCATTCCGCTGATGGTCGGCGCGCGCGATATGGTGTTTCCCTACGCCAACATGCTGAGCTATTGGATTTACCTGCTCGCAGTGCTGATCCTCGCTGCGGGCTTTTTCGCCCCCGGAGGCCCGACGGGGGCCGGCTGGACCCTCTATCCGCCACAGGCCGTTCTCTCCGGCACGCCTGGCGGCAAGGACTGGGGCATCCTGCTGATGCTCTCCTCGCTGATCGTCTTCATCATCGGCTTCACCATGGGTGGGCTGAACTATGTGGTGACTGTGCTGCAGGGGCGGGCGCGCGGCATGACACTGATGCGCATGCCGCTCACCGTCTGGGGCATCTTCACCGCGACCGTGATGGCGCTGCTCGCCTTTCCCGCGCTCTTCGTCGCCTGCGTCATGATGATGTTCGATCGCCTGCTCGGCACGAGCTTCTTCATGCCTGCCATCGTCGAAATGGGCACGCAGCTACAGCATGGCGGCGGCAGCCCGATCCTCTTCCAGCACCTCTTCTGGTTCTTCGGGCATCCGGAGGTCTATATCGTCGCGCTGCCTGCCTTCGGCATCGTTTCGGACCTGATCAGCACGCATGCGCGCAAGAACATCTTCGGCTACCGCATGATGGTCTGGGCGATCGTCATCATCGGTGCGCTCAGCTTCGTCGTCTGGGCGCACCATATGTATGTCAGCGGCATGAACCCGGCCTTCGGCTTCTTCTTCGCCACGACGACGCTGATCATCGCTGTCCCGACGGCGATCAAGGTCTACAACTGGGTGCTGACACTGTGGCGCGGCGACATCCACCTGACGCTGCCGATGCTCTTTGCGCTCGCCTTCATCGTCACCTTCGTCAATGGCGGTCTGACGGGCCTGTTCCTCGGCAACGTCGTCGTCGACGTGCCGCTGTCGGACACGATGTTCGTCGTCGCGCATTTCCACATGGTCATGGGTGTGGCGCCGATCCTCGTCATTTTCGGGGCGATCTATCACTGGTATCCGAAGGTGACGGGACGCATGCTGAACGACGTGCTCGGCCATATCCACTTCTGGATCACCTTCCTCGGCACCTATGCGATCTTCTTTCCGATGCACTATCTCGGCCTGCTCGGGGTGCCGCGCCGCTACTTCGAGATGGGAGAGACGGCCTTCGTTCCGCCTTCGGCCCATACGCTGAATATCTTCATCACCGTCATGGCGCTGATCGTCGGGGCCGGACAGATGGTCTTCCTGTTCAATCTGGTCTGGAGCCTTTTCCGGGGCAGGGAGTCCGGCGGCAATCCGTGGCGGGCAACGACGCTCGAATGGCAGACGCCGCAGACGCCGCCCGCCCACGGCAACTGGGGCAAGGATCTGCCTGTCGTCTACCGTTGGGCCTATGACTACAGCGTGCCCGGGGCGGCCGAGGACTTCATTCCGCAGACGGTGCCATCAGGCGGCGGCGTCACACGGGAGGTCCACGCATGAACGTCATGCTGATCTTCCTCGCCGCAGTCGCCGCCATTATCTTCTGGTGGCTTTCCGGGCAGCGGTTGACCTCGAAGCCCTGGCTCGAAACCGGGTCGGTGCAACTGCCGGGTCATGACGGTGCCGAGCGGCAAAGGCTGCCGGCGCCGGCGGTGAAAATCGGGCTCTTCGTGTTTCTCGGCGTCGTCGGCGCTGTCTTCAGCCTTGCCGTCAGCGCCTATTTCATGCGCATGGCGTCGACCGACTGGTGGGCGACGCCTGTTCCCCGGCTGCTCTGGGTGAACACTGCGGCACTGGCCTTAAGCAGCGCTGCCCTTCAATGGGCGAAAAGAGAAGCAGGTCATGGCCGCATGGAAGTGCTGCGACCGGCGCTTGCTGCAGGGCTTGCGCTTGCCATCTTCTTCCTCGTCGGACAGATCCAGGCATGGCGGGAGCTGACGGCGGCCGGGTACGTGCTGGCCGATAACCCTTCCAACAGCTTCTTCTATATGCTGACCGGGCTGCACGGCCTGCATATCCTCGGCGGGCTTGCCGTGCTCGCGCACACGACGGTCGGGGCCTTTTCAACGGCTGTGGCGACGGACAGGCTGCGCCTCAGCGTCGATCTTTCCGCCATCTACTCGCATTTCATGCTCGCCGTCTGGCTGTTGCTCTTCGCGCTCTTTGCCGGATGGGCGAATGATTTCGTCGATCTCTGCCGCACACTGCTCAGTTAGGAGATTGCAGATGGTACATCCCGTCCAGACACACGGCGAGCCAGGCCTCAGCCCGGTTGGCCTGCGCGGTGTCGCTGCCGATTTCAGCTCGGATCAGCGCGCCTTCAAGACCGCCTCCTGGGGCAAGGCGATGATGTGGATCTTCCTCTTGAGCGACACCTTCGTCTTCGGCTGTTTCCTGATCGCTTATATGACGGCCCGGATGTCGACGCCGGTTGCATGGCCCAATCCGAGCGAGGTCTTCGCGCTGCATATCGGCGGCCAGAACGTTCCGCTGATCCTCATCGCGATCATGACTTTCGTGCTGATCTCAAGCAGCGGCACCATGGCGATGGCGGTCAATTGCGGCTATCGCCGCGATCGCCGCATGACCGCGGTGCTGATGCTGCTGACGGCGGTTCTCGGAGCCTGCTTCGTCGGCATGCAGGCCTTCGAATGGACGAAGCTGATCACCGAAGGCGTTCGCCCCTGGGAGAACCCGTGGGGGGCGGCACAGTTCGGATCTACCTTCTTCATGATCACCGGTTTTCACGGCACCCACGTCACGATCGGCGTTATCTTCCTGCTCATCGTCGCCCGCAAGGTCTGGCGTGGCGATTTCGACGTGGAACGGCGCGGCTTCTTCACCAGCCGGAAAGGCCGCTACGAGGCCGTCGAGATCATGGGCCTCTATTGGCACTTCGTCGACCTGGTCTGGGTCTTCATCTTCGCGTTTTTTTATCTGTGGTGAGGTCGTCATGAGCGAGACAACGGCGCATGCGCAAAGCCAAACGGTGCATGCACAAACACACACCGGACAGCAGCACCCGATCCGGCTCTATCTCTTCGTCTGGGGCCTGCTCTTCGTGCTCAGCGCCTTTTCCTACATGGTCGATTATCTCGGCATCCAGGGTTATCTGAGGTGGGCGCTGATCCTTGTGTTCATGATGCTGAAGGCCGGGCTGATTGTCGCCGTCTTCATGCACATGGCCTGGGAACGGCTGGCGCTCGTCTACGCCATCCTGCTGCCGCCGCTGCTGGTGCTGGTTTTCGTGGCGCTGATGGTATCGGAAGCGGACTACACGATCTTCACCCGGCTGGCGTTCTTTGGGGCGGGGCCGTAGGGTCTGTTGGACAGGATCGACAGATCGGAGGCGAAGTTGGGCCATGCATCAGGAGATCCGACTTTTTGGCGCTGTTGCGGTTCGGCCCGCCGTCCTTGCTGTCATATCCCGGTTCGAAACGGCCACAGGATTCACAGTTGCGGTCAAGTGGGAGCTCAATCCTGTCGTCAAGAAGGAGATTGAAGCTGGGGAGCCTTTTGACCTCGTCATCACCAATCCGAACCTTGTTGAGGATCTGGCCGCCGTGGGAAAAGTCAAGGCGGGGAGCGAGGTGGCGTTCGGCCGGATAGCAATGGGGGTGGCGGCCAAGGCAGGCGGTCGGCCGCTCGACGTCGGGTCGGTGGAAGCATTCAAACATGCGTTGAAGAGCGCCAGGTCGATCGCCTACGCCAGTGAAGGAAGCAGCGGCGGCTACTTCTCCGGTTTGCTGGAACGCTTGGGAATAGCCGATGAGGTGAAGCCCAAGCTGGTGGCTATATCAGGAGGGCAGACAGCGCCGGCCGTAGGCCGTGGGGAGGCCGAGTTGGGCGTCGTTCCCGTGACTTCGATTCTCGCCGCCGCTCCCGAAGTGATGCTTGTCGGTCGGTTTCCGGCAGAACTCCAAAGTTACATTGACTTCGCTATTGGCATCAGCGCCGATTCAACGGACGCAGAAGCTGCCAGGCAGCTGTCGGAATTTCTGACGTCGACAGCCGTTGATGACATCCTGGCGGCAAAGGGCGTCGAGCGTTGCTGAAGGCGTGCTTGGCTGACGACGAGAACGCCAACCCAACCTCCTTCATTCCTGTGCTTGTCACAGGAATCCAGTGCGCCCAAGTCCTTGGGCGCGGGAGAACGACCTCGTCGTATGAGAGTCATTCACGGCGCGGACGCGCCGTGGCTGGATTCCTGTGACGAGCACAGGAATGAGGGAGGAGAAGTAGGCACTGTCACCATAGGGGCGTTGGAGAATGCCGCGCTCGGGCGCTGGAGGATGCCGGGCTTTTGCTTCCGTCCGTAGGGCAGCAATCGGGCGATCTCCGTTGCCGTGCATCTTCGATCAACCTGTCGAAGATGGGTCGTTCCCCTTCTTTTCCCAGGATCGCAGCGCACGCCAGAGCACCGTGTTGTCTGCATAACCCAGCACACGCGCAATCTCGGACATCGGTGCGGCATGTCGGTCGCCGAGATAGTGGGCGGCGAGTGTCTGGCGGTGCTGGCGAAGGAGATCGCGAAGCGACACGCCTTCCTCCGACAGCCGGCGCTGCAGGCTTCGCGGCGACATCTTCAGTTCGGCGGCAAGCGTTGCGACCGTGACCGGTTTGCGGCCGAGATAGATGCTGATCAGAGCCTGGACCTTTTCCGTGACGGCATCGCCGGTGGCTGGCTCGTTGACCAGATCGCCGATATGCCGCTCTAGGATCTCGACCAGGCTTTTGTCTTCCGCACGGTGCACACGGTCAGCCTCCGCCTTGTTCATGACGATCCGGTTGCCGGATTGGCCGAACAGGATGGGCGCGCCACAGATGCGTTTCAGCACGCCGGCGTCGCGCGGCGCGTGATGCTCGAGCTGTATTTCGATCGGCCGCCAGCCACGGCGGAAGCACGAACGGACGAGCTGACAGGAGGCGGCGATCGTGAATTCGCTGTCCTGCCGGCGCGGCCACATGCTGGGATCGACGATCCGGTAGCTCCAGACAAAATCGCCATTTTCCTCGAACACGCCGGAACTGGTCGCGCCTTGTACCGCGTTGACATATTTCGACAGCCGCTCGAAAGCGCTGCGAATGGTCGGCGAGAGTGCGAAGAGCATGCCGATGGGCCCGATGTCGGCGGGCTTGAAGCCGGTGCCCATGCGGGCTCCCAGTGCCGGTTCACTTGTTATCGTCGCGGCATCTTCGAACAGCGCGACATAACGCGCCATGGGCAGGACAGCGTAGGGATCTTCCAATTGCGAGCGAAGAATGCCGTGCGAAGCGAGAAGAAGGTCGGTTTTCCCGGATCTTTTATCGATTTGTTGCACCAGCGGGATCAAGACGGAGGCTCGAATTGAAGCAACTGCGGGCATGCGGCTGATCAAATGCGATGCAACTGCCATTTTCAGCGTCTCCGGCGACATCAGTGGCGCGAATTATCGATTCATTGGCATAAACTGCAATTTCGGGGCCAGATCGCGGCGCTTACCTTCTTGGCAACAAACAAGCAAAGAGGGGTTCTCCATGACACTGGAAGCAAGCATGCCCGCATCATCATCGCCGGAGCGTCGCCTGGCCAGGAATTCGGTGGGCCTCGCGCACATCGTGTTCTTCGTCGTTGCCGCGGCCGCGCCGCTGACGGCTGTCGTCGGCGCTTCGCCGGCCGCCTTCGCTTTTGGCAATGGCGCAGGCGTTCCCGGCGCTTTCGTGCTCGCCGGCCTGCTCTACTTGCTGTTCTCGGTCGGCTTCACCGCCATGAGCCGGCATGTCGGCGGGGCAGGGGCGTTCTACACCTATATCACTCACGGCATCGGCAAGCCGGCTGGTGTGGGTGGCGCCTTCATGGCGCTGGTCACCTATAGCGCGGTTCAGATCGCCATCTACGGCCTGTTCGGTTTCTTCATGGCCAATGCCATAGCGCCGCTCGGGCTGGTCCTGCCCTGGTGGGCCTGGGCCTTCGCAGCACTGGTCGTCGTGCTGATCTGCGGTCAACGCAACATCGCCTTCTCAGGCGCGATCCTCGGCGTCTGCATGATTGCCGAAATCGCCATATTGCTGGTTCTGGATCTTGCCATCGTCTTTTCTGGCGGCGGACCGGAAGGCATCAGCTTCTCCTCCTTCACGCCATCGTCGGTCTTTGCGCCGGGTCTCGGCGTGGCACTGGTCTTCGTCATCGGTTCCTTCATCGGCTTCGAAGCGACGGCCATTTTCGGCGAGGAAGCCGAGGATCCGGAAAAGACCATTCCCCGCGCCACCTATGTCGCGGTGTTGCTCATCACCCTCTTCTATGCCTTCTCCACCTGGGCAATCGTGCAATTCTACGGTCCGGGCAAGGTGCAGGCCTCTGCTGCTGCCAGCCTCGACAGCTTCTATTTCACCGCCGCCAATTCCGTGCTTGGCCCATGGTCGAGCCAGGTGATGAACGTGCTGTTGATCACCAGCCTGTTTGCCTGCATCCTGTCCTTCCACAATACGCTCAACCGCTATTTCTTCGCTCTCGGCCGTGAAGGTCTGGCCGCCAAGGTGCTTGGCAAGGTTCATACCAAACATGGCTCACCTTATGCTGCAGGTCTTCTGCAAAGTCTGGTCGCGGCCGTCGTTCTTGCCCTGTTCGTGATCTTCGGTGCCGATCCCTACACCGTCGTGTTCTCGTGGATGGCGGCGCTGGCAGGTATCGGTATCCTACTGGTGCAGGTGCTTGTCTCCGTCGCGATCATCATGTTCTTCCGCAAGACGCCGAACAGCTACAGCGCCTGGACCACGATGACCGCTCCCGCGCTGGCGCTGCTCGGCCTCGTTGGTTCGCTGGTGCTGGTCAGCTCCAATCTTTCACTCCTTTCCGGCAGCGAAAGCCTGATCGTCAAGGCTTTCCCCTATGCCATGGTGCTGGTGGGGATTTTGGGCGCGCTGTTTGCCATGCGGGTCAAGAAGTCCAAGCCCGCTCTCTACGCCTCGCTTGGAAAGGTCTTCGAATGACTGCGGTTGCTGAATTTGCACCCGTCGATCGCCTTCTGGTTCTCGCGGTCGCGATCCTCGCCAGCGCAACATTGCTGGTTGCCCTCGAGGCACACGCCTTCTGCTCGATGTTCTGCATTCATGCAGACCAGATGATGATCGAGACACAGATCTGCTCCGGTCGATCCTGATCACCGCAGCTTGCGACGCGCCATGTTGCGTCGTCTCTTCCAAAAACAAGAGGTATACCAATGGACGCCGTTGTCGCAGTTACCCATCCGCTCGATCCTCTGAGCCTCGACGAGATCGCTTCTGCCGTTGCCATACTCAAGGATACGCAGACACTCGCAGCCACCTTCCGCTTTCCGATCACCCGGCTGGAGGAGCCGACCAAGGCAGATCTTGCCGCCTATCGCCTGGGCGACAGGCTGCCGCGGCTTGCCTTCATCCTGGCAATCGACATCAGCAATGGCGAAACCTTCGAGGGCATCGTAGACCTGACTGTCTGCACGGTATCCTCCTATATCCGGCTGCCTCTTGGTGAATTGCCCTATGGTCAGCCGCCGATCATGCTGTGCGAATTCGAAACCGTTGAAGGCACCGTCAAATCCGATCCGCGCTGGATCGCTGCCGTCAAGAAGCGCGGCATTACCGATGAGGATATTCCGCTCATCCAGATCGATCCTTTTTCCTCGGGCTATTTTGGCCGCGAATTCGAGAAGGGAAAGCGCATCGTCCGCGCCGTGTCCTATTGGCGCGAGGATGTCCGTGACAACGGCTACGCGCATCCGATCGAGGGCGTGGTGGCGGTGGTCGATCTGATCACCAACCGAGTGGTCGATCTCGTCGACGACGAGAAGATCATTCCGGTCCCGAAGAAGAAGCGCAATTATGGCCGCGAAACCTTCCCGGAACCGCGGCCCGATCTCACGCCGCTGCATATCGTTCAGCCGCAAGGGCCGAGCTTTACCGTCGACGGCTGGAAAGTCGAATGGCAGAACTGGAGTTTCCGTGTCGGTTTCACCCCGCGCGAAGGCCTTGTTCTGCATGAACTCGGCATCAGGGATCAGGGCAGGCTGCGGCCCGTCGTCTTTCGCGCCAGTGTCACGGAAATGGTCGTGCCCTATGCCGATCCGACCGCCAACCACTATTGGAAGAGCGCCTTCGATGCCGGCGAATATGGTCTCGGACGCCTGGCCAATTGCCTCGAACTCGGCTGCGACTGCCTCGGCCATATTCACTATTTCGACGTGCCGGCGGCGGATGATCTCGGCCAGCCTTTCATCATGAAGAACGCCATCTGCATGCATGAGGAAGATTACGGCATCATCTGGAAGCATTACGAATTCCGCAACGGTATTTTCGAAGTGCGCCGTTCGCGCCGCCTCGTCATCTCCTTCTTCGCAACCGTCGGCAATTACGATTACGGCTTCTACTGGTATCTCTACCAGGACGGCACAATCCAGCTCGAAGCCAAACTCACCGGCATCATCCAGACGGCGGCGGTCGCGACCGACGAAACCTATCCATGGGGCGGCATGGTCGATGACAATCTCGGCGGTCCGACCCACCAGCATTTCTTCAATGCGCGCCTGCACATGGATGTCGATGGCGGCGACAATACCGTGACCGAGCATGAGTTCGTGCCGCGTCCCTGGGGTGAGCATAATCCCTATGGCAATGTCTTCGATACCAAGACTCGTGTGCTGAAACGCGAACTTGATTCCCCGGCACTCGCCAATGGCGAGACCGGCCGTTACTGGAAAGTCTCCAACCCCAACATAAAGAACAGCGTCGGCAAGGCGCCCGGCTACAAGATTGTCGTCATGCCGTCGCCTGTTATGCTTGCCCAGCCGGATTCGACCGTTGCCCAGCGCGGCGGCTTCGCCAAGAAACACATCTGGGTCACGGCCTTCGATGCCAGGGAAAAATATGCGAGCGGCGATTATCCGAACGTGCATGCCGGCGGCGACGGACTGCCGGGTTACGTCAAGCAGAACCGCGAAATCGAGAATGCCGATGTCGTTCTCTGGCATTCCTTCGGCCATACCCATGTCTGCAAGCCCGAGGATTTTCCGATCATGCCCGTGGAATATGCCGGCTTCACGCTGAAACCGAACGGCTTCTTCGCATCCAACATCGCCATGGACCTGCCGCCGGAAGGAAACAGCCAGAGCGTCGACAATCGCCTGCAACATTCGCCTGATGACACCGGAAATGGTTCCTGCTGCCACACGTAGCTGGACGGCTGTTCCTTTTTAACCGCCCGGAAGGGGCCTTCCCCGTCAGGTCAGACCTTCAGAAGAGGATATCTTCTGTTGCTGATCGATCGCCCGGCGGCTATGTTGCCGATGTCGGAAAAGGCATGACTTGGTGTGGTTGGCCCAAGTCCTTTCGGAAACGAAAGCTCTGTTCCTTGCCTCGTGCATGAGTTCTCCACGACGAACACGGACGCTGCAAGCGTCCCATGTTCGTCCGTGTGGTTCTCGAAACGACGAACTGCTCCGGTCGAACGACCATAAAGGAGTAGTTCATGCCCGATTTTCTTATGATCCATGACGTTGTGATTGCTGGCGCAGGCCCTGTCGGTCTGTTTCTGGCCTGCGAGCTGCGGCTGGCCGGCCTCTCGGTGTTGGTGCTGGAGCAGGCCGAAGACCCGCATTCGCCGTTGAAGCGGCTGCCGTTTGGCATGCGCGGCCTTTCCGCACCGACCATCGAAGCCTTCTACCGTCGCGGGCTGCTGGATGACATCATGGCGCCGCAGCGCGAAAAAGATCAATCGACTTCAGCGTATTGGATGCAGCAGCCGCGTCGCCCGGGCGGGCATTTCGCCGGCATTCAGTTCTTTCACGACACCATCGACACCTCGACGTGGCCCTATCGCCTGCCAGGTCCGGCCGATACCAGCATGGCGGTCGAGATGGAGCACTTCGAATCCGCGCTGGCCGCCCACGCAAGCGCGATGGGTGTCGAGATCAGGCGCGGGCTCGGTGTCGATGGCTTCGATCAGTCGGGCGAAGGCGTGACCGTTCGCGCGGGTGGCCAGATCTTTCGCGGACGATGGCTCATCGGTTGTGACGGCGGGCGCAGCACCGTGCGCAGGGCAGGCGGTTTTGAATTCGTTGGCACCGATCCGGAGTTCACCGGCTATTCCGTTCAGGTCGAGATGGCCGATCCGGAGAAGCTCGTCGCGGGCCGCCATTACACGCCAACAGGCATGTATACCTACCAAAAGCCCGGCACCATCGCGATGGTCGATTTCGACGGAGGCGCGTTTCACCGAACGCAGCCGATCACGCCGGAGCATGTGCAATCGGTGTTGCGGCATATTTCCGGCGCCGATGTCACGGTAACAGGCCTTGAGCTTGCCACCACCTGGACGGATCGCGCCTATCAGGCGACGGCTTACCGCAAGGGCAGGGTGCTGCTTGCGGGTGACGCTGCGCACATCCATTCCCCCTTGGGCGGCCAGGGCCTGAACCTCGGGCTCGGCGATGCGATGAATCTTGGATGGAAGCTTGCCACGACGATTCGCGGCGATGCGCCGGAGGGCCTGCTCGACAGCTATTTCTGCGAACGGCATCCAGTTGGAGCGCAGATTCTCGACTGGTCGCGCGCCCAGGTCGCACTGATGCGGCCGAGCCGGAGTTCGCGCGCGCTCGAAGCCATCATCCGCGATCTGATCGACACGCGTGACGGCGCGACATACTTTGCCGAGCGCGTCTGGGGTGTGTCTCTCCGCTACGATCTTGGCGGCAGTCACCCGCTGGTCGGCCGCAGCGCTCCCGATTTCGAGCTGGCCGACGGTACGAAGCTCGGCGATCACCTCAGGCAGGGCAAAGGCCTGCTTTTGGACTTTGACGCCGGTGCACCGCTGCAAGCGCTGGCAGGTCGCTGGAATGGGATCACCTATGTCGCCAGTGACGCCCGGGATCGGCTGGGACTGAGCGCGCTGCTCGTGCGCCCCGACGGCTTCGTGGCGTGGGCTGGTGAGGCTATGCCTGACAATGAGAAAGCCGCGCAGGCCGCATCGCGGTGGTTCGGCAAAGCCTGAAACTATGCCGCCCCGCCATTGAGGTTTGGAAGGACGTTTCTTTGGCCGTTTTTCTCGCTCTAAAATGCCGGACTGAGCGCATGAAGGCATAGGAGAAGAGCTGTGAAGGATGCCGCCGGAATGCAGTAATCGATGTACGGTTTTCGGCGGGTTTACAGATGTTGCTTCGGCAACGTATCCGCACTCTTCCCGGCAAGGCGGCGACGCTGTAGAGTGGCGATGCGCCCGACCGTCCCGCCCGGAGGCTCCTTATGGCTGAGATCCTGTTGTTCCATCATGCACAGGGGCTGACCCCAGGTGTGCGCTCGTTTGCCGACGATATCAGGGCAGCCGGTCACATCGTGCACACGCCTGATCTGTTTGACGGGCGCACATTCCCAAGCATCGAAGCGGGGATCGCCTATATCGGGGAGATCGGATTCGACGCCATGCGGGAGCGCGGCGTGCGCATCGCCGACGAACTGCCTGCCGGGCTCGTCTACGCCGGGTTCTCGTTCGGGGTGCTGCCCGCGCAGAAGCTGGCGCAGACGCGGCCCGGCGCCCACGGGGCTCTGCTCTTCTATTCCTGCCTGCCGATCAGCGGCGAGTGGGCCTTCGGACCGTGGCCGGACGGCGTCGCGGTGCAGATCCACGGCATGGACAACGACCCGATTTTCGTCGGCGAGGGCGACATCGACGCCGCCCGTGAGATCGTGGAGAAGGTAGAGGACGCGGAGCTTTTCCTGTACCCAGGCGATCAGCACTACTTCGCCGACAGCTCGCTGCCCTCCTATGACGCGGAAGCGACCGCGCTGCTCACCCTCCGCGTGATCGAGTTCCTGAATCGCGTTTGACCCAGACATTCCGCGGGAGATCCGGTTTGGCGCTGGTATAGCCGACCTGAGATGGGTGCCGTTCATGCTGCAGGGCGGGCTTTCGGCCCGGAGCGGACTATTCCGACACTACGCAGAAATTGTTGCCTTCGGGATCATTCAAGACCGTGTATCCATCCGCTTCCCGGACGAAGCTCGCACCGAGCGATAGAAGCCGCTCTACCTCCTTGGCCCGATCGGGGGTGGCAATATCGAGATGAAGCCGGTTGCGGGCGGGACGTTCCCCTGGGCGAAGGTGGAAGCAAAGGCGGGTTCCGGGACCTTCGACCATCACGGTCGGGTCAGTCTCGGGTGTCAATCCGAGAGCGGCCAGGCGGGCCAGTTCGTCGTCGTCATATGGCATCACGTCGTAGCCATCGAGCGCCTCCGCCCAGAAGCGGGCGACACGCGAGGGAATGTCGCAATCGATGACGATTTCTTTCAGCCTTGCCATGGAACCCTTCAAGAATTGTTGGGCCGGCGATGGCAAACGCGTTCGACGACCGCGCCGCCGACTGCCGGCAGCAATGCAAAAAGCACGAGCTGCGGTGTCTCCGACAGCATCAACAGGCCAGATATGAGAAAGGCGACCAGCAATCCTGCCAGCGCCCCGGCTGCATCGGGCAGATAATCCTTCAAGAGAACCTCCGTCTTGTGCTGATCTCAAACAGAAGGGGCATTATTGGCTTGAGATAGAGATCTTCGCGGTATCGGCAATGACTGGTTGCGGCCGAACCTCACGTCGTCCGATCGGCTTATACGGAATGGCACCACGTTGGTTTACGGGACAGGTCGATCCAAACAACGTGAGCCGGTGTACCTGTTTTGCAGGAGACGACCGATTTCTTTCGCGCTATGAAGACTGACCGCATATCCCGCCACATCCGACACTGAGGTCCTTCCCATGGCTTTGAAAATCCTTTTTGTTGGCGGTACCGGCCAGATTTCATATCCATGCGTCGAGCGCGCCGTGGTTCAGGGCCACCATGTCAGCGTTTATAACCGCAGTTTGAGAGGCAACCCATTGCCTGCGGGCGTTACCGCGATCGTCGGCGATCTCGCGGCACCCACCTATGCGGACTTGGCCAAGGCCAATTATGACGTCGTGTGTCAGTTCATTGCCTTTACGCCGGATCAAGTCGCGCGTGACATCGATGTGTTTGCCGGGCACTGCGGCCAGTACATCTTCATCTCTTCGGCTTCGGTCTATGAAAAGCCGCCGCGTCACTATGTGATTGCCGAGCAGACACCGGCGATCAACCCCTATTGGCGCTATAGCCAGGACAAGATTGCCTGCGAGACGCTGCTCAAGAACTCCGAGAATCTCGCCTGGACCATCGTCCGTCCCAGTCATACTGTTCGCACCGGCCTGCCCATCATGATGGGTGACAGCGACGTCATGGCGAGACGCATGCTGGACGGCGAGCCCACCATCGTGGCGGGCGATGGCCACACGCCCTGGACACTGACCCGCTCGGTTGATTTCGCGGTGCCCTTTGTCGGGCTTTTCGGCAAGCCGGCGGCGTTGAACGAGATCTTCCACATCACCTCCGATCGCGCTCATATCTGGGATGATATTCAAAAGACGATCGCCAGATTGTTGGGCGTCGAGGCCAAGATCGTACACGTGCCGACGGACACCCTGGTTCGGTACAATCCGGAGTGGCTTGGCCCGCTGCGGGGCGACAAGGCATGGTCGGCGATCTTTGACAATTCAAAGGTCAAAAGCGTGGCGGGCGACTTCACCTGTGCCGAAAGCCTTGATGAAATTCTGGCGGAGCCGATCATGCATCTCAAGCAGCGCCTAGCCAAGAACCGCCCGCCAAGGGGCGATCTCGATGCTTTGGTCGATCGGATTTGCGCAGCACAAAGCGCTCTCGGCTAGGCAGGCCCTCATAGAGTGCGTGCAGGGTATTTTACGATCCGCGCTCGCCTATCGGCGCGCACCATTGCCGAATGCCAACCGGCGCACGGTTCGCCACGATGATCGTCGCCACTTGCCCTCGACGCAAAATCCGCCCTATAATGATCCCGTCGAAAGAGTGCTGGCCGGATGGTAGCCCGGCCGTCGCCCATTGGGCGGCAACTCCTCCTTTCAGGGTAACCGCGACACCGCAGCCGGCTTGCCGGCCTCGCAGGTGTGTCCGCCGGGAACTCTGACATCTTCGTCGGCGCACCTTCATGTCAACATAGAAGGACGTTCGACTTGAAACTGACAGACAACACCATTCTTATCACCGGTGGCGCAAGCGGCATCGGGCTGGCGCTCGCACAGCAACTTTCCGCACGGGGAAATCGCGTCATCATCTGCGGCCGGAGCCGTGACGCGCTGGACAGGGCGCAGGCGGCCGTGCCGGCGCTGATCACGCGGATCTGCGACGTCACCGATCTCGACGATCGCGACAGCCTGTCGGGCTGGCTGGAAAACAATCATCCCGACGTCAACATGCTGATCAACAATGCCGGGGTGCAATATATCAGGCATTTCGACGATGATCATGCTGTGGCCGATCTCGACCAGGAGATTGCGATCAACCTTGCCGCGCCGATCCAACTGATCGGCGAGCTGCTGCCGATGTTGAAGCGGCAGCCCAGCGCCGTCATCGTCAATGTCACCTCGGGACTGGCGTTTACGCCGAAGGCCGACATCCCCGTCTATTGCGCAACCAAAGCAGCCCTCCATTCCTTCACGCTGTCGCTGCGCCACCAGCTGAAGGCGACGGGGGTGAGGGTGGTCGAGATGGTTCCGCCGATGGTCGACACCAACCTCGGCGGCGGCGTGCGTGCCGGGGGTGCGGAGCGGCAATATATGATGTCGCCGGAGCAATTCGCCACGGAGGCGCTTGCCCAGCTGGAGAATGACCAGGACGAACTGCTGGTCGGCACGGCCGTCCACACGCGTAAGCATGGCGAGGCGATGTTCGAGCGGTTGAACGGCGTCTGACGGGCTGAATGTTGGCGGCGATCCCCCCGGGTCGCCTTCTCCGATCTCGACGGCGTCCCTGGCTGATCCCCGGGGCGCCAGGCCAAGAAACCGAGCTTAAAACGCGTCCTAAAACATGATGAAGGTCGCACTAGGTCAGGATCTCGGCAATGATGGCCTTCCATTCGCCATTCCGATGCCATGAGCCCCATGATCTTCATTCCGCTTCCCTTTGTCGTCGCCCTTCTGCTGCTCATCCTCTTCGTCGTCGTCCTCAGACGCGACGAAGAGGATGAGCCCAATCGGCCGTTTCTGGTGCTCATCCTGCTCGCCGCGCTGCAATCCGTCCTCTCCGGCCTACGCTGGGGCTATGAGGTGCAGGCAATAGGCGTGATCATGCCCGTGATCGCGGCGATGGTGCCACCGCTTGCCTATGCCGGGGTCTCCAGGCTGGTAAGGACGAGCCGGAGGCCGCTGCCGGTACGGATCGCGCTGCATGCCGTTCCCACCGCCCTTATCCTGGCGTTGATGGCTGTCTGGCGGGAGCCGATCGATATCGCTCTGGTCCTGATCTTTGTCGGTTATGCCTTGGCGATCCTGCTTCTGATGCGCCCGGGCGCCGATGCGCTGCGGCTGGCGCCCTTCGAAGGGGCGGTGCCGGCCTATCGGGCGATCATCTTTACGGCCGCTGCCCTGTCTCTCTCGGCCGCCGTCGATATCTTCGTCTTTCTCGATTTCACCTGGGCGCATGGCGAGCATGCGCTGACGCTGATCAGTGTCAGCAACCTTGCCGCGCTCGTCATCCTCGGTATCGCGGCGGGCGCCGCCCGCC
>NZ_JACCEY010000024.1:188325-277736 GCF_013591995.1 Rhizobium sp. WYCCWR 11146
ACGATCGCCACGGTCGATGCTCTGATGGAGGCCCGCAAACTCTATCGCGACGCCAATCTCAATCTCGACCGGCTGGCCCGCAAGGCCGGCATTCCCGCCCGCCAGATCTCGGCGGCGATCAACCGGGCGATGGACAAGAACGTCTCGCAATATGTCAATGACTACAGGATCGGCGAGGCCTGCCGGCTGCTTGCCGCGACCCAGAAATCGGTGACCGAGGTGATGTTCGAGGTCGGCTTCCAGACCAAGTCCAACTTCAACCGCGAATTCCGCCGGGTCACGGATATGACGCCGATTGGCTGGCGGGAGAGGAAGGGTGAATCCGGCGTCTCTTCGGCTTCGTCGTGAAGTGACGCCTGTCCTCTCTCCAGCCTCATCCTGAGACGCCCGGTAGGGGCCTCCAAGGACGGGGCGGGCCACCGGCGCTTCACACAGCAAGCATGAGGCTGCACCCACGCAATCACCCGCCCTCGCGGTTCGAGCCGGCGCTTCGTTCGTCACTGCAATCGATTCACTGGATCGATTGCTCCGCTTCGCGGATCGCTTCTCACCCTCACCATGAGGGCTGACCCGGGTGTCTTGCCGCGCCAAGTACACAATCGCGATCGAGGACTGTCGGAAACGCGTTCGAGGTCGCGGTTTTGCTGCCGTTGGTCATTCTGGCGGCATGAACACGACATCAGAACATGACCGAGACCTTGCCGCCAAGCTGAGATCGCTTTCGATCGAACCCGCGGCCTTCAAGACGGAACCGCCGGATCGTCAGGCCCGGCGGCGGGTGATTCCCGGAGCAATACTGGCCCTTGTCGCGACGGCATCGCTGGCGGTGGTGCTTCTCTATCGGCCCGAGACGCTGGAGCGCATCGAGACTGTGCTTGCGGGTCTCACAGGCAAGGACGAGATCGCAATATCCGTCGATGGAACAGACAGGCCTGCCGCCGGTCCTATTCGGGCTTTGCCCTCAGATACCCCAACGAAGAGGGGATTGCCAACCCGGGAAGTCACCGGCTCCGGCTACGTCGTGACGCCCGATATCGTTACCGTCTTTTCCAAATATGAAGGTCGGATCGTTGCCGTCGAGGTCGAGGCGGGCGACAGGGTCGTACCAGGCCAGGTGCTGGTGCGGCTCGATGATGCCGGCGCCCGCTTTGCGCTTCAGGGCGCCAAGATCGCCCGGCAATCGGCTGAGTTGGCGCTGGCGGCGAAGACTATCGAATTGGCGCAGGCGCGGTCTTCCCTCACGCGCACCGAGCGGCTTGCCGGGCGCGATGCGATGTCGGCGCAGACGCTGGAGGAGGCGAAGACGGCGTTCGACACTGCCGAGAATGCCGCCCTGCAGGCACGGCAGGACGTGGCCAAGGCGGATCTCGATATCGACAGGGCGCGCGAGCAGGTGGAAGCGCTGACCGTACGGGCGCCGATATCGGGCACCGTCACGCGGCTTACCGCACATGTCGGCGACACCGTGCTGTCGAGAGAGGACAGCGTCCGGGAGAATGAAAGCCTGCTTGCGATTGCCGACATGGCAACCATGGTCATCGATGCCGACGTGGCCGAGGCGAATATCGCCTTGATGCGGTCGGGCTTGCGTGGCGAGGCGGTGCTCGACGGCTTTCCCGACCGGCCTTTTGCGGTCGAAGTATCGAAGATCGCGCCGATGATTTCGCGGGAGAAGGGGACGGTGACGCTTCGCCTGTCACTTTCCTCACCGCCGTCAGACATGCGCCCCGCCATGGCCGCGCGCATCCGCCTTCTGGTGGGTGAGGCCGGGGATAGCACAGACCATCAGCAAGGAGCAGAGCGATGACCGACACTCAAGAACCGTATATCGCACTTCGCGGCGTCAGGAAGGCATTCAGGATCGGCGCGGAGACGATCCCGATCTTTTCCGGGCTCGACCTTTCCATTGCACGCGGCGATTTCGTCGCCGTCATGGGGCCGTCGGGTTCGGGGAAATCGACGCTGCTCAACATGCTGGGCGGCGTCGACAGCCCCGACGGAGGGGAGATCAGGATCGGCCGCAGCCATCTCGAGCAGATGGGCGAAGGCGCCAGAGCCGCCTGGCGCGCGCACAGCATGGGCATCGTCTTCCAGTTCTACAACCTGCTGCCGATGCTGAATGCGGGCGAGAATATCGAGCTGCCGCTGCTGTTGAAGCCGCTCAAGCGCAAGGAGCGGCGGGCGCGCGTCGAGACCGTCATGGATCTGGTCGGGCTCTCCGGGCGGCAGCGGCAGTTTCCATCCAGCATGTCCGGCGGGCAGCAGCAGCGCGTCGGCATCGCCCGCGCCATCGTCGGCGATCCCGACCTCTTGCTCTGCGACGAACCGACCGGCGATCTCGACCGGAAATCCGCCAATGATATCCTCGAGATGCTGGGCTTTCTCAATCGCGAGCTTCAGAAGACCATCATCATGGTCACGCATGATCCCGAGGCCGCCTCGTTCGCCCGGCGCACGCTGCATCTCAACAAGGGCGAATTCGTCGAGCAGGAAAGGTTGGCCCAATGACCTTCTTCCAGCTGATGCGCCGCAATGCCTGGCGTAAGCCGCTCAGGGCCACGCTTCTGATGTTCTCGGTCGGCGTCGCCTTCCTGATCTATGGGCTGACGGCGAGCTTCCTCAGCGGCTCGCAAGGGGCGGCCGGGGCGAACGATACGCTGCTCGGCGTCTTCAACAGATCGGGGCGGGCGCAGCCGCTGCCGCTTGCCTATCTCAACAGGATCGCCGCCGATAGCGATGTCGCCGCCGTCGCCTACATGACGCGCATGCGGGGCTTCGTCGATGTCGAGAAGAATGTCGTGATGACGAGCGCGGTCGATCCACGATTGATCGCCGCGGCCAATGGCGACGAGCTCGGGCTGACGCCGCAGTTGATATCAGCGCTGGAAGAGGGCCGTGACCGGGTGCTGGTCGGCCGGGCGCTGGCGGAGGCGCAGGGCTGGTCGGTCGGCCAGCGCATCGGGGTCACCAGCCACCTGACAAGGGAAGACGGCAGCCGCAACTGGAGTTTTGAGATCGCCGGCATCTTCGAAGGGGCCGACGCCAGCACCGACACCTATTTCATGATCGCCCGCTATGATGCCGTCAATGCGGCGCGCGCCCGCGGCAAGGATACAGTCGATGGCTTCGTGGTGCGACCGCGACCGGGCGTTTCATCCGGCGTGCTCGCCGCCCGGATCGACGCGCTGTTTGCCAATTCGACGGCACCGACGCGCACTCAATCGGAAAAGCAGTTCCTCGAGGCTTTCTTGCGGCAGTTCGCCGATATCGGCCTGATCGTCAGCCTCGTCGTCGGCGCCGCCTTCGTGACGATCCTGATGATCGTGGTCAACACCATGCTCTTTGCCGTGAGGGAGCGCAGCTTCGAGATCGGCGTCATGAAAGTGCTCGGCTTTTCCAGGGGGCGGATCATTGCGTTGATCCTCGGCGAGACACTGTTCGTCTTCGCCGTCGGCGGGGCGGGCGGGCTCGTTCTCGCCAAGCTCGCGACGCTGTTTGCCGGGCCGGAATTCGGCCTCGCCTTCACCTCGTCCGTGCTGCTGAAATCCGTCGCCATCATCGCCGGTCTCGGCCTCCTGACTGGATTGTTCCCTGCCGCCAATGCCATGCGCCTGCCCATCGTCAACGCCTTCAGATCGAGATAGTCCAATGTCATCAGCGCTCAAGCAGATCTTTTTCATGATCAGAGTCAATCTCGGCAGCCTGCCGCGGCGGCTTTGGATCTCGCTGTCGATGGTACTCTCGGTGGCGCTCGTGGTGGCGGTGCTTGCGGGTTTTCTCGCCATGGCCAGGGGCTTTGAGGCAGCGCTTCAAGGCGCGGGTTCGACCGGCATCGCCGTCATCCTCGGCGGCGGCACCAACCAGGAGACCGGCTCGGATGTGCCTGCCGAGGCAATCCGCAGCCTGACTGCCGCAACCGGCGAGATCGGCGTGGCGCGGAATGCCGCGGGCGGCCTGGCGCTGTCGCGCGAGATCGTTGTTCCCGTCGATGTCCTCAGGGCAAGCGACGGGGCGGAACAGACACTGTCGTTGCGCGGCATGGACACTACGGGGCCGGGTTTGCGCGATCGCGTATCGCTCTCCCAAGGGCGGTTGTTTTCGCCGGGAGCCCGCGAGATCGTCGTCGGTGGGCGCATCGCCGATGAATTCTCCGGCTTCGCCGTCGGCGACAAGGTGCGGCTCGGCGCGGTGGACTGGACGGTCGTCGGGGATTTCGCGTCAGGCGGCAGCGCTTTCGAATCCGAGATCTGGGCGGATCTGGAGGCCGTGCAATCGGCTCTCGACCGGCAGGGGCAGGTGCAGAGCCTGCGCGTGCGTCTCGATGGGGCAGGCGGGTTGCCTGTGTTGCAGGAGCATATCTCCGCATTTCCCGGCCCGCCGCTCACCGCCGTCTCCGAGGCCGATCTCTATGCCGCGCAATCTGAGCGTACCGCGAGCCTCATCCGGCTGTTCGGTTGGCCGCTGGCGCTGTTGATGGCGGTCGGCGCCACCGCTGGCGCGCTGAACACGATGATGAGTTCGGTCTCCGACCGCACGGTCGAAATCGCCACGCTGCGCCTGCTCGGCTTCGGCCGCCTGCCGGCCTTCACTGCCACCTGGGTCGAGGCCGTGCTTCTCTCGATCGCGGGTGCCGCCCTCGGCATCCTCGCCTCATGGCTCGCCTTCAACGGCTGGCAGGCCAGTACGATGGGCGCTAACAATACCAAGATGGCCTTCCAGCTCGACGTCACCGCCGACGTCGCGCTGACCGCCGGGCTGCTGGGGCTTGCAATCGGCATCATCGGCGGGGCGTTGCCGGCGCTGGCGGCGACACGGCTGCCGTTGACTTCGGCTTTGAGGGCGAGGGTGTAAGAGGCCTGCTGTCTGAACCTTCCCGGTGGGTCACGTCATCACGGCGACCCGTCAGGCGGAGCGCCGCCGCCTCATCTGTGCAGCCCATGGAAATTGTGGCATAACTGAACCATGGCAATGAATGTCTTGGCGGTCCATCGCGACACGGTCGGGACGGAACAGGCGGGGGGCAGTTCGCTTGCCGCCGCCTATTCCGTCGGCATTTTCTGCTGGCTGCTGTCGGCCGGCGTCTATATCGCTGCGAAATGGGTCTCTTCAGAAATGCCGCCCTGGGCGCTCTGCTTCTGGCGCGTGCTGATCGCCTTCGCGATCCTGATGCCGATCGTGCGCCGGCATTTCGCCGAGATGGTCGCGCTCGCGCGGGCTCGCGCCCTCGAACTGCTTCTCATCGGCGGTGTGGGACTGGCGATCTGCCAGGGCATGATTTTTGTCGGGCTGGAACATGCCGATGCCACCACCGCCGGCATCATCATCGCCCTGATCCCGATCATCACCATGATCCTTGCCCGTTTGATGCTGGCCGAGCCGATGGGACGCTGGCAGGTGATCGGATCGATCTTGGCCTTTCTCGGGATCGTGGTCATCATCATCAAGGGCAGTCCGGCCGCGCTGATGCGGCTCGACTTCAACCGGGGTGAACTGTGGATCGTCGCCGGCGCGTTCTGTTTCAGTCTTTATACCGTCCTGCTCCGCCGAGCGAAATTCGACATGAATCGCCTTGCGCTCCTGGTGATGCTGCTCGGTGCGGCGGTGCTGACGGCGCTGCCCTTCTACCTGTTCGAGCTATTCTCGGACGAGCGCTCGACGCTCAACGGCAGCGGGCTCATCGCGCTCGCCTATGTCGCGATCCCCGGCGGGGCGGTCATGTACTACCTCTTCAATCGCAGCATCGAGGCACTGGGCGCGGCTCGGGCGGGCGTCCTCCTCTACATTCAGACCATCTTCATAGCCGTGCTCGCCTATCTGATCCTCGGCGAGCAGTTGCAACGCTATCACCTCGAAGGCGCGGCACTCATCATCGCCGGCTTGCTTCTCATCATCCTGCTGAAGCCGAAGATCAAGGCCGAAGCGGCTACTGCATAATTCCTTAAATCGGGATCGATTTAAGAATAAAATTATGCAGCAATTCAAAGTGCTACAGCGTCCTTTGCGCGTCTGAAAAGACGCGCGGCGCTGTAGGGCCTGAAGTCTCGCCATCGCTGCGACATGGTTGCCGCTGACCTCGGCTTTGAGGGCGAGGGGTAGGGTTTCACCTTGGAGTGCGCCTTTCGCTTACGCTCAAGGCGTTCGTCGCTGGCGCTCCTCCCCCTGAGCGCAAGCGAAGGCAAGAATCACATGGCGCACAGACCGAAGGCGACGTATGCCTCGCGCAAACACGCCGCGATTTATTCACCTCGAAGTCGCCGATTTCTCGGCCCAAGTTGTAACTTTGGTCACACCAGGCAATTGCCTGTGGAATGAGGCGCGCGAACTCGCCCGCTGCCCCATTGACAACATCTTATCGCCTTCTTGCCATGGCCGGTTGCCCCCGCCGCATCCGATCGGCCGATCCTGGGCGATGCCGGCGGCGACATTAGCGATCCGACGAACAGGGCAACATGGCGATATGACAGTCTACTATGTGAACTCAGCGACTGGCTCCGACCGCAACGGTGGAACGGGCCAGAATTCGGCTTTTGCGACTTTGTCCAAAGTGGAATCCTTGAAACTGAAACCCGGCGACAGCGTGCTTCTTGCCAAGGGGAGCGTGTTCAACGAGCAGTTCGATATCAAATATTCCGGCAGCGAGAGTGCGCCGATCAAGATCGGCAGTTACGGGGCGGGTGCGGCACCCGTCATCCACAGCAGCGGCGACGGCATCCACAGTCTCTATGCCTCGAACATCGTCATCGAGAACCTGAAGATATCGAATACCGGCGGTTCGGGCATCTATGGCGGCAGTGTCACGAACTGGACGGTCCGCGACGTCGAGATCGCCAAGACGGGATTGTCGGAAAACGCAGGCGCCGTCACCTTCCGGAGCAGCAAGAATGTCACGGTCGAAGACAGCAAGATATCGGGCGTCAAAGGCGACGGCTTCTGGATCGAAAAGGTCGCCGGCGTCAAGCTTCTCAACAACACCGTCACCAGCGCGAGCGGCTCGACGGCCGATGCCGTGCAGATGAACGACAGCAGCAACATTCTGATCAAGGGCAATCATCTCGACCAGACGCATGCCAGCAGCCCCAAGGGCGTCATCGCGCTCGTCAGGCCCACCAATGCGGTTGTCGAGGACAATGTGATCACCGGCGGCGGCTTCGGCATCAGCGCGCAGGCGGGCAAGAACGTTGCCATCCGCGACAACGACATATCCGGATATCACGGTTACAGCTGGTCCTTCGCCGTCGGTCTCGGCGACCAGGGCAATGCGCGGGACTATGATATTTCAGGCAACCATATTCATGACGGCGCGTGGGGCGTTGCCGTCAGCGGGCCCATCGGTGCCAGCTATAGCCGCACGAATATCAAGGTTCACGACAACGTCTTCGACGACCTCTCGCAGGCGGCGCTGAAGGTCGACAGGCCGGCATCCGGCTCCTTCACCAACAATACGATCGAGACCGGCACCAAGGCCACCAGCATATCGCCTGCCATTGCCGACGCGCATACCTTCACGGTCAAAGGCAACCATACGGTCGCCAATGTCGAGACGGCGCTGGCAAGCCCGGTTGCGAAGACTGCGGCAGTGATGGAGGCCTCCGCGGATCCGGCGGTTGTCGCTGTCCATGACAATTTGAAGATCTTCACCGATACGGGCGACGCCCATCGCGGCAATCTCCTCGAAAACGATAGCTCGGACAATGACACCCTGGTGCTTCGGCGTTTCGGGGACGAAACCGTCGGCAAGCACGGCCTGACGCTGACCGGCGAATATGGTGAGATCCACGTGGACCGCGAAGGCAACTATGCCTACACGCTCGATGAAACGAAGCTCCCTGACCATAGCGGACATGTGAGCGAGTCATTCAGCTACGGGATCAACGATGGAAGCTCGCATCATAGCGACGGGGATACGCTGACCGTCTTCATCCATCTGGATGGCTTGCTGAGCTGAGGTGAGTGTGCCGGGAGCCGGCGCTATGCCGGGAGGCGTTCCTTCCGGGGAGTCGTGGACTCCCCCCGGGGAAGCGTTGCCCTCGCCATCAAATGGCTCCGCAGTGTCCCTCACCCGGCTGCCGCCGGGTGAGGGTAAGGGGCTGCAATACGGCCTCAACCTTTCCGGCTTGCGACTGACCTGAAACAGGACGTCTCACCTCTGCGACCATACGTCGCCGAGGCGTACGATTATCGTTCATTCACCTTTCGGTCGTTATTTAGTAGATTGTTTTCGTATAAGTTGTCATCTCCAGAATACCGCCTCCGCCAGGCGTTCTCGGGACCAAGGCAGGCCCACAGGGTCTGCCAACCGTCGTGAGGGCAATATCGAAGGCCTTTTGACATGGCCTTTAGCCCCGACCGCATCCGATCCACGCGTCGCAGCCGATTCAGACGGCTGCGCGGGCAATTCGAGAACAAGGCGATATGACAATCTATTATGTGAATCCAGCGATAGGCTCCAACGGCAACAGTGGAACGAGCGAGGACACGCCGTTTTCGTCGTTCTGGGCGGTGGAAAACTTGAAGCTGCAGCCGGGCGACAGCGTGCTGCTCGCCGCCGGAAGCGTGTTCAACGACCAGCTCGACCTGAAATATTCCGGCACAGTGAGTGCCCCGATCACCATCGGCAGCTACGGGGTCGGCGATGCGCCAGTCATCCATAGCCCCGGCGATGGTATTCACAGCCTTTATGCATCGAACATCGTCATCGAGAATATCAAGATCTCGGACACCGGCGGGGCAGCCATCTATGGCGGATATGTTTCGAACTGGACGGTCCGCAACGTCGAGGTCGATCACACCGGACTGGCAGGCAAGTCAGGTTCGATCACCTTCCGGACCGGCTCGAACATCACCATCGAAAACAGCACGATCAACGACGTCAACGGCGACGGCGTCTGGATCGAGAAGATCAACGGCGTCAATTTTCTCAACAACACCGTCACCAATGCCCACGGCACTGCGGCAGATGCCGTCCAGATGAATGACAGCAGCAATATCGTGATCAGCGGCAATTACCTCGACCAGACGGGCGCCGCTACGCCGAAGGGTGTCATCGCGCTCGTTCGGCCCGTAAATGCCTTGGTCGAGGACAACGCGATTATCGGTGGCGGCTTCGGGATCGCCGCGCAAGCCGGCACCAACGTCGCTATTCACGACAACGATATTTCAGGTTATGGCGGCTACAG
The DNA here is from genome assembly GCF_013591995.1 of Rhizobium sp. WYCCWR 11146. Taxonomy (NCBI): domain Bacteria; kingdom Pseudomonadati; phylum Pseudomonadota; class Alphaproteobacteria; order Hyphomicrobiales; family Rhizobiaceae; genus Rhizobium; species Rhizobium sp. WYCCWR 11146. The sequence continues at coordinate 197,502 of NZ_JACCEY010000024.1, forward strand.
CTGGTCCTACGCCATCGGCCTCGGTGATCAGGGCAACACGCGGGACTACGATATATCAGGCAATTACATCCATGACGGCGTATGGGGCGTGGCGATCAGTGCCGCCGGCACGACCAGTTACGTTCGCGAAGATATCAATATTTACGGCAACGTCTTCGACGACTTGTCGCAGGCAGCGCTGAAGGTCGACAGGCCTGCATCGGGCTCCTTCCACGACAATGTCATCGCCAGCGATGTCACGCCCTACAGCATATCTCCCGCCATCATCGCCGCGAACACCTTCCCCGTCAGCAACAACACGACGCTCGACGAGGCCCAGGCGACGATGCTTGCGAGCAGCGATAGTCTCGCGGTCGGCGATACGACGCACACGGACACGGCGCCGGCGCTTGTCGCAACCCATGACAGCCTGAAAATCTCCTCCGATCTGGATGGCGCCCATTACGGCAATCTCCTCGAAAACGACAGCTCGGCCAATGGAACCCTGCTGCTTCGCCGCTTCGAGGGCGAATTCGTCGACAAGGACGGCGTGACGCTGACCGGCCAATACGGCTCCATCCATGTCGACAGTGACGGCGATTACACCTATACGGCCGACGCGGCAAAGCTCGCCGGACTTAGCGGAGACGTGAGCGACACCTTCCACTACAAGATCTCCGATGGGACTTCGCTACATTTCGACACGGATACGCTGAGCATCTCCATCCATGTGGATGACCTGCTGAGCTGACAGGGATGCCGGCAGGAAATGGCGTTGTATCGCGGCGGCATTCCGCCCAGCACTTGCGAAGTCTCATTGATCGCCGAGCAAGATCCTGATGACGTCGACCTCGATTTCCGCGCAGATGATCTCGTATTCACTGATGATTGCGGGATCGGCCGATCTATCCCGACGCATGCGATCGAGGACGGCGCAGGCTTCGCCGTAGGCGCCGCATAATTCGTAAAAATGGGGCTGGCTCGCCGCAACTGCTCTGATCGTTGCCCGCGTCGCAGGCAGCCTCATCATCAGCCTGGCCAGCCCCTGTTCCGCGGCTTGCCGGGTGAGGTGGGCTACGCCTTCTTTCCTGACCATGCCGTCATACCTCGCTGCCTGTGTTTTCCGATCCAGGGGGTACGCAATACTCACCCACCCCCTGACTAGTACGCAGGAATGCTGCATCTGGTTTCATGCCGGATGAAGGTTTAGTGGCGCAGTGCCGCAAACAGCCGGTGCTACCAGCGCAGGAGACGGGGGCCGAACAGCGCGCCGATTCCGCCGGTCAAGAGGATGCCGAGCGAATACCAGAGGGTGACGAAGGGCAGGCCGTTTTCCGTGCAGAACCAGGAATAGACCCAGGCGCCGGATGCGCCGGCGGCAATGCCGGCGATGAAGCCAGTGATGCCGAGGTTGCTCGGGGCGCCGCCACGGAGAACCCAGGTATTTGCGATCAGGATCGGCATGGCAAAGGCAAAGATCAGCAGTGGGCAATGCAGGGCGGAGGAGCCGAGCACCAGCACGGGGTAGCTTGCGGCCGGCGACAAAGTGAGCTGAATGACCGCCAGGACGGCGAGGGTAAGTATGATGGCCGCGGCAATCCCGAAAAAGCGGCCCTCCGAGCCATCCGGCCGGGACAGGCGGTAAACGGCTGCGAAGGCGGCGATTGCAAGCAAGGCATTGTAGGCGGACTTGATCCAGAAGACGGGCAGCATCAGCGCCTGCGCCATATCGGTGCGAAGGCCGAAGACGATAAGCATCAGCAGCAGCGAGATTGCTAAGGCCGGCAGGATGGCGAGCGCGAAGCGGCGTTCGAGCGCATGCCTCGGCACCGGCCTCAGATCCCGAACAAGGCTGTGGATCACGTCCTCAGTCTCTCTCACATTCCACCTCGCAATCTTGCCGCCAGCGCCTTGATGCCTCTGTGAACGCCGACCTTGACCGCCGATTCCGACTGTCCGGTGCGGCTGGCCGTATCGGCCACCGACTGCCCCTCGAGCTTGACCTGACGGATCAGCTCCTGCTGGTGCTGCGGCAGACCGCTCAACAGCCGTTCGACATCCATGCGCGCTGCAATCGCATCCTCCCTGAAATCGTCTTCGATCTCCTCGTCCAGCTCCATTTCCGCCTTGTACCGGCCGCCATGCTTCCGGTGATGGTCGATCAGCTTGTAACGGGCAATCGAGAAGAACCACGCGGTGAACGGCCGCTCCCTGTCATAGGTCGCCCGGCGCGAATGCAGCGCCAGCAACGTCTCCTGCACGAGATCTTCCGTGTCGGATTTCGCGGTAGTGCCGATACGTCCGCCGTAATAACCGACGAGCAGGGTCCGCAACGTCACGAGCAGACGTCGATAGGCCGCCTCGTCCCCGTCAAGGGAAAGAAGCATCAGCATCTTCAGTGCTTGTTCCGAATGGGCGCTCGTCATGTCGTCTGCAATGTCATTCGCGTGGATGACGCTTTGGTTACAGGTCGATTCAAAAATCTTCCGGCGGCAATTCAAAGTGTACAGCGTCCTTTGCGCGTCTCTAAAAGACGCGCGGCGCTGTAGCGCTATCACATAAGCGTGAGGGCTGTAACCGCCTTCGCAAGGAGATCGAATTCAGGACTGTGAGCCGTCGGCGAGTGTCGGCGGACATGTCAATCGATCCGAGGAGACCCTCATGACCAAGATCCTTTCCAGCCTTGCCGCCTGCACCTTCGTCATCGGCCTGTCGCTTGCCGGCGTCGCCAACGCCCAAAGCAGCGATGCCATGAAGAAAGACAGCATGAAGACCGACACGATGTCGAAGGATGCGATGTCCAAGGATGCGATGTCGAAGGATGCAATGTCGAAGGACGCAATGGCGACCGGCAGCACCAAGACCGACTGCATGCACAATGCCGGCATGGAGAAGGACACGATGAAGAAGGACACGATGATGAAGGCCTGCGACGCGATGAAGTAAGCTTTAGCCGCGGTCGCTGAAACTATTTTGCCGGCGGCCGCGTCCTTTCTCGCGAAGACTTTTCACGCCGATCCGGAGGAACTACAATGGCCACGACCGATGCCGGCATGGCGAGCGGACGCACGCTCTTCTACCGCCATGGCCTGCTGGTGCGCCTGTCGCACTGGGTAAACGTGCTGTGCATGACAGTGCTGCTTTACAGCGGCCTGCAGATATTCAACGCCCATCCGGCGCTCTATTGGGGCCAGTACGGCGCCGACAACGATCCGTCCTTCATTTCCATGGTGGCCGAACAGGAAGGCGATGCGCTGAAGGGCGTGACGCACTTGGGCGGATTGAGCTTCGATACGACGGGCATTCTCGGGGTTTCGAATGTCGACGGCGAGGCCGCGGTGCGCGGTTTTCCGAACTGGCTGACCTTGCCGAGCTACCAGGATCTGGCATCGGGCCGGCGCTGGCATTTCTTCTTTGCCTGGCTGTTCGTCATCAACGGCTTCATCTATCTCGCCTATGGTTTCGTCAGCCGGCATTTCCGCCGCGATCTGCTGCCGGCGGCCGAAGAGCTGAAGCCTTCGCATCTCGGCCATGAGATCGTCAGCCACGCCCGGTTGCGCTTTCCCAAGGGAGCCGAGGCCCGCCACTACAATACGCTGCAGAAACTCGCCTATGTCGCCGTGATCTTCGTGCTGTTGCCGCTGATGATCGGGACAGGGCTTACCATGTCGCCGGGCTTCAACGCGGTCGCGCCCTGGCTGCTCGATCTGTTCGGCGGCCGGCAATCGGCCCGCACGCTGCATTTCCTGACCGCCTTCTCGCTCGTCGCCTTCGTCGCCGTGCATGTGGCGATGGTGCTGGTCTCGGGCGTGTTCAACAATTTGCGTTCGATGGTCACCGGTTATTACGACATCGGGCAGGGAGGAAAGTCATGAGCCGCATCATCACCAGGCGTCGCTTCCTGATCGGCGCGACCATGACGGCATCAGCGCTGGGGCTCGCCGGCTGCGATGCCCTCGTCGAAAACGATCGGACGAAATCGGTGCTCAAGATCGCCGAAGGCCTCAGCATGAAGACGCAGCGCTTCCTGCTCGGCGACGACGCGCTCGCCCGCGAATTCACCGAAGCCGATATCTCGCCGACCTTCCGCGCCAACGGCACGAGCATGCCCGACAATGCCCGCTATATCGACTGGATGAACCAGCGGTTTTCGAGTTGGAAGCTCGAGGTCGGCGGGCTGGTCGACAAGCCGATGCAATTGTCGCTGGCGGATTTGAAAGCCCTGCCGGCCCGCACGCAGATCACAAGGCATGACTGCGTCGAGGGCTGGAGCGCGATCGGCAAATGGACCGGCGTGCCGCTCCGCGCGCTGCTGCAGGCGGCGGGCCTGAAACCCGAAGCCCGCTACATCGTCTTCCACTGCGCCGACGAATATGAAAAGACGCTCGACGGCAGCGGCTGGTATTACGAAAGCATCGATCTCGTCGATGCGTTCCACCCCCAGACGATCCTTGCCCACACCATGAACGGCCGCGATCTCGAAGTCGCCCATGGCGCGCCGCTCCGGCTCCGGGTCGAGCGCCAGCTCGGCTACAAGCAGGCAAAATATCTGACCGGCATCGAAGCCGTCGCCGATCTCAGCCAGCTTTACGGCGGCAATGGCGGCTTCTGGGAGGATCGCGTTTATGAATGGTATGCGGGCATATAGGCGGCAGTCATAGCGCCCGTCCCAGGTCTATCAGGTTGAGAGCGAAAGCTTCTGCCTCGCACCGCCAGTGCTCGAAATGGCCGCCGAGGTGCAGGCGGGCGGCAGCCGACGCGCACGACGGCGGCATTGACGTTGCCGCCATCCAGGGCGATTTCGGGTTCCAGCAAGGTCGTCATCCCCTCACAAGATTCATTTGGACCCTGAGTTCAATATCTGCCGAACAATATCTGCATCACTGCTGGTGCTTTCGAAAAAGAACGCAGCGGAACACGGCGCCCGCAGAACAGACAGGGAAGGCGGATCCGGGTCCGGAAGAATAGTGGCGGTGGGACCCCGAAGTGGCGGCAGCGGTGAGCCTGAACTGCGCAAGGCTATAAGGTAGGAGGTAGGCGGCATAGTCTCGCTGAATGCGGTGTTATCCCAGGTCACGGTAAGGGTATGAGGCGCCGGGCCACGCAGAACTTCCTCGACCGCGATCTCCAAGCGCGCATAGTCAGTCATAAAACTGTTCACCTTCCCGAGAACTTCCCGGACTTTGCCACTACTGTGGGCGAGGAATTCCTGATGTCGTTTCCTCGCCTCGGGGTCGAGAACCAACGTGTATTTCGTCACGCGGCCAACGACCACGACGTCTGCATATGAAACATCGTGAAGGTCCATGGCGGCAATATCAATACAGGCACTGGTCGGCCCGGCTGCCAGCATGGCGCCGAGATTGAAGAGCGCAATAAACCCAAAGCCTCGCATCCTCATCCTCCATCGCTCAACACCCTGGTCTGAACCGGGGAAGCACAGATATCCCGATTGACGCGAGGATTTTGTATCTTGTCTTAGTGAAGTTGCAATACCGGCCTTCGCGGATGGCGATCTACAGCTCCGGCTATGCATTCCCCGCGTTACTTGCGCTCAGGCAGAAAGGCCGATCGTGATGGTGGCGGACAGCACGCCGCCGTCGAGCTTTTCGAAATCGAAGATGTGATCGGCAGCGTCCTCCGGGATGATGCCGTCTTCGTCGTTGCGTGTATCGCGGGCAGGGCGCCCGAGATAGTCGGGATGCTCGCCATAGATGATGTCGCTCAGCGCATCGTCGAAATAGATCTGGCTGACGAGAAGCTCCTTGCCTTCGACAAGGATGCGGCAGTGAACATGCGGGGTGCGGCCCTGGTACCATCCGGGATAGGCCGTCAGGAAGCTTGCCTGCCCGTTTTCATCCGTCTGCTGGCGGCCGCGAAAGGCAAGCCCGCTAATGGCCTCGGCATCGCCGAGTGTACACATCTGCGCAGCCTCGCGGCCGGAATAGATGCCGCAGTGATCGGTATGCCAGATTTCGATATCGGCATTTTCGACCGGCCGGCAATCGGCCGCATGGACGATCCGGACGGCCAGCCGCAAGGGCAGCCCGGTCTTTCCTTCCGAGACATCCTGACGGGTCGGAATATTGTTGACATGGCAGGGGCCAAGGGTCTGGGCGACGGTCACGACGCAATTCGGGCGGGTGCGAAAGAGCGGCGCGGGCAGCTTTTTCACGGCGATCGACTTTGTGCCGCCGCTTACGAAATCCGTTCCCTTCCAGTCGAATGCCCTCGCGGCAACCGTGACATGCCGCCGCTGCCAGACCGCCACCGCAGCCACGGATGATGCGACAATGGCCGCACCGCCAAGCACAAGGGTTCGCCTTTTCATCTGTCTTCCTTTGCCTCAAGACGCAGGATCTAAGGAGGGTAGACCAGAAATTCCAATTAAATCTGATCGCGGTGATACCAGTAGCCACCGCTGGTTCTGGCGGCGGTATCGTCGCGGACCGCGAGCCATGGGATCTTCCTTTCCTGTGGCTCTTGCTCCGGAGACTGAAGCCGGGAGGGCATGGCATCCATGTCTACGCGCTTCTACGGCCTCAGTCACTGACGCGTGCCGAGGATGATCGGCCTGCGACGGGGCGTGGCGATCTCGGACAGCGGGCATATTGACTGTTCCCGGACCGATTTTCATTGAACGTTATTGCTTCGAAATTTTTGGCACAGCCTGCTCGGCCTGACACCTGCTGTAGTTATCGAACCTGTAGGAAAGCAATATAACGGACCGATCTGGACCTGCGGCCGCAGCTCGAAGCACAATTTGGGCGATTCCGGCGCCGACCTTGCCACCCGACAAGCTTGGCCATCTCAATTCGTATTCACGTTCTCCTTGCTGAACCGCCATAAGCCAATCGTCGGGACGGGTCCAAAGAGCGTTCTCTCGCATGACGTCGTGCTTGACAAATGCCCCGTAAATATCGCGCAGACGCGAGCCCATAACGTCCATCTTTTCCCGAACGACGATGCCTTTGGGATCGTTTTCAAATTGGGGCGTTGCTGCCGAAATCATGCAGAGACCGGTTTGCTCTCCTACGGTCGCATAGTATCGAGTGAAATCTGAATCGGGCTTTGGCACCGATGGCACGGAATAATATTGAGAGCCCAGTAAATTCAACGGCAAGTTCATAGAACTTCTGGTCTGGCCTTCATGTAGGCCAAACGGTTCAGAGTTCATCCGCGCTTCTCTGAAATGGCTGCAAAGACTGAGTATGAACAAAAACAGAAGGGTCATTTGAAAAGTAAATTTGGGTTGTTAGCGTGAACTATTTTACGTTTTGCCTGCGTTTGGATTCGTGAATTCAATCATAGGCCATGGTACTGGGAGACGCCACAGCTAAACCGCGCCAAGGACGGCGCGTTGGCAGCGGAATGGAGCCATTTCCTAGTGAGACGACGATCAACCCGATGTAGACAGCCATTCGCCATAGCGCAGCGAACCCGTCCGTGCTCCCTTGCGCGGCAGCAATGTGTCGTCGTTCAGTTCGACGCCGTAGTAGCGGGCGCTGTTGTCGGTCATAACCTGGCGTGTGTCTTCGTTTGCGGTGAGGTGTATGCGGGCAATTTCGTCGAGGCCGAATTGCTCGGGCCCGCAGATCTCTATCGTGTCATTCCTTGCTGCTCCCATCGCCAGTTCGGCCAGGATTTCAGCAACGTTGTCGGCCGCTATGGGCTGTATGGACGCCGAGGGAAGCTGGAAGCCGTCTCCATCTGCCGCCATGTCGACCACGCCGCCGATGAACTCGAAGAATTGCGTGGAATGGAGGATGGTATAGGGCCGCCGCGCTGCCCGGATGAGATTTTCCTGCACCATCTTGGCGTGGAAATAATCGCTTTCGACAAGGCGAGGCGTTCCCACCACGGAAAGCGCGATATAGTGGCCGACGCCTGCATCCGCGGAAGCCGCCAGCAGATTCCGGGTGGAGGCCTTGAAAAACGCCAGCGCGGAGCTGTCGCCGAATGACGCGGCGTTGGTGACGTCGATGACGACGTCGGCTCCCGCTATGGCTGACCTCAGGCCTTCTCCCGTCACACTGTCGACTCCTGTGAGAGACGGGGATGCGCTGACCACTTCGATGCCTGCCTGTCGAAGATCCTCGACGAGCCGCGTTCCGATGCGCCCGCTCGCTCCCATGACCGTAATTTTCATCTGCTTGCTCCATCTGTTGTGCCGAACTGCGATCTGGACGCCTTGGCTGACAAGGACGCCTCGGTGGTCGCCGACAACCCCGCTCTTTACTCGACGTCATCCTCGGCCATGTGCCGAGGATCTGCTGCGCGGTCTGCAGATGCTCGGCACAAGCCCGAGCATCTGCATTTCACTTCACCGGCATGACAACCGGAGCGCCTTTGTTCTTCAGCAGCACGACGATGAACTTCGCCGGTTTGGACGTGCTCGCATTGCGGCTGACCAGATGAATGTCGGAAGGACCTTCGTAAAAGGTCTCTCCCGGCGATAAGGTGACTTCCTTTTCGCCTTTGACCTGCATCACGATCGAGCCCTCCAGAACGTAGACGAATGCATTCGCCTCATGTTTGTGAATAGGCGAGGAACCTCCCGGCCCATACTCTACCGATATCATCAGCCCTTCCTTGCCGGGATAATTCGGAAGGTCCTTTTTCATGAGCGGTGTGACGGCTGCGCCGTCTTCGGCGGCAACCGCCAAAGTGCCGAAAAGGCAAACCGTGGCCGACACACATAACGATAACAAAGCTGAATTCATTGCCGTAATCCTTCTGCTCGTTGAATGTGGATGTGGGTTTGATGCCTTGATTTAGGTCGGCCGTTGGGACTGTCGAAACCAATCCGCAAAGCCGATCTTGCCGAGCCTCGCGCCCTCGCCGGGCACAAGCGAGCGATCGTCCAGTTCAGACCCGAAGTAGCGCGCATGAACGTCTGCCTCGACTCTCCTCGGATCGTTGATCGCTTTCAGATACCGGGCAACGATCTCGTGCATGGGGCCGCGCTCAGGTCCGCCAATCTCGATTGTGCCGTTAAGCGGCTTTGAAAGCGCGACATCCGCCATCACATCGGCAACGTCGTCCGATGCGATGGGCTGGAAAGCTGCGGGAGAAAGACGCGCGACGGTGCCGATGGTGGCTTCGTCGGCGATGCCCTTCAGGAATTCGAGGAATTGGGTGGAGTGGATGATCGTGTAGGGGATGGGCGATGACTTGATGAGTTTCTCCTGGGCGAGTTTGGCCCGGAAGTAGCCGTTTTCAGGCAGGCGCTCCGTTCCGACGATGGAGAGCGCAATGTGGTGCTTGACGCCGGCCTTGGCTTCCGCGGCGAGAAGATTGCGGCCCGAGGTTTCGAAGAAATCGAGGACCGCCTTGTCTTCCCACGACGGTGAGTTTGCAAGGTCGACGACGACGTTGGCGCCAGCCAGCGCTTGTGCCAGGCCCTCGCCGGTGATGGTGTTGACGCCGGTGCTTGGCGAGACGGCCAGCACCTCGTGGCCTTTAACGCGCAGACGCGCCGCGGTCTTGGACCCGATGAGCCCAGTGCCGCCGATAAGAACGATTTTCATGACGAACCTCCCTGTTGACGCCCCTTCGGGTCGGCGTTGACGCCCTTTTGGGCCAGATGTCTCAGATCTAGATCACGCAAGTCGGAATGAGCCGCGAAAGACGTTTGCGGCTTGGACAAGCCGAAGTCGCCGTATATCGTCGCCATGGCTGAGGTCAGCCGAGACCGAACCTGGCATCGCGGTGCCAGGCAGAATCCTCCTTAATGCGATCAGGCGCAACTCAAATGGCGCGCGGAGATTCAGCGTCGCCACATGGCATGTGCCGGGTGGGTCATTGAGGTGTGATTGAGGTGAGGGCGGTTCCAAGCAAGCTCAATACGGCTAGCTCTGAAGGAAATCGCTAGGTGTAGACCTAGCGTTGATAGCACAAAGCGAAAATTGTCTCCGACCGTTGCCAGGCCGGCGGCGTTTGCAGCGCCACGCGTCTGTTCAGATGTGCAAGAACGCTGTAACACTTTGAATTGCTGCATTCTTCCCCAGATCGATTTCGATTTAAGGAATGATGCAACGGGCATCCAAGATTCGTTTCCGAGCCGGGGCAGAGGTATATGGAACCAACCCACTTGTTCGAGCTCGTCATCGCGATGTTTCTTGCGATCATCGCGCTGCACTATGCGGCCCACAGGCTCGGATTGCCGCCGTCCGTGGCGTTGCTGACGGGTGGTGCTTCGCTGGCGTTTGTGCCGGGGCTGCCGGCGATATCAATTGATCCCGGGCTGGTGCTGGTCATCTTCCTGCCGCCGCTGTTGATGGACGGCGCCTGGTCCATTGCCGCCGGGCGGTTGCGGCGGCATGTGATCGGCATCGCCTCGCTTGCCGTCGGCGCGGTGTTCTTCACCTGCGCGGTCGTCGCCGTTGTGGCCCATCTCATCTTTCCGTCGCTTCCCTGGGCGGCCTGCGCAGCACTCGGCGCGATCGTTGCGCCGCCGGATGCCGTTGCGGCGCGGGCCGTGCTGCAGCGCGTCCGCCTGCCGCGGCGGCTTCAGATCCTGCTGGAGGGCGAGAGCCTGCTCAACGATGCCAGCGGCCTGGTTCTCTTCCGCTTTGCCGTTGCCGCTGCCGCAACGGGCGCCTTCAGCGCGGGGGCGGCGGCCGGCAGCTTCCTCGTGCTGGCGCTCGGCGGCGCCGTCGTCGGCATCGTTGTGGGAACGGCATGGGTCAAACTCGTCCGGCGTCTCGGCGACGAATATCTCATCATCGCAGCCTCGGTGCTGCTCGGCTGGATTGCCTATCTGCTCGGCGAGCAACTGCATGTTTCCGGTGTCATCGCCACGGTTACCGCCGGCCTGATCATGAGCTGGCACCAGCACACCGTGCTTTCAGCCGCAATGCGCATGCGCGGCATCTCGTTCTGGACGGTGATGATCTTCCTGATGGAAGCGGCGGTGTTCATCCTGATCGGGCTGTCGCTCCGGGATGTCGTCGAACGCGGCGGCGGCTTTGCCACTGTGATCGCGACCATGGGATTGCCGATGCTGGCGATCCTCGTGGCGCTCGTGCTCGCGCGTTTTGCCTGGGTCTTCGCCGCCGATTTCGTCATCAGGTTATGCACTGCCCTGGGGTTCACACGCGCCGCGCCGCTCGGCGTCGGCGGCGCCACCGTTCTCAGCTGGGCGGGCGTGCGTGGCGTGGTGACGCTTGCTTTGGCGCTGAGCTTGCCGGAAGGATTTCCCGGCCGCGACTTCATCCTCGTGACGGCCTTCGCCGTCATTCTCGGAACCGTGCTCATACAGGGCACGACATTGGGGCGGGTGATTGCCTGGGCGCGGCTGGTGGAGCCGGAGTCGGAAAGAGCGCGCCTGACGATGAGCCAGGCCGAAGCCGCCATGGCGCAGGCGCAGTTCGGGATCGTCCAGAGCCTGGCCTATGACGCGGAGGGAAAACTCATCCACCCGCAATTGCTGGAGCGCTACCAGCGCCGGGCCACGTCGATCGTCGACTATGCCGAGAAAACCGAGCAATACATGCCGGTGCTGCATGCGCATTTCGACGTCATTCTCGAAGCGGTGGCAATTGGACGCCGGGAACTCATCCGGCTCCACCGGGCCGGCGACATCGATGACGAGACGCTACGGGAGCTGGAACGGGATCTCGATCTCGAGGAACTGAGCGCGATCTCGGCCAAGGCGTGATGTTCAGCGCCTCGCGCTTTCGACATCATCGTCAACGCATTGCGATATCGAGGCTGATACCGGCGCGATCCTGATGTCGCTGCCGAGCGGTGTCCTGACCTAAATGGCGATCTGTTCGCCGAGTTCGACGACGCGGTTGGACGGCAGGTTGAAATAGTCGGAGGGATCGATCGCCAAGCCCTCCAGCGCCATGAATATGCGCTCCTGCCAGGGGGGCAACCCGGTGTTCGGCGTCCTGACGAGGTTCCGGCGGCCGAGATAGAAGGAGGTCCTCATGATCTCGAACTTGAAGCCGCCCTCCCGGCAGAGAGCCAGCGCCCTGGTGACGTCGGGGTCGTCCATGAAGCCGAAGGTGATGTCGAGGCGCACGAAACGCGGCGAGAGCTGGCTGATCTTGATGCGGCGGCTGTCGGGAACATAAGGTTCGTCCTCGGTCCAGACGGTCAGGATGACATTCTGTTCGTGGAGCACGTGGTTGTGCTTGAGATTGTGGAGCAGAACATTCGGCGTGCGATCCGGGACGCTGGTTAGGAAGACTGCCGTTCCCGGAACAGTGACCGGCGAATGGTCCGACTTTCGCTCGATCGATCTGATGAAGGAATCGAGTGGGATCTCGTTGTTGGCGCGCAGTCTCTTCAGATAGGCCTGTCCTCGCGTCCATGTCCACATCAGGATCATGATCGCCAGCGCAAGGGCGACCGGAACCCAGCCGCCATCGTGGATCTTCAAGAGGTTCGCCGCCAGGAACAGGACTTCGATGATGAAGAGCGGTAGCAGCAGGACGGCCGCGAGCACGAGGGAGTAGCCCCAGACGGCTCGGAGAAACTGGAAGACCAGCAGGGTCGAGATGACCATGGTTCCGGTCACCGAGATGCCATAGGCCGTCGCCAGAGACTCGGAGTCGCCGAAGGAAAAGATCAGCATCAAGACGCCGACCAGCAGGAGAAGATTGACGCTCGGCACGTAGATCTGGCCGGTATTGGTTTCCGACGTGAACTTGATCCTGAGCCTCGGCAGGAAGCCGAGGTGAACCGCCGAGCGGGCCAGCGAAAATGCGCCTGTTATCACCGCCTGGCTGGCGATGATCGTTGCCATCGTCGCCAGAATGACCACCGGCAGCAAGGCCCAGTCGGGATACATCAGAAAGAACGGATTGGTAGCCGTTTCGGGATGGCTAAGAACCAACGCGCCTTGGCCGAGATAATTCAAGAGCAATGCCGGAAAGACGAGCACGAACCATGCTATCTGGATTGGCCGGCGCCCAAAATGCCCGAGGTCGGCATAGAGCGCTTCGGCGCCCGTGACCGTCAGAAAGACGGCGCCGAGCACGATGAGGCCGACGCTGCCGGCATGGGTGAGGAACAGGAATGCATTGATCGGATTGAGCGCTTCCAGAATCCTCCAGTCGTCGCCGATATGGATCAGGCCGCCCGCGGCCATGGCCAGAAACCACAACACCGTTATCGGCCCGAAAAAGATCGAGACGGCGGCGGTTCCCTTCGACTGGACGGCAAAGAGAACGATCATGATCGCAGCCGACGCCAGCGGGACGTATTCGGCAAAGGCCGGCGTGACCAGTTTCAGGCCTTCCAGCGCCGACATGACAGACAAAGCGGGCGTGATCATCGCATCGCCGATGAAGAGAGCCGCGCCGATCAGGCCGGCGAAGAAGAGCACCGGCACGTTTCGCCCCATCTTCTTCATCAGGAGAGCGAGAAGCGAAAGCGTGCCGCCTTCGCCGTCATTGTCCGCCCTCAGAAGGAAGAGCACATATTTGAAGGTCACGATGATCGTCAGCGTCCAGACCATCAGCGAAATGAGACCGATGACCTCGGCTTCGTGTACGCCATCGGCGGCGAAGGGCCTCAGCGCCTCGCGAAGGGCATAGAGCGGGCTGGTGCCGATATCGCCATAGACGACGCCGACCGCGCCGATGACCAGTCCGACGAAGCCCTTTCGGCCAGCACCTTCACCCGTATTGTCTGCATGTGTTGACGTCATGGTTCCCCGCTCATGCCACTTGGCCATGGACACAAACATATGCCGCATTGCAGAACGGCAAGTAAATTGATGTGGGTGTGAATTTTTTGTGGGGATGGAGGCGGATGCGGGCGTGAGAAGCGTGGCAGCGTGAACGACGAGGCAATGCGGCTTGACGACTCCGACCCTGCAGGACGGCGTGATCCGGCTGTCGGTCGGCAGGAGCGACATGTCCTTCTTCAGCCGGTTTAGCGTGGTGTATTCAATTCGGGGAGCGGGCAAATTCCAAACAGCTTGTCGCGCTCCTCGCGATATTCTACGTCAATCAGCGAACAGGCGTGCAACTCCCAACGTCATCAGGCTTGACGCGGCCGGATTGAAGATCGCTCCATTGCTGTATCGACGGATCAGGGCCGCCGATCGTTGCCTCGAACGTGGCACGGTCGACCTTGATAAGGCGCCCTGACGACGTGATGCTCACCATCTCCTTTTTGCTGACATAAGCCAGGCTGGCGTTCAGCCGGCAGAAGAACCGCTTATTGCTGTTGGAGATGACCCAGCCGTAGCCGCCGGCCTTGCCTTTGGTGAGTTTGCCGACGGCATAACCCTGCTTTTCAAGCTTCGAAAAGGATTCCGCCTGCGCAATGCCCGGCATAAAGGCAAAGCCGATCACCGCGCCGACGACCAGTCCGACAAAGCCCTTCCAGCCGGCACGTGCACCCGTATTGTTTATATGCGTCGACGCCATAGTTCCCCTCGTGCCACTGCCTATGGCACAAACATATGCCGATCGCGGAACGGCAAGTAAATTGAGGTGAGTGCGAATTTTGTGGAGGGAGGTGGACGTGGACGGAGCAGCTGCGCGTCACAGAAATACCAGCGGCCGCCAAGCACCCGTGAAGTCGGCGGCGGCTGCACGATGCTGACAGGGGCTGTCAGCAAGGGTGGTTGATGATCCTGAGAGCGCGGCTTTTTGAGCTAGAGCATGATGCCGAAAAGTGTGAGCGGTTTTCGGACGACATCATGCTCTAACTATATAATATAGAACAGGATTCAGATTTTAGGCCGACCCGGCCTAAAATCACCCTGTTCTAGCGCCATTTCGTCGGAAAGTCCGGCTATCCGCGGGATCGCTCTGCTGCGATCCCGCCCCAATCGGAGCAGAGTGTCGAGATGAAGCCGCACCACCGCATTTTCTTCATTCAGTTTGCCGTGGCGCTTTCCCTGGGGGCGTTTGTTTCGCGGCTGCCCGACCTTCAGCTCAAGTTTAGTCTGACGGAAGGCGAGCTTGGCCTTCTGCTCGCCGTCCTGTCCTCCGGGGTTCTCTGCGGATTGACGTTCTCGGTGAGGCTCATCGAGAGGCTCGGTGCGCGCACCACCGCCTTCGTCACCGTCTTCGGTGCGTCGCTGTTTTTCGCGTTGATCCCCTGGATGCCTTCAGCTCTCTTGGCGGTGCCGTTGTTCTTCATTGCCGGCGTTTTCACCGGAGCATTCGAGATCAACGCCAATATCGAAACCGATCGCCATGAGGCGCTGCTTGGGTACCGCATCATGAGCCGGGCTCACGGCATGTGGAGCCTCGGCTTCTGCATCACTGCCCTTGTTGCCGCCGGCATGCGGCAGGCTGCCGTCTCCATCGAACTGCATACCTTCATCGTCCTGGTGACGGTCTTGATTGCCGGGTCGATCGTTTTCTCCGGGATCGAGAATGCGCCCCGACGGCAGGACGCTCACCCCGGAGATACGCCGATCATCGCTTTTCCCACGCTCGGACTGCTCCCCCTTTGCCTTGTCGCCGCAGCTCCGCTTCTTGCCGAAGGCGCAAGCGTCGATTGGTCGGCGATCTATATGCGCGACGTATTCGCGGTCGAACCCTTCGTCGGCGGGCTCAGCGTGACCATTTTCTCCTCGTTCATCGCCATCGGGCGGCTCGGCATGGACCCTGTCATCGACCGCTTCAATCCGCGCCCGGTTGCAATCACTCTCCTTGGGATCGCGGCCATCGGTGTTGTCATGGTTGCGACGGCGACACACCCTGCTATCGCGCTCGCAGGCTTTGGCCTGACAGGTATCGGCTGTTCTTCAGTCTATCCGCTTGCCATCTCGGCTGCGGCCCGACGCACGGATCGACCCGCACCCGTCAACGTTGCAGCGCTCGGGCAGACGACGTTCCTTGTGTTTTTCGCCGGGCCGCCACTGCTCGGTTTCGTTGCCGAACACTTCGGCATCCGCTTTTCGTACTGGGCGGTCGTCCCTGTTCTCGCCGCAGCACTCCTGGTCACCAGCGCACTTGCCGCTGATCCTGCCCCAGGCACAGGCCAACCCGAACCGGCGCAACCACACGGTTGACACGCCACGCCGGCCTCCGCTGTCCTAAGCTCGTTCACGTCCGCAACCGGAGGGGCAACCTCCGGCTTTCGCTGATGAATCGGGCGAGCACAATGTATTTCCTATTGCACCGAAGTATTATTAACGGCCATAGGAAATATAGCTCGTATAGGTGAGAAGCTAATTCCGCGCACTGTCGTCAACCCTTGGCGAATGGTTTTGCTGCTCAAGCATTGCGGGCGCAGTCCGTGTCGTCTGAATAGACCTGGTTGGGATGGCGAAATTTCCAGCCTTTCGGCTCAGCAAAACATACGTTTTTCGGGGTTTGCGATGTCGTGTCCGGCCAAAAGGCAGGCTCGCCTACGGAGCTTCCGCGCCTCGCTTCGGACAAATTTCTGCCGCCAAAATGCCAGTATTAGTTGCTTCTAAATCACGCCATAATTCGCATCTACGTTGCCGCGCCTGTTTTATTCTTCGCCACATTTTGGAATTTCAACATTATACAAACAATGGTGGGTAACTATGAAGGTTATTCTCGTCATCGTCCTCACGGCGCTTGCCGTGCCCTGTGAGGCAGACATGCTCGTTACGGCATCCAAGTACAAAAGCATGCACGAACGTTCCATCTCCTTCCTCAGCATCAATCCGCGCAGAGTATCGTGGTGCGGGGCGTTCCTGGCCTTTGTCGCCAAGCGATCTTCGCGGCAACCGCCGCCCAACCCCAACATGGCGGCGTCCTGGAGGAAGTTTGGCAAACCGGTCGGTGTCCGCTCCGCCAGGCGAGGGGATGTCGTGGTGATCCGCACCGGCCGGCGCTTTCATGTGAGCCTGTTCGATCACATCGACCAGCGCCGGCAGTACGTCTACCTGTTCGGCGGCAACCAATCCAACCGGGTCCAGCTGTCGCGCTATCGCGCCAGCTCGGTGGTCGCCGTGCGACGATGATGTTGGGTGAGAACCCGGGTGAGAACTCACCCTCCTCCAAACCTGGGTGGCGGCGGGAAAACAGGCCTTACGCCTTGCGCGCCCTGATGTGGAGGAAGATCGGCGCGATGCGGGTATCGGCGACCATTGGCTCGGCGAGCGCCACCTCGACTGACGCCATGGGCTCGCCGAAAGCGTCGATCGTCAGCCCCGCTTCGACGATCATCGACACCCAGGTCGACAGCGTCCGGTGAAAACGCGGAATGGCAAAGGGCGTCAGCGTCGCCCGTTCTTTCTCGGGGATGGAGGAAAAAATCCAGCGCTCGACCCGGCCGTCGCTCTCGTCGAAATAATCGGCAATCTCAACGGCGACGGGCTCGCCGGCCTGATTGCGGATGTTGCGGCGCGTCGGCGGCACAAAGCAGGGATGCAGGATCGAAAACTGCAGGAAGCCGCCCGATTTCAGGACGCGGTGGATGCCCTTCAGCACCTGGCTCTGATCGGCCATGTCCATCATCGACATGAAGGCGGTGACGAAATCGAAACTCGCCTCCGGGAAATCGATGCTCTGGCCGTCGCCGAGCACGTATTCAATGCCGAGCGGCGCTTGCGTCTCGGTCTCGCGGGCATAACGAATGAAGGTCGGGGCGATGTCGAGACCGATCATGCGGGCGCCGAGGCGAGCGACGGCGCGGGTGTTGGAACCTTCGCCGCAGCCGAGATCGAGCCCGGCAAGGCCCGCCACCGGCGGCAGCATCTTCAGAAAAGCCGGCGTGTTCAGCGCGTCGCGATACTTGTCGTAACCGGCGCGGCTATAGATCGTCCAGGTCTCGGCATTGCTCTCCCAATGGGCGGCGACATCATTGGCGTTCATGGCTCTGCTCCTTGCTCGATCTGGATGGGCGGGGAGCTATAGGCGGTGCGGGTGACAATGGGAAGACAGGCCGTCCACTGTAAGTTGTTCACGCCTATGGATCATGACCAAGTTCGCGTGCACTATCATGCGATCGAGAGGATAGGGGGCTGCTGTGTCCGACGAAGTGATCATCCGTGAGCTGGTCGGCCTCGATCAGACGATGACAATTTTCCCGCTGTACAGCCAGGTTAGTCGCCTGAGTGAGGCCGTGGTTTGCCAACGACTTTCAGCCATGTTCGCACAGAGCAACTACCGCTGCATAGCAGCCTACATCGACGAACGGATGGTGGGTGCGTCGGGTTTCTGGACCGGCACTCAGTTGTGGTGCGGCAAGTATGTCGAGGCGGATAACGTCGTGGTGGACAGCGCTCTCCGCGGTCAAGGCATCGGCGGCAAGATGATGGCGTGGATCGAGGCGGAGGGGGAGCGGATTGAATGCGCGGTGATCCGCATCGCCATGGTGCTGGGCAGGGAGCGTACGCACCAGTTCTACGCGAGAAACGGCTACTTCGACGACGGCCTGTTGATGGTGAAAGCCCTAAGTCGCGGTGCGGCCGAGTTTCCGGAATATGTCTCTCAACAAGTTTGACTGTCGGCCCCACAGATTGGCCGCAAGTTGTCACCAGTGGCGCGCCCGCCTTCTTGTTCGGGGCGGCGATTCTGCGGTCGGATGACCGAGCTTAGAGATGCCGAGGCACCTTTGCCTTCAGCAGCTGCACGAGCGCGGGATCCATGAAATCATAATCATCAGGAATATGAAGGCAGACCAGCCGCTTGTCCTTGAGAGCTGACCGGTACTTGCCCTGGACTTTCGCACGGTGAGCCTTCTCCATAACGAAGACGATATCGGCCCATTCGATCAGTTCGTTCGATAACGGATTTTCGGCATCATTGTTAGTGCCTGCCGAGGAGACCTCGATATCAGGCCAACTCGCGAAGACCTGTTCCGCCGTCGGGCTTCGAAGCTTGTTCTGACTGCAGACGAACAGGACGTTTTTCACGTTTTCTCTCTTCAAGTGAACAGAGCCGGCGATAGCACAATTCCGTGCCCGGGCGAACCAAGGCAGTAGTTGCGTCAGCCGCCGCTCACACTCTTGAACGCGGCGATGATGCTTTGGGCGGCGAGCTGCGCCTCATCCGATGTCGTCTGGAAATTGGTGACCGAGAGGCGCAGGACGTCGCGGCCGCGCCATTTGGCGCCGCCGGCGAAGATCATGCCGTCCGCCTGAATCTTTGCGATCGTCTTTCGCGTCAACGCGTCGCCTTCTTCGGAGGGCAGGTCCGCTCCGAAGCGGATGACAAGCTGGTTCAGTGCCACCTCGTTCAGAATGGCGATGCCCGGTTGCTGCGACAGGAGATCGGCCACCAGCCGCGCTGAGGCGCAGCACTGGTCGATCAAGGCCGCGATACCGTCGCCGCCGAGATGTTTCAGCATCGCCCAGGTGGCAAAGCCGCGCGCTCTTCTCGAAAGCTCGGGCACGTAATGGGAAGGATCGCGTTCGCCTTCGCCGGCGAGTGGCAGGTAGCTCGCGGCGATCGTCATGACGCGGCGATGGGCGAGCTCGTTGCGGACGATCGCATAGCCGCAATCATAGGGCGTCTGCAGCCACTTGTGGCCGTCGGTCGCCCAGCTGTCGGCCGCTTCGATGCCGCGGCTGAGGTGGCTGGTCTTTATTGATGCCTGCGCCCAGAGGCCGAAGGCACCATCGACATGCACCCAGGCGCCTTTCGCCTTCAAGAGCGGGATGATGGCGAAATCGTCGAAGGCGCCAGTATTGATCTGCCCCGCCTGGAGAACGGCGATGACGGGTCCAGAGACAGTATCGAGCGTGCCCGCCAGCGCGGCCGGGTCTATCCTTCCCATCGCGTCGGTGGGCAGGCGCAGCACGCGATCATGCCCGAGGCCGAGGAATTGCAACGCGGAGAAGACGGTCGTGTGGGCGTCGTCGCCGATCAGCACGGTAATCTCAGGCGCTCTGAACAGGCCCTTTGCATCGGCATCCCAGCCCACCTGGCGCAGCACCTCGCCGCGGGCGGCGGCAAGGCAGGTGAAGTTCGCTACCGTCGCGCCGGTGACAAAGCCGACCGAGCTTTCGGCCGGCAGCTTCAGGAGATCGAGAAGCCATCTTGCCGCGACGGTCTCGACGGCGGCCGCGGCCGGGGCGGCGACATGGTTTCCGGCGTTCTGGCCCCAGGCGCTGGTGAGGAAATCGGCCGCGACGCCGACCGGATGGGAGCCGCCGATGACCCAGCCGAAAAAGCGCGGCCCAGTGGTTGCATGCAGCCCGGGTTCGGCGCCGTCCGAGAGACGCCTGATGACATCAAGCATATCGGAACCGGCCGCTGGCAACGGCTCGTCGAAACAGGCAAGCGAGGCTGCGTAGTCATGGGTGGGCATATGGCGAGCCGGCGCTGCCTGCCGGAATCCTGCCGCAAGGCGGGCGGCTTCCTGAAACAGAGATGCGATTGCCGTCATGCGGATCCCCCTGCCGCCACCGATCCTGGAGGGCCTCACCCTCGAAAGCAGGCTGCCGGCACACGCAATCTAGCCCATATCGCCGAGGCTGTCTTCGCCTGGCAGATCTCGGATCTGGGTTCCGGGGCCTTCCTTGGGCTTGCCGAGACCTCAAGACAAATTGAGCATCGGGGAGGCGCTTCCTAAATATCTACAATAACTACCTTATCCCGTTCTGTGCATTTTTGAAATTTCGCGGCTCTTGTTGAAAATGATTGCCTTCGCTTCAAGTATCGTTCAATGATGTGGAAATATCATTTGCGCCATTGTCAAGTTGGCGCTGCCAATCAGCGAGGGATATGCACTGAAATATTTCCTTCTCTACGCGCTGACATGCACGTTGGTCGGGATAGTTCTTCTCTTCATCATCCATGAAGTTGTACCGTTCACGATCGACAAGCCAACCGATCAATCGGTGGCCGACTCAACTGATGAGCCAGTTGCCGGGCCAACCGAGCAATCGGCGGCCCGACCAACCGGCGAGCCGTTGAACGCGGCAACCGGCCAGCCGGTGCCGGGGGCAACTGGCAAGGCGGTGCCCAGGCAAACAACCGATCAATCCGCCGTCCAGCCAGCCGATCCCCTGGTCGTCCGATCCACCGGCCAGCCGGTCGACGGGCCAGCCCGTGAACCGGTCGTCGGGCCAACTGGCGAACCGGCTGCGAGGCCGACCGATCAATCGGTGGTCGGTCCGACCGGCGAACCGGTCGTCCGGAAGGGTGGCCGGCTGGGGAGTCCGGCGCAGTGACCGGCGCCTGAGATGACGGATTTCCGTTCGATTTCGTAACTTCGAACCTATGCTGAACTAGGAAGCCTCCTGGCACCGGTTGCATCGGCTGAGGCCATCTGTATTGACAGTACCTTTCATCATCTCGCAGGAGGTCCCGATGGATGGAAGTGGCACGACGATCAGGCATGTCAGGGCAGACGAAGTGGAGGCTTTCCGGCGCATCCGTCTGGAAGCGCTTCGCACCGAACCGTCCCTCTTTGCAAGCCGCTACGAGGACTGGGAGGCTCTTTCTCTCGAGGAATGGCGCAATCGCCTGAATGAGCCGGTTTTCATCGCCTTTCAGGGTGACGAACCCGTCGGCATAACCGGCCTAGTTCGGCAGCGGTCGAGCAAGATGGCCCATCGCGCGACGATCATCATGGTTTACGTGAGAAGGAGCCTGCGCGGAACGGGCCTTGCCGGCAAGCTGCTCGGCGCGGTGGCCGATCACGCGCGCGATATCGGCATCCTGCAACTGGAACTCTTCGTCAGTGCAGAAAACCCGCCGGCAATACGTTTCTATCAGCGGGAAGGCTTCTCCGAGATCGGCAGGATTCCCGGCGGGGTTCTGGAGGAGGGCAGGGAGATCGACGACGTCATGATGGCTCGCCGTCTGGTCGGTTAGTCTCACGCGGATGTTTCAGCGCATATCGGCTTGCCCAGCCTGTTGACCTCAAGCGGGGTTGGGGTTGCAGCATGCCGGCATGGGCTGGAGGTTTGGCTGTGACGAAAATTCTTAAAGACGAGGATCTGGTCGGCGGCGCGCTGATGGTGGTCGCGATCGATGCGCTCGAGACCGCTTTTCTCGCGAGGGCCGGCAATCGACTGATCTCTCCACCCCGGCACCATGTCTCATTTCCCGATCGAGGCGATCTCGTCTTCACCGTCGGCGGCATCCTCGGCAAGAAACCGCTTGCGGGCTTCCGGGTCTATGAAACATTCGAGGGGGTGGAGCATTCGCAGATCGTCACTGTGTGGTCGGCCGACGACGCGAAGCTCAAGGGCATTATTCTCGGAGAGCGTCTCGGCAACCTCAGAACTGGTGCGATCGGAGGGCTCGCCATCCGGCATCTCAGCGCGCCTGACGCCGGCATCGTCGGGATCCTCGGCAGCGGAGCGCAAGCGCGAACCCAGCTTGCCGCGGCGGCCGCCGTTCGAAAACTGGACCGCGCCCGCGTCTATAGCCGCGACGAGAAAAATCGCGCCGCCTTTGCAGCTGAGATGCAGCAGGTCTTGGGTATTGAAGTGGAGCCTGCCGGCAGCGCCTCGGAAGCCGTTGATGACGCCGACATCGTCATCTGCGCGACGACGAGCCGAACGCCCGTCATTCATGCCAGGGATCTGAAGCCCGGCGTGCACGTCAACACCGTCGGCCCGAAAACGTGTGAGGGATACGAACTCGGCCTGGATATCGCCAATGTCGCAGCCGTGATTGCGACGGACTCTTCCGAACAGACGCGCGCCTATGCTTCGCCCTTTTTCCTGGCCGGCTCCGGCAATGAGCACCGCATGGCCGACCTTGCCGATATCATTGCCGGGAAAGCGACCGGGAGAGGATCGCCTGGCGATACGACGCTGTTTTGCTCCGTCGGGTTAGCTGGAACCGAAGTCGTCGTCGCTTCGGCAATCCTCGATATGCTGTGAGCCTGTTTCCCCTATTCACGCCAGGCCCAGCACATCCCCCATGGTGTATTCGCCGGGTGCGCGCCCTGCGATCCAGCGGGCGGCGGCAAGCGCGCCGCGCGCGAACATGCCGCGATCGAGAGCCGAATGCGAGAGCGTCAAGACTTCCTCGGCCGCGGCAAACAGGACGCTGTGTTCTCCGACGAGCCCGCCGGCCCGCAGGACGGCAAAGCCGATTTCGCCGGGCGGGCGCTCGCCGGTGATGCCGTCACGCCCGCGCCGCTCGACGGATGCGAGGGAAACGCCGCGGCCTTCGGCCGCCGCTTCGCCGAGCATCAGCGCCGTACCGGACGGCGCGTCGATCTTCCTGTTGTGATGGGCTTCGAGGATTTCGATATCCCAGCCATATGCGGGAAGGGCGCGCGCCGCCTGAGTGACGAGGCCGACCAGCATGTTGACGCCGATGGAGAAATTGCCGGAGCGCAGGATCGGAATCGCGCGGGCGGCTTCTGCGATCCGGTCGAGCTCATCCGGCTCGAAACCCGTCGCTCCGATCACCAGGGCCGGTCCGCCGGCCGAAGCGCACAGGCCGGCAAGTTCGTCAGCAGCACGTCCCGTCGTGAAATCCAGGATCACGTCGGCCGCTCCGATCGCAGCCGAACGTTCGATCAACCCGGCGCCCGCGGAGCCCTCGCGGCCGATGCCGCCGACGAACGCAAAATCCGGATCGGCCGCCAGCAGTGGCAGGATGGCGCGCCCCATGCGGCCGTTCGCGCCGGCGACGGCTATTTTGATTGGTGAGGTCACGGACTTTCCTTGGCTCGCGATATTTCCAACGGACGGCTGTTTGCATCGGCATTACGCCGGCGAATGGATCTGCCACTACCGCACTTGCGCTTCCGCGGCAAAGCAGGGATCTCCTCTGGTCAGCTGAGGCTTACCAGTTGCCGGGGTCGGCGGTGTGATCGATGCTGGCGAATTCGTCGGCCTTTTGCCGATCCAGCTTCACCTCCGTGGCAACCTTCGTCTCGTCGACGACCGAGTAGCGGTCGGGGATCGGTCCCGTTGATAGTTCCTGATACAGGAGCAAAGCGGCCTCCTCGGCGGTGTCGGCCTCGATCTCCCGGGTGATTGATACGGTGAACTTGTGCATGGCTTCGGCCCTCTCGATCGGTGCGCCGGCGTGTGCGTGGCTTGCACAGTCTGACACGAGTTTTGTGTCGATGACACTAAAACTGCTCGCTTAGAATTTGATTCATGCGACGGCTTCAGGTCTTTGTTTTTATGAATGTCGTGGTGCCAAGCCGCCGCACAGTTTTGGGCGAACTCAGCCGAGGAGATAGATCATGCGCCTGAATCAAGTAACAGTTACGATGCCTGACCTCGATGCGGGCTGGAACTTCTACTGCGCTTTCGGTCTCAGGCCCATCGTCGACGCTCGTCCTCGCTATGCACGCTTCGTCTGCCCGGACGGGGACAGCACCTTCTCCCTGCATCAGGGCGACAGTGGCGGTGGCGGAACCACAGTGTATTTCGAGTGCGAGAACCTGGACGAGACAGTCGGTAGCCTCAGCGAGGCTGGTCTTCGTTTCGTCACCGGGCCGGAGGACAAGAGTTGGCTCTGGCGTGAGGCCGAGCTGTTCGACCCCGGCGGCAACCGCATCATCCTTTATTTCGCCGGATCGAATCGCACCGATCCGCCATGGCGAGTGGATAAGGTGGACCGCCCGAAGTAGGGCCTTGGCGCCTGCCTATCCCGGCCATTCTCCGAATTGACGAATCGCGGCCGCCTCGGCATCTTTGTTTCGGCGTGGCCTAACGCCGAACCTCCCTAGACCTTCCCCAGCAGGGTCTTCAACCGGAGGCAAAGGGACTTTCGTCTCGGGTCGTGATCCTTGGTCCTGATGTTTCGGGCCTGTTGCTGGGGAACGATGTCCGGAACGTGAGAGGCCCTGATATGACTGAGAATGGGAATTTCAAACGGCGGGTGCGTGCGCGCGCCGCCAAGACGGGCGAATCCTACACGACCGCCCGCATGCATGTTCTCCCCAAATCGGCGAATGACGCAGCGCCTGAGGTGAAACGCCTGCGTCTCGCCGTGGCGCAGACCACTCATGCAGACGATCCCCGCGATATCGACAAGCTTCGCCAGAGCGGCCAAGAGATGCGCCTGCTGATGCGGCAGGCGCGAGAGGCGGGCGCGCGGCTCATCCACTTTCCCGAAGGGACAACATCATCACCGAACAAGCGCATCATGTCGGAAATCGGGCCGCGGGAGATCGGGCCCTCCGATTGGCGACGGTTCGAATGGGCCGTGTTGCGTGAGGAGCTGGATGCAACGCGCAAGCTGGCGCGCGAGCTCGGCCTCTGGACGGTCATCGGCTCGGTGCATCCGCTGACGGCGCCGCACCGGCCGCACAACAGCCTTTATGTCGTCTCCGATCGCGGTAAACTGGTGACGCGCTACGACGAGCGGCTGCTGTCCAACACCAAGATCTCCTTCATGTACACGCCGGGTTCGATCCCTGTCACCTTCGAGGTCGACGGCATCCGCTTCGGCTGCTCGCTCGGCATGGAGTGCAACTTTCCTCAAATTTTCACCGAATACGAGCGGCTCGATGTCCACTGCGTGCTGTTTTCGTCCACTGGGGGGACGTCGGCCAATGATACCTCCTTCGCCGCCGAGGTGCAGGGGTATGCGGCGAGCAACAGGTACTGGGTGAGTTTCTCGATACTCGCACATCCCGGCCTAGTTGATCCCGTGTCTTCCGGGATCGTCGCTCCCGGTGGCCGGTGGGCTGCGCAATGCCCTACGGATGGAACGGCTGCGATATCGCTTGCCGATATCGACGACAATCCCGGGGATATTGCCCGGCCATGGCGGCGCAAAGCGCTGGGCGGCCTCTATGAGCCGCATCGCGTTGACGGCGACCCACGCAGCGACGCGCGGGATATGTTTTAGAGCCGTGTCGCGCCGGCAAAGCGGGTAGAGACGATGCTGACCGCATTTGCGAAATTGTAACCCACGGTTCCGCAGCCGCCTGCATACTCTCTTGGTATCTCTGACGAGCACAGGGATGAGGGAGGAGAGATGTGGTGGCGCGCCTCCACCAATTCAGCGCTCGGCAAGTACATGCGTGAAATCGCTCGGACCGGGCTGGAGAAAGACGGTTTGCCTCTTATTTCAGTGGGCAATGCGAAACGAAGAGCGAAAGGACTGCGCAATGGCAAAGAACACGATCTGCGTATGGTACGACAAAGACGCTGAGGCTGCTGCCCGCTTCTATGCCGCGACTTTTCCCGACAGCGCCGTGGGTGCCGTTATTCGGGCACCGGGAGATTATCCTGACGGCAAGCAGGGAGACGTCCTGGTCGTGGAATTCATCGTTGCGGGTATTCCCTGCATCGGCCTGAACGGCGGTCCTGTGTTCAAGCATAACGAAGCCTTCTCCTTTCAGATCGCAACCGACGATCAGGAAGAAACCGATCGTTACTGGAACGCCATCGTCGGCAATGGCGGCCAGGAAAGTGAGTGCGGCTGGTGCAAGGACAAGTGGGGTGTGTCCTGGCAGATTACGCCGCGCATCCTCTCCGAAGCGCTGGCGGCAGGCGGTGGCCAGGCAAAGCGTGCTTTTGACGCGATGATGACCATGAGGAAGATCGACGTCGCGGTGATCGAGGCCGCCCGGCGCGGCTGAGGCAGCTTCGCGCAGAACGATCTTTTACCAGGGGCTCGCATCTGATGCGATCCGGCCCGGTGGCGTCTTCGCGGTCGGCTCAAAACCAGAGATCGCGTACGCAGCGCCCCTTGGACGGAAGGTCTTCAAACGTATCCAGGCCATCGAAATGATCGATAGTCAGATCCTGAACGATATCCGGCGGCGCAAGCCGGATGTTGACAGCCATGCGCCGGCGGCCATCCTTTCGAAGCCGCAAGCCGCGCCAACTCAAGACACAGGCGCAGGAAGGGCAGAACAATATTTCGAGAGACGGCTCGTCCCTGTCGGCGCGGGTGTAGGAGGCGGTCTCACCGATGAGAGCGATGCGCTCTCCTTCGTAGTCATAGGCCCACAGCGTGCCGTAGCGTCGGCAGAGCGTGCAGTTGCAGGCGGTAATCGAGCCCGGATCACCTTCGAGTTTCCAGCTTGCCTTGCCGCAATGACATGAGCCCGTCAGCATGAGCGTCGGTTCGATCCTGCTCTCTCTTCAAGGACGGCATCCTGCCTCAATCGCGCGATGATCGCAATTGGGCGATCCAGGTGCCAGGTCTTATGCTATCGGCGGCTCAAGTGCCTTCCTGTCTCGGGGCCGGACGACTTCCGCTGTCAGCGCGGGTTTTATCTATCGCGTTATCCATGGATGCCTGCAGGAGCCTTATCAGCCAGGCCACGCCTTCGTCACGTATTGCCGCCTTCGGCGCAGTCGCGTTGATGGCGAAGCGTCCGAGTGACAGGGGAGGATTGACGCTGACGACGCCGAACCGCGCGGCATGCATTTCGACGAAACGGCGTGGCAAGGCCGAGATAAAGTCGGTTTCCGCAAGCACGGCGAGCGCGAACATGAAGTTCGGGACCGTCAGGGCCACTTGCCTGGAGCATCCATGGCTGGCCAATACATTGTCGACAAAGCCATGTGTATCGCCCAGATGCGAGACCACAAGGTGCTGCATGGCGCAATAGGTGGCCAGTGTCTGATCTGTCAGAAAAGGGTGGCCCCGACGCGCAGCGATGACAAAATCCTCCTCGTAGAGCAGCAGGCATGCAAAGCGGACCGGAAACTCGGCCTGAGGAATGATGGCGATGTCCATGTCGCGGGCTTCCAACGCGGCCAACGCATCGCGCCAAGCCAGATCAGGCGATGGCTCGCCCTGTCTAGGCAACAATTGTCGGACGCTGATTGCGATGCCGGGAGCAGACTTGGCCAATAGATCGAGCAATGGCGGCAAAAACACTGACGAAACACCATCGGGCGCGCCGATCGTAAATCGTCGCTGAGAGCGGGCTGGATCGAATGGCTCCGCTGTCGCCACCACGCTGCGAACACGTGCCAATATATCGGCGATGGGGGCTGCAAGTTGCTCGGCCCGATCTGTCGGAACGACACCCTTCGGTGTTTTGAGAAACAGCGGGTCACCCAGCAGCATGCGCAGCCGACCAAGACCGTGACTGATGGCCGAAGGCGAGAGGTTCAACCGCTGCCCCGAACGCCCGACATGGCGTTCCTCAATGACAGTCTCGAATAGCACGAGCAGGTTGAGATCGATTCTGGAGAGATCAATTTGGTTCAGCATATCGATGAAATCGTATCATTGGATTCATCATCATGAAAGTGAGAAATAACCATCATTCCGGTATTGCCGGCCACCGAAGGGAATATCCAATGTCCTCTTTCAAAAACAAAACGGCGCGCGGCGACCAACCCGTGCGCGAGGCCACAACCATATCCCGGCGAGCCGCCCTGACGATGACGATCGCTGCAACAGGGCGCGTCGCGCATGCCGCCCCGGCATCCGATCAGGCGTTGCCAGGCATCATCCGCCGCACGGAACAACAGGCCGCGGCTTTCATGGCCGGCGACATGACAAGGTGGGCGAGCCTCATCCAGCTCGATGACGATTTCACCCTGATGCAGCCATTCGGCGGCCCGGCCAGCCATGGCTTCGACGACTGTCCCGAGCATCTGGCCGAACTCGCTCGGTACTTCCGCAACGGCGGCGGAACCCTGGAGGTGGAAAAGTCCTATGTCTGCGGCGATCTGATCGTACTGGTGATGATCGAGCGCCAGCATGGTGAGGTTGGCGGCCTGCCGGACCAGAACTGGTCGCTGCGCGTCACGCAGGTCTATCGCCGGCATGGATCGGACTGGCGGCTCGCCCATCGTCACGCCGACCCCCTGGTTGGGAAGATCTCGCTGGAACAGGCCGCAGCCCTGGCCCGAGGCGAATGATGTCTGTCCGGATTTGAAAACGATCGCCTTGCGGTGGACCCCGGCTCTCGTAGGGTAGCGGCTCTTTCTTAGATTCTCTGAAATTTCTAATTGAGTTCGCGGCTGGAGGATGGTTTTCTGCGACCCAGCGTAGCTGAGTCCACGCCTCCTCCCGATTTTTGATCCGAGCGGCCCATGTCGATTTCAGATGCGATCTATCGTCCCTTCGAAAGCCTGATCCGGCCGCTCGATATCCCTTACCGACCACTGCCGTCGAAGGGGCCGGTGGCGGTACTCCTGCATTTCATCTCGATGTTTCGGGGTGTGCTGATTGCGCTGGCATTTTGCTCCATGGTGTTCGAGGCGATCAACCTGACAATCGTCTGGGGACTTTCGGTCATCGTCGATGGTGTGACACAACACGGCGCTCCCGCCTTCCTGCGCGATGAATGGCTGCTGCTGACCATTCTCGGGTTCCTGATTTTTCCGGTCATGCCGATCATGTCCTTCATGCTCAATACGCTGAAGTCGCACACGCTCGGCATCGGCATGCCGGCTGCCATTCAGTGGCAGGGCCATAAGGCTGTCGAGCGGCAGGACCTTGCCTTCTTCCATGATCTCTATGCCGGCCAGGTTTCCTCACGGCTGCAGCAGGTCTCTTCCGCCGTCCAGCAGCAGATCCTCGCGGCATTCCAGTCCATCCCACGCTTCCTGATGCAACTGGTTGGCTCCGTGATCCTGCTGAGTGCGCTCGCGTGGCAGCTTGCCCTGCCTGTCGTCATCTGGATCGTGCTCAATGTCGTATTCACCGCCAGGATCGTGCCGACCTTCGTCGAGCGCTCGCGCCGCACCGCGAAGCAGCGCAGCCTGGTCGCCGGCGCCATCACCGATCTCTATACCAACATGCAGATGATCAAGCAGTTTGCGGCTGAAGATAGCGAGGCAGGCGCGATCCGCCGCATCATAGGAAAGGCTGTGCAGACGCAGCACAGCGAACAGCGCATCTATCGTTCGTCGGAATTGACGGTCGTGGTTCTCAACACGCTGCTGTGGCTGACCATGCTGGCGATTGGATTTTCCGGCCTCGTCAAAGGCTTTCTCACGATCGGCGAATTCGTCGGCTCGGTTTACATTCTCAACCGACTGTCGTCGCAGATCTTCGTCTTCCTGCAGATGGGCCAACAGATCTTCCAGGCAATCGGCACGATCAAGGATGCCATGCCTGTTATGACGACACCGCCCACCATCACCGACCGGCCGGGTGCGGCAGACCTCGCTGTCAGCAGCGGTGAGATCCGTTTCGACCATGTCCGCTTCGCCTACAAGTCCGGCAAGCCTGTCATCGACGATCTGTCGCTGACAGTCCTGCCCGGTGAAAAGGTTGGCCTTGTCGGCCTCTCGGGCGCCGGCAAGACCACGCTCGCCAACCTGCTCCTGCGCTTTTATGACATCAAGGACGGCGCGATCTTCATCGACGGGCAGGGCATCCGCGCCGTCACCCAGGCAAGCCTTCGCCGCTCCATCGGGGTCATCGCGCAGGACGTCGCGCTGCTGCACCGTTCGGTCGGCGACAATATCCGTTACGGCCGGCCGGAGGCGACGAAGGACGAGATCGAAGCGGTGGCGAAGATGGCAAGCGCCGATGCCTTCATCGCCGATCTTTCCGACGGCGAAGGCCGCAGCGGTTATGAGGCCTTCGTCGGCGACCGCGGCATCAAACTGTCAGGCGGCCAGCGCCAGCGCGTAGCCATCGCCCGTGTTCTCCTGAAGGACGCGCCGATCCTGGTGCTCGACGAGGCGACCTCCGCCCTCGACAGCGAATCCGAAGCCGCCATCCAGGAAAGGCTCAACCTCGTCATGGAGGCAAGACGGTGATCGCCATCGCCCACCGCCTGTCGACTATCGCCAGAATGGACCGGATCGTCGTGATCGATCACGGGCGCATCGTGGAGGAGGGCAGGCCGGACGAACTGGTCGAACAAGACGGTCTATTTGCCCGCTTGTGGAAACGCCAGACCGGCGGCTTCATTCCCGAAGCGATCGACGAACTCTTGCCGACCTCGCCTGCGGCCTGAGCGGCTGGTCCTCACGTAAACCGGGATAACATCAGCGGACTATGAGCAGGCGACTGCCGATGAGGATCAGGGCGGCGCCCATCACGCGCTCGATGCCGGCCTTGAACCGCAGGAAGCTGGCGGAAACGCGCGGGTTCGAGAAGAAAAAGGCCAAGCCGCAATACCAGAGCGCCGAAAGAAGGAAGCAGGTCAGGGCGATGACGCAATAAAGCCAGACAGGCGCATGTGCGGGGATGACAAGCGCAAAGATACTTCCGAAGAAAGCCACTGATTTCGGATTGGTCATACTCACGACGTAGGCGCGGCGCATCGCGGAGCGCCAAGTGACTTCGGTCGGCCCGGTCGTGCTCAAGGGTTTGGCCGCGCCGCGGATCATCTTCAGGCCCAGCCAGATCAGATACAGCGCGCCGACCACCTGCAACGTTATATGCAGCCAATCGAAATGCGTCAGCAGAAAGCCAAGCCCCGCCATCGCCATGATGGCCCAGGTCAGGGATGCGATCGCAAGTCCGAGACCCGCAAAAAGCCCGGCTGTGCGTGATACCGTCATGCTTGTGTTGGTGACGATGATGAAATTCGGTCCGGGGCTGACGAGGGAGACGATGTAGACGCTGACGAGCAATGCGAGTGAATCGATATATTCCATCCGGCTTTCCTACTTTGCAGGCCGGGAGCCTATGCGAAGCAGGCGGTTTTTGAAAGGCTCGCCCTCCCAAGCATGATGCATCCGTGTTGGGATTGGCACCTTCTCTATCGCCGCGCCCCTTGACGATGGCGGCGACCGTCCTGCCTATTGCCGGCAAGGGAATCCGGGGCAGGGTGCCTTTGGCCAAATGCGAGTGCGCTATTCAACAAGCCCGAAGATAGGGCCGTAGCCGCCGTGCCAGGACCAGTCGTTGCGGCCCATTGCCGGATTGTAAAGTCCGACGCCTCGTCCGCCATCGAGAAATAAGGCATCGGAGCATTTCAGATGGTCGCGGAAGAGCCGTGCGAAATGGTGGAAATTCACCCCGTCTTCGCTGATCGCGAAGCGAACCGCGCCGCGCTCACAGGTTCCGACACCGCTGCGGCGGGTCCGGTCTGTCGAGCCGACCATGAAGATCGGGTTCAATTTGTTGGCGATGACAAGCATCGGACCGGATTGGGTGGCGAACCGCACCTTGGCCCGACGCTTCAGAAATTCATCGGTTGGGAGTATCCCGGCGCCTGCCTCACTGAGAAAGAATACGCCGTTTGGCTTCTTATAGAAATTCGGTACCTGGCCCGAGGAGCTTTTGGCTTCTGTCGTATTGGCAGGTTTTAATTCCCTGCCGTTCTCGACATAGAGTCCCATCGGCGAAAAATCGGCACGATACATCCCGGCGTTAACGGCGAAAGTCAGCGTTTGCCCCTCGGCGCGAACGGCTTCGGCTAGGCTTGAAAAAGTGCGGTATGGCGCGCCATCGGCGTTCGTCCAGAACAATCGCAGGTCGGCTTTGCCCGGTTCCAGCGTGCAGACGACGTATTTCGCCTCTTCGAAGGTTTGCTGTTCGCATTGTTCAGCATGCGCTTGATGCAAGAATGTCATCGTTGCTGCCAGCATG
Source organism: Rhizobium sp. WYCCWR 11146 (assembly GCF_013591995.1). Classification (NCBI taxonomy): domain Bacteria; kingdom Pseudomonadati; phylum Pseudomonadota; class Alphaproteobacteria; order Hyphomicrobiales; family Rhizobiaceae; genus Rhizobium; species Rhizobium sp. WYCCWR 11146. Next base: position 229,781 of record NZ_JACCEY010000024.1, read on the forward strand.
ATGGCGGCGGCGAGTATGCCGTGTTTGAGAGAGGTCATCGGTGCCACATCCTTGAGCTGCTTACCATGTGCCTGACAAAGCTGCGCAGGCAAGAAGCACCCCCGTCAGGATATTCGCGAGGAACAGGCGATAATTCATGTCCGGGCGGGCAAGATCGATCCGTCGGGTTTGCCAGGCAAGATGGACGGCGATCATCAGCATTCCGATCGCATAAGGCGGCGACATCTCCAACAGCCAGCCCCCGAGCGACCACGCGCCGACCGCCAGAGCATAGAACAGGCCGATCAAGGTCTTGCCGTGCCGGCCGAACAGGATTGCCGTCGATTTCAGGCCAAGACGGGTGTCGTCCTTCAGATCGACATAGGCATAGATCGTATCATAGCCGATCTGCCAGGCGATGGCCCCGGCCCACATCAGCACGGCGCCGACCGGGATATGTCCAGCAGCCTCGGCCCATGCCATCAGCATCCCCCAATTGAACGCCGCGCCCAGGACGGTTTGGGGCCAGTGGGTGAAGCGCTTGCAGAGCGGATAGACGAAGACGAGCGGCAGCACACATATCGCGATGAGGCGGGTATAAGGCGTCAGGAAAAACAGAAGCGAAGCTGCCAGTGCGAGCTCAGCAGTCAGGAAGACAAAGGCCGGCAGCGTGGCGATCTCTCCGCTTGCCAAGGGCCGAAAGCGGGTCCGCTCGACATGGCCGTCAAACTTCCGATCGGCGATGTCGTTGACCGTGGAACCGGCGCTTCTCATCAGAAGAGCGCCAAGAGAGAAGATCGCCAATTGCCTGAGGTCCGGGAGACCGTGGGATGCCTGGATAAGGGCGGCCCAGCACGGGAAGAGAGTCAACCATATTCCGACCGGGCGATCCAGCCGCGCCAACCGCGTATATGGGCGCCATGCGGCCGGCAGCCGGCGATCCACCCAGTCGCCACGGTGGATATCGCTGAGATCGGGGCGGCTCAGAGTCGTCATGATGTGATCCAAATTTCCTGTCGCAAATAGCCGTGAAGCCTGAGGTTTTTGTCGCCATCGGCGTTGCCCAGAATAGGAATTTTTGCAGACACGGCAATAACCGTCGGTTTGCGATTGATCGCTGACCTTCTGCGGAAAATGCAGCTAGCTGTTCTTGTTGCGTTCACATGCTTGCGATATGAATTCTCCCGATCTTGGAGCAGCGAAAGGAAAGATCATGAGTGTCTACGCAACCGTCGGCGCAATCGATTCCGTCAAATCGAATGGCTTCTATGATGCGAGCTTGGCAACGATCGGATGGAGCAAACATGAGGACTTTCCGGGATGGCGCGCCTATTCCGAAGGCGGGAAGGGGGAGGGTTTCGTTCTATGGGTTTGCAAACCGTTCAACGGCGAGCCGGCGAGTGCCGGAAATGGCTCGATGGTTGGTTTCATGGCTAAGTCCCGCGCCGAGGTGGACGCTTTTTACGATGTTGCCATGACCAACGGCGGAACGGACGAGGGCGCGCCTAATCTACGTCCGCACTACGGGCCGAACTGGTATTCCGCTTACGTGCGTGACCCCGCCGGAAACAAGATTGCGGTCGTCCACAACGGCTGAATATGACGTGGGTGCCTTGCTGATGATAGACGGCTAGATCGAACCCGGTGCCGATCCCGACGCGAAGGTCGAGGGAAGCTCGGCATGGGGCCGCCTGCCGCGAGATAAGCTGTCGACGCGCTTGGCTTCATCCAATTCTGCATAGGCCGATCCAGCAGGACTGTTTCGATCCTATTGTGGACGGCGATGCCGGGACATTCAATCTCTACCAGGCAGTACGGGCGGTGCCGAGCGCGGTCGTATGAGAGGATGAGACCTGTGCGACGTGTGTCTTGAGCGACACGACGCAGTTTCCCGGAAAGCTCAGATTGTGCAACGTCAAGTGTTTCAGCAATGTGTCCGCGTCGCGCTTTTCTGTTAGCGGAAATGTCACAGTCATGCGAGTTCTCCAACGAATAAACTGAGCATCCGCAATAATTAATGTCTAAATTCTTTTGCGTCGCAACAAGAAAATTTTAACGATAAAATTAAAATCGATTAACTTTCGAGTTGCTGTTTTTAAAATCGTTTGAATTGGTCGCGCTTCTCCATCCTAACCGCTCGTTTCGTCCGGTTTCCGCCGGGCGAAGTGCTGAGGAGAAGGCGTTTGCAGTGTCGTCAGCGCGAAGTGCGATGACCTAAGATCGCCGGTCATCTGCCGTTGCGGGCTGCCCAGCTCTTAAGCCGCAAGCCGTTAAGCCTGATGAAACCTTCGGCGTCACGATGATCGTAGGCGACCGCGCTTTCCTCGAAGGTGACGAGGTCGGCTGAATAGAGTGACCAGGGAGAGGTGCGCGAGATGACCGAGGCGCTTCCCTTGTAGAGCCTGAGCGTCACTTCGCCGCTGACGAAAGCCTGGCTGTGGTCGATCAGGGCTTGCAGCATTTCCCGCTCGGGCGCGAACCAGAAGCCGTTGTAGATCAGCTCGGCGTAGCGGGGCATGATTTCATCCTTCAGATGGGCGGCGGCGCGGTCGAGCGTAATCGATTCAATGCCGCGATGGGCTGCGAGCAGGATCGTGCCTCCCGGCGTTTCGTAAATTCCCCTCGACTTCATGCCGATGAAGCGGTTTTCAACGAGATCGAGCCGCCCGACGCCATGCCGGCCGCCCAGCCCATTGAGTTCGCTCAGCAATGCGGCCGGTGTCATGGACTTGCCATTCACCGAAACCGGGTCACCTGCCTCGAAACCGATGGTGATGATCTCGGGGGCGTCAGGAGCATCGAGCGGATCAACCGTGCGCTGATAGACATTATCGGGCGCGACCTCCGCCGGATTTTCGAGGATCTTGCCTTCGGTCGAGGTGTGCAGCAGGTTGGCGTCGATCGAGAACGGCGCCTCGCCGCGCTTGTCGCTTGGCACCGGGATGTGATGCTTCTCGGCATATTCCAGAAGCTGCCTACGGGAGCGGATGTTCCATTGGCGCCAGGGAGCGATGACCTTAAGCGACGGATCGAGCGCATTGATGGCCAGCTCGAACCGGATCTGGTCATTGCCCTTGCCTGTCGCGCCGTGGGCGATGGCATCCGCGCCAACCTCCCGGGCTATGCCGACCAGACGCTTGGCAATCAGCGGCCGTGCAATGGAACTGCCCAGCAGATATTGCCCCTCATAGAGCGCGTTCGCCCGTAGCATCGGAAAGACGAAATCGCTGACGAACTCCTCGCGCAGATCGACGATGCGGATGTCCTTGACCCCTGACATCTCCGCCTTGGCGCGCGCCGGCTCGAGCTCCTCGCCCTGGCCGAGATCGGCGGTGAACGTCACCACTTCGCATCCGTAGACCTCCTGCAACCATTTGAGGATGATCGAGGTATCCAGCCCGCCCGAATAGGAAAGCACAATTTTCTCTATCTTCGTCATCAACCCATCTCCATCTCGATGCTGGAACGATAGGCCAAGTCCTACGCAATGAGCTTGCAAAGCATCCGTAAAATTGCAAAAATTTAGCATATCATGCCATTACAGCCCGAGTAGGAGCTATGAAATGCCAGTCTCCTTGGATCCGATCGATCGCCATATTCTGCGCGTGCTTCAGCGTGACGGGCGTATTTCGAATGTCGATCTGGCGAAGGAGGTAGGCCTGTCACCGTCACCGTGCCTGCGTCGCGTGCGGCTGCTGGAAGAGGCCGGGATCATCGATCGCTACGTCGCCGTACTGGACCCTGCAAAGGTCGGGGCGGGACTGACGGTTTTTGCCCGCGTGTGGTTCAAGACCCAGGACGCCGAGGTCACGCTCCGGTTCGCCCAAGCCGTCAGGCGGTTTCCCGAGGTGATGGAATGCTACCTAACGACAGGGGAGTGCGACGCCGTGCTTCGGATCGTCACCGCCGATCTGCATAGCTACTGGCGTTTTCAGGCCGATCACCTGACGCGCATTCCAAGTGTGCTCAGCGTCAAGACCGACGTGCCGATGGAAACGCTGAAGCGGAGCTACGAACTGCCGTTGAGATAGGCTGCATTCACAGGTGGTCCCTTGTCAGTCAGGCGAGGCCCCGAAGGCGCATTGCTGCTCTCAGTGACCTTCGATCTCCGCCTCGACCAGATGAAACTGGCAGGTTTCGAGCGCTTCTCGTTTGATCCAGAATCGTATGGCTCCAACGTCCCACCACATGAAGCGTGGGCCATCGGAATCGCTGCGGAGTTGAAGCAAGAGAACCTCATCATCATCGAGGTCTTCTTGTATCCCTTTCCCGTTCCCGAACATTCGGTGAGACAGGAATCCGTTCAGCTCAACCCGATTGTCAGGATCGCCGACCGCGAGCAATTCCGGTTCCTTTTCGGCGATTCCGGGAAAATCAGAAAGAAGGGTCGTTAGAGATGCACGCAAAGTAAATTCGAGATGCGGGTGCGAGGCATATTGTCTCGCTTGCTTTTGCAGCCGGACATTCTGTTCCAAGACGTCTAGAACCTTTCCGCGATCTTCGGGCGAAAGCCTGGTTTCTCTGCCCATGGCAACGAGGTTGTGAGTGAGGGCGACAGCTTGCGCCCTCCAATCGTTGTAGGCTTGCAGCAAAGCGTCGGAGTATTTGCCCTCGTGGTCGAGAACGGTTTCGATTGGCAATATATTCTCGAACCAAGTATTTCTCGCTTCGTTCAAAACCATGACTGCGTCTTCTGCACGGTATGGCAGGCTCTCGGGATTCAGTTCGACTCTTGATTGGTAAAAATCGCGCTGTTCCTCGACGCACAACATTTGGAGGCAATCGTAAGCCAGGCTGTCGATGTCGCGCATCTCGATGTCGGCTCTGGCTTGCGGGGCTTCTTTTCGGGGGGGCTCTGGCGCCTTCGATGTCTTGGGCTTGAACGGATTCATATCTTTCCAGAAAGTCCGGATGACATCCGCAATGCCAGCTGGCTTGTCGAGATCAGCCGGCTCCCCGCAAATGGCATCCTCGAAAGGCCGAAGCCGAGGATCATCTCGTCCAGAAAATCGCGGAAGATCCCAAACATCGATCACAGTGAACCGAACGGTGCATCTCGGAAAAAGCTCACCTCTGGGACCGTCCGGATTTCGGTAGCTGCTTGCGTCTGTTTGACCGTAATCCAGATGATCGATCTTCCATCCGGCGTATTCCGGAGCCGGGCGGCTGGGCAGATCCGCCGGATTGTCGGGGTAGTAGAGGACGCGCCAGGCATCCGAACCATATGACTCGAGCGGCTCGTTCGATTGCGACAATGCAAAGAAATAGAGCATGCCGGATTTCGGAAGCGCGCCCCGAGCCTCGATGTCTGGCAGTTCCTCCAGATTGATTTGGGCCAGAAAATCCAACGATGCCGTTGTGCCATCCTCGAAATCGATCGTGGGCCAAACCCAGTCCGGCGGAAGATTCGGTCGTCCTCCTATCTGCGACAGCAGTCCCGTGGTTTCATTCGGCGGCCAGATCCGATCCAGTCTTATGCTTTTAGAACGGTGAGGGCGCATCAGCGCGGCCGCTTGGTCTAACGTAACTACGGGGGATATCCGATTGATCATTGCGTGTTCCAAGTCTGACAGATGGCGCCGGCGGTGCTGCCTCCTCCTCGGAGGCCGCCCCGCGCGTTGCACGCTATCTCACGGATGCCCTAAGAATCGTAAAGGTTGTTGATCCTTCCTCCCGTCACCCAGTGTGGCATGGGGCCGCTTCGAGACTCCATGAGGCGAATGCCTGCCGCTGGCCGAACGCCGTTCCTAACGGACCACAACTACTCCACCTGGATATGAATATGGTCGTCGTGGCGGGCGGCGCGGCAGCCTTGAAAGCGGACATGGCCGTCGGTGATGCCGAGCGTGTTCTTCAGATGCGGCTCGATGAAGATCTTCTGCAGGCCGAAGCGCGTCACGCCTTCGCTCGTCAACCAGCCGATCGCGGCCGATGTGCGCTGCTCCTCGATCCGATAGGCGGGAAACAGAGGCTGCAGCGCGTCGAAGTCCCAGCGGGTGGTGAGCCAGTCGTTGCGCCCTTCGCATGGCAGTTCGTCGCCGGGGGCGGGTTGCTCGAAGGCGAAATAGCCGATCGGGGAGCGGGTGGCGCCATTCAGGAAGGCACCGTCCACATCCTTGTAATAATAGGCGAAGTCGAGCTTTTTCCCGTCGGCATGCGACAGATGCGGCAGCAGTGGAAAGCCTCTCACGAAGGGGAAATTCGCATCCCGCGCGACGGTGACGGTTCCCGGAAACTCCTTGTCCATGTGGGCGGCAAGCGCCTTTGCGAGATCGCGCACGCCTGGGGTGACGTAGTTGCGGTTTAGCAGGCAATAGATCGGGGAGCGGACCACGAGCCTGTCTTCGGCGCCGGCGACGCAGGAGAGGGGAACCCGCCCGAAGATCGGCGCGGCGAGGCTCGCGGCAAAGGTGGCGCCGGCATAGCAAAGCAGAAAGATTGCAAACTTTGCCGGAAGCGGACGTAAGCCCCGGCCGCGCGATGCGGCCAGCGCCACGAGATAGGCGATGCCGCCGATCTGCGTCAGCAGCGTCAGGATGAGAACGATCAGGGCGTGGAGAGCATAACGGAACACGGGAGGGGCCTTGGGAGTGCTGTCATTCCCATAGGCGAGGGGATGGTGGCGCGCAAGGCGGATGGCGGGGAGTGCGCGGCTCATTTGCGCGCCCCCTGGAGTGCTTTGAATTGACAGGATCAATTATCTGACTAAAGTCAGACAATATGACCTGCGATCCTGTCTCTCGTGTCCGTCGCTTCAACCGTGCCGTCACCTCCGAAGTCGGCGCTCTCGATACGTCTTTCCTCGGACGCGGCCGTCCGTTGGGTGCTGCCCGCGTCCTCAATTCGATCGGCCGGGGGCAATCGGATGTTGCGGTGATCCGCGATTATCTCGGTCTCGACTCCGGCTTGATGAGCCGTCTGCTGCGCAGTCTTGAAGAGGAAGGTCTCATCGAGACGGTGCCGAACCCTCAGGACGCGCGTCGGCGCGTTGCCTGGCTGACCGAAACCGGCCGTTCCGAGTTTCAGGCTTATGAAGCGCTTTCCAACGCGCAGGCGAAATCGTTTCTGGCGCGCCATCGTCGCCCGGACGAACTGCTGCGCGCCATGGATATCGTCGCTTCCTCGCTGAGACGTGAGCAGATCGTGCTCGAGCAGAAAGACCCGCGACACGAGGACGCCAGCTATTGTCTCCGTCAATACTACGGCGAACTTGCACGCCGCTTCGAGAAGGGTTTCGATGTATCGCTTTCTCGCGATCCCGACGCCGAGGATATGATCCGTCCGCGCGGTGCGTTCCTGGTGGCCATGTCGGATGGCCTGCCGATCGGTTGTGTCGGGCTGAAGGGCAACGGCGGCGAAGTCGCGGAGATTAAAAGGCTCTGGGTTGCTCCATCCGCGCGTGGCCTTGGGCTCGCAACGCGTCTTATGACGGCCGCCGAGAACGTCGCCCGCGAGTTATCCATCAAGCTCCTGCGTCTGGATACAAATAGCGCGCTGCCCGAGGCGACGCAGCTTTATCGTGGAACCGGCTGGAGTGAGATCGATCGTTTCAATGACGATCCGTACCCGGACACGTTCTTTGAGAAACGCCTTTAAGTGAAGGTGCTTTTGAGTGCGAACGTCTGACTTCTTGGCCTGATTTGTAATGATCCATTGTGCCATCCGACCCGCGATAGGAGATGGTGACTGTTTATGGCAGACGCTGCCGACTTCTCCTCCCTCATTCCTGTGCTTGTCACAGGAATCCAGCGCGCCCAAGTCCTTGGGCGCGAAAGAGTTTGTTCCTTAGATAAGAGCCATTCACGGCGCCGACGCGCCGTGGCTGGATTCCTGTGACGGGCACAGGAATGAGGGAGGGGGAGGTGGCGTTCGAGCCAAAACTTGCTGCAGCAGCGCAAGGGCTACGCTCATCCGAGGATCAGGCGGCGAAGCGCTCCGTTATCGGGCGGCGGCGCAGGTTCGGCTGCGTTACCGCAGGCGGGTTATAGGCCGCCTCCAACGGGCCGGTGTCGGTGCCGGGCGGGACGATCGCGTCGATCCGGTCGAGGATTTCGTCCGTCAGGCTTACCCCGGCGCCGGCAAGCAGATCGTCGAAGTGCTCCATCGTGCGCGGGCCGATGATCGCCGAGGTGACGGCGGGATGGGCGATAGCAAAGGCCATCGCCATGTGCGCCAGCGAAAGACCTGCCTGCTGCGCGAGCGGGATGAGCCGTTCGACCGCGTCCAGCCGGCGCTCGTCGTTCATCTGCTTGGGGAAGCGTTTGGCGCGGGCGCTGTCGGGTTGCGGTGCGCCCTTGCGATATTTGCCTGTGAGCATGCCCATCGCCAGCGGGCTCCACACCATTGCGCCCATTCCGTAACGCTCGCAGGCGGGTAGAACCTCGCGTTCGATGCCGCGGTTCAGGATCGAATAGGGCGGCTGCTCGGCGCGGAAACGTGCCAGATCACGGCGCTCGGAAACCCATTGCGCCTCGATAATCTCCGAGACGGGGAAGGTCGACGATCCCACGGCGCGCACCTTGCCCGTCCGTATCAGGTCGGTGAGGGTCGATAGCGTCTCCTCGATATCGGTATCGGGTGCCGGCCGGTGGATCAGGTAGAGATCGATATGGTCGGTCTGCAGGCGACGGAGCGAATCCTCGACTGCGCGAGTCAGCCAGCGGCGTGAATTGCCCTGCCGGTTCGGGTCGTCGCCCATCGGCAGATGTGCCTTGGTGGCGAGCACGACGTCGTCGCGCCGGCCCTTGAGCGCCTTGCCGACGATCTCCTCGGATTCGCCGCGGCTGTAGATGTCGGCGGTGTCGATGAAGTTTATGCCGGCATCGAGCGCCTTGTGGATGATCCGGATCGAATCCTCGTGGTCGGGATTGCCGGCGGCGCCGAACATCATCGCGCCGAGGCAATAGGGGCTGACCTTGATGCCGGTTCTTCCAAGCGTGCGGTATTGCATGGTCTGTTCCTTTATTAGGGAGGCGGACTTCGTGCGCGTCGATGTGGCCAACACCGTCGCGCCGTGTTAACTTGCTTAAACGGAACCGTATTCCGTTTATATACGGAACGATGTTCCGTTTTGCAAGTGAGCGAATGATGAGCGACGAGAGAAAAGAGCAGGAGGCCGGCCGGAGAGCTGGGGAAAGGGCGGATAGGCCCGTGCGCGCCGACGCCAAGCGCAATCTCGACGGGCTGCTTCAGGCGGCATTGACGGTGTTTGCGACCTCCGGCGTCGATGCCCCGGTGCGTGAGATCGCGGAGAAGGCCGGCGTTGGCATCGGCACCGTTTACCGGCATTTTCCCGAGCGTTCCGACCTCGTCGTTGCCGTCTTCCGCCGCGAAATCGACGCCTGCGCCGACGCTGCGCCGATCCTTGCCGCCGAACATGCGCCGGGCGAGGCGCTGGCCAGATGGATGCAGCGTTTCGTGGATTTCATCGCGGCCAAGCGTGGGCTTGCGGCGGCCCTGCACTCCGGCAACCCGGCCTTCGATGCCTTGCCCGCCTACTTCCAGCAGCGGCTGCAGCCGGCCCTTCGCTCGCTTCTCGACGCCGCCGCTGCCGCCGGCGAGGTGCGTACCGATATCGCCGCCGAGGATCTTTTGAATGCGGCCGCAAGCCTTAGCATGCACGCCTACGCCCAAGGGTCCGAACATGCCCGGCGCATGGTTTCCCTGCTGGTCGACGGGCTACGCTACGGCGCGGTACAGCGGTGAAGCTCCGACAATGAAACGGGCCGTTGCCCGGCCGGCACGCGCGCTCGGACGGGCAACGGCCTGGCGTCATCAGGTCCGCATCGACAGCTCAATATCCTCTTCGAATGGCGTCGAGAGGTAGCCAGCCGCGGGCGAGCGCACGCGGGCGAGGTATTCCGGGCAGAGGTCGGCATTGTCGGCGACGATGAGGGCGCCCGGCCTCAGGCGGTCTTCCACCAGTTCCAGAATATCGCGATAGAGCGCCTTGGCTCCGTCGAGGAACAGCAGGTCGATCGTTTCCGGGAGATCCGTACTCAGGGTCTCAAGGGCATCGCCTTCACGGATCTCGACGAGGTCGATGAGGCGGCCGGCCGTCAGGTTGGCGCGGGCGCGGGCCAGCTTCGACGGCTCGAACTCGCTGGTGATCAGCCGGCCGCCGCCATTGTCGCGCAGCGCGGCTGCGAGATGGAGGGTCGAGATGCCGAAGGATGTGCCGAATTCGACGATCGTTCGTGCGCGGCTGCTTCGCGCCAGCATGTAGAGCAGCACGCCGGCCTCTCTGGAGACGGGAAGCCAAAGATCCTTCAGGCGCCCGTAAAGGTCGAGATATTCGGTCTTGCTGCCGATCAGGCGCATCCGCTCATCGCCTGACAGCCCCGACATTGCAGGGCTTGTCGCCGTATCAGCCTCCTCGAACAGGCCGTCGAGCAGGGGCGCCAGCGGGGCGGTGGTCAATGTTGTCATGTAAAATCTCCTTGTGACAGGTTCTTGTGTCGAGTGGAAAATACGAGTAATTCGTCGCATCTGCTATTCGCATTGCGTAGCGCTGCCATGACCGATCGTCCAAGAGCCCGGATTTCCTCACGAAAACAGCCCAAACAGGCCCGTTCGGCAGAGCTCGTGGCGGCGATCCTGGATGCCGCTGCTCAGGTTTTGGCGCGGGAAGGCGCCCAGCGCTTCACGACGGCGCGGGTGGCCGAAAGGGCCGGCGTCAGCATCGGATCGCTGTACCAATATTTCCCCAACAAGGCGGCGATCCTCTTTCGGCTGCAAAGCGACGAATGGCGGCAGACGACGGACATGCTCGGCGGCATCCTTGCCGATGCGCAAAGGCCGCCGCTCGAAAGGCTGCGCCGCCTCGTCCATGCCTTCCTCCGCTCGGAGTGCGAGGAGGCGGCGATGCGTGTGGCGCTCCATGATGCCGCGCCCCTTTATCGCGATGCACCGGAGGCACAGGCGGCGAGGGCATCGGGAGACCGCATCGTCGAACTGTTCATGCAGGAAGTGCTGCCTTCTGCGTCGGAAGCGACACGGGTGCTCGCCGGCGACCTGATCACCACGACGCTCGGCACAGTGGGCAAGCAGTTCTCGGAGGCTCCGCGGAGCGCTGCCGAGATCGACGCCTATGCCGACGCCATGGCCGACATGTTTTGCGCCTACCTCGAACGGCTTGGGTCTGGCCGGGGCGGGGCATAACGTTCCCGGCTGCGCAACCTGGCTTGCTCCTTCTTCTCCCCTGCGGGGAGAAGGTGGCCCGAAGGGTCGGATGAGGTGGCAGCACGGGATGCCCTTCATGATTGCCCTTCGCTTACGCTCAGCGCATTCGCGGCTTTGCCGCTCACCCCCTCAACCGCCTGCCGGCACTTTCTCCCCGCCGGGGAGAAGAGGCATGCGGCGACGCCTCACCCTTCGGCAAGCGCAGCCTCACATCTGTCATGGGAAGACGCCTCGGTTTCGATGGATGGATGTCGGGTCCTACCGCTCGTCCAGTTGCTTCGACAGTTCGGCAAAAAGCCTGTCGCAGTCGGTGTTCATCTGGACGAGATCGACGGCGACCGTGATGGCGTGGCGTCCTTCGATGCTGTCGATGTCGAGCTTCCTCTCGCAGCACCATTGCCGAACGGCATCGGTGACGATGGTTATTTCATCATCATTCAGTGAGATGAGCGACAGGAGCATCTTCGTACCCTCCATGAAGCGGCAAGAGCACCTATGGTCTCTCAAGCGGTCGCGTCGATGATCCGATGGCGTTTACTCTACGCCCATTCCACAGCAATACCACGGCCATTTTGACACGGTTTGGTGACAGCCGAACGATCCCGACAGGCGGCCGTCAGAGCGGTACCTGCCAGGATTGCTTGATCTTCTGCAACGGGATTTCCGTCTTGATGTTGCGGACGCCTTCGATGCGGCAGAGGTATTCCATCTGGACGCGCCTAGGATAGCGACGGCGGCTCGTTTATTTAGCCAGCACGATATGCGTGGCGTGTTCGGTTGCGACATGCTCGGCGACGCGGAAGCCGAGGGCCGGGAGGTCGATGCCTGTGAACATTGCTTCGCCCTTGCCGAGTACGACGGGGGAGATGGCGAAATGCAGTTCGTCGATCAGGCCGGCCTGCAGATACTGACGGACGGTGCTGACGCCGCCGCCGATTTTCACATCCTTGCCGCCGGCCGCAGCCTTCGCCTTGTCAAGCGCTTCCTCGACGCCGCCGGTAATGAAGTGAAACGTCGTGCCGCCTTCCATGACGATGGGTTCGCGGGGATAATGCGTCAGGATATAGGTCGGCGCGTGATAGGGCGGGTTCGGCCCCCACCAGCCCTTCCAGGCATCATCCGGCCATTCGCCGCGGATAGGGCCGAACATGTTGCGTCCGAGAATGAAGGCGCCGAAATTGGCCATGCCGCGGGCCGCATAACCCTCGTCGATGCCTTCAGAACCGCCGTCCTTTCCGATCATCGCCCGGAAGGTGCGGGTACGGAAAAACCATTCGAACATCTCCGTTCCCCGCTTGCCCAGCGGATCGCTCATGCTCTGCTCCGGCCCGGCGCCGAAACCATCCACGGAAAGGGAAAATGCTGCGACACGCACCTTGGACATGCTGCTCTCCTCCATCTGATTGTGGATCGAAACTAGTTGCGTTGTCGCATAAGTGATCCTATATTGCAACCAGTTTTAAGGAGAGAATTCGTGGATATTGAACTGCGGTCGGGCTGCCCGATCAACCTGACGATGGAAGTGCTGGGCGATCGGTGGAGCCTCATCATCATCAGGGACATCATGTTCGGCAACCGCCGCCATTTCCGCGATCTTCTGACCCATTCGGAGGAGGGAATTGCCTCCAACATTCTGGCTGCCAGGCTGAAACGTCTGCTCTCGCTCGGATTCATCAGCAAGCGGGACGACCCGAGCCACAGCCAGAAAGCGATCTACAGCCTGGCGGAGCCAGCGATCCAGCTCGTGCCGGTCTTTGCCATGATCGGCGCCTGGGGACGACGGCATCTGCCTGTGAGCGAGGAGCTGAGCATCCGTGCGCAGCTTCTCGAAGAAGGCGGGCCGCCGCTGTGGGACGAATTCATGGAGGATCTCCGGCAGATCCACATCGTCGACCCGATCGGCGGCGCCAACGGTACATGCACCTCGCCCGTACTGGCGAAGCTGACGGCGGCGTTCCTAGAGGTTCGCGCGCGATCGTTGTCGCAGGCATCCTGAATATACAGGAAAGTAGTCGGCCCGATCAGCCACCGGCACCCTGGTATTTGCCGGTGGCGTAGCGCCAGTGAACGATTGCTATCAACACCCAGATTGGACCGGCCACAAGAGACACCAGCCCGGCCCAGTCCCCGAGGATCGGGATCGGCTTGCCGAGCAGGGCGCCGACGGGGACCGAGCTGGTGAGGGCCAGCGGGACCGCGGTGATGAGGATGGTCTGGATGCCGCCGGGAAAAATATTGAGCGGGTAGCGCGTCAATTCCCAAAAGCCGAAGAAGATCGAGAACAGGTGGTTGGAGCGCACCCAGATCAGCGCCGTAGCGCCGATCATGGTGATGAGGGCAGCGGTCAGCAGCGTCGCGCTGATGAGCGCGGCAACAAGGAACGAGACCGACCAGACCGACCAGGCGAAGTCGACGGACAGAACGGCCCAGCCCATCAGCGCCACCGCGAGGATGACGTGGCCGGTATAGTCGATATTGAGGCCGGAAAAGACCAGATAGGCCCAGGGGCTGAAAGGCTTGACCAACAGCGTGTCGAAAGTGCCGAGCCGCACCAGTTCTTCGAGGTCGCGCAATTGCACGAAGCTCATCGCGGCGCCGAGCGAATAAGCCAGCAGCTGGAAGCTGAACAGCAGCGCCAGCTCCGGCCAGGTCCAGCCGCCGAGCGTATCGAAGCGGGCGAGCAGGATGCCGATGGTGGCAAACACGCTGCCGTAGGAAAGGATCTGCGCAAGACGGTCGAGACAGAAGGCACCGCGATATTCCATCTGGGAGCGGACATGCATCCGGACCAGCAGCGGAAGGACGCGCAGGTGATGAATGAGCACGATCAACCTCCCTGCACGGTGATGCGGCCGGAGGCCCGGCGCCACAGCCAGAGGACGCCGGCAAGGAACAACGCGGCCCAGCCGAGACCGAGGCCGAGATGGAGCCAGACATCGGCCGTGGAAAGCCTGCCGAGATAGACAGCATTGGGATAGTAGACCACCCAGGCGAAGGGCAGGTGGCGGGCAATCGTGGCCAGCGGTTCGGGGAAGAACCAGAACGGTATCAGCAGGCCCGAGAATAGTTGAAGCAGGGCGCCCAGGATCCAGTCCAGCGAGAAGCTCGTCATCAGCCAGAAGGCGATGAGGCCGAAGAGCGCCGACATCAGGAACAGCAGCGTAAAGGACAGCGCCCAGAAGGCGATGAACATCAGGCCATCGAATAGGCTTGCCGGCGGCAGCATGCCGTAAAACAACGCGGTGAAGACGACGGTCGGAATGACCTGGGTCATCAGGCGATAGCCGAAACTGCCGCATTCGTTGGCGAAAAGATAGAGCGGATAGGACAAGGGCTTGAGCAGCCAGACCGCGATATCACCTGTCTTCAGCGACCGGCCGATCTCGCCGATGATCCTTTCAGGGCGGGTTGCGCCCATCACCGCGCCGCCGAGCAGGGCATAGGTCACCATCTGCTGCAGGGAAACGCCGTCGACCACGATTGCGCTGACGCCGGCATAGGCCGCCTGCCAGATGGCGACACGCGCGAAGACCTGCACGAGTTTGCCGAAGATATTGGCCCATACTTCGTTGCGGTAGGCGAGTTGCGAGTGGAAGGAACTGCGCGCGAAGGCGAAATAGGCGCTCATGATGCCCGGGCCTTGGCATTGCGGCCCTGGTAGAAGGTGCGGATGACCTCTTCGATGTCAGGTTCCTGCAGCGCCACATCCTTGAGATCGCGCCCGTTGCCGACCTCCGACAGGATCGCGACCAGCGAGATGTCTTCACGCTCGATGAGATAATTCTTGCGCAAACCCTCGTCGCTGACGAGGACCGCGGTGCGCAATGGCAGCGGTCCAGGGTCGCTGGCAAATTCGAGTGTCAGCCGCCGGGCCGAGCCCAATGCCGCGCGCAGGCTCTTCAACTCACCGTCGAAGATGAGCCTGCTATGATCGACCATAATCAGCCGTGGGCAGATGGTTTCGATGTCCTGCAGGTCATGGGTGGTGAGGATGATGGTGACGCCGCGCTCACGGTTGATCTCGGCGAGAAAACGCCGCACGGCATCCTTGGCGACCACATCAAGACCTATGGTCGGTTCGTCTAGAAAGAGGATCTTGGGGTCGTGCAGCAGTGACATGACGATCTCGGCGCGCATGCGCTGGCCGAGACTGAGCTGGCGCACTGCGCGGTCGAGAAAGGGCGTCAAGTCGAGCAATTCGCTGAAGCGCCGGAGATTATCCGCATAACGGGCGACGGGGATGTCGTAGATGCGCTGATGCAGGGTAAAACTGTCGACCAGCGGCAGGTCCCACCACAGCTGGCTGCGCTGGCCGAAAACGACGCCGATCTCGCGGGCATTGTCCATTCGCCGCAGATGCGGTGTCCGGCCGAGTACCGAGAGCGTGCCGTCGCTCGGCACCAGGATGCCGGTCATCATCTTGATCATCGTCGATTTGCCGGCGCCATTCGGACCGAGATAGCCAACGGCTTCGCCCGCCGTGATGTCGAAACTGACGTCGGAAACCGCCAGAACTTCCGTATATTCGTTTGTAACCAGAGTCTTCAAAGCGCCCAGCAGGCCCGGAAATCTCTTGTGCTGCCGGAAGCGTTTGCTGACGCCCCGCGCCTCGATCAAAGCCGACATGTGTATTTCCTCAAGGGGTAATCCAGCCGATTCGGCAGCAGCATCCAGGCTAACGCGAGGCTCGACCAATTCAAGCAAAAGTCGCTTTTGGGGGCGTTACTCAATCGCGCCTAGCGTAGCCTTTAGCGTTGACAGCCATGATCAATCATTTCCTGTTAGGGTCATGAAGATTCTCGCAATATCCGGAAGTGCCCGGCGCAATTCCACCAACACGGCCATGCTGCAGGCTGTTCGCGCCGTTGCGCCAAGTGAGATCGAGATTTCGATCTTCGACGGCGTGGGGCGGTTGCCGGTATTCTCGCCCGATCTCGAGGGAGAGCATCTGCCGGAGGTGGTGCGGAATTTCATCGATGTGATCGCTCAGAGCGATGGGGTGATCATTGCCAGCCCGGAATATGTCCGATCCATCCCGGGCGGCCTCAAGAATGCGATCGACTGGCTCGTATCGGGAGATGATATCGTCCATAAGCCGATCGCCCTGCTGCACGCATCCCATCGAGGCGACGACATGCTGGCGGGTCTTCGCACTGTTCTTGCGACCATTACCGACCGGTTCGCGGGCGATATTTTCCTCAGGCTTCCTCTGATGAAACTGGAGCCGGGCGAGGTGTTCAAGGCCGTCGAGGCAGCGGAGAACCGTTCCAGGGTGCAGGCCTATCTTCAGGTATTCTCGGCCTATTGCATGGCAGACAGTAAGACCGCCTGAGGTTCGCTCGCTGCATCATCGGATGTCCATCAGCAGGCCGTTCTCGAATGCCGTCTTTTCGTGAAGCGTGTGCAGAATGACGAGCGGGGCTGCGAGCAGCGCGGCCAGGATGAAGGCGGAGAGGAAGTGTCTCGTCAGGCGACGAAGGATATGTCGGATCATCTTGATCTCCAGCTGCTGCGGATATCCTTTGTGCTGGACCTCAACAATTGCGGCAACATGACCGGCTGCCTTGCAAGCTCCGCAATGCTGCCGCAACCCTTGTGGCGGACAGAGGGGCGAGCGAGACAATGGACGGGCGATGCGGATACTGCTGATAGAGGATGAGAGGGAGCTGGCCGAGGCGCTGTCGGCCGCACTCGGCAAACATGGGATCGTCACCGATCACACGATGCATCTGGCAGACGCCGTCGAGTTGACGCGGCAGAACCTCTACGATGCGATCCTGCTTGACCGGCGCCTGCCCGACGGAGAGGGGCTGAGCTTCATTCCGGAGCTCCGGCGGACGGGCAAGGATACGCCGATCATCGTGCTGACGGCGCTGAACGAACCGAGGCAGCGGGTGGAAGGGCTCGATCTCGGCGCTGACGACTATCTCGGCAAGCCGTTTCTGGTCGAGGAACTGATGGCGCGGCTGAGGGCCGTGCTGCGGCGATCGCCTGAACTGGCCGAACTCAAGATCACGGCCGGGCGGATGGTGATCGACCCGCTGCATCTGAGCGTCACCGTCGATGCGGTGCCGCTCGATCTGCCCCGGCGCGAACTTCTGGTGCTTGCGGCACTTGCAAGGCGCAAAGAGAAGACGGTGCTGCGCTCGACGCTGGAGGCGGCGGTTTATAACTACGAGGAGGAAATCCAGTCGAATGCGCTCGACGCGCATATTTCACGGTTGCGCAAGCGGCTGATCGATGCCGGCGCTGGCGTCGCGATCCACAATATCCGCGGCGTCGGCTATCTCATGAAGGAAGAATGATGCGCGAGGCGACCAAGTCGAACCTTTCACTCTGGTGGACGCTCAGCTGGCAGCTCAGTATCCTTTTCGTGGCTGTTGTTGCGACTGTCATCATCGGGCTTTGCATCTACGCCACCAGCATCCTCTCGCCCAATGAAGGAATGCAGGTTCAGCTGACTGCAGCCCTTGAGGAAGCTCTTACGCGTGACTCGCAGGGCAGGATCGCCATAGCTGATAGCCCGCGTCTCAGGTCGTTCAAGGCTGAGAACAACAGGCTCTGGTTTTTCGTCGCAACACCCAGTGGAGAAACGGCCTCCTACGGCGTAATACCGGCGCCCTATGCGGACCTAGCCCGGTACGTCTACCTCATCAAAGACGCCGACATACGAGGGGCGTCTGGTACGACCGAGGTCGCCTCCATCGACCGTGTCGATACTGCAGAAGGCGAGTACAGAGTGATGTACGGCGGAAACGCCAGCAGAAGCTCCGCATTCCTGGCAATACTCGGCAAAACCTACCTCATTTACACACCACTTTTGGCCATCGCTTTGCCCGGGGTTTTTCTAACGATCCCCCGCGTCGTAGCGCGCGCTCTGGCCGGCGTGAAGGATATAGCGAGCAAGGCATCGGAAATCGAATCCCGCCGGCAAGGAGCCCGATTGCCGGTGGATGGTATTCCCACGGAAATCGCACCATTGGTGATTGCTTTTAACGGAACGCTTGAGCGGCTTGAGAACGAGTTTAAGAAACGCCAGCGCTTCCTGCTCGACGCGGCGCATGAGCTTCGGACCCCGATCGCTATCATGCAGACGCGGATCGACGGCATGCCCGACGGGCGCGAGCGGCAGCGGCTGCTCGATGACGTGGCGCGACTCGCGCAAGCGGCCGAGCAACTGCTCGATTTCGAGCGCAACGATCAGGCGGCCGATCTCGACGAAATGGTTGATCTCGTCGAGATCGCCCGAATGACGGTTGCCGATCAGGCGCCGCTGGCGATTGCCGCCGGCTATCAGATTTCGTTTCAGAGCGAGGTCATGAGCCTGAAACGCAAGGGCAGCCCGTCGGCGCTACCGAGGGCGGTGAGCAACCTTGTGCGCAATGCCATCGACCATGGCGGCAACAGCGGCATGATCACGGTTTCTGTGTCGGGCTCACCCTCCGGCGGCGGTCGGATCACGGTCGCCGACGAAGGGCCGGGCATTCCGGCCGAACATCGGGAGTTGGTGTTCGAGCCGTTTTATCGCGTCACCCCGAAGAGCAGGGGCGCCGGCCTCGGCCTCAGCCTCGTCAAACAGGTCGCCGCAAATCACGGCGGCGAGGTCAGCATCGAGAGCAGCGCTGTCGGGACGCGGGTGGTGGTCGAACTCGCATAGGTCAGGTTTGCTTGAGCAGCATACGCCCTGGTTCTGACCAGGAAAGGCTCAGGGGAGCGATCTGTAATGTTGCGGCAATTGTCGACCGCCACTTTCGCCCGACACTAGAGCGCCGCGCGTCCGACAAGATGCGCCAAGGACGCTCTAGCGCTTTAAACCTGCGCATAATCCTTTCCGAAAATCGATTTCGATTTTCGGGGTTATGCGCTATCGGCGACGGAGGCCAGACAGCGTGCGCAGCAATCCATTCCCATTTTGCCTCCCACTGGCGTCGAGAGGCTTGGCCCTCGCTCTGCCGCTGGCGCTCGCCATGGCCGCGGCCGGCTGCAGCTCGGTGCCGCTGAAGGAGGCCGGCACGCTTTCTTCCTATGGTAATCTCGGCGCGCCGAAGGGCAAGCTGTCGAAATCACGCGTCTATGTCGATGGGACGCGCCTTAGCCCGGCAAAGACGGTCACCATCGTGCCGACGACCTTCGCTTTCAGCGCCGCGACCCGCGTCAAATCGAACGCCGACCGCGTGATGGTGGCGAACGCCCTGGACCGGGCGCTCTGCATTTCGCTCAGCGACAAATACCAACTGGTCTCTGCCGGCCAGCCGGCGGACCTGACAATCCGCTCGGTCGTCACCGACATTGTGCCGACCAACAAGGCGATGGCGGGTGTTTCGACCGTCGTGACTGTCGGCACCGGTTTCGTACTGCCCGTCAGCGTGCCCCGGCTGCCGGCCGGCCTTGGCGGACTGGCGGTCGAGGCGGAGGCCGTCGACAGCGGTGGCGTGCAGCGGGCGGCAATCGTCTGGTCGCGCGGGGCAAACTCGCTGCAGAACAACCCCCGTGTTTCCGAAGTCGGCGACGCCTATAGCCTGGCTTCGAAATTCAGCAGCGAGTTTTCCCGCATGCTGATCAAAGGCAGGGAGCCGAAGGGATTGGATATCTCGCTGCCCTCGGGGCAACGGATGAAATCCTGGCTCGGCGGAAAACCGAAATACGCCGCCTGCGACGCCTTCGGCCGGCCGCCCGGACTGATGGGGGCTGTGGCTGCCAAATACGGCGCGCCGCCGCAATGGACCGAGAAGAAGCCGAAACCGGCTGCGATCTATTGAGAGACGATGCGCGGCGGCGGTAGCCGATCCGCGACCAGCACTCAGCCAGCCCCAGGCTGACGGGACGGACGGAGCAAAGGCGGGCAAGGCTTGTGCTCCGTCCGTCTGGAAATCCGTCGCGATTCACGTCAGCCGGCGGTTCCCGGCTTCAGCCAGAAATACAGTTTGATCTGATCGGGCCTGTCGGAGGGATGCGGGCCGTGCATGAACAATTCGCCGCCGTTGCGCTCGATCACGCGCCGCGAGGCGTCGTTGTCCTCGTTGCAGAGGATGACGAGGCGGTCGAGGCCTTCCTTCGATGCCACGGCCATCAGGAGGCTGAGGGCAGTAGTCGCGTGGCCATTGCCCTGTTTCCACGGCACGACGGAATATCCCACATGGCCCGAGACTTCCGGCGGCAGCTCTTCGGTGCCGGCTTGAAAGCGCAGGCTGATGCTGCCGCAGAATTCGCCATCCCAGATCCAGAACAGACGGGTGGTGAGAGGCGGCGATCCGGAACCGGTGCATCGCCTGCCATCAGGAATGAGATTGCCGAGAAACCTTGATCTGTCCTGGCGCAGCCGCTGAAACTCACCGTAAACATAGGCTTCATCGCCCGCGCGGCGCGGATCGGGAGACCAGCCGGCGGCGAGTGCCGCCTCGAAGCCCGACAGGTTTTCCAGATCCGGCGGCAGCAGGATGACGGGGCCGACGGGCTTTGCTGTTTCTACCGATGTCATTTCGCCCCTAGGTTCACGTCGCCCAACTAAGCGGGTCGACCAATCTTGGCCGCGCAGACAAGCACGGCCGACCGGCGATTGGAAGCAACGGGCTTTCGGCCATCAAAAAAGCCCCGCATCTTCATGCGAGGCTTGCTCTGATGGATGGACCGGATTAGCGGCACTGGCGGCGCGGCCCGTAGTTTGGCTGGTAGGTATTGTCATAGGCGCGGTATGACCGGTAGCGGCTATAGCAGTATTCCGCATGCGAAGAACCATAGGCACGTGCGCGCGGCTGCGAAGCGATGATGCCGCCGAGGAGGGCACCGGCTGCCAGGCCGCCGATTATGGCACCGTTATTGTCATATCGGTTGTCATATCGGCGATACCGGCGATCCCCGCCATAGCGGTCGTCACGGTCGTAGCGGCGCTCGCGGTAGCTTCGGCGGTCGCGGTCACGGTCGTTGTCGCGATCGCGGTTGCGGTAGGACCTGCGGTTATCGCCGTCGCGCGAGCAGACGATGGAGTATGGGTTGCAGGCGACGGACATGATCTGGGCATCGCTATTTTGAGGCGCCGACTGGGCCGATAGCATCGGGCTTGGCACGAAGGCCGGGGCTGCCGAGGCAGGCACTCCCGAGAAGGCCGTCGCTATCGACAGGGCAATGATGCCGAATTTGTTCATTTCACTCACCTTGGGTCAACGGATTTATCGGGGGGATAACGCGGGGGAAGGGAATAGGTTTCATTTTGGGATAGGGAGGGGTTATGTATGTGCGTATCTGCTAACGTACCATGCTTTCATACATATAGAGCTGGTCGATAGGGGCAAGGCGATTTGCTGGACGGCGTGACAGTCTACGGTGTCGCTGGTAAAGCCGCGTAACGGGTTTTCGGGTATCAAAAAGCCTCGCATCTTCATGCGAGGCTTGCTCTTATGGACGGGCCGGCTAGCGGCACTGGCGGCGTGGGCCGTAGTTCGGCTGGTAGGTATTGTCATAGGCGCGGTATGACCGGTAGCGGCTATAGCAATACTCCGCATGCGAACCAGAACTATAGGCACGTGCGCGCGGCTGCGAAGCGATGATGCCACCGATGATGGCGCCGGCCGCCAAGCCGCCAATGATGGCGCCGGTGTTGTCGTGGCGGCGGTACCGGCGATCGTAGCGGCGATCCCAGCCATAGCGGTCGTCGCGGTAATAGTTCCGGTCGCGATAGTTATGGCGGTTGCGATACCACCTGCGATTATTGCCGAACTGACCCGGGCAGTTCGTGAAGTTGTTGCAGCCAATGGTCATGATGCGTGCATCGGTGCTTTGAGACGTCGGCTGCGCCGATTGCACCGGGCTCGGCACGAAAGCCGGCCCTGCCGAGGCCGGCATTCCGGAGAAGGCCGTCGCTATCGACAGGGCAATGATGGCGAATCTGTTCATTTCACTCACCTTGGGTAAACGGATGTATCGAGGGGATAACGCAGGGGCAGGGAATAGGTTTCATTTTGGGATGGAATGAGGCGGTGTATGCGCGTGGGTGCTAACATAATAGGCCTGTGCACCACTACCAGACGGCAGGAACCGACCGGTCCTAAAACGCTGCACAGCTTCGCCACCGCCAATGGGCGGGAATGTCTGAGAAGATCGCACCGACGACGCGGCGCAGACGAACTTTACTCTTATCGAAGCTCAATGTCGGACGGCTCGTTCGGGGGCCGGTATGTGCGTCGAAAGCGCGACAGCAATCTCTCTTGAAATCATAGAGCGGTTTCTGGTGTTCAATATTAAAACGGCGGTCAACCTCATGTGTAACGAAGTATTAACTTCGTTTGGTAACCAGATATTAAGACTTTCCTTGAGCTGTTTTGCTGTTTCTGTTTTCGTGCGCCGGAAAATACTCTGAGGTAAGGGGCTTCCACATGGCGCAACCGACGCAATACATCATCATGGAGCCGCTGGGTGGCATGACCGATCTCGACTCCATACGCATGAGGCTTGCCGAGGTCGGGCTGGCCCGCGAGGCGTTCTCCCTGGATTCGGATGCAGGCCGACTCAGGCTGACCTTCTGGGAGCCGGATCGAATTGAGGCATTGCGCATATTGGCGCGGCTGGATCATTCCAATCCATGATGATCGGGCACCCTCCGGGAAGAGAGAAACGTGACGTGCGCGATCGGCAGAGAATAATTTTGAAGGGGAGCAAAGACAAAATGACAACGATCAGTTTCCGACGTCCCAAGCCATCGGTGTGGAGCCGCGTGGTCGAAGCGCTTCGTGCGCTGTTTTTCGCTGGCGTATCCGGAGAATGGCATTGGCACGGCGATGTCATGCGTCGCCGGCTTTCCGACGGCACGATAGTGACCAGAGAGCCGACTCCGGGGGAGATTTACAACAGGGACAGAGGTCTGGCTTCGTAGGGCCTTCCCCGCGGCGCGCTTTTCACCCTGCCACCATCTCCCGCTACCATCGCCCTCTCATCGAGGGCACGATCACCAATGGCAGAACTGACGCCGAGGCAGCGCCTGTTTGTGGCGGAATATCTGAAGGATTTGAATGCGAAGCACGCGGCGGTGCGGACGGGGTATAGCGGAAAGTCGCGTGCCAATGGCAACCGCTTGATGGTGAATGAGGCTGTGCGGGCGGAGATTGAGAGAGCCTTAGCGCCACGTCTTTGCCGAGACGGAGACTTCCGCCGAGTGCGTGCTTGTCGCCATTGCCGACATCGCGTTTGGTGATGTCCGTGACGTGTTCGATGACAAGAGGGCGCAGAAGGCGCCTTCGGAGTGGGATGAGCGGACGGCGGCAATCGTTGTGGGGCTGGAGATCGGCACCTCGGCCAGGGGCAAGGGGGAGGTGGTGCATGTGGCGAAGATCAAGCGGGCGGACCGGTTGCGGGCGCTGGAAAGGCGGTGTCGGACTCGCAGCTAGCTCGACGTCTCAAGCTATCAGGCTCACCTTCCGCCGGCCAGCAATCGAAGCTGGTTCTCGTCATGCACACCCTGGCGGTAAAGCTCGATGATGAGGGCGCCCAGACGGTCGGCCTCCTTGCCCGATCTGTCGATCTTTAGCCCGCTACACAGAGCCTCGTGCACACGCCTGCACACATCGAGGTCCTCTGAGGCGAGCGGTTCGTCACGCGTGCTGAACAGCTTGTCTGACATCGCAATCTGCCCTTTTTGGATGCCGTGAATCGCTTTCGTGAAAAAAGATAATTTCGCGATCTTTGCTCTGCAAGATGGGCGAAGGTCCGAAATTCAAAAACAATCTGGGCACGCACGGGAAGATGCGGGCGAGGGCTTCAGGGCATGGATATGAGACCGATCGGTCTGGTGACCGGATAGTGCGAGGGTGAGATCTACTTGGTTGAGGGGTCTTTGGCGCCTTGCTGCGACAGGCGCAGCTCTTTCAGCCGCTTGGTTTTTTCCCGGCGGGCCCGCTGCTCCGCCTCGATGGCTTCCTTGGCGGCGCGCTCGGTGTTTTCGAAACGATCCTGCCGGTAAGCCTTTGATGAGGGTTCACGTTCTCTTTTCATGGCCGCTAAACGCAAATCGGCGAAAACGGTTTCATGGGAAAATGAGTCACTGGCCGTCAATCGATCGACGTGGCCCGGTGGCCTGGGTGTGGGTCGGCAAACCATACCGGCTACCGGGCGCCTGATCGGCGCCCGGCTACATCACGGATCAGCCTTTGATGAAGGCGAGGATGTCGGGGTTTATAATGTCGGCATGGGTGGTGCACATGCCATGCGGGAATTTCTCGTAGACCTTCAGCGTGGCGTTCTGCAGGAGCTTGGACGAGAGCAGGGCGGAGTCGGCGATCGGCACGATCTGGTCGTCATCGCCGTGCATGACGAAGGTCGGCACGGTGATGATCTTCAGGTCTTCTGTGAAGTCGGTTTCCGAAAAGGCCTTGATGCCGTCGTAATGCGCCTTGGCGCCGCCGATCATGCCCTGACGCCACCAATTGTTGATGATCGGCTCTGACACCTTCGCGCCGGGGCGGTTGAAGCTGTAGAACGGGCCGGCCGGCAGGTCACGATAGAATTGCGAGCGGTTGGCGGCGAGCTGCTTGCGCAGGTCGTCGAAGACTTCGATCGGCAGGCCGCCGGGATTGGCATCCGTCTTCACCATGAGGGGCGGCACGGCGCCGATGATCACCAGCTTGGCGACGCGGCCCTGCGGCTGGCCGTGGCGGGCGACGTAATGGGTCGCTTCGCCACCGCCGGTGGAATGGCCGACATGGACGGTGTTCCTGAGATCGAGATGCTCGACGACGGCTGCGGCATCGGCGGCGTAGTGATCCATGTCGTGACCGTCGCCCACCTGGGTCGAGCGGCCATGGCCGC
This sequence comes from Rhizobium sp. WYCCWR 11146, assembly GCF_013591995.1. Taxonomy (NCBI): domain Bacteria; kingdom Pseudomonadati; phylum Pseudomonadota; class Alphaproteobacteria; order Hyphomicrobiales; family Rhizobiaceae; genus Rhizobium; species Rhizobium sp. WYCCWR 11146. The sequence goes on from NZ_JACCEY010000024.1 coordinate 254,735, forward strand.
GCCGGTCATGAGCAACGACCCGGTAGCCCTTCTCAAGGAAGTACAGCATCTGGGCGTCCCAGTCGTCGGAGCATAGCGGCCAGCCGTGATGGAACATGATCGGCTGGGCGCTCTTCGACCCCCAATCCTTGTAGAAGATCTCGACGCCGTCCTTGGTGGTAACCGTGCTCATCTTTTGGCTCCGTTGGTTGGGGTTGGTTGGATTAATGCGGTCAGAAGTTTGCGCCGTTGCCGGCAGAATTGGCAAGGCCACGAGCGCCGTTGCGCCGGAGGCTAGGGGCAAGAAGGTCGCGCCTGATCAACCGGCTCGGTATGTTGATGTGCTTATTGAATGCCTCTTTCTATTCTGTTGATATGACAGAAGTTTGTACGTCTCCGCGAGATGGGTGTAGCACCCGCCCATTTCGCATGACGCGAGGGGGCTGGGTGATCCTCGCCTGGCTGCTTCGCGCTGCGAACATTCTTTAAATCCACGGTATCTCGGCTGTCGGCCACCTCAAGCTGGTTCGTCATGGGCGAGGCGAACGTCTGTAATGAGCCATCTTTTTAATATTCGTACAATATATCCGTCCGGGTAGTTCAATATATCTGTCCGGGGTAGGTGTGTTCCCGTTCTGGCGCCGCGTGCATGCCGCTGCCGGCGCTCACTTGAACGCGGTTCATCGCCCAACCATCTAATCCTCATACAACAGCACCATGGCGAACCGTCGCAATAGCGACCGCTTCGCCGGCGGCGGGACGGCCGTTACTGCCGCCTGAGGATCAAATCATGGGTTACATGGATAAGGACATAGCGCCTCAGAATGATGGGGCGCTGATCGATGCCTATTCGCAATCGATCGCAGCAGCTGTCGATACGGTCGGGCCGGCAGTCAGCCGGATCGAGAGGGTAGGTGGCCGGCAGGGGCATGGTTCGGGCTTCGCTATTTCGCCTGACGGCCTGATCATCACCAACAGCCACGTCGTCGACGACGCCAAGGCCGTTCGCATCACCACGCCCGATGGCTTCGTCACCGAGGGTCGGGTGCTCGGCCGGGATGTGGATACCGATATCGCCCTCATTCGCGCCAATACAAGCACCGGCGCCTGGGCGAAGCTCGGAGACTCCCAGCGTCTGCGCAGGGGGCATATCGCAATCGCGATCGGAAACCCACTCGGCTTCGAATGGACTGTTACCGCCGGTATCGTCTCGGCGCTCGGCCGGTCGATGCGGGCTGCCAGCGGCCGGCCGATGGAGGATGTCATCCAGACCGATGCGGCGCTCAATCCCGGCAACTCGGGCGGGCCGCTGGTGTCTTCGGGCGGGGAGGTGATTGGCGTCAACACCGCCGTCATCCAGGGGGCGCAGAGCATCGCCTTTGCAGTGGCGTCGAATACGGCCAACTTCGTGGTTTCGGAGATTCTTCGCTATGGCCAGGTCAGGCGCGCCTTCATCGGCATAGCAGGCGATACGATCGTGCTGCCGCGCCGGGTGGCGCTTGCGGCGGGCACGGTGCAGACGACCTCCGTTCGCATCCGGCGCGTCGAGCCGGAGGGGCCGGCGGCAAAGGGAGGGCTGCAGGAGGGCGATTATATCCTCGCCATCGACGGCAGCCCGGTCGGCGGCGTCGACGACATCGTCCGATTGATGGATGGCAGCAGGATCGGCAGGGATACGGAAATCCTGATGTTTTCGGTGGCGGGTCGGATCGAGAAGAAGATCTTGCTGCCGATGGCGCGCTCATGACGCCGCGCTTCGGCGCCATGACAATACATCACCTTACGTCAGGCGCTGACGGCTTCCTGATCCGTCCCCGAAAAATCCACTGCCGCAAAGGCCGCCGCCAACACTTCCGGCCCGGCGCCACTTTTCGCCGCGTCGGTCGAAAGGATCTGGCGGTAGCGCCTTGCGCCGGGCAAGCCGGTGAAGAGGCCGACCATGTGGCGGGCCACGTGCTGCAGCCGGCCGCCGCTGGCGATGTGGCGTTCGGCATAGGCCATCATCCGGTTACAGAGCGCCTCCCAATCCGGTTCGGCCGCAGGCGCACCAAAGAAGCGCTGGTCGATGTCGGCAAGGATCGCGGCATTCTGATAGGCGGCGCGGCCAAGCATGACGCCGTCGACATGTTCGAGATGGACGGCGGCTTCGTCGAGCGTGCGGATACCGCCGTTGATGCCGATGAAGACATCGGGCCAGCGCTGCTTCATCCGATAGACGATCTCGTAGTCGAGCGGCGGGATCTCGCGGTTTTCTTTGGGGCTCAGGCCCTTCAGCCAGGCCTTGCGCGCATGGATCCAGATCGCATCGGCGCCGGCATCTAGAACGCGGGTGATCAGCTCCGGCAGCGCCTGTTCCGGCTCCTGCTCGTCGACGCCGATCCGGCATTTCACCGTCACCGGCACGGTCGCAACCCTCTTCATTGCCGCGATGCATTCGGCCACCGTTTCCGGCGTCAACATCAGGCAGGCGCCGAAGGTGCCGGACTGCACCCGGTCGGAAGGGCAGCCGACGTTGAGGTTGATCTCGTCATAACCGTAGGGCTCGGCGATCTTCACCGCCTCGGCAAGCTTTGCCGGGTCCGATCCGCCGAGCTGCAGCGCCAGCGGATGCTCGGCAGCGTCATGGCCGAGCAGCCGATCGCGTGGGCCATGGATGATCGCATCCGCCACCACCATCTCGGTATAGAGCAGCGCCTCGCGACTGATCTGCCGGTGGAAATAACGGCAATGCCGATCCGTCCAATCGATCATCGGGGCGACCGCAAAAATCGGCCTCTTCTGCGTCATCGACGTTCCATTGTTCCTTGTTACCGGGGGCCGCAGCGCGGCGCCGTCACCCCGCATGGGGCGGGCATCCATAAAGCGCGCATATAACACTTGCCAATGCGATCGACAAATGACAGCCGCACCACAAACAGAAACGGCGCCCCTTGCGGAGCGCCGTTCATGCCGCCGAAGCGATGTCTAACTTACGAAGCCGAGATGTTGACAGCCTTCGGGCCCTTGCCCATGCGGTCCGGCTCGGTGTCGAAGGTAACCTGCTGGCCTTCGCGCAGCGACTGGATGCCAGAAGCCTGCAGCGCAGAGATATGGACGAAAACGTCCTTTGCGCCGCCGTCCGGCGTGATGAAACCAAAACCCTTGTCCTGGTTGAAGAATTTTACGGTGCCCTTGGTGGCCATTGGGATCGTCCTTTTCCCTTAGTCTGTGTAGTATCCGCGCCCCCGAGAGGAAGCGGACGGCTTTAGCTTTCGCCCCGATCGATTGGGACGAAGGGTCAGTCGGAGAAGTCACGTACGGGGAAAGAACGTCTACGTAGGCGGGTAGTCCCGCGCCGCCTTCCAAACGGAAGGGATTACCACATCAGTCCAGTCACCGGCATGCAAATGCCCGAGTAGGTCAATTCGTGCCAGCATTTCGGGCAAAAAGCAAGCGGGATTATTGTGGCATGCCCGCATCGATACCGGGAAATGCCGAAGATTCAGATACTTGACGATGGGTTAACGGATTCTTGCACGCCTGTGCCATGTCGGGATTCCGTGCCGAAACGGGATGAGCGGCAGATTCGATAGCCGGACACGGATTTCGGGGGCGGTCGGGGCGCGGGCACACCGATCAGTCTTCGTGGTATGGTGAGGAACGGAGCAATTGATGCAGTGAAATCGATTGCAGCGGCAAACGCAGGGAGCGAGGGGCGGGTGGCTGGGCCGCCCGCCTACTGCGCATCACCCAGCAACGCGCTCAAGCTCCAAGGATTATCCCCCTTCTGGTTGGCGATGTCGTCGACCTTCCAGCCGCCGTGTTCGCGCACCAAGGTGTAGAAGAGCGTCACCTCTTCGCCGTTTTCGAACTCCACCTCCACCTCGGCCTTGTCATCCAGCAGGATCGGTTGGCCGATCCTGACGTCGCTGGCGGCGCCGTCCTGGCCTGCGATGACGGGATCGAAGTCGATCGCGCCGACATCGCCTTCCGGCGTGTTGTCGAGATCGGTCTGGAGAATCTTGTTCAGGTGGTCAGAGAAGAAGGTCGAATAGGGCGATGGCGCCTCGGCGTCGCTGTTGTCGGTGTCGTAGCTATAGAGCGCCTTGAGCAGCGCCTTCGGCGTCTTGTAGGTCTGCGCCGATGCCGGCAAGGCTGCGACCGCCGACACGGCGAGGGCGAGGATGAATGTGGGCAGGCGCATGCGGGCTCTCCTCGATGAGCGGTGATTCATAGCGGAATCGGGCGCTGAGGTGGAGCGGCATTTTAGGGGCGGGTTGTCAGGATCTGCCGTGGTCATCGGCCCCGTTCCAATGACCACGCCCCACGCTTGTTTGTGACAGGCGCCCGGGCGAGACTTCCAAATCAAGCTGGGGAGGGTGAGATGAAATGCATCGTCGGATTCTTCATGACCAAGCCTGGAAAGCGCCATGCCTATCTGGCCGCGGCGCAGAACCATCTCGAACAGAGCCGGCTCGACCCGGATTGTCTCTATATCGAGCTGGTGCCGATGCCCGAGCATCCCGACAAGATCCTGCTGGCAGAGGCCTTCACCAGCGAGGAAGCGCATCGCCGGCACGAGGATACGGACCACATGCGCGAGTTATGGGCCGTCGGCCCGACGCTGCTGTCGCATGTCGTTATCGACAATGTGATTTCCGCTCAGGTGGAGCATATCGACGAGCGGTTTGACTGATGCGTGCCTGATGTCGCGCGGCCACCCATCGGTGGGGCTTGCACGACTGCAAGTCCCACCTCGGTGCCCGGCAATTCTGTCGCGGCTAAATCAACGCCTCATGCGACAAGCTCGAAACCGACAGCTCGAAGACGTCCTTCACGGCCAGCGTGAAATCGTGGCTGGTGACGTTTCCGGCCGCGTCGTAGGCTTCGGCGGTGAAGGTCAGGCTGTGGGTGCTTTCGTAGTCGATCGCCGCCTTCGTCTGGATCTTGTTGCCGACGAGCTTGAAGATGCCGTCGGCATCGTCCGTCAGCCGCCATTTCACTGTGTCGCCTTCCGGATCCTTCGCCGTGAGCAGGCCGACGGAGGTGCCGATCGCGACATTCTCGGAGACCGAGCTGCGCGAGAAGGCGAGATTGGTCGGCGCCTTGTTGACGGGGGCCTCGTTGACGTCGAGCACGTTGATCGTGATGTCCTTCTGGACGGTGACCTTGCCGTCGGAGACAGCGACCCTAATCGTGTGCGACGTCGTCGTCTCGTAGTCCAAGGCCTTCGAGGTGACGATGCGATTGCCCTTTATCCGGAAATGATCGTCGGCGGCGTCGAGCAGCGTGTAGGTGAGGGCGTCGCCGTCGGCGTCGCGCGCGCTTAGCAGGCCGACCGTGGTCCAGATCGGCGTGTCTTCGGAGACCGCAGTTTTCGAAAGCTGAATATTGGTCGGCGCTTTGTTGGCGGGCGTAAAGGTTTCCGTAGCGAAATCATAGATGCCATCGGCAAAACGGGCAGATTCGACGTCGATCAAGATATCCTTGCCTTCCAGGGCGCTGGTCAGAACATGGCTGCCATTGTTGATCGCGAAGGAATAGCTGGCGAAATCGCCGGAGAAAACGGCCATGTCGAGGCCCGCGCCGCCGTCGAAAATGTCGTTGCCGTGGGTGCTCGTAAACTCGTCGTCTCCGCCGCCGGTCTTGACGTCAATGCCAGAGACATTGCCGGCAATAACAGCACCGAGATCCCCCAGTTCGTCGGAAAGATCGAGGTGGGCGCCGTCCGTTAATGACAACAAGACGGCATAGTTGTCGGTGGAATTGTTCGCGAAGACGATCTTGTCGAAGCTTTCGAACTGCGTGGACGAACCGGCGATCACGTAGCCATACGTTTCAAAGATTTCAACGTTCTTGATCGTTAGGCCCGTTAGCGTAGGAGCACGCAGGATATCAATCCCGGTACCGCCATCAATCGCTCCGGACAGCACGCCACCGGATGTCTGCACGATTATGGCGTCGTTACCCTCGCCCGCATCGATGTCTAAGACTTCCGGGTAAACGCCGAAAGATTCACCATCGAAGATCGAATCGTTGCCTGCTCCACCCCTTATGACATCCTTCCCGAAACCGCCGTTGATTTGGTCGTTACCTTCACCGCCGGTCAGCGCGTCATCTCCACCATAGCCATCGAGGATGTCATCGCCGGCGCGGGCATCGAAAACATCATTGCCATCGGTACCTGATAATTGATCATTGCCCGCATCCGTCGTCACATCGATGCTGGTAACCGCCGCATAGATTTGGACTCCGCTAGTACCTAATTTGCCGGAAAGGTCGGCATGTGCGCTGCCCGACAGCCGCAAGACGATGTCAGAGTTGCTGTTCTGGGCAACAATCTTGTCGAAGTTGTCAAATTGTGCGGCCGATCCTGTAACTCCGAGTTCCCCAGACTCGAGAACCTCGAAATTCTTGATCGTCAGACCAGTAAGAAAGCTGGCTCGCAGCGTGTCGACACCGTCGCCGCCGTCGTTGGTTCCGGACACGCTGGCGTTGATGCTGTTTGATAAACTCACGGTGTCATTGCCAACGCCCGCGTCAATGTCGAAGACCTCAGGGTTAACAGAATAATAAAAGCCATCCTCTATCGTGTCGTCGCCCGCGCCGCCACGGATGATATCGTCTCCAAGGCGGCCAAAAAGCTGGTCGCTACCCTCGCCACCAAAAAGGGCGTCATTTCCATCGCCACCGTCGATCAAATCGTCTCCGGCTCCACCACTCAGAGTGTCTGCGCCGGCACGACCGGAAATGGCGTCGTTGCCGCCGCCTGTTGTGATCGTATTGGCACTGTCCGAGCCGAACACGTCTGCCGAGACCGAACCCAACTCGTCAGCAAGGTCTGCCGTGCTGGAGTCGGAGACTGACAGAGTGATCCTTGCGAGGGGACTGGTGGCGGAGTAGCGGATGACGTCATACGCTTCGAATTCAGCGCCAGTCTTGGTAACAGGCCCGCCGTACACGTTCAGAATATTCAAAGCCATATTTTAACTTTCCAGAAGATGCATTGCGCTCTGCCAGAACGGGTGGTGTCTTTTCTTCCGTTCCTGGTGGTGCTCGTTTAAGCGGGCGCGCCGACGCTTTCTGCCGGAGCGCCTAATTTTTCCGAGCCATTGCGGGACGTAGGTCTGCTTCGAGCAATGGCGGTGTTGCGGCTAAATCAACGCCTCATGCGACAAGCTCGAAACCCACGGCTCGAAGACGTCCTTTACTGCCACCGTGAAATCGTGGCTGGTGACGTTTCCGGCCGCGTCATAGGCTTCGGCGGTGAAGGTCAGGCTGTGGGTGCTTTCGTAGTCGATCGCAGCCTTGGTCTGGATCTTGTTGCCGACGAGCTTGAAGACGCCGTCGGCATCATCGGTCAGCCGCCATTTCACCGTGTCGCCTTCCGGATCGCGTGCCGACAGCAGGCCGACCGAGGTGCCGATCGCGATATTCTCGGAGACCGAGCTGCGCGAGAAGGCGAGATTGGTCGGCGCCTTGTTGACGGGGGCCTCGTTGACGTCGAGCACGTTGATCGTGATGTCCTTTTCGACCGTGACCTTGCCATCCGAAACAGCGACCTTGATCGTGTGTGACTTGGCGGTCTCGTAGTCCAGCGCCTTCGAGGTGACGATGCGGTTGCCATTGATCCGGAAGTGGTCGTTGGCTCCGTCGATCAGCGTATAGGTGAGCGCGTCACCATCGGCGTCCTTGGCGCTGAGCAGGCCGACCGTGGTCCAGATCGGTGTGCTCTCCAACAGGGAAGTTTTCGAGAGCTGTATATTGGTGGGCGCGCTGTTGCTGCCGTCGGGCGTGAACTTTCCCTTGGCGAAATCGTAGACGCCGTCGGCAAAACGGGCGAATTCAACATCGGTCAGCGTATCCTTGCCCTCCAGGGCGCTCGTCAGGATGTGGCTGCCATTGTTCAATGCGAAGGTGTATTTGGCGAAATTGCCTGAGAAGACCGCCGTATCGATGCCCGCACCGCCCAAAAGCACGTCGTTGCCGGCGCCGCCTTCGAACCTGTCATTGCCGCCGGTTCCGAAGAAATAGTCGTCGCCGCCGCCGGTCTTGACGTCGATGCCGAAGGCGGTGCCGAAGATGTCTACGTGGCGGCTGGCCAGTTCGTCGGAGAGGTCGGCATGGGCGCTGTCCGTCAACGTCAGTGCGAGGACATCGTTCTCATAGCCCGGCATTTCGTATTTGACGATCTTGTCGAAGCTTTCGAACTGGGCGGCCGAAGCAAGAACCTCGGCTCCCGCCGTTTCAAGAATTTCGACGTTCTTGATCGTCAGGCCGGCAAGCCCGATGAATTCCATGCTGGGGCCCAAGGTCGGCTCGATGACGCGCAGCGTATCCGTGCCGGCGCCGCCGTCGATCACTCCGGAAATCGCGGAAGAGTGTGTCCGCAAGGTGATCGCATCGTTGCCTTCGCCGGCGTCGATATCGAAGGTCTCGGGAGTGGTGGAAACATTGTCGCCGTCGAAGATTGCGTCGTTGCCCGCACCGCCGGTCAGCTTGTCATTGCCGCCATTGCCAGAGATCGTGTCGTTGCCGGTGCCGCCGTCCAAAATGTCATTGCCAGCGGCACCGTGTAGATAGTCGTTGCCGCCGCCGGTCTTGACGTCGATACTGGAGTCCGTGCCGCCGATGGTGACCGAATTGTTTGCCAGTTCGTCGGAAAGATCGAGATGGCTGCCGTCCGTCAATCTCAGGGAGATGGGAAACTGATCGGTCGGACCGGTCGAGCTGATGATCTTGTCGAAGCTTTCGAACTGAGCGGACGATCCTTTAGTCTCGATCGCCGACGCGCTGAGGATTTCAAAGTTCTTAATCGTCAGGCCCGTCATATCATTGGCTTTTAGCGTGTCGATGCCGGAGCCGCCATCGACTGTTCCGGACATCTGATGACCGAAGAGGCCCTTGACCAGGGTCACGCCGTCGTCGCCAGTGCCAGCATCGATATTGAAGACCTCAGCGACGTTAGCAAAACTATCGCCATCGCTGATCGAGTCGTTACCCGCACCGCCCCTGATGACGTCATTGCCGAGACGGCCGGAGAGCCCGTCATTCCCGTCTCCGCCATCTAAAGTGTCATTGCCAGCGGTACCGCCCAAGAGGTCGTCGCCGCTACCCGTCGTCACGTCCATGCTGGAGCCGCTGCCGACGATTTGGACCTTACGGCTTCCCAACTCGTCGGAAAGATCGAGATGGGCGCCGTCCGTCACTTGCATGAGGATGATATTGGCCGGATTGTCCGTGTTTGTGATCTTGTCGAAGCTTTCGAATTGCGCCGCCGAGCCAATCGCCCATGTTCCCGTATCAAGGATTTCGAAGTTCTTGATCGTCAGGCCCGTCAGAAGACCGGCCTGCAGTTTGTCAGTGCCGGCACCGCCATCGACCGTTCCGGAATCGGCGATGCTGTCATAGTTCTGCAAGATCACGGTGTCATTGCCATCGCCGGCATCAATGTCGAAGGCTTCGGAGCCAATGCCACTGAAAAATTGGCCATCCATAATCTTGTCGTTGCCGGCGCCGCCCCTGATGACGTCGTTTCCGTAGCCGCCATCGATGGTGTCGTTGCCAGCTCCGCCGGTCAACCGGTCATTTCCTGCATTGCCGTCGATGACGTCGTCACCGGCGCCTCCATCCAGGATGTCATTTCCGCTGAGCCCGATGAGATGGTCCCGGGTGCCGCCGGTGGTGACGTCGATGCTGGTAGTGTCCTTGTCAGGAGAGATGTAGACCACGCTGGGCCCGATCTCCTGCGAGAGATCGACATGGGCGCCGTCAGTCAACCGCAAGGTGATCGTAGGAGTGAAGCCGGGACCGAGGTTGGGGGTGATAATCTTCTCGAAGCTTTCGAACTGCGCGGACGATCCGGTAACTTCCAATCCTTGCGTGTCAAGGATTTCGAAGCTTTTGAGCGTCAGGCCGGTCAAATTGGTGGCTTGCAGCGTGTCGACACCGGGACCGCCATCGACTTTGCCCGAGGGTGTACTGCCGACCTCCTGCAACAACGACACGGTGTCCTTGCCCTCACCTGCATCGATATTGAAGACTCCGGTCGTAGAACCTTCATCGACAATCCAATCGTCGCCTGCGCCACCCTTGATGACGTCATTGCCGGCGCCGCCGAAGAGATTGTCGTTGCCGTCACCACCATTTAGTACGTCGTCGCCAGCTTCGCCTTTGATCAGGTCGTCGCCAACGCCGCCGCTCAGCGTGTCTGCACCATCACCACCCGAGATGGTGTCATTGCCTGCGCCCGTCGTGATCGTGTTGTCACCGCTTGAGCCTGTCACGTTCGCGGAGACCGAGCCCAGTTCGTCGGCCAGATCTGCCACGCCGGAATCGGAGACGACCAGAGTGACGGCGGCGAGGGGAGTAGCTTCGGAGTGGCGGATAACGTCGTATGCTTCGAACTCAGCGCCGGTCCTGGTAAGCGTCGTGCCGTTCGTGTCCAGAATATTCAAGGCCATGTTAAACTTTCCAGAAGATACGTTGGATTCTGCAAGAACGGATTGTGTCTTTTCTGCCGTTCCGGGTGGAGAAGGTTCGTGTCGGAGGCGGCAGTCACCTTCATTGGAAAGCGGCGACCGCAGGTTGGAACTCGGGGCAGTGGCAGCGCCGGGTGCTCGTTTAGGCAGGCACGCGGGCGCATTCTGCGCTTGTCGCGGGACGCATTTCTGCGTCCCGCGACAAGGTCGTTGCTAGATGAGCGCGTCGTGCAGCAGGCTCGAAACCGACGGCTCGAAGACGTCCTTCACGGCAAGCGTGAAATCGTGGCTGGTGACGTTTCCGGCCGCGTCGTAGGCTTCGGCGGTGAAGGTCAGGCTATGGGTGTTTTCGAAATCGATCGCCGCCTTGGTCTGGATCTTGTTGCCGACGAGTTTGAAGATGCCGTCCGCATCATCCGTCAGCCGCCATTTTACCGTGCCGCCTTCCGGATCGCGCGCCGAGAGAAGGCCGACCGAGGTGCCGATCACGATATTCTCGGAGACCGAGCTGCGCGAGAAGGCGAGATTGGTCGGCGCCTTGTTAACAGGGGCTTCGTTGACGTCGAGGACGTTGATCGTGATGTCCTTTTCGACCGTGACCGTGCCATCGGAGACAGCCACCTTGATCGTGTGCGACTTGTCCGTCTCGTAGTCCAGCGCCTTCGAGGTGACGATGCGGTCGCCCTTTATCCGGAAGTGATCGTTCGCCCCGTCGATCAGCGTATAGGTGAGCGCGTCGCCATCGGCGTCCTTGGCGCTGAGCAGGCCGACCGTGGTCCAGATCGGCGTGTCCTCGGAGAGGGCGGTTTTCGAGAGCTGGATGTTGGTCGGCGCGTTATTGGTGCTCGTGAAGGTTCCCGTGGCGAATTCATAGACGCCGTTGGCAAAACGGGCGAATTCGACGTCGGTCAGGATATCCTCACCGTCCTGCCCGCTCAGGCTTATCACGACGTGGGATTCGTTGTCGTAGCGGTAGCCGAGCATATAGTCGGCGAACTTCGCGGAGAAGACCGCCGTGTCGGTGCCGGCGCCGCCATCGATGATGTCGTAGCCGCCGCCGCCCTCGAAAATGTCGTTGCCGTCGGTGCCCGTAAACTCGTCGTCGCCGTCGCCGGCTTTGACGTCAATGCTGGAGCCATAGCCGGTGATAAAAGCTCCGTGGCCTCCCAGCTCATCGGAAAGATCGAGGTGGGCGCTGTCCGTTATTGCCAGTGAGGGGCGAGAAACAACGTCGAACGGATTGATCGAGCCGACGATGCTATCAAAGCTTTCGAACTGCGCGCTCGAACCGGCAACCTGAAATCTTGCAGTGTCAAGGACTTCGAAGTTCTCGATCGTCAGACCTCTTAGATCGGGGGCTTGCAGCGTATCGAACCCATCACCGCCATTGACTGTTCCGGAGACCAGTGGAGCGAATGGCTGCACGATGACGACATCGTTTCCGTCGCCGGCGTCGATGTCCAAGACTTCCGGCACGAGCCCGAGATCCGGAGAGAAGTTGCCAACATCACCGTCGATGATCGTATCGTTGCCGGCGCCGCCTTTAATGACATCATTCCCGCCGTCGCCGAAGATCTGGTCATTGCCGGTGCTGCCATTCAGCGTGTCATTGCCAGATCCTCCATGGAGATGATCGTTTCCGGCGCCGCCGTTCAGTGTGTCTGCGCCGTCACGGCCCGAGATGATGTCGTTGCCTGCGCCTGTCGTGAGCGTATCGTCGCCGCTCGAGCCCGTCACATTTGCGGAGCCCGAACCCAGTTCGTCGGAAAGGTCTACCGTCCCGGAGTCCGAGATGACCAGGGTGGCCGCGACGAGAGGATTGATTTCGGAGTGGCGAATGACGTCGTAAGCTTCGAATTCGGTGCCGGTCTTGGTAATCGTGGCGCCGCTCGTCTCTAGGATATTCAAAGGGTTACCTGGCTCGGTACTGTCGACGGTGAAAGTTCCGGTGGCGAAATCGTAGACACCATCGGCAAAGCGCGCGAATTCGACGTCCGTCAGCGTATCCGTACCTTCGAGCGAGCTCGTGACGACATGCCTGCCATTTTCCAATGCAAGGGAATGGTCGGAAAAATTACCGGCGAAAACAGCCGTGTCGGTGCCGTCGCCACCATCGAGCTCGTCGTCGCCGTCGCCGCCGGTCAATTTGTCATTGCCGCCCCTGCCGTCGAAAATGTCGTTGCCGCCGCTGCCGTCGAAAATGTCGTTGACGTCGCTGCCCGCAAATACGTCGTCACCGTCGCCGGTCTTGACGTCAACGCCGGAGGGATTGTTCCAGCCCCAGATATGAGCTCGGCGGTCCGCCAGCTCGTCGGAAAGATCGAGGTGGGCGCTGTCCGTCAACTCCAAAATAGCGGAAAAATTGAAGACCGGATCGGTCGACCCGATGATCTTGTCAAAACTCTCGAACTGCGCGCTCGAACCGCTAACGGTAGATCCTTCCGTATTAAGTACTTCAATATACTTGATCGTCAGACCGTTGAGCGACGAGGTTTGCAGCGTATCGATTCCGGCACCGCCATCGACTGTTCCTGAAATCAGTGGATTGTATCTCTCCACGACTATGGAATCGTCGCCGTCACCGGCGTCGATGTCGGTGAGTTGCTGCTGGTCACCCGTTCCCGGCCAGGGGATGCCACCGTCAAAAATTGTATCGTTACCGGCGCCGCCGATCAATTTGTCGTCGCCGCTACCACCACTGATCACATCGTCGCCGGCGCCGCCGTTCAGCGTGTCATTGCCGTCGCTGCCTGAGATGGTGTCGTTGCCCGCGCCCGTCGTGATCGCATTGCCGTAGTAAGAGCCAATCACGTTTGCAGAGACCGAGCCCAGCTCGTCGGCCAGATCCGCCACGGACGAATCGGAAACAGTGAGGGAGACAGGTGCGGAAGGGCTGGCGGCAGAGTCGCGGATAACATCGTAAGCTTCGAACTCAGCGCCGGTCTTGGTAATTGTGGCGCCGTTCGTGTCCAGAATATTCAAGGTCATATATATATATATCTTTCCCCAAAAGATGCTTTGTACTCGGCAATATGAGACATCCCCGAAAGAACTGTTTTATTGCTCGGCGGACGACAACCCCTCGGGGATCTATGCCAATCCCCGGTCAAGTTTTCAATGCAAAATTGTGTCTTTTCATTGCTTTTTTAATGAAAAACTAAGAATGAAATACTGGGAAAGGAATTTTAATTTGAGAACTCAAAGACATATTTTGGTTTCGTAAATAATATTATCTTTCATTTTCGGTTGGGATGCTCTCGCGAAAATTGTGTTTTCAGCGGGTTCTTCGATAATGCTGCGCCGCGCGACCATTCGCGCCACTATCGCAGGTTGGTGTTGGCTTCGACTGGTTCCGGCTTCCCGCGCGGGACGCCTCACACGAGGTTGATGATCCCTGCCTTGGTCGGCCTGAAACCGCAGGCGCGGTAGAAGCCGGTCAGGTGCGGTTCGAAATCGACATGCAGCCACTCTGCGCCGCGCTCGCGGGCGAGGCTCGTCGCTTGCCGAACCAGCCGCGTCGCGATGCCTTGCCTTCGCATGTCGGGATGCACTGAGGTATCGAGGATGAAGGCATGGATGCCTCCATCCCAGGCGACATTGACGAAGCCGACGAGACGGTCGTCCTGATAGGCGCCGATATGAGCGAGGCTGCGGGAGAGGATGGGGGTGAAGTCGCGGTTGTGCGGGCTGCCCCAGGCGGCGGAAAAGAGCGCGTTAAGTTCCGCGGCGGAGGGGAAGGGGTCGATGCGCAGGTCCAGCATGGGCGGTTCCCTTCCTTCAGCGGGCATGGAGGTCTTCCGGATCAAAGGGCGGGGGACGTCACGGGCTCATTCCGTCACAGTGACGAGCCGGCCGTCGCGCCGCTCGAAAATCCTGTCGGAGAGAAAATCGACGCCGCGGTGTTTCGCCATGTCGATCAGCTGGCGGGCCGTGATCAGCGCGGAGGGCGCCTTTCGGTCGATCACGGCCACCTCGTCGGGCTGGCGCAGGATCAGCAAGGCGCCATCCGGGAAATTCTTGTCCACCATCGCCCAGAATCCATCCGTCAGCACGATGGCCGGCGTCAGCGGCGGGTTGTCGTCGATCCGGTAGGCGATCATGTGATCGTTGACCCGCTCTTCCTGGAGTTTCGACATTTCCCGCAGAATATTCCTCTGTGCCGCCTGGCTGATTTCGGCGACGGAGCGCTCGCCGAGATCAGCGCGCGCGCGAGCCCGACTAGGCTCTGCGCCTTGCTTTACCGCCCCGGCCGCCCTGTCTTCCCCTTCGTCCGCCCCTTGCGCTTCTGCTCGCCCGGGTCCTCATAACTCCCGACGCCCGTCTTCCCGCGCACGACCGGCCGCACGTCATCGCGCTCTGGCTGCCCCTCCAGCATCGGTGAAAACCGCTTTGTGCCCTTGGCGGCTTCCGGCTTTTCCGGCAGCGCACCGATGACCGGCTTTTCCGTTCGGCCGACCGTCATTTCATCGAGGTCGTTCTTGCGGAAGAGAGTCTTCTTGGCGGGCTCGGCGATGTCGCGGCCCATGTCGTCCAGAGCGGGTTTGCGGAAGAGGGGGGTGGTGGTGTCGGTGCCTGGGCCCATGTCGTCGAGGCTGGGTCTGGAGAGGTAGGAGGGGGTGGCCCCCTCATCCGCCCTGCCGGGCACCTTCTCGCCGGCTGGAAGAAGGGATTCGCGGGTCGCCTTGGCGTTCCGTCTGACGCCTTCCATCGCCTTCGACTCTTCTCTAGCCATGGGATCGTCCATAACCGCCAGCTCGGCGGCCTTGAGGCGTTTGATTTCGTCGCGGAGGCGGGCGGCTTTTTCGAAGTCGAGGTCGGCGGCGGCGTCGCGCATGCTCTTTTCGAGCGCGTTGAGATGGGTCTGCAGGTTGTTGCCGACGAGGTTGCCGCCATCGGCGAAGCCCTTGCCCGAGACGCCGGATATATCGGCGCGGACGTGGTCGCGCTCGTAGACGGAGTCGAGGATGTCGGAGATCCTGGCCTTGACCGATTCCGGCGTGATGCCGTGTTCCTGGTTATAGACCATCTGCTTTTCGCGGCGGCGGCTGGTTTCCTCCATCGCCCGTTTCATCGAGCCGGTGACCTGGTCGGCATAGAGGATGACCTTGCCGTCGACATTACGCGCGGCGCGGCCGATCGTCTGGATCAGCGAGGTCTCCGAGCGCAGGAAGCCTTCCTTGTCGGCGTCGAGGATGGCGACGAAGCCGCATTCGGGAATGTCGAGGCCTTCGCGCAAAAGGTTGATGCCGACGAGAACGTCGAAGGCGCCGAGGCGGAGATCGCGGAGGATCTCGATACGCTCCAGCGTGTCGATGTCGGAGTGCATGTAGCGCACGCGCACGCCCTGCTCATGCAGATATTCGGTCAGGTCCTCGGCCATGCGCTTGGTCAGCACGGTGCAGAGGGTGCGATAGCCCTTGGCGGCGGTCTCGCGGATCTCGCCGAGCACGTCGTCCACCTGGCTGCGGGCCGAGCGGACCTCGACCGGCGGGTCGATCAGGCCGGTCGGGCGGATCACCTGTTCGGCGAAGACGCCGCCCGACTGCTCCATCTCCCAGCCGCCGGGGGTGGCCGAAACGGCGATCGTGTCGGGGCGCATGGCGTCCCATTCCTCGAAGCGCAGCGGCCGGTTGTCCATGCAGGAGGGCAGGCGGAAGCCGTATTCGGCCAGCGTCGCCTTGCGCCTGAAGTCGCCCCGGTACATGCCGCCGATCTGCGGCACGGTGACATGGCTTTCGTCGATGAAGACGAGGGCGTTGTCGGGGATATATTCGAACAGCGTCGGCGGGGGATCGCCGGGGTCGCGGCCGGTGAGGTAACGCGAATAGTTCTCGATGCCCTGGCAGGAGCCGGTCGCCTCGAGCATTTCGATATCGTAGCGGGTGCGCTGCTCCAGGCGCTGGGCCTCCAGCAGGCGGCCGGCCTTTTCCAGTTCGGCGAGGCGGAGCCTGAGCTCCTCCTTGATCGACTTGATGGCGCCGTTCAGCGTCGGGCGCGGGGTGACATAGTGCGAATTGGCGTAGATCTTCACCGATTTTAGGTCGCCGACCTTCTGGCCGGTGAGCGGGTCGAACTCGGTGATCGCGTCGATCTCGTCGCCGAACATCGAGATGCGCCAGGCGGCATCCTCCAAGTGGGCGGGGAAGAGCTCGATCGTGTCGCCGCGCACGCGGAAGGATCCACGGGTGAAATCCATGTCGCGGCGCTTGTATTGCTGGGCGACGAGGTCGGCCAGCAACTGGCGCTGGTCGAGCCGGTCGCCGACCGACATCTGGAAGGTCATCGCCGTATAGGTCTCGACCGAGCCGATACCGTAGATGCAGGAGACCGAGGCGACGATGATGCAGTCGTCACGTTCGAGCAGCGAGCGCGTCGCCGAGTGGCGCATGCGGTCGATCTGCTCGTTGATCGACGATTCCTTCTCGATATAGGTGTCGGAGCGCGGCACATAGGCTTCCGGCTGGTAATAATCATAGTAGGAAACGAAATATTCCACCGCATTGTCGGGGAAGAAATTCTTGAATTCGGAATAGAGCTGGGCGGCCAGCGTCTTGTTCGGCGCCAGGATGACGGCCGGGCGCTGCGTCGCCTCGATCACCTTGGCCATGGTGAAGGTCTTGCCGGAGCCGGTAACGCCGAGCAGCACCTGGCTGCGGTCGCCATTCTCCAGCCCCTCGACGAGGTCGCGGATGGCGGTCGGCTGGTCGCCGGCCGGCTCGTAATCCGACTGCATGCGGATGGCGATGCCGCCTTCGGATTTGTCGGGCCGGGCAGGGCGATGCGGCGTCCAGATCTTGCCGTTCTTGTGAAGCGGATTGCCGCTCTCGATCAGCGCCGACAGCGCCTCGACCGTGGCGGTGACGGCGGTGCCGGCCTGCAGCGACGAGGCCTCCTCCAGCGTCGTATCCATGCCGGAGACGGGATTGAGGCCGGCGGCTGCGCGCGTCTTCGGGTCGGTCGAGCCACCCATGGAGGTGCCGCGCGCCGATTTCGACGCGCTGACGCCGCCGTCGCTGGTTTTCGTCCTGGCGGCGATTTCCACTTTCTTGCGATGTTTGCCGGCCTTGGAGGCGATCTGGCGCTGCGTCTCGACGCCCGAGGTTTCGGCATCGGCCTCCAACTGCTTCACCCAATCGGCAACCGAGCCTGAGAGGGGGGCTCCCTCAAAAGACGATTGAGGGGCTTCCTCGAAGCCATTCGGGGCGGGGGATTTCTTCGGAGATTTGGCCATGCGGCGAATATGGAGAGAGTCAGCGCGAAAGTGAAGAGGGAAAGAGTACAAAAGGGAAACGAATGAATCGTTCGGATTTTTGGAATAGTCTCCCGGTCGCGTGATACTAAAGACCCCGCCCCAAACCCCTCCTGTCGGTTGCCGGGGTCGAGCCACGGGTCTCGACCCGTCCTTCGGCCCCCACAAGTGGGAGGGGCTTAACCTGCCGCGCCGGCTTTCCAAATCCTCAACGTTTCGGAAGATGCAAGGCGGTGCCGCCGGATTAGCCCCTCCCACCTGTGGGGAGGGGTTGGGGAGGGGCCTTCCTTCAGCGGTTCTACACCCATCAAGCCGAACGCTGGTCCGCCGGCCCCTCGAGCCGCGCGAGGTTCAACGCACTGTTGATCAACCCGACATGGCTGAAGGCCTGCGGGAAGTTGCCCAGCATGCGGCGGGCGGCGGGATCATATTCTTCCGCCAGAAGCCCGACATCGTTGCAGATAGAAAGCAGCCGCTCGAACAGGCGCAGCGCATCGTCGCGGCGGCCGATCATGCCGAGGGCGTCGACGAGCCAGAAGCTGCAGGCGAGGAACGCGCCTTCGCCTGGCGGCAGGCCGTCGTCCACCTCCTGCGTCTCGTAGCGCAGCAGCAGGCCATCACGCAGCAGCCTGCGCTCGATCGCCTCGACTGTCGCGACATAGCGCGGATCATCAGGCGGGATGAAGCCGACCATGCCGAGATGCAGCAGGCTGGCATCAAGCGCCTTGGAGCCGTAGGCCTGCACGAAACAGCCGAGTTCGGGATCGAAAGCTTTCTCGCAAACCTCGGCATGGATGTGATTTGCGAGCGTGCGCCAACGTGCGGCGGCCTCGGGCTCGCCGTCCGCCTCGGCAATCTGGACGGCGCGGTCGAAAGCCACCCAGGCCATGACCTTCGAATAGGTGAAATGCTGGCGCTGGCCGCGCACCTCCCAGATGCCTTCATCGGGCTCCATCCAGATTTTTTCGAGAAAGGGCAGAATGGCCGCCGCCAGTTCGCGTCCGCGATGATGCGGCGGAAGCCCGCCCTTGCGGGCCTGCAGCATGGCGTCGGCCACCTCGCCATAGACATCGAGCTGCACCTGTTCGGCAGCGGCATTTCCGATGCGTACGGGTGTCGAGCCCTCGTAGCCACTCAGCCAGGGAACCTGCCATTCCAGCAAATTGCGCTCGCCGGCGACGCCATACATGATCTGCATCTGCGCCGGGGCGCCGGCGACCGCGCGCAGCAGCCAGTTGCGCCAGGCACTGGCTTCTTCGTAATAGCCGAGTTTCATCAGGGCGAGCAGGGTCAGCGTCGCGTCGCGCAGCCAGCAATAGCGGTAGTCCCAGTTGCGCGGCCCGCCGATCTTTTCCGGCAGGGAGGTTGTCGCCGCGGCGACGATGCCGCCCGTCGGCATGTAGGTCAGTGCCTTGAGCGTGATGAGCGAGCGTTTGACCTGTTCCGTCCACCCGCCCACTTTCGGGCAGGTCGCGGCAAAGGATTGCCAGAATTCCTCCGTGTCCGGCAGCGCATATTCCACCTGCCGCTGAGCCGGCTGCGGCATATGCGAGGGTGACCAGGTCAGGGTGAAGATCTGGCTCTCGCCAGCGGCAAGCTGGAAGGAGCCGACCGTGCTCAGGCCGCGGCCTTCGAGCGGGACGGCGCAATTCAGGGTTAGCCTGTCCGGGCCGGCAATGGCGGTGATGCCGCCATCCTCGCCATGCGTGACCCAGGGAACGGTTCGGCCGTAATCGAAGCGAAGGTTGAGCTCCATATCGAAGGCGACAGTGCCGCTCTTGCCCTCGACGATGCGCATCAGATCGCTCGTGCCATCGCGAAGCGGCATGAAGTCGATGAGAACGGCGGTGCCGGTCTCGGTCTGAAACTCGGTTTCGAGAATGAGCGTATCGTTGCGGTAGCGGCGCGTGACGCGGACAATTTCACCTGACGGTGACAGCGACCAGAAGCCGTTATCCTCGGCGCCGAGCAGGGCGGCAAAACAGGCGGGGGAATCGAAGCGCGGAAAACAGAGCCAGTCGATCGAGCCGTTCTTCGAGACGAGTGCGGCGGTTTCGCAATCGCCGATGAGCGCGTAGTCCTCAATGGGTACCGACACCGGAGCCTCCTCTGCATAGCAGTCGGGCTTTTAGGTAGAGGCCGTGCGCGGAGGTCAAGCGCGGAAACTAACGGGGCGGTAGGCGTGCCGGCTATCATGCAAACTCCGGATATCAATGGGGGGCATCGCCAGCAATGCCAAGCCGAAATGGAAAGTGTCGATAAATAAAAGTCTGTGGTTGAAGGCTCTGCTGCCTCCCGCATTGCGCGCGCCGATGTTACAGCTGCTGCGGGAATTGGGGACCATTCATGAACAAGATAATCATTGCATTCGCGGCGGCCGCGGCAGTGGCCGGCTGCGCCAAACGTCCTGACGCTATCGTTCAAGTCGATATTCCGATGGCTGCCTATACGAACCTCAGTTGCGCGGCGCTCGCCGTGGAACTCAAGAAAGAGAAGGCCAAGCTCGACGACCTTTCCAAGCAGCAGATCAGTGCAGCGAACGGCGATGCTTTCGGTGTCTTCCTCGTCGGCGTCCCCATCGGCAGCGTCGCCGGGGGAGACAAGGAAGGGGAAATTGCCGCGTCCAAAGGCAAGGTTTCCGCCATGCAGTCCGCTGGAATGAGCAAGGGCTGCAAGCTGCCAGGTTGACAGCCGGGGCCGCAACCATCGAGATCGGGCCGGCCAAAAATGAGGCATTGGTCGGCGATCCCGATTTCAATATCCATTTGCGTCCGTCGTTTCTTCGCCCAAAGACCGACGGCATTCGTGCAATGCCGCGCGGCGATCGTCCGACCCTCTTATCGGAACCGAAATCGGCCTTCCGCAGTTAGTTTCCAGTCACTTCACCTCTGGGTACTACTGCCATTAGCGACCATTCCGCCTTCTGGAAACAAACGATCTCGATCGACCTTGATACCGGCGAACGCCTGGTTCTCCGCTCACCGCAGGATGCGCTCTATGCGCTCGTCTCGGACTGGCCGGTCAATGGCGGCGTCCACCAGCAAAGGGCGATCGATTTCTGCCGCGCCTGGCTTGCCGGACGGATGCCGGCCGAGACGGTGCGGCAGGCTTTCATCCTGGCGGCGTTGGAAGCCGGCGTTACGATCAATGATGATGAAGACGGTGCCGAAGCCGCGGTTGTGAACCCTCCAGTATAGGAGGAGAGACGCCGGCTACATTCAGTCTTCACGCGGCCGGCATCCGCTTCGAAGAGATCGTGGCGTGGTCGCAATCGCTCAGCGTTTGATCAACACACGCGCCTGCACCGGCTGCTCGATGCCCTTGAGCGTGAGCGTGCGCTCTTCTGCTCCGGCAACAAGCGCGGCAGCCTTCGCCGCCGTTTCGGCCGAGATCAGGATCTCGCCGGCGGCGGCCTGGGATTCGAGCCTTGCGGACTGATTGACGACGCCGCCGATCGCGGTGAAATCGCTGCGAAAGCTTGAGAATTCGCCGATCTGGACCTCGCCGGAATGGATGCCGACGCCGACGCCGAGGGTGCGGCCGGGCAATGCCTCGAGCACCAGACCGCTCAGCGCGGCGGCACAGTTTCGCTGGATCTCCTGCGCTGCCAGGATGGCCGCGCCAGCGTGATCCTTTCTGACGATCGGAAAATTGAAAATCGCCATCAGGCCGTCGCCCATCTGCTTGTTGACGATGCCATCATGCGCCCAGATCGCCTGCGCGCAGCGATCCTGAAACAGGCTGACAATCTCGCTCAGTTGCACCGCCTCGATGCGCTCCGACAGATCCGTGAAACCCCTGATATCGGCAAACAGGATGGTGGCGTCGACAGTGATCTGGCGCTGCTTCTTGACATATTGGAAGGAGCGCTCGCAGATCGTGCAGATATCGGGGTTCATCTTGCTGCGGGTGATGCCGAAGGCGCGGAAGGGCAGGGCAAACGGGCCGCCGATCGGGATCGGCATATGCATCTGGTCCCAGCAGCCGCGGCAGATCCGGGCATTGCCATGCCTGGCCGGCTCCGTGGAAGAGGCTGTCGTCATATCTCGCAATCCATCGCCTGATAGCCAAAACTAGCTTCCGACACTCGCCTGCTTTTGGCAACTCTGCTGATGGTCCGGGGTGATGATGGATTGAAGTATTTCATATTGAATTATCATGCGTAATTTCTTGAGCACTCCGAAACGCACCTTGCAAAATGCTATTCCAGGTAGATAAATTCAATCCAGTGTCATCTCCGTGCCTACAGGGAGTCACGTTTGCGACGTTGAACAGGCACGCGTGCGGTCGATACCTTTTAGCGAGAGTTTTGGATGAATCCTGAAGAATTGCGCAGATCGGAATACGCCAACAACCGAGGCAAATTGCTTCTGACCTTCCTGGTTATAGTTGCCATCACGGCAGGAATCATTTGGCTAGGCTTCCATCCACCTGGGGATAAGGACCCTCGTGTGGCTTGGTTCTTCGTGGTGCCGGGTGCAGCGTTTTTTGGCATCCTAGCATTGCTGCTGCTGCCCAAGCTATTCTCCGTGGAGCCGGGACTCGTCATGTCGACGGCCGGAATCCGTTTGCCGAATTTCCCCGGCCAGATACTGCCGTGGTCTGCCATTCAAAGCATTGGCAGAGTCCAGACCAAATATGCGGATAACATCATTCTTCACCTTGATCCCACTGCCGCCAGGACCTTGGTCAGACGGGGGCTGACGAGCCGGCTGCCGGAATGGTTTGTTGGTTCACGCGCCAAGGTCGGCGTTGCTCTGAAGCTCTTGCGGGGCAATTCGGACAGGATATTCGATGAGTTCGTCGAATTGCTGTCCGAAGCTTACGAAGCCGAACGCCAAACCATGCAGGAAGATGGCTCGACCGCCCCGGATGATGAAGACGAAGCGTTGGAACCCGCTCTCAACAGCGGCGGGCATCCTATATTCACCTACATTCTTCTCGCCACTCTGATTGCGGTCTATGCCGGCGAACTAACCTTCGGTCTCGAGCCGCCCGTCGCCGGCACTCCCACCAATTGGACTCTCTTCGTCCTCGGTGGGACTTTTCGTCAAAGCATTGTCGAGCATGGTCAATGGTGGCGGCTGTTTACCGCACCCTTCATGCATGGAGGTATCCTCCATCTCGCGTTCAATTGCGTTGCTTTATGGTTCGCAGGAGGGCTCTTTGAACGGCTGATCGGCTGGCGCTGGTTTGCAGCGATTTTTTTCGCAAGTGCCCTTGGCGGGTCTGTCGCATCGGTGTGGATCAATGCGCCGAACACGATCGGGGTCGGGGCCTCCGGCGGGATTGTCGGACTTTTTGCAGCCGTGAT
>NZ_JACCEY010000024.1:277827-404167 GCF_013591995.1 Rhizobium sp. WYCCWR 11146
ACCCTGCGGATCGGGGCAGCTCAAATTCTCATTCCCTCCCTGCTGCCATTCCTTTCGGCAGCAAGAGGCGGTGAGAACATCGATTATGCCGGACATTTCGGCGGCGCCTTGATCGGGGCCGCGCTATCGTCGCTGCTGTTGGCTTTCTGGCCGAGAGAACGCCCGACGCCTCGTTTCGGCGCGGCGGCGACAGCCTTCAGCACTCTGTTCGTTATTATAGCGGCGGCGTCGCTTTGGCCGATCAGCAACACACGTCAATTCATCGTCAATGACCCCATGGCGAACTATTTCGCAGGAAAGTACGAGCAGGCCGCGACAGGGTTCGCCATTAGGACAACCGAGAATCCCCCGACGGCTCCCTATTATCATCTCTGGCGTTTTATGGCTCAAAGCCGGGGCAATGATGCAAAGGCAATCGCCGATCTCAAAATCGCGGCCAGTAAAACGGACGAGGGAACATGGCCCTATCCCGTTTTCAGTCTCTTTCTCGGCGAGTTGAAACCGGATGAACTGATGGCGAAAGCGGCCGATAGCAACCAGCGTTGCGAAGCCACATTTTACAATGGCGAATGGTATCTGTTGGGTGGCAACACCCAGGAGGCGCGCCAACGTTTCGAGGCTGCCTTGTCCTCCTGCCCCACGACATACATCGAATATGACGGCGCGAAGGGTGAATTGAACAGCCTCGGCGTGCAATAATTCTGTGGCCGCTCAGGCCCGAAACCAACCGGGATCGGGAAAGGCGGATGAATTCGCCAGTATCGATCACACCGCCAAGCCCGTAATCGGTAGGCGGCAGACGTCTGTTTTGTCATCCGATAGCATCGCTAAGTTGAATATCGCGCGGTCCGACGATAGCATCGCGGCAGGACATACTGTAGGATATTGTTAATAATACATTCGCTCTCCAGGAAAGACCGGGGATGGAGCGCCGTCTTGCAGCAATCCTGATCGCTGATGTCGTCGGTTACAGTCGATTGAGCCAGATCGACGAAGAGGGCACCCGCGCGCGCTTTCAGGCGGACCAGAACGACATCTTCGAGCCGGCAATCCAGCTTCACCATGGCCGGCTGGTCAAAACCATGGGCGATGGTCTGCTGGTCGAATTTCAGAGTGTCGTCGATGCCTTGCGCTGCGCGGTGGAGGTTCAGCAACTGAAAGCCACGCAGCGTGCCGCGTCGGCGCCGGAGCATCGGATCGAGTTCCGGATCGGCATCAATCTCGGCGATATCATCGTCGAGGGCGAAGACATCCAGGGCGACGGAGTCAATATCGCCGATCGAATTCAGGCGCTGGCCGAACCGGGGGGTATCGCCATATCGGGCACGACATACGACCAGGTGAAATCGAAAATCCCGGTCGGTTTCGCTTCGCTCGGCGAACAGCGGTTGAAGAGCATCACCGAACCGATCCGGGTCTATCGCATCCTGCTTGACCCGACTGCTGCCGGCAAGACTATCAAGACCCGCAGGCGGCTGCCGAGACGCCGTCTTGTTGCCGGCATAGCAGCGGCCATTGTCCTCGCGCTTGCGGGCGCAGCACTCTGGTGGCAGCCATGGATGCCGGCAAAGCCGCCGGGGCCTGGCGAACGTTTTGCCTATCCGTTGCCGGACAGGCCCTCAGTCGCGGTTCTGCCCTTCATCAATGTCAGCGGCGACAGCGAGCACGACCATCTTGCAGCGGGGTTGACGGACGATCTGATCACCGAATTGTCCAAAGTATCGGGTCTTTTCGTCATCGCCCGCCACTCGGTCTTCGCCATCCGGGACTCCGTCGGCAAGATCCAGGACGTGGCCGCCGAACTCGGCGTGAAATATGTGCTCGAAGGAACCTTGCAGCGCGCCGGGCCGCGGCTGCGGATCAATGTCAAACTGATTGACGCGGTCAGCGGCCTGTCGCTCTGGGCTGAGCGCTACGATCGCCAATATGCCGACCTCTTTGCCGTTCAGGACGATGTGATCGGCAAGATCATCTCGGCCCTGTCGGTCAAGCTCAGCGCCCGCGAGCGCGACCAACTGGCCCGGATCCCGACCGAAAATCTCGAAGCCTACGATTTTTACATGCGGGCCGAGCAGGAAGGCTTCATCTTGAGGGATGTCGATACCTATCGTCGGACGCTGTCCTTCTACCAGAAAGCGATCGATCTCGATCCGGGCTTTGCCAATGCCCATGCGGGAATCGCGCGGGTGGCCGTCGATGTCTGGCGCAACGACTATAATTACCTCTGGTCGGCTGCCGTCGCCCGCAAGATCGCCTATGACGCCGCCGGGCAAGCCCTCAAGCTCGATCCCAACAATGCCAGGGCGCACACGGTGCTTGCCCTGCTGCAATGGGTGGATGGACGCGAAACGGAGGCCAAAAATTCCGCCAACATGGCGGTTGCCATGGAGCCGAACGATGCGGAGGCCGCCGCCAACCTCGCTCTCATCCTGGTCCACACCGGAAGCAGCGGGCAGGCGATCACGGAGATGGAAAAGGCTTTGCGGCTCGACCCTTCGCCGGCGTCGAGTTTTCAACTGCTGGCGGGGATCGTCTTTTATACTGCGGGTGACGATCAGCGCGCGATCTCGCTGATAGAGCCGACGCTCGACAGCCTGCCGAAGGTCGAGCCGGCACGCGAATATCTGGCGGCGGCCTATGCCGACCAGGGCAATGAAACGAGGGCTGCAGCGGAGACGGCAAAGCTGCTGGAGCTCTTCCCGGAAAGCAATCTCACCTATTATGGCTATCTCTATGATTACTGGCGGGACGGCGATCTGCAGCGCCATCTGGCCGGATTGCGAAAGGCCGGCATTCCCGAATGGCCCTTCGGTTTTACAGGCAGTCAAGCCGACAGGCTCGGCGAGGCAGATCTGCGCAATCTTGTCGATGGCAAGAGCTGGACAGGCAAGCACAAGAACGGCACGGATTTCACTCAGTATTTCGACAAGGCTGGAAACACAGCCTATCGCAGCGCGAATACCAACATCACCGGTATCGTCGAGGTGCGGGGCGACAGTCTCTGCGAAAAATTCGACGGCTATTTCCTAGACCGGATGGTGTGCGGATATGTTTACCGCAACACCTCAGGCGAGCAGCGCGACAGGCCATACGTCCATGTCACGCCGCGCGCCTTGACGTTCTTTTCACCCACACCCTGACGGGCCGGGCGTTGCGGCTTCATTTCGTATCCGGTTGCTGCCAGACGGTGTGCATCTTCTCCGAAATCAGCGTCTGCTGCACTTCGGACCAATGCTTCTTCGAGTCGGTCACCTTGGTCGGATTTTTCTCCATGCCTTCGGCCGCGCCGGGGTCATAGCTCAGGTACAGTTTGCCATCGATGATCCGCCAAGCTTTCGGATCGATATTGGTGGTTACTGTCCCGAAAGACACGCCGTCAGCGCAATAGCCGCCATATTGCGGCGCATATTTGGATGGATCGCCCTTGAAGAGGTCGCGATTTTTAGCGCTGGCGAAATACCAAGTCGCGCCAAGCCAGTGGTGGGAATATGTCTCGGATCCTTCGACGGCCTGGTTTTCAGTGAAATAGGCGACCGGGTCGTAGCCCTTGATCGCGATATCGCCGAAATAGCCGGTATTGACGAGTTCCTCGGCCCCCGCAGGCTGAAGGAAGGAAAGCAGCATGACCGCAGCGCCAACAGCCACGCCCATTCTCTTTCCGGATTTTCGCGCATGGCCGCATTTTTGCACATGATAAGACATAACAAGCTCCGTTCCCGGACGCGGTCTGTTACTTCAAGCGAAATGCTATTGCCGTTTGGTGCATTCCTTGTAGAGCGGTTCGCCCACAAGCTCGGCTTTCTGGCAAACAGCACCGGCTTCCATGAGTAATTTGGCCGTGTCCCAATGCGCCCGCCACCCGGCTTGAGTGAGAGGCGTGTACCCGTTTCTTTCCGTCGCTTCGACATCCGCGCTCTTCGTCAGCAGAAAAGCGACCACGTCGGTGCGGCCCTCTTCGGCGGCGCCGTGCAGCGGCGACATTTGATAGAAATTCTTCCTGTCGTTGACATCAGCTCCCTCGGCGACAAGCCGTTTCACCACCTCCAGATTTCCTCCATAGGCTGCTGCATGCAGCGCCGTCAGCCCACCCTTGTTGCGAATTTCGATGTCGGCGCCGCGATCCAGCAAAAGAACGACGACATCGGCATGGCCCGCCAATGACGCGATAATCAGCGCCGGCTCGCCCGCCTCATCGAGCTCCGACAGATCGGAGCGCTGGTCCAGCAACTGTGTGACGCGGGCGATATCGCCGTCCTTGGCGGCCTGATGCAAAGGACCTGCCCATGCCGGCAGGACGCCAATGACAAGCGTAACAACAGTCGCGATAAAAATATTCACGGGCACGATCTCGGTTTGATCAGGGTTCGTATGCGCCGTTTTGTCGCGTTTTAGCACGTGTGCAACTCGTAAACAAGATTGCGCTAATGGACGCGCTCCCGGCCAACACCACTCGCGCGCTACGGCTGCGACCGGCGGTTTCATGGAATACGGTCACACTTGTTACTCCCCCTGTTCGATTTCCGATGCGAAACTATCTCAGACCAATGCGCGATGAACCGGGCTTCCAAGCCCCAGAAATCGCCCCAATGAGGAGATGGAAAGCCATGACTGCTTCAGCCGAGAATGGAAAAAGCGGACAAGCCATGCACAAGCCACCGGTCGTGTCGCCGCAGGCCTGGGAGGCGGCCCGCGAGCAGTTGCTCGTGAAGGAAAAGGCTGAGACCCGCGCACGCGACGCACTGGCCGCCGAGCGCCGGCGCATGCCGTGGATGGCTGTCGAGAAGGCCTATGCGTTCGAAGGTCCTCAGGGCAAAGTCAGCATGCTCGACCTGTTCGAAAACAGACACCAGCTCATCCTCTACCGCGCCTTCTACGAGCCCGGCGTGTTCGGCTGGCCCGAACATGCCTGCCGAGGCTGCTCGATGGTTGCCGATCAGGTTGCCCATGTCGCGCATCTCAACGCGCGCGACACAACGCTGGTCTTTGCCTCGCGTGCGCCGCAGGCCGACATTGCACGGCTGAAGGCGCGGATGGGCTGGACGATGCCGTGGGTCGCGATCACCGACAGCTTCGACAAGGACTTCGGCGTTGACGAGTGGCACGGCACCAACGTGTTCTACCGCGACGGCGAGCGCATCTTCCGCACCTATTTCATCAACAACCGCGGCGACGAGCAGATGGGCGGTACCTGGAACTATCTCGACATCACGCCGCTCGGCCGCCAGGAAGTTTGGGAGAATTCGCCCGAGGGCTATCCCCAGACCCCGACCTACAAGTGGTGGAACTGGCACGACAGCTATGTGCCGGACGCCGAGCCCGACAAGAAATGGGTCGAGGTGTCAGATGCGGGGGAGGCGGCGTTTCGGGCCGAGAGTGCAAACGAGAAACCGTAGGTCGGTCCGGCCGTATCCTCCGTCCCGGCAGGAGGGTACGGCGGTCCGTCTGAAAGTCTGCTCAACCGCAAATCTCCTTTCATGACGACGCATCAGCTGGGCAGGTCGTGGCGGCGCTGGCGCTTGCTCGGTACCGTCGCCTCCCTGCACCTTCTGCGCGCAAAATTTCACCGACATATCTCCTTACTGTCACGGAACCATGCTAGATTTCGCCCGATTTCCAGGGGAGGCGGGCATGGATACGGATTTTCGTGTGACCGGCAGGAATGCGGCAGCGCTTTTTGCGCTGACCATCCATCGCGGCGACGGCATGGTGCTGCTCGGCATGGATTGGAAGAATGGCCGACCGCCGATCGATTTCGTCGGTTTCGCCATCCAGTATCGTGAGCCGGGTACGGACTTCTTAAAGACGGTGCGCAACCGCATCGGCTTTCCGGGCCAACCGGTTCCAGACGACGGCATCCGTACCACCGAGGCGCCGATCCAGAAGTTCCGCTGGGTGCATTTTCCTTTCAACGCCGATCTGCCCGGCAAGTTTCTCTATCGCGTCACGCCCAAGTTCATGGATGCCGCGGGCGCGCTGACATCGGGCGAGGCGCAGGAGGCGGAACTGGCGCTGATGCGCGAGACCATTCCCGGCAAGCTGAACGTCGCCTTCACCCGCGGCTTCGTCTCGTCGCAGGCCTTCGTGCGCAATTTTGCCGCCGACGCGCCGACGATCATCACGCTGGTGCCGCCTGTCGGCGATGAGGGGCTGGACTTCGTGCCGACCCATGCCGATGCCGAGCGGGCGCTTGCCTGGATGGGTTTCGAGGCGCGGGCCGAAACGCTCGATCTGCTCGACAAAGCGCGCGACGCCGGCGCTGAGGTGCGCGTCATCGCCTATGATCTCAACCTGCCCGAGGTGGTCACCCGGCTGGAGGCACTGGGGCCGAGGCTCAAGATCATCATCGACGACAGCGACCGCACCAAGGGCCACGGCCGCCCGAATTCGCCGGAGACGAGGGCGGCGGAGCGGCTGATCACCTCGGCGGGTGTTGCCAACGTCAAGCGCCAGCACATGGCCAACCTGCAGCATCAGAAGTCGATCGCGGTCCGCGGCGGCGGCATTTCGACAGTGCTCTACGGTTCGACCAATCTCAGCTGGCGCGGGCTCTATGTGCAGTCGAACAACAGCCTTGCCGTCCACAGCGAAAAGGCGATCGACGATTATTTCACCGCCTTCGAGAGCTATTTCACCGCCAAACGCGCCGAAGACTTCCGCGACTCGCCAAGTTCCGCCGGCTGGATCGACCTCGGCCTCGACGGCGTCGACGCCAAGGTTGCTTTCTCGCCGCACAGCGATGCCAATGGCCGGCTGGACGAGATTGGCGCCGATATCGATACCGCCCAGTCCAGCGTGCTGTTCTCGCTCGCTTTCCTCGGCCAGATGACCAGGGGAGCGATCGGTCCGGCGCTCGGCCGCGCGCTCGAACGCCCCGAGGTGCATGTCATGGGCATCGCCGATGCCGAGGTGCGCGCCGGCAATCTCGGCCTCAACGTGCTGACGCCGGACAATCGCCGCAGGGTGGTGCGGGCGGCCGCCTTGACGGGCAACGTGCCGCCGCCCTTCCTGACGGAACCCTCGGGCCTTGCCGGCGTCGACGGCAACCAGCGCGGCACGCGCATGCACCATAAATTCGTCGTGCTCGATTTCGACAAGCCGACGGCGCGCGTCTATCTCGGCTCCTATAATTTCTCGAACCCCGCCGATGACGAGAACGGCGAGAACCTCGTCGTCGTGCGCGACCGGACGGTTGCGACCAGCTACATGATCGAGGCGCTCAGGATGTACGACCACTACATCTTCCGCGTCGCCTCCGAAGCAAGCGACGGCCCGGCCCGTCCGCTGGAGCTCAAACGCCCGCCTCAGCCTGGCGGCACGCCCTGGTTCGAGCGCGACTGGACCGACCCCATCCGCGCCCGGGACCGGGAGTTGTTTGCGCGGGCGGAGTAATGTCTGGTCACGATGGCCCTTGAACCTCAACCATTCCACGCGGGTGATTTCGAAAGGCGGTCCTTCGCTTTGGGGACGATGGCCTTGTCCGTCGAAGAGTATGCAAAGTGGCTGTCCGCATGGCCGAAGGGCCAGGGAGCACCTGACATCCCGAAGTCAAATTAATACTTTGCCGGTTGCCAACATATTCTTCTCAAGGTGGAAACATTCCGGGGACGGTTGCGTTTTACCCGCTACCGGCAGTGCGACTGACATCCCGTCTAGGAGGAGGCTTATCCATGAAGGTCATCATCGTCGAAGATGAGAATTTTATCGCTCTGGAGCTCGAACGCATTGCGCAAGAGGCCGGACACCAGACCATCGGGCCGGTTTCGACGGTTGAGCAGGCTCTCGCCTACGCTCAAAGAAGCGATGTCGCGCTCGTCGATCTCAGTCTCTCCGATGGGCTGAGTGGCGCCCAGCTGGCGCGTCGGCTGATCGACCGCCATGGGGTTGACGTCATCTTCGTAACCGGCAGTCCCGAGAATGTCGGTCACGGTATCGAAGGGGCGCTCGAGGTGATCTCCAAGCCCTTTACCGATGAGAGGATCGCCAGTGCGCTCTCGCGGGCGGAGGCCCGACGCAAAGACTTCGACAGCAGCAAAGCTGCGTTCTGAACAGCAGCAGCGCTGCGTGTTATAAGGAAATCGACGTCGCCCAGGCCGCTGCGCCTGCCCGAGGAGAAGTCCGGATGAAACACGCGCTCATTGCCGTTCTCTTCGCTCTCTCGGCCTGCGCCAGCGCAGGGGATCCGCAGCCTCTTCCCGGCAGCCTCACCTATGGAGGAAAGGTTCTCCGTTCGCCCTATCGTCCGGGAACGGTGGTCAAGAATACCTTTCTTGGCGATTTCGGTTACCGTGTGTTCGAGACCTATGTCGTCCAGCCGGACGGGACGCTGAAGCTTACCTCCCAGAGCACCGGGCCGGACTTCCTCTGGCAGTGAGGACTTCCGGTTCCTCAGCGCCCAAGCGAAGGGGTGAGCAGAGTGCCGTCCGGCGAGAGGCGTTCGGCTCGTGCGTTTTCGCTTTCGTCCTTCGCAATTGAATGTTGCGCCGCAGTAGAGATCTCGTCTATACCGCAGGCATTCACCACGGACCCGGTGAGACCCCGGGTGGCTCTTCTGGCCGCCGATCCGCCAGACAACGCAAAACCTGCATGCCATTACGCGACCGCTCGACAGAGTAGGGCCGGCCATGCTTTGCGAGAATCCATCCTATGCTGCTTTCCTCCATCCGCCGTGATTGGTCCGCCAATCCCATGCGCGAAATGCTTGCCGGAGCGGTGGCGACCTTCGCGCTGATCCCCGAGGTGATCGCCTTCTCCTTCGTGGCAGGAGTGGACCCAGAGGTCGGGCTGTTCGCCTCTTTCGTGATCGGTATCGTCATTGCATTTACCGGCGGACGTCCGGCGATGATCTCGGCCGCCGCCGGGTCGGTGGCACTCGTCGCGGCACCACTGGTGCACGCCCACGGTTTGCCCTATCTCTTTGCGGCCGGGCTGCTGGCGGGGTTGATGCAGATCACTTTCGGCCTGCTGCGGCTTGGTGTGTTGATGCGTTTCGTGTCGAAATCCGTCCGCACCGGCTTTGTCAATGCACTGGCCATCCTGATCTTTGCCGCGCAGATGCCACACATCATTGGCGTCGGCTGGATGGAATATGCCGTGCTGATCGCCGGGCTCGTCATCATCTATCTCACGCCGCGGGTCACCACCGCGATCCCGTCGCCGCTGATCTGCATCCTGATCCTGACCGTCGCCTCGATAGCGCTCGGGCTTCCGGTTCTCACTGTCGCCGATCTCGGCAAGCTGCCGGATTCGCTACCGGTGTTCGGCTGGCCGGCGGTGCCGCTGACGCTCGAAACGCTTCGGATCATTGCAGCCCCTGCGCTTGCCATTGCGATGGTCGGGCTGCTGGAATCGATGATGACGGCGAGCGTCGTCGACGATCTCACGGATACGCCGAGCTCGAAGAACCGCGAATGCACCGGTCTCGGCCTCGCCAACGCCGCCGCCAGCCTTTTCGGCGGCATCGCCGGCTGCGGCATGATCGGCCAGACGGTGAGCAACGTGAAATATGGCGGGCGCGGACGGCTCTCGACGCTGTTTGCCGGCGCGTTGTTGCTGATCCTGATGGTGCTGCTGAAGCCGTGGGTCTCCGAGGTTCCAGTCGCCGCGCTGGTGGCGATCATGGTCATGGTATCGATCGACACGTTCGACTGGTCGTCGCTGAGAGCGGTTATCGTCCATCCCCGGATGTCGAGCGCCGTCATGGTGGCGACCGTCCTCGTCACCGTCTTCACCGCCAATCTGGCGCTCGGGGTGACGGTCGGCGTGCTGCTCAGCGGCGTGTTTTTCACCTTCAAGGTTGCCCGCCTGCTGCGCGTCGACGTGGCTCCCGACCAAGCCGCCGGGCGGCTGACTTATCGCGTGTCCGGCCAGGTGTTCTTTGCCTCCGCCGACGTCTTCGTCGAAGCCTTCGACGTTCAGGACGCGGTGGGCAAGTCCGTGCTGATCGACGTGTCCGAAGCGCATTTCTGGGACATCACCGCCGTTGCCGCACTCGACAAGGTCGTGCATCGGTTCGGAGCGCACGGCATTGCCGTGGAGGTCGCAGGCCTCAACCAGGCGAGCGCAACCTTGATCGGAAGCCTCGACAGCAAGGTGGTGCTGAAAGAGGTGTGACGGCGCGAGAGCGGGCAGGGCGGTCTACTTCGGCTTGGCCGCCGTCATTGCGGTCTTCAGCTGGGTGCAGACAGGACCCAGTGCCGCGTGCATGTTATTGTCTGCTCGACGGGCAAATGTGGCCGGGGTTATTCCGGCGAGGTCGGTCGGCAGATCGAGGGGTGTTTTTCGTTCATGCACGATGAAGGTTCGATCACGCCCCAGCATGCCCATGAAGAGACCGAGCTCGAAGAGAACATTGTCGCGCGGCTGTTGGCCCGGTTTGTTCCGCTTGGAGACGAGATCGTCAGGCGTCAGCACCAGCACCGCGAAATCGAAGCTGGCCGCCGATCGCACCAGCGCCTCCAGCGTTCCCTCGCTCAGGCCGAATACGCCTTGAGACCACAGTGTGGTCTCGCAGGAGTGGTCGAGATTCAGCTGGATCGCCTCGGCGATCGGCAGTCCCTCAGCGGATGATCCGACGAATACGTTCGGGCGCTTCATCTCCATCTCTTTTTCATAGAGTGCCGCCTTTTCGCGCAGGAGCTTCAGCTTCTCGGCCATGCCGGCGCGCACGGAGCTATCCTTCACCAGATCGACGATGTTTTCCAGTTCATGCAGCCGATGGGCTTCCTCGAGCGCCTTCATGCGCCGCATGACTAGTTGCTCGCGCTCCAGCAGGATTGGCAGGATGGTCACTTCGATGTGGCGGGCGGAATCGGCCGTGACCAACGCGAACGATGCATTGGCCGTCACCGTCAGATTCACCGTTCCGAAGGCATCCGGCTTTTGAATCGCGCTTCGCAGGGTTGCAAGACTCAGCTCGAGTTCCGGCAGATCCTATGCTTCAATCTGTTCGACCGACAGGCCGAGCTGCTTCAAAAAAGGTTCCGCAACCTGGCGCAAGGTGACGAACAGATCGCCGATGCTACGGTCCATTTCGCCCTTCGCCATTACCTGCTCCCTCTCACTGCCCTTCATTCAGACAGCATCTTGCATTCGCGTAAAGAGGCAAGTCGCGTTTAGGCGTGCCGACGCCGTAACTGGGTTGCTCTACCGCGAGACGATCGCGAAATCATCGCCCCCGCCGGTTCCCGTGGCGTTCAGCCGTCTGACGGCCAGTTCGATGAATGCCTTGACCAAAGGCGGCAGGTGCCGGCTGCTGGGATAGACGACATGCAAGCCGCCGGCCGGGGTCGTATAGCCGTCGAGAACGCGGCGCAGCCGCCCGTCCTTGATGCAGGCTTCGGCGAATCGGTGCGGCAATTGCGCAATGCCATGGCCGGCGATCGCGGCGGCCATCACCGCCTGCATCTCGTTGGCGGCGAAGCGGCCCGAAACCGCGACCGTTTCCTGGCCGTGCGGGCCTTCAAGCAGCCATTGCGCATGGGCGGCCTGGCCGGCGATGACGCAGTCGTGGCGGACGAGATCTTCAGGCGCAGCGGGCGGGCCGCAGCGGGAGAGATAATCCGGGCTTGCGCAGAGAAGGCGGTGCATCGAGCCGAGTTTGCGGGCGACCAAGGTAGAATCTTCGAGGATGCCGGTGCGGAAGGCGAGGTCTATACCGTTTTCGACGAGGTTCAGCCTGTCGTCGGTCAGGCGCAGCTCGACGCTCGTTTTCGGGTAGGTCGAAAGAAATTCGAAGATCGCATCCTGGAGGAAGTGACCGCCGAAGCCGACCGGCGCCGATATGCGGATCGTGCCGGCAGGCTCCGCACGCGCTTCGGCAAGCCGCTGGTTGGCGCCTTCGATGGTGCGCAGCGCTTGGCTGATTTCTTCGTAATAGAGACGTCCTGAAGCCGTCAGGTTGAGGCTGCGGGTCGTGCGCTGCAGCAGCCGCACGCCAAGTTCGCGTTCCAGCTCGGCGATACGGCGGCTTACCGTCGTTTTCGGCATGCCGAGCAAGCGCGCGGCGGCGGTAAAGCTGCCCGCTTCGACGACTCGGGCGAAGATCATGATATCGTTGAGATCGAGCATTGTATCCTAGGATGGCACGATGTTTTCCAATTATATGCCATTATGGTTCAATGCGACAGGCCCTAACTTTGCTTCATCAGTCACAACAAGGAGCAGGCAGATGAGCAACACACGAAGCGTACTGGTCACAGGCGCCACGGGCCAGCAAGGCGGCGCGGTTGTACGCGCGTTGATGACGCGGGGACACCGCGTCAAGGCGATCACCCGCCGGCCCGAGAGCGACGGCGCAAAGCGGCTGACCGCGGCAGGAGTCCAGGTCGCCGCCGGCGATCTTGACGACGCGGCATCGGTGGCGGCGGCGGCAGAGGGCGTCGACGCGATGTTCCTGATGGGCAACAGCTACGAGGCCGGAACGGACGCGGAAACCCGTCAGGGCATTGCCGCCGCCGATGCGGCAAAGGCCGCCGGCATCGGCCACCTGATCTATTCCTCCGTCGCCGATGCCGACAAGAAGACCGGCATTCCGCATTTCGACAGCAAGTATCTCGTCGAGAAGCACATTGCAGGCCTCGGCATCCCTTACACGATCAGCGCACCCGTCGCCTTCATGGAGAACACCGTGGCGCCCTGGGCGATCGACGGGCTTCACCAGGGCGTCTATGCCGCCGCCCTGCCGCCCGCTCGCGTGCTGCAGCAGATCACCATCGATGACATCGGCGCTTTCGTCGCGGCACTGGCCGAGCGGCGTGAGCAGGTGTTCGGCAAGCGTTTCGATATTGCCGGCGACGAATTGTCGGGCGAGCAGCAGGCGAAGATCCTCACCGAGGCGCTCGGCCGCCCAATCACTTACCGGGAATTGCTGATCGCGGCGATACGGCAGCAGAGCGAGGATACGGCGCTGATGTTCGAATGGTTCGACCGCACCGGCTACGACGCCGATATCGCCGCCTTGCGCCGGGATTTCCCTGAGGTCGGCTGGCACAGCTATGCCGACTGGGCGAAGGGCTTCAACTGGAGTGTGCTCGACAAGACGGCCGGTTAGTCGCAGCGACGTCATCGAGTGGTGACATCCTGATGGAGGCGGGCTGGTCGAGTCCGCTTCCCGATCTCGTCGAGCGAGACATCGTGCTCAGGGCCGCGCTGCCGGCGCCACTGCCTGTAGCGCCGCCTCGACATTGGCGGGCAGCCGGAAGCGGCGGCGGTATTCGCCGGGCGTCAGGCCTGCCAGCTTGCGGAACAGGCGGCGAAAGGAGGCGAGGTCGGAATAGCCGACTTCGAGCGCAATCTCCTCGATCGGCCCATCCTCCATCTCGAGCATCTGCTTGGCTTCCTCGACGCGGAGCCACTGGACATATTCGAGCGGCGAATAACCCGTCGCCTTCCTGAAGCGGCGGTCAAAGGACCGCTTCGGCAGCCCGGAAAGCCTGAGTAGCTCGGCGACAATATCCGCCGACTGGTAGTGCAGGGGGGCATATTCCTGGCATTTCTTCACCGCGGCGTCGCCGTGATCGGCATTAGCGATCATCGAGGCGTAGGGCAGCTGGCCATCGCGATGCCATTGATAGAGGAAGATCTTCGATATGCGGATGGCTTCGGCCGTTCCGGCATGCCGGGCGATGAGAAAGAGCGTCAGGTCCTGCCAGGATGATGCGCCGCCGGCGCAGACGATCGAATGACCAGCGCCGGCCTGGACCAGGATGCGCTCTTCCTTAAGCTCCACATTCGGAAACTGACTGCGAAACAGCGGCGCATACATCCAGTGCGTCGTTGCCGACTGCCCTTCCAGCAGCCCCGCCTCGGCAAGCACGATTGAGCCGCCGCAGGCGGCCAGCAGGCGGGCGCCGCGCCGGTGCATCTCGACAATCCAGTTCAAGAGCCTGCGGTCGAGCGCCCTGATGGTTTCTGGCGTGTCGACAAGCACGTTCGGAACGAGGACATAGTCAGTCTCTTCGATGTCATCGATCGTTTCCTGCGGCATGATCGTCACGCCTGTTATCAGCCTCAGCGGGCCAGGCTCTGCGGCGACCAGGCGCGGCGCGAACATCACCTCGCTCGTCGGCTCGTTCGAGCTGCTCTTCCAGTTGGCGCCGGCGATCCACAGCGTGTCGAAGATACCGTACATGATCGAGGGGTCGCATTCCGGAAATGCGACGATGCTGACCCGCAACGGGCGCCCGGCGTTCTGGGAATGTGGCTCTATCGGCTTCATAGCGGCCATCCTGCCTCTGCTGCGAACCATTGGCAACACGTAAAAGACGCTTCGAAACGGGCGGCATGCCGCTGCCTGATGGAGAGGGTATCGCATCAATGGAACTGAATATCGAGAAATTGCAGACGCTGCTCGGCGTCATGGTGACTGAGCTCGGGGCAGCGCAGAACTCCGCCCTCGTCATCATCGGCGAGGAGCTGGGTCTTTATCGCAAGATGGCGGAGAGGGGAGCGATCTCATCGATCGAGCTCGCCGAAGCGACCGACACAAAAGAGCGCTACGTCAGGGAATGGCTCGCCGCCCAGGCCGCGTCGGGATTTGTCGACTATGACGCGGCGACCGGCAGGTTCACGCTTTCGCCTGAACAGGCGGCGGTCTTTGCAGTCGAGGACAGCCCGGTCAACATGATCGGCGGCTTTGTCGCCCTCGACGCCATCTATGCCGATCGCGCCAAACTCACCCATGCCTTCCGCCATGGCGGCGGCGTGTCGTGGACGGACCGGTGCAACTGCATGTTCTGCGGCACCGACCGGTTCTTCCGGCCGGGCTACAAGGCCAATCTCGTCGAGAGCTGGCTTCCGTCGCTGGAAAGTGTCGTCGAGAAGCTCGAGCGCGGCGCGTGGGTTGCCGATATTGGCTGCGGCTTCGGCTCGTCGACCCTGCTGATGGCCAAGGCCTTCCCGAAGTCGGAATTCACCGGCATCGATTTCCATGCCGCGTCGATCGAGCATGCGAGCGGGCACGCAAAGGGAATGAGCAATGTCCGGTTCGAGACGGCGCGGGCGCAGGATTTCGAGGGGGCGGGCTTCGACCTCGTCACCATTTTCGATGCGCTGCACGACATGGGCGACCCGGTCGGTGCCGTCAGACATATCGCCAAGGCTCTGAAGCCGGAGGGCACGCTGATGCTGGTCGAGCCGATGGCGGGCGACAGCCTGGCCGACAACCTCAATCCCGTTGGCCGCGTCTTCTATGCCGCCTCGGCGAACACCTGCGTTCCGGCCTCGCTCGGCCAGGAGGTGGGGGCCGCCCTCGGCGCGCAGGCCGGCCAGGCGAAGCTAACCGAGGTGCTCAAGGCGGGCGGCTTCTCGAAGGTGCGGCGCGCAACTGAGACTCCATTCAACATGGTGCTGGAGGCTCGGCTCTGACGTCTGTGGGGGCAAATCGAGATGCGGGTGGCCGATGGCCGCCCGCGGAACACACTGGAGATGCGTCCGACTTTTTCAACAGCTGCCACCCGCCATCGTCACGCCTGCGCGGTCGGCCGCACCACGATGTCGCTGATATCCACATCGGCGGGTTGCTCGATGGCGAAGGCGATGGCGCGGGCAATGGCATCGGGTGAAATTGCCATCTCGTCCATGCGTTTTGCCATATCGGCCTTGATCCCTTGGTTTGTCATGGAGTCGGCGAAATTAGTTCTGATGAATCCCGGGGAAATGTTGGTGACGCGCAGATGTTGACCGGCCTCCAGCCGCAGGCCTTCGGCGATGGTACGCATGGCATTTTTCGTGCCGGCATAGACGGCCATAGTCGGCTTGATGATGAGGCCGGCTGTCGAGAGCGTGTTGACGAAGTGGCCGAAGCCCTGGCGGCGGAACACCGGCAGAGCAGCGGCAATGCCATAGAGCGGACCCTTGATGTTGATGTCGATCATCTCCTCCCAATCCTCGACTCGCAACTCGTCGAGAGGCGAGATCGGCCCGATGCCGGCATTGTTGATCATCACGTCGATCCTGCCATAGGTGTCGCAGGCAAGCGCGACGAGGGCGGTGAGATCCTCGCGCTTCTTGACGTCCATTGCGAGGCAGACGGCTTCGCCGCCCTTGTCGGTGATGCGTTGCGCCAGCGCTTGCAGCCGATCGGCGCGGCGGGCGCCGAGCACGATCCTTGCGCCGCGCTCCGCCAGGATCAGTGCAGTGGCTTCGCCGATGCCGCTGCTTGCGCCGGTGATGGCAACAACCTTATCCTTGATAGCAGACATGTTCGTTCTCCTTTGTGCGGCTGAGGATTGCAGACGCGGACTGGAGAATCTATGCTGTGAGCTCCGTGATTTCGTCGAG
Source organism: Rhizobium sp. WYCCWR 11146 (assembly GCF_013591995.1). Taxonomy (NCBI): domain Bacteria; kingdom Pseudomonadati; phylum Pseudomonadota; class Alphaproteobacteria; order Hyphomicrobiales; family Rhizobiaceae; genus Rhizobium; species Rhizobium sp. WYCCWR 11146. Next base: position 294,106 of record NZ_JACCEY010000024.1, read on the forward strand.
ATCGTCCAGGCCCCATGATCGATCCCTTGTCCGATGTGTTTTCACTGCTCGATATCGAGAGCGCGCGCTGCACACGTTTCGAGGTCGGCGGGCAATGGGCGTTTCGTTTTCCGGCCAAGCCCGCGCTCAAGTTCGTCGCCGTTCTCCGTGGCGCCTGCTCGATCGTTCTGCCTGACGAGCCGCCGTTTGCGCTTGTTGCGGGCGACACCTTCCTGCTGGCCAATGCGCCCGCCTATGTGATCGCCAACGATCTCGACCGCGAGCCGGAGGACGGGATCGCCTTCTTCGACTGGGAGCATTCCAACATCGCTCGCCACGGTGGCGACGAGACCGCGTTGATCGGCGGCAGCTTCGTCATCGAGGGCGGCAATGCCCGGTTGCTGCTCGATGCGCTGCCGCCGTTTATTCATATCCCGGCCAGCGACCGCGCGGCGACGATCCTCAGCGCCACGCTCGCGACCCTCGACGACGAACTTGGGGCCGGGCAGATGGGCTCGACGCTGATGACGCGGCGCATGGGCGATATCCTGCTCGTGCAGGCGCTGCGGGCCTATGTCGGCCGGAAGGGCGCCACCGAAACGGGATGGATCGGCGCGCTCACAAATCCGCAGATCGGCGCGGCGATCAGCCTGATCCACAACAGGCCGGGCCATCGCTGGACGGTCAACGAACTGGCGACCCGGATCGGCATGTCGCGCTCGGCCTTTGCGCAGCGCTTCAAGGAACTGGTCGGCGTCGCGCCGCTCGACTATGTCACACGCTGGCGCATGCATCGCGCCCGCGAAGCCCTGCGCCGGGAGGATGTCTCGGTCGCCGGCCTTGCCGCCGCACTCGGATACTCCTCCGAAAGCGCCTTCGGAAACGCGTTCAAGCGTGTCTTCGGGCGCGCGCCGAAGCGCTACTGGTCGGACGCGAAGCCGGGTTGATAATGGCTGTCCGCTTGCGACGGCTGCCGCGTAACCCTATTGTTCGACGGCAGACCAGCGTCCTTGAGGGGGAGACTTCAATGCCGTCGAGTTTCAATGTCGGAAGTGCGGATGGTTATGAACGGCTGATGGGGCGCTGGAGCAGGAAGCTCGCGCCGATGCTCATCGATTTCGCCGGTCTCGCGGATGGGGATCGCGTGCTCGATGTCGGCTGCGGCACCGGCAGTCTGGCGTTCACGCTGGCGGAAACGCCGGGCCTGCAGGAGATCGTCGCCGTCGACTATTCGCCGGTCTTCGTCGAGGCGGCAACGCGGCGCAACACCGATCCGCGCGTATCGATCCGGCAGGCCGATGCCTGCGCGCTTCCCTTCGAGGATGACCGCTTCGACAGGGCGATGTCGCTGCTCGTGCTGCATTTCGTGCCGGAGGCGGGAAAGGCGGTATCCGAGATGGCCCGTGTCGTGCGCCCGGGCGGCGTGGTCGCGGCCGCCGTCTGGGACCATTATGGCGGCATGTCCGGCATGCGGATGATGTGGGATACGGTGGCGATGCTTGATGAGGGCGCGCTGCCCCTGCGCCGCAAATATTGTTTCCAGCCGATGATGCGGCCGGGGGAAATGAAGGAAAGTTTCATCGCGCAGGGTCTTGCCGATGTCGAGGAAACCTCGCTGCTCATCCGGATGGAATACCTCTCCTTCGCGGACTACTGGGACCCGATCGCCGCCGGTGAGGGACCGCTCGGCAAATATGTCGCGGGGCTGGACCCGGCGAAGCGAAAAGCGGTCGATACAGCCGTCAGAGCTGCATACGAGGCGGGCGATCCGGATGGACCGCGGTCGTTCGCGTCGGTGGCGTGGGCGTGCCGGGGCAGGGTGCCGGGAAAGAGCTAGGCATAGCGTTTTCGCTATGGATGAGGGGGCTGGAGGATGCCGGGCCGGCGGGCGGGCCCTGGACGGTCGTATGCCTGCGACAAGGAGCCGCGTGGGACGCCACCCGATCACGCCAATCGTGATGGAACAGCGGCAGGATTGCTGACGTTATTGCCCGCTGTCTCCGACTGCAAACGCAGCTGCAACAGCATCACCCGCCCGTTTCGGGCACCCCTTCCGACGGCATCCGGAATTGCCCGCCTCGCCGCCGCTTTCGGACGGAGGAATATCAGATGTCCGCTTTAGAAAGCCTGCGCCGGCTGACGCCGCAGCAGCGCAACACCGTCATCGCCAGCTATCTCGGCTGGACACTCGACGCTTTCGATTTCTTCATTCTCGTCTTCGTTCTCAAATATATCGCCGAAGAATTCCACACCGACGTTCCCGCCGTCTCGGTGGCGATTTTCCTGACGCTTGCCATGCGGGCACTCGGCGCGCTGGTCTTCGGGCTGGCGGCCGACCGTTACGGGCGGCGCATCACGCTGATGGCCGACGTGCTGCTCTATTCGCTGTTCGAATTTCTGACCGGCTTCTCCACCGGGCTCACCATGTTCCTTGTGCTCAGGGCGCTCTACGGCATCGCCATGGGTGGGGAATGGGGCGTCGGCGCCTCGCTGGTTATGGAGACGGTGCCGGAGGAAAGCCGCGGCATCGTCTCGGGCATCCTGCAGGCCGGCTATCCCTCCGGCTATCTGATCGCCTCGATTGTGTTCTTTCTGCTTTTTCCTGTCATCGGCTGGCGCGGCATGTTCTTTGTCGGCGCGGTGCCAGCGCTGCTGGTGCTCTATATCCGCCGCAACGTCGAGGAAAGCCCGGCCTTCCTGAAGCGGCAGGCCGAGGGGCGCCGGCCATTCCTGACGGTCTTGCGCGAAAACATTCCGCTGTTCATCTGGGCGGTGCTTTTGATGACGGCGTTCAACTTTTTCAGCCATGGCACGCAGGATATCTACCCGACTTTCCTGGAGACGCAGCGCAACTATTCGAGCTATACGGTCGGCGCGATCGCCATCGTCTACAATATCGGGGCGATCTGCGGCGGGCTGTTCTTCGGGGCGCTGTCGCAGCGGATCGGCCGGAAGAAGGCGATCGTCATCGCCACGTTGATCGCTGTGCCCGTCGCGCCGCTCTGGGCCTATGCGCCCGGGCCGGTGCTGCTTGCCATCGGCGCCTTCCTGATGCAGTTCTTCGTCCAGGGCGCCTGGGGCATCGTGCCGGTGCATCTGAACGAGCTGTCCCCGGACGAGGTGCGCGGCACATTCCCCGGCTTTGCCTATCAGCTCGGCAACCTGCTGGCGTCAGGCAATGCGACGCTGCAGGCGGGGTTAGCTGTCCGCTGGGACGGCGACTATGCCTATGCGCTCCTGATCGTCGCGGCAGTCGTGGCGCTCATCGTCGCGGCCCTTGCCGGCTTCGGCTACGAGAAGAAGGATGTCCGCTTCGGCACGGAGGAGGCCGAGGAACCGCATGGCGCGATGCGAATCTAGCGCTGCCTGCGGTTATGAAGGCCGGCGGCGACAGCTGCCGGCCTTTCCTTGCGCCCTGCCGCCCGATCACAGATGCCTTTCAGGCGCTCACCACCTTGCAGGCGCAGATGCGATCGTAAAATGCCTTTCCTCGCCGGATGAGCGGCAAGAGCCACCCGGTCACGGCCGCCATTGTCCAGACGACGTAGAATCCGGGCGTGCCATCGTACGAAGGTACAAATCCTTTGCTGAACGCGGCAAGCAATGTGTCGAAATCCTGCGCCGGGTAGACCGGAAGCAGCGACATTGCGAAAACCCCGGCGCTAAAAAGCAGACACGGGCTGAATTTGAGGATTTCCCGTTTAAACGCGGTGCCGAAGTCGGGATTTTCTCCATCGTTGGATTGGACTCTCAGGAAGAAAACCGCCTTTCCGAATGTGCGGCGGCCATTCGCGGAAAAGCTGGCGAAAGCCAGCACGATCAGCATGGTGTTGGCTGTGCCTGATATCAAGCCGGGATACGCAGGTATGGTCTTGATCACCGGATTGTCGTCGGCGTCCAGAGGGACGGTCAGCTCTTGAGCTGACGTCACGTAGTCCCATGGTTCGATCAGAACAATTGTCTGCAGATATCTCTGCTTTCCAAAACCAAATTGACGCACTTCGCAGATCTTGTTGGTGCGAAATTCGTTCGTCTTCAACGGCCAGCCGGCGTCAATTCGCTTTGCAAGCTGATCAGGCACTCCCTCTGTGCATTCCATGGAGGGCCATCCGGGGAAGTGGTAGCCCGCAGGGAAGGCCGTTGAAATGTAATGAACTGCTATGAGGATGGCAGCTTGAAAGATGACAATGTCGACGGCAAGGGCTGCGAGGCGTCGCCAAAAGTAGCGGGAAGGCAAAGCGATGGATTGCGGCATCTCCTGTGTCGTGTCCATGTCGCCCCCTATGTATTCGCGCAGCCTAGTCCAGCGCGTTGAGTCGTTTCAACATTAAGTGGAAATGCGCGGCATTTGTCACAGAAGCATCGTGCTCTTGCGAATCCGGTTCTGGTGCAATTTCTGCGGTGGGAAGGCGAACCGCAGCGCGACCTGCCTGATATCCGCATCGTCTCGGTGGCGTAAGGTCGCAGCCATTCCCGGGGCTTGCCGTCCAATGGCAGCATGCTAGTTAAGGGCTGCCGGTATCTCCCTGCCGGATCGGTTTTTCCCTTCACAGCTCCCGAGTTTTCCTATGCCATTTTCTCCCGCCGCCATCTGGCCCGTCGTCATGCTGTTTGCCTCCAATATTTTCATGACCTTTGCCTGGTATGGGCATCTCAAGCACAAGAGCAGCGCCATCTTCCTCGCCATCATTGTCAGCTGGGGCATCGCCTTTTTCGAATACTGCCTGGCGGTGCCGGCCAACCGTATCGGTTCGGCGGTTTATACGACGGCGCAGCTGAAGACGATGCAGGAGGTGATCACGCTGATCGTCTTTGCGGGCTTTTCGATCTTCTGGCTCGGCGAGAACCTGACCTGGAACCATGCGATCGGCTTTGCCCTGATCGCAATCGGAGCATCCTTCATCTTCCGTGCATAAACTTTAGCCTTTTCAATAGATTACAAATTGTCCATGTCGGGAAAACGCCACATTTCCTACAGATTGGCGTCGCAATTCGTTGAGACCCTGTCACCTCAAGCATTTCCGTGTCACGGAAATGCTCTGACGTTTGTTTCACGCAATTCCGGACGCAAAACCGCGACGCACTTTTGCTGGAATTGCTTTAGCGGTGATCAGGAGGTGAACGGCCATGAGCCTCTCTTTCCCTACGATGGCGGCGATCCGGTTCGGCTATGGTTTTCGGCCGGGCGAAACTCCGCCCAGCAGCAAGGACGATCTCATCGGCCAGCTGCGCGTGGGGGGGGCGGCAACGCCGGATTTTCCCCTCGGCGGCCCCGACATGCGCCACCAGGCGATTCTCAGCCTGCAGGCGCAGCTGCAACAGATCCGGCAAGACGCCAAGACGGTGACCGACGATACGACGCAGCGCGAGATGCGCAAAGGGGTGCAGCGGCAAGCGCAGCAGCAGTTCCAGCATGATGCGAACCTCCGGTTGATGCAGGCGGTGCTGTCGCCGTACGGCTTCTACGAGCGGCTGGCGACCTTCTGGACTGATCATTTCTCCACCAGCGCCAACAAGAGCCTGCCGATGCGTCTCATCGTGCCGCTCTACGAGGCCGAGGCGATCCGGCCGTTCATATCAGGCAAGTTCGGCGATCTCTTGCGCAATGCCACCGCCCATCCGGCCATGCTGATCTATCTCGACCAGGCGGATTCGCTCGGGCCGGATTCGGCCGGTGGCATCAAGCGCAACAAAGGGCTGAACGAAAATCTCGGCCGCGAACTGCTGGAGCTGCACACGCTCGGCGCCGGCAGCGGTTACAGCCAGGCGGATGTCACGGCGGCAGCCATGGTGCTGACGGGGCTCACCATCGACCGCAAGGAGATGGACATCGCCTTCCGGCCGAACATTTCGGAGCCCGGCGTACATGAGGTGCTCGGCGTCAGCTATGGCGGGCGCAGGCGTTCGCGCGACGATTATCTCGACATGCTCGATGATCTCGCGCTCCATCCGAAGACGGCGGCGCATATCAGCCGCAAGCTCGCGGTGCATTTCATCGCCGACCAGCCCGACGAGGGCATGGTGTCCGATATGGCCGAGGCCTGGAAGAAGACGGATGGCGATCTGACTGCCGTCTACACCGCCATGCTAGATCATCCCGCCGCCTGGCGCGACGAGGGCGCCAAGGCGCGCCAGCCCTTCGATTATATCGTCGCCGGCCTGAGGGCGCTGAATGCGGGGCCGGTCAACGGCGTTGTCGGCAGCTTCCTCGCGGCTAACCAGCAAGGCACGGACGAGGGCGACATGGCGGCGAACACGCCCGGCATGGCAGGATCGCCGGTGCCGACGGATCCTGCCGGCGAGGCGAGGGACAAGCGCCTCAAGGCGTTCCGGACGGCGCGGGCGCTGGGGCAGGGCGCGCTCAGGCGCATGGGCCAGCCGACCTGGTTGCCGCCGAGTCCGGCCGGTTTCGAGGAAGGCTTCTCCGCCTGGATCACCGGCAGCCAGCTCGCCGAGCGGCTGGCCTGGGCAAGGCGGGCCGCAGCACAGTTCGGCCGGGACGAGGATCCGCGCGAATTCCTGAAATCGACGCTTGCCGATGCCGCCCGTGACGAGACGATCCGCGTGGTGTCGCAGGCGCCGAACAAGATCAGCGGGTTGACGCTGGTATTGGCATCGCCCGAATTCAATCGCCGCTAAGCAGACTTTCGTTGGCAAGCCAACGCTTCGTCTGCTTAGCTCCTTTGTTTTGTCGCAGGTTCTGGCCGGAAAACCGTTGGACACTTTCCGGAACCTGCTTAGGAGGCTCCGCCCGTGACGCTGCCCATGAACCAGATTTCGCTGTCGCGCCGCGGCTTTCTGACGTCGGCCTGCTGTCTCGCCGCCGCTCCCATTTTCACGCCCGTCACCTTCGCGGCGATGCCGGGTGATAACCGCTTCGTCACCATCGTGCTGCGCGGCGCGATGGACGGGCTGGATCTGGTGCAGCCCTATGGCGATGCCCGCTTTGCGGCGCTCAGGCCGACACTGGCGCTGACGCCCGAGACCGGGCTTCTCGATCTCGATGGGCATTTCGGCCTCAATCCTGCGGCCGCCGAGCTGATGCCTCTCTGGAAGAGCCGCGAGCTTGCCTTCGTGCATGCGGTGTCGACGCCCTACCGCGACCAGCGCAGCCATTTCGACGGGCAGGACATGCTGGAATCCGGCGGCGAACACGTCGCCGAGGAAAAGACCGGCTGGCTGAACCGGGCGCTCGCTGTCATTCCGCGCTCGGATGCGCGCAAGGCAATCGACATCAACACCTCGACAGAGCTGATCCTCTCCGGGCCGAACAATGTCGATGTCTGGGCATCGGATTCCAATCTGGCGCCGGCGCGCGACGAGATGCAGTTCCTGGCGCGGCTCTATGCCGGCGATCCGCCGTTCGCCGAGGCGCTTGCCGAGGCGACGCGGGCCAACAGCGCGTCGATGATGGTCGAGCCGGAGGGCCAGCACGGCGCAAAGATCGCCGATGTGGCGGCGCTCGCCGCCAACATGCTGAAGGGCGATTACCGCATCGCCAGCTTCTCGATATCAGGCTGGGACACCCATATCGGCCAGGCCGGCCAGTTCAAGCGGCCGGTGCAGGACCTTTCGCAGGCAATCAATACGTTGAAGACCACGCTCGGGCCCGAGATCTGGGCAAAGACGGTGGTGCTTGCCATGACCGAGTTCGGCCGCACCGTCCGCCAGAACGGCTCAGCCGGTACCGACCACGGCACCGGCGGCTGCGCGCTGCTATCAGGCGGCGCCATCAACGGTGGCCGCATCCTCGGCCGCTGGCCGGGCATCGGCGACGGCCAGCTGCTCGACGACCGCGATCTGATGCCGACCGCCGACGTGCGCGAACTGGCCGCGGCGATGCTCTACCGGCAGTTCGATGTGTCTGCCGATGATTTGACGGGGAAGATCTTCCCGGGGCTGGGGTTTGATAAGGGGTCGCAGTTTTTGAAGGTGTGAGGGTGGGCGGGGAGGAGCGGCACACCGACCAGCCCTCATGGTGAGGAGGCCCAAAGGGCCGTCTCGAACCACGGGGGCGGGTGGCTGAGCGCCACGCCGGCATCCGCATTCAGCGAAATGGGTGGCCAGCCTCGTCCTTCGAGGCCCCTGCGGGGCACCTCAGGATCAGGCTGGAGAGAGGGTGCGGCGGTCAGCTAAAGAGTCCGCCAGGCGGGTGGCTTCAGCGGCATCCGCATTTGCCGAGGTTGGGGAGAGGCCTTACCGGCCGGTCATCTTCAGTGCTGCCTCTGGCAGCCGCTCACCCTGAACCTCGATGCCGGCGAGGGCGGCGTCGATTTCGGCGAGGTCGTCGGCGAGCAGGTCGACGTCTACCGCCCCGAGATTCTCTTCCAACCGGTGCTGCTTCGTTGTTCCCGGGATCGGGACGATCCATGGCTTTTGGGCGAGCAGCCAGGAGAGGGCGATTTGCGCGGGTGTTGCGCCCTTGCGGTCGCCGATCCGCCTGATCAGGTCGACGAGCGCAAAATTGGCCTTGCGCGCCTCGGGTGAAAAACGCGGCACGCTGTTGCGGAAATCGCTTGGATCGAACTTGGTGTTCTCGTCGATCTTGCCGGTCAAAAAGCCTGCGCCGAGTGGGCTGAAGGGCACGAAGCCGATGCCGAGTTGCTCAAGGGCGGGCAGCAATTCCGCCTCGGGGCCGCGCCAGAAGAGCGAATATTCGCTCTGAACGGCGGTCACCTTCTGGACGGCATGGGCGCGGCGGATCGTCTGAACGCCGGCTTCGGAAAGCCCGAAATGTTTGACCTTGCCGGCTGCGATCAAGTCCTTGACGGCGCCGGCCACATCTTCGATCGGCACGTCGGGATCGACGCGGTGCTGGTAAAACAGGTCGATGCGATCCGTCTTCAGGCGGCGCAGACAGGCATCGGCGACCGCCTTGACGTGCTCGGGGCGGCTGTTGGTGCCGCCGCGGCGTTCGCCGGTTTGCAGGTCGATATCGAAGCCGAATTTGGTGGCGATGACCACCTGGTCGCGGATCGGCGCGAGCGCCTTGCCAATAAGCTCTTCATTGACGAAAGGGCCATAGGCTTCGGCCGTGTCGAACAAGGTCACGCCCTGCTGATGGGCGGTGCGCATCAACCTGATCATCTCGCTTTCGTCGGCGGGCGGGCCGTAAGCTGAGCTCATGCTCATGCAGCCGAGACCGAGTGCGGAGACTTGGAGGTCGCCGAGATTGCGTGTTTTCATGGTCGTATCCGTTCGTGGTTTTGCTTGGGCTCGGAAAAGTCCGTTCCGCGGTGCGGGAGCAGCCGGGCTCTCGGTCGAGTTGACGTGAACTTAGTCCTCTTGCCAGCTTTCGATTAGATGCTGTAATGCGCATGCACCCATAAGGCGGACTAATGAATGCCCCAGGACAACAATTTCAACGAACTCGTGGCTTTTCTGACCGTCGCCAGGGAGCGGAGTTTCACTAGGGCGGCCGCCAAGCTTGGTGTGTCGCAATCGGCGTTGAGCCAGACGGTCCGCGGTCTCGAAGAAAAGCTCGGGCTGCGCCTTTTGACCCGCACGACCAGAAGTGTATCGCCGACGCAAGCAGGAGAACGCCTGCTGGAGCGGGTCGGACCCAGATTTGAAGAAATCCAGTTCGAGATCGCCGCCTTGAGCGAAATGCGCGAGCGTCCGGCCGGCACCATTCGCATCACGGCAGGCGAGCATCCGGCGATTTCCGTTCTCGCCCCGGCATTGGCGCGGTTTCTCCCTGATCATCCGGATATCAATGTCGAGGTGATCGTCGACTACGGCCTGACCGACATCGTCGCCGAGCGTTACGACGCCGGCATCCGGCTCGGCGAGCATCTGGCAAAGGACATGATCGCTGTCCGGATCGGCCCCGAGATATGCATGGCGGTCGTCGGAGCGCCCTCCTACTTCGAGCAGCATCCGCGCCCTGATATCCCGCAGGATCTGACGGCGCACAACTGCATCAATATGCGGCTGCCGACGCACGGGACGATATATCCGTGGGAATTCGAGAAGGATGGACGTGAATTGCGCGTCCGCGTCGAGGGCCAAACCGTGTTCAATAACATCGCCATGCGGATCGGCGCCGTGCTGGACGGGTTGGGACTGGCCTATATGCCCGAGGATCAGGTTCAGCCTTACATCGAAGACGGGCGGCTCATCCAGGTTCTCAAGGACTGGTGCCAGCCTTTCCCAGGATATCATCTCTACTATCCGAACAGGCGGCACGCATCTCCCGCCTTCACCCTGTTTGTCGATGCGCTCCGCTATAGAGGAAAGTAGTGCCGATTTTATTCCATCACGGCTTATCAACAGCTTGTGATTAATTAGTCAGCCTAATAGACCCTAGCTGTCCAGGCCGGCTAATCCTTTCCGTCCGAAGCCGTTACCTTCTCGCCATCTGAAACGAAGCGAGAAGCCGACATGCGATATGGATTGTCCAACACCTTGGCGGCATTGCTGCTTGCCTCTGCGCAGCTTGCCGCGCCATTGGCGACGGCTGCCGATGCGGTAAAGCCCGAGCCATTGGTCATCCAGGAGCAGGGCAGTTTTGCCGTCGGGGGAACCAGCACGGCAGCGCCTGGAACCTTCGATCCGCTGAAACCTCTCGATTCCGCAGGCCAGACCTATCACGGCGATCATGCTTTTGCCTTCTATCAGGTGCCGGCAAACCCGCGTCAGTACCCGATCGTGATGTGGCACGGTGCCGGGCAATTCTCCAAGACCTGGGAGACGACACCCGACGGCCGCGAAGGCTTCCAGAACATCTTCCTGCGTCGTGGCTTCTCCACCTATCTCGTCGACCAGCCGCGCCGGGGCGGGGCCGGGCGGAGCATGGCCGAGACAACAGTGAAGCCGACAGCGGACGAGCAGCTCTGGTTTAACCAGTTTCGCGTCGGCATCTGGCCGAACTATTTCGACGGCGTGCAATTCTCCCGTGATCCGGAAGCACTGAACCAGTACTTCCGCGCGATGACGCCGAACACCGGGCCGTTCGATATGGACGTTGTGTCGAATGCAGTGGCAAAGCTGTTTGAAAAGATCGGTCCCGGCATCCTCTTCACCCACTCGCAGGGCGGCGGACCCGGCTGGCTGACGGCCATCAAGAGCGACAAGGTCAAAGCGATCGTTGCCTTCGAACCCGGCAGCAGTTTCGTGTTCCCGGCAGGCGAGGTCCCCGCCGATATGCCGAGCGCCTTCGACACGCTGAAGGGCGTGCCGGTGCCGATGGACGACTTTGTCAAGCTGACGAAGATCCCGATCGTCATCTATTACGGCGACAACATCCCCGACCAGCCGACGACGATGCCGGCGCAGGACAGCTGGCGCGTGCGCCTGGCAATGGCCCGCCTGTGGCGGGATGCGGTGAACAAGCATGGCGGCGATGTCACTGTCGTGCACCTTCCCGAGATCGGCATCCGCGGCAACACCCACTTCCCGTTCTCCGACCTGAACAACGTAGAGATCGCCGACCTGGTTTCGACCTTCCTCCGCGAGAAGAAGCTCGACTGATCGTGCTGCCGCGAAGCTGGAAGATTCTTCGCGCAGCATCCGCCTGATCCTGGAAACCATGAGGTGACGTCCATGAAACAATTGTTGGGAAACCTGATGCTATCGGCCAGCATGGTGCTGGCCGTTCTGCCGGGCGCCGTCAGTGCTCAGACACCGGCCGAAGGGGATGACAAGTCCAGCCGCTCGCGCGCCCAGCAGTTGATGGGCGCCACCGCGCCGAAGCTGACTGAACTGACCGACGACGTCCTCTATGGCGACATATGGGAGCGCCCGCAGCTGTCGAAACGGGATCGCAGCCTGGTGACTGTGGCCGCGCTGATCGCCATGAACCGGCCCGACCAGCTCAGATCCCATCTTGCCATGCCCGCCAGAACGGCGTGACCGAGGACGAGCTGATCGAGACGATCACCCACCTTGCCTTCTACGCCGGCTGGCCGAATGCGGTCTCGGCCGTCGCCGTCGCGAAAGACGTCTTCGGACGTGAATGAGGCGAGCGGGCTTCCGCTTTTGCCGGAGCCGGTCGCTCAAACATCTTCCGCACAAAACCAGGAAAAGACATTCATGCGTCATCTCATCAAGCGCATTTCCATTCTCTTTGCCATGGCCGGCGCCGTGGTTCTGGTCGGCTGGAACGTCGACGCCGAACCGAACCGGACGACGCTGCCGGAATTGGCAGGCCTCGTTCACTATACGACCATCAGGCGCGGCAACGTGACCGAGCACATCATGACGACGAACGAAGCTATCGAGGCCGTGAAGAACGGGCAGCCTGTTCCTGCGGGCACGCACTTCGTGCTGGTCGATTACCGCGACGGGGAAATCTATCGCACCTTCGTCATGGAAAAGGGTTCCGGCTGGGGCGGCGACTATGGCGAAGACCGCCGCACCGGCGACTGGCAGTTCCAATGGTTCAAGCCGGACGGCAGCGTCAACATGGCCGAGAACACGGCGCGGTGCCAGTCTTGCCATTCCTCCAGAGCCGACGAAGACTTCCTCTATACCCTCGATGCCCTCAAGGAATTTAACGGAGCCGTCATTGACTAGGTCGGATCGAATCTCCGGCGAGGGCGTCGCATCGTGAGCCCTTTTTTCGTGATCCGCCTCCTGCTCGACTTCACTGCCGCCGGGCTGCTTCTGGCCGCGCTCGCCTACTGGTGGCTCGACAACACCTCGCATGAGCTGATCGGCACCGGCATGTTCATCCTTCTCCTATCGCACAACGTCTTCAACAGACGGTGGTGGGCGAGGCTTCCGAAGACGACACGCGGCAGGCCGAGCTTTCTGACAATCACGTCGAATATCTCGATCGCCCAGGCGATATCAGCTTTGCTGGTGAGCAGCGTGCTGATTTCCCGCTCGGTATTTGCTTTCCTTCCCGTGAACGGCGGGCCGACGGCGCGCGAAATACATATTCTTGCGGCCTATTGGGCGTTCATCCTCGCAGCCGTCCATCTCGGCCTTCACTGGTCGATGATCATGGCTGTCATCGGCAGGCTTTTGCGGGTCGGTGGCCCGAACGCGATCAGGACTGCATCCCTTCGCGCAACGGCAGGCATAATAGCGGCGTGGGGCATCCACAGCCTGTTCGTCATGGGAATCGGAGACCGGCTCATTGCCCGGCCATCGATCGATTTCTGGGACTTCCAGGAGTCCACGATCGGGTTCTTCCTGCATCACATCGCGATTTTGTGGGCGTGCGCGTGCGTTGCGCATTATGCGGCAGGATGGCTGCGATGGGCGGGTGGGGTGTGGCGGGTGACGGATGTAGGCGAGTGATGTTTGTGACGGCTGTGGGGATATGGAGTTTGCGGCTGCCCGGCCCTTCGCTTGGGCTCTGGGCGTTCGTCCCTGCGATCGATTCACTGGATCGATCGCTCCCGCATTGCGGGACCGGGCCTCACCCCGGCCCTTCGCATGGCTCAGGGCGTTCGTTGCTGCAATCGATTCACTGGATCGATTGCTCGGCTTCGCCGACCGCAACTCACCCCAAAACATCATAAAGCCGGAAGATGAAACTCACCTGGTAGACCAGATTGGCGATGATGAGGACCGTGTGGAAGCGGCGGTTGGGGGTCCAGGCGGCGATGGCGCAGAGGATGATGTAGACGATGTTGCGCGCGGGATATTCCCAGCCGAGCGAGAGGATGCGCTCATGGCCTTTGATCGCCGTGTCAAGGATATCGATGGCGTAGGTGAGGCCGAGGATGCCGAAGAACCATTTGCGCCGGGAAATGAAATATTCCTCGTAGCCGCCATATTCGTCGAGCGAGGCAGGAAAGAGCAGGGCGCAGAGCAGGAAAAACAGGCTGCAGAAGCAGACGAGGAAGAGATAGATGCCGAAGCCGATCGCCGGCACGGCCTGCAGACGATATTCCCACCACCAGATATGGATGATGAACAGGAACATCGACAGTGCCCAGCCGAGATGGATGGGATAGACCTTGGCCTTACCGGGATGCTGGACGATGCCGGCAAGGCCGGTCAGCACTCTCGCGAGCGAAAGGCTGATGACCATGCCCATCACCACCTTGATGTGAAGGAAGACCTCCGGCGAGCTGACCGTTTCCATACTGTCGATCCTGCCCTGTCACTCCTCGGGGACTTGCTTCGGTTTGCCCTCTTCGTCGAGCGCCACCATGATGAAGGTGCCGGCCGTCACTTTTTCCATTTTGGCATAACGGGCGCGGTTCGCCCAGGCTTCGACGCAGAGCGTGATCGAGGTGCGGCCGACGCGCTCGATATCGGTATAGACCGACAGCGTATCGCCGATCTTGACCGGCAGCTCGAAAGCCATTTCCTTGACGGCGGCAGTGACGACACGGCCTCTGGCGCGCTCAGTGGCGCGGATGCCGGAGGCAAGGTCCATCTGCGCCATGACCCAGCCGCCAAAGATATCGCCAGCCGGATTGGCATCACCGGGCATCGCAAGTGTGCGCAGCGTCAGTTCGCCTCTCGGCTTGGCGGTGTCGGTCATGAAGGGCTCTCCATTTGGTGCGGTGGCGGGTGATTCACTGGAGAGCACCCTAGTGCAAGGTCAAACGCGTGTAAAAGCCAGGAAGGCAGGGCGCGGCGGGCCGGTGGCGGGTGCACTTGTTTGGGTGAGTTGCCGTCGACTCAAAAGGTGCGTACATAATGAGTTGCACTGTTGCCGCGTCTCAGTTTTTCTTCTTGAGAAAGAATATCTCCGTCTACGGGCCTATAGCATAGTTTCATTGCATGTAATAAACGAGGATTTATATTGAGCTCGGCAATTTATAAATTAATGGCCTTGTATTCAATGGTATTGGTTGCGATTTCCGGTGTAATAGTAGCATATATATATTGGAAATTTACGGGAATAAACATAGCCGATAGAAATCAAAACTGTGATGCTGGCGCATTCGGTATAGCGCTGATTTGGCTCATTATTTCAGGAATTTCGCTGTTGCTTCATATGGCAACAGGATATCTATATTACTCCTCCAGAGGGGAAGGCCCATACGGACCTCTTCCCAAGCCTGGACAGAGGCCAAAACCTGATGGCAAGCGGCCCATTCCTTACGTATCGCATTGGGGGGTAGCGATTTGCTTGTTCTTCCCAGTCGCGTTTTCCTTTCCAAGGTGCTAGGCCGGAAAATTCAACCGGCAAACTCGTTTCGCTTTCAGCGGCAGTCTGGTTCGCGCTCCAGCCCGATCCAGCTCAAACGCCATGCCAAAGCATGAGCGGCGTGGGATAGCCTTTGACTTTCGAAAAATGTCAGGCGAGATTTCGCGCCGTCGAGGCGATGTAGCGGAGCAAAGAGTGTATTCGGACATAGCTGGCGTCATATTTCTTTACGGGTGCGCAGTCGCGTGCACCCTCTTTTATCTCCGTGCGCCTGGAACGGTCGTTTGCCGTTGAACAGCTATTTGGGGTCGCGGCTTCGGGCTCGGCGGCGCATGGGTGGTCCTGCTGCGGACGGTGTTTGGCGCCTGAAGGCTGCTGAAATCGCCTACGGCCGACCGGCTGTGGCAAAAATATGGCGCGCCGCACCGATTTAAATTCCATTCAATTTTCAATTGGTTGAATTTACAACCGTTGCCTCACCTAGCGTTATTTGATTGTCTTCTAATAAAGTTTTACGCTCCAGTAATTCCGGTGGTTCAGAGTGTGATCGATCTCACCTACAAGAATCACCGGGAACCTCATGCGCAACGTCAAGATTTCCACCCGTCTTTACTGCCTCGTCGGATTCACACTTGCCGTGCTCGCGGCGACGATGGTCTTCTTTCTGAATTATTCCTATTCCGAGCTGGAAGCGGAGCGGAAGGCGGGGCTGGCGCAGATGGATGCGACGGCGCTCGGCATCTTCGACAAATATTACAAAATGGAGCAGGCGGGCACTATGACCCGCGAACAGGCGCAGGCGGCCGCCAAGGACGTGATCGGCGCGATGCGTTACGGCGCCGACGGTTATTTCTGGATCAACGACATGCATCCCGCCATGGTGATGCACCCGATCAAGCCGCAGCTGAATGGCACCGATATCTCGCAGATGAAGGATCCGAACGGCAAGTTCCTGTTCGTCGAGTTCGTCAACAAGGTGAAGAAGGACGGCAAGGGTTTCGTCGATTATTACTGGCCGAAGCCGGGTGCCGATGAGCCGGTGCTGAAATATTCCTATGTCGCCGGCTTCGAGCCCTGGGGCTGGATCGTCGGCACGGGTGTCTATGCGGATGACCTTGCCGCGCTCTATCGCCAGAACGCGATGTGGGCCGCACTGCTCTGCCTGTTTGGCGGCGCCGCCACGATTGCCATCGCCTATGCCATCGTGCGCAGCGTGACAGTGCCGATCGCCCGTCTGAAAGCGGCGATGAACGCGATTGCGGCCGAAGAAGCATCGGTGGAGATTGCCGGCAGCGACCGTCGCGACGAGATCGGCCAGATGGCCAAGGTGCTGCTGGTGCTGCGCGATTCCGTCGACGAGCGCAGCGCTCTGCGCGGGCGGGAAGACGAAAGACAGCAGCAGATCGAGGAAGAGCGCCGCGGCAACGAGGCAAGCCTGCGTTCCGCCTCCGAACGGCAGAACCAAGCGATGCTGGCGCTCGGCGTCGGCCTGGAAAAGTTGGCGAGCGGTGACTTGACGGTTGCGATCGGCGATATCGGCGAGGACTACGCCAAGCTGAGGGGCGATTTCAACGCCGCCGTCGACGCGCTGAACGGCGTGATCCATGCGATCGCCGAATCGAGCCGTGTCGTCAACGAGAGCGCTTCCGACATCAGCGAGGCGACCGGCAATCTGTCGAAGCGTACGGAGCAGCAGGCAGCCGCACTCGAAGAAACGGCGGCAGCGCTCGACGAGATCACCGCGACGGTCAAGACCGCATCCGAACGGGCGAACGAGGCACGCGAGATGGTGGCCGAGACCAAGGCGAGTGCCGGAAAATCCGGCGAGATCGTCCGCAATGCGGTCACCGCGATGGGCCGGATCGAGGATTCGTCCAACCGCATCGGTCAGATCATCTCGGTCATCGACGAAATCGCCTTCCAGACGAACCTTCTGGCACTGAATGCTGGCGTCGAGGCTGCGCGGGCGGGCGAGGCGGGCCGCGGCTTTGCCGTCGTCGCCCAGGAAGTGCGCGAACTCGCCCAGCGTTCCGCCAATGCGGCCAAGGAGATCAAGGAACTGATCAGCCGGTCGGCAACGGAGGTCGAGGGTGGGGTGGCGCTGGTGCGCTCGACGGGTGAGGCACTGCTGGAGATCGAGGCGCTGGTCAACCAGGTCAACGATCACGTCGCATCAATCGCGACGGCGGCGCGCGAGCAGTCGACCGGGCTGAACGAGATCAACGGCTCCGTCAATCACATGGACCAGATGACGCAGCAGAATGCCGCGATGGTCGAGGAGACGACGGCGGCAAGCCGCACGCTCGCCGACGAAAGCACCCAGTTGAAGACGCTGCTTTCGAATTTCCGCCTGCGCGGGGAGCCGCCGCCAGTGGCCCGATACACACGGGCAGCGTGAGAAAACGTAGAGATCAAAGGCCGGGAAACCGGCCTTTTTCATTTCCGTCGCGTTCAGATTGTGCCGGTAAGTTTTCATTCACCGTTTTTAATTAAAATTGGAGTGAGTTTTTTCGGTCACTGCCCAGCCAGCCTGCGGAAGCGATAAGAGTATGGCGTTTGTTTCCTTTCCTCGGCGATCCCTTTTGCCCTTGCTGCTTTCGGCGGCGCTGACGACCTGTTCGATCAGCGACGGGCTGGTGCCGCCGGCCAATGTCGACAACGGCACCAGGGTTAGTTCGATCTCGCCGTCGCGGGGGGCAGCGCGCATGGCGCCTGCAGTGCGCATGGCGCCGGTGGAGAGCCAGGCCTCCTATCCGGTTTCCAGCGCGCCCGTCGGCAATAGCCAGGGCTCCGTCGATTATCTCGATACGCCAAACCTCGCCGGCACCGGCCACGCGGCACGAGCCGCTCCGCCGCAAACCGCACCGGGACGTAAGCTGCCGATGATCGACAGCGACGAGGCGCTGGCGCAGCAGAACCAGAACTGGGGCGGCACGCAAGATCTTGCGATCCCGTCCGGCGGCGTCAACATGGATGACGATCTCGGGGCGGAGCCGGTCGTCGGGCTGGCGCAGGAACAACAGCAACAGATCGCCGAGGGCAACGCCACCGAGCCGGTTGTCGACGGCATCGGCACCGATAATCCAACGCAGCTCAACCAGCCCATGCGTCAGCCCCCGCAGCAGCCAATGCCGCAGCCGGCGGCCGAGGCACAGATGAGCCGGGCGCCCGCCTGGAACGACGGCAGCCCTGTGGTGGCGCCGACCCGTGTTCCCGAAGAGGACGAGAGCGAAGAGGTCGCGATGCTGCGGCCGAACAATCCGATGATGAGCGAGCCGGCGGCGCCCGTCGATCCCAGCGTCATGCCGTCCTCCGAGCTTGCCTGCCGGCGCGAGCTGAAGCGCATGGGCGTACTCTTCGACAACAAGCCGCCGATTTCGAACGGCCCGGCCTGCCAGGTGCCTTATCCGGTGTCGTTGAAGGGGCTTTCCGGCAATATCGGCGTCCGCCCGGCTGTAACGCTGAACTGCCAAGTGACGCTTGCCTTCGCCAAATGGGTGAAGAACGAACTGGCGCCGTCCGCCCGCTATCGTTACTGGTCCGGCATCAAGACGATCCAGCCGCTCGGCGGCTATTCCTGCCGGCGCATGAACAACAGCCGGCAGAAATACAATCCGATGTCGGAACACGCCCGCGGCAACGCCATCGACGTCGGCAAGTTCGTGCTGAAGAACGGCCACGAGATCGACGTGCGCAAGAAGGGCCTGTTCTCGCTACGCGAAGGGCGGCTGCTGAAGGCGGTGCGCAGCGACAGCTGCCGCTATTTCAACACCGTGCTCGGCCCCGGCAGCAACCCGGAGCACTGGAACCACTTCCACTTCGATCTTCGCTCCCGCAAGAGCGGCAAGGCCTATTGCGACTGATGCATATCGCCTAAGCCATGCGGCGCGGGTGCGGCTGATGTCGGAGCATCGGGCTTGGCTGCCAAAAAACGGTTCATCCCTGCTGCAGGGCACGCTATAGATCGGCGAGCCGATTGCGTTTCGAGAGTTTGATCCATGAGCTATGATTTCCATGTCGGCCAGAAGGTCGTCTGCATCAACGACACCTTCAAGCATGTCAGCATCGACCAGCTGATCCGTAAGGGCGAGATCTATACGATCCGCTGGGTGGGCGAATATACCCATTATATCGACGGCACGTTCATCGGGGTGAAACTCGCGGAAATCAATCGCGGCAATGACGACGGGCCGGAAGGTTATGGGGCGGCCGACATGCCCTATCGCGCGACGCGCTTCCGGCCGCTGGTGAAGGACAAGATCTCGTCACTGCGCAAGCTGTTGGCGCCGACGCCCGATGCACCGGTCGAACCGAAGGAAAAAATCAGGAAGAAAGAGAAGGTCTGAACGCCCCACGGCACCGATCAGCCCGTCTTTCTGCTGAGGAACAGCGCAACCTCTTTGCGGACCTCAAGCACGCCGCTGCGTTGGCTGAACGCATCGGCAATGGCTTGACGGAACCTGACGAGTTGAGTTTCGCCGGCGCCATCGCCGGGCGGATACGAGGTGAGCGCCAGAAATACATCCTCGGGCTCGGTGATCCGCAGGCTTGCCGGATGCTGCGACATGCTCACGTTTTCAAACTGCGACCGCATCGATCGTTCGGCAGCGTCATATCCGAAGGCTTCGGCAGCCGGATCGGATGGGGCACTGCCAAATATGGTCGTCAGCTCGTAAATCTCCCGCATATTGTCTGCGCCGTTGGTGGTGACCGCGAGAAAGCCGCCCGGCTTCAGCACTCTCGACATGTCCGCGATGCCCGCGGCCGGGTCGGGCAGGTGATAGAGCATATGCATCGCGATCACGGCATCGAAGGCGTCATCTTCGAAGGGGAGCGCGACGGCATCAGCTTGGCAGCCCCGAACGGAGCCGAACGGCAGCGCGCTGCAACGCGCCACTGCCTCGTCGACCATGCCGGGTGAAAGGTCGGCGAGCGTCAGGTCGAAGTCCGTTGGCAGCAGACCTGCCGTTGCCGCCCAGAACCAAGCCGGCCCGCAGCCGACATCGAGGACACGATCGCCCGGCTTCAGGGACAATTGCGCGGCAACCCATGGAAACCAGGCTGTCTCGGCGATGGTGTATTGGCTATGCAGTCGAGCCCGCGCAGCGAGCTTCCGGCTGTCGCTATACTGTCCCGCATTGTCTGCCGTTATGGAGGACATGGCATCTCTCCGGGTTTCTTCACAGGGTGCGCCCCACCTCTGGTTCGTCGGCAGAGCTTATAGATGGCCCTATTCCCGGAAAAGACGTGACCTTGCGCAACGGGCCAGCTTGTTCGCATAGCTGCGGCTGAGGGTTGCCCAAATATGGCGCGTTTCCACCTTTGGAAATAAATCGCATCCGATTAAATCGGAATGGTGTTGACATCGGTTTTGGCTGGGCGTATTACAGCGCATCCGATTTAATCGGATGCGAATAAAACTTGAACCGAAAGGATATCACCATGACCGAGAAGCTTCTCTTTACCGGCAAAACCCACATCTCCGGCGGCCGCGACGGCTCCGCACGCAGCAGCGACGGTACGATCGACATCAAGCTGCCGCAGCCGCATCCGGCCGCTGAAAACCTGTTCGGCATCGCCTGGTCGGCCTGCTACATCGGCGCCATCGAACTTGCCGCTGCCCAGAGAAAGATCACGCTGCCGGCCGGTCCCGAGGTCGACGCGGAGATTACTCTCAACGCCGACAACGGCTCCTTCTTCCTGAGGGCGCGCCTCAATGTCAGCCTGTCCGGCATCGATCGCGACATCGCGCAGGAGCTGATCGAGGCAGCCCATGGCATCTGCCCTTATTCCAAGGCGACACACGGCAATATCGACGTCGAGACCAAGCTTGTCTGAGCGGGCGAGGGCAGACCTCCTCGCCGGAGGATTTGATGCGGAGGGCCTGCCGGTCGGCCGGCAGACCTCTTTCTGAAGTAGCAGACACGGGAAACCTTGCCGATCTGGAGAGCAAGCGATGATCAATAGCCACGGCCAGTCGCACCAGGCCTATGACGAGTTTTCACTTGTGCTCGACCCTGATGTCTATGAGCCGTTGCCCGATGACTGGCTGATCGGCATCACTGATGTCGTCAACTCGACCACGGCGATCCGGGCGGGGCGCTACGAAGACGTCAACTATGCGGGCGCATCGATCATCGCCGCCCTCGGCAATGCCTGGGGATCGTTCGATTTTCCATTCGTGTTTCGCGGAGACGGGGCAGCATTCGCCTTGCCGCCACAGGGCATGATGGCGGCGACATCGGCATTGCGGCAGGTCGCGGACTTTGCAAGAGCCGATCTCGATCTAACCCTTCGTATCGGGCTGCTCACCGTACGCGAAATCCGCACCAGTGGGCGCGACGTCAGAATTGCCCGTTATGCCGCCTCCGAGAACGCGACCTATGCGATGTTTACAGGGGGCGGGCTCAAATGGGCGGAGCAGCAGATCAAGAGCGGCCGGTATCTGGTCAAGCCGGGACGCTACGCGACGAAGCCCGACCTCACCGGACTGAGTTGCGACTGGACCCCATTCCCGAGCCAGCGGGGCGAGATCCTGTCGCTGCTGGTCGAGCCGGATGACCATGCGAGCCCGCAGGTCTTTGCGGCGCTGGCGAAGCGCGTGCTTGCCGTCTTCGATGCGCCGTCGCACCGGTCTCATCCGGTTCCCGTGTATATGGCTATCGCCAGGGATATTGCCATGCCCAAAGGCAGCGGGAAGCGTGTCGATGCGAAACGCTGGTCGGAGGTCGCCTCCCATTCGGATTTCCGCAAATTCGATGACGGTTTGCGCCTGACGCTGGACTGCACGCCCGAACAGATCGACAGGGTCGAAACCATGCTTCTTCTGGCAAGGGCGCGCGGCGAGATCAACTTCGGACTGCATCGCCAATCGCATGCGCTGATGACCTGCCTCGTGCCATCAGGCAGCCCGGATTCGCACCTGCATTTCCTCGACGGAATGGGCGGCGGTTATGCAAGGGCCGCCGAGATGATGGAGGCCGGTGCGCTTGCCGACGTCCAGCATCATGCGCGCTGAGGACCCGTTCAACCGGCGAGACGTGGTGACCGCCAACAAACATAAGCGGGAGTGCCTGTTTCACGTATGGCCGGGTTTGCCAGCATTTCAGTGAGCTGATGCAACGCCAATTCAGCTTCTTTTTCCATCTCGGCGGCGGTGAACCATCTGAGCTCGGTGTGCTCATTACCGATAAGTCGCGGCTGGCCCTGCCATTTATCGACGTGATAGACATGGAATGTGGCGGATGCCTCGGGCGGGTCTTCCGATACGAACCGTCCTAAAAACTGCCAGAGCTCGGGTGTCACGCCTATTTCTTCGATCAATTCCCGGCACATCGCCGTCTCGGCGTCTTCGCCCTCTTCGACATGGCCGCCCGGGAGGCTCCAGCGATCCGGGTGCACCTTGCGCTCGGAACTGCGCCTGGCCAGAAGAACGGTTCCGTTCTGGCTCAAGACGCCCATCGCGATGTCGGGCATGCATTTTCCTTTCCTCATCGATCTCGCGCCGATGCTGCCCGCAGCCACGGTTTTTTGCAATGACCAGTCGTCTGTCGAGACAGTCGAGGCATAGCCTGACCGGGTAGGTTGACCCCCGACGTTGCCCGGGAGCATAGTCCCCGGACAGACGCGAATGACCTGCTGATGCGAACGAGGTCGGTCAGTCGATCTTCGTCCGTTTCCGAACAGATCAAACGGAGAGGAGAGCGTCATGCCACCCACATCCCTATCAACGCCCACGCGGCGCGAGCTGCTTGCCGCCGCGGCCGCAGCCGGGGCCATCGGCATGCTTGCCGGGACGCGCAGCGCTGAGGCGAACGGCGACGGGCTTAGCCCGTTCAGCGTCAATTTCCCCGAGGATCAACTTGACGATCTGCGCCGGCGCGTCGCGGCCACCCGTTGGCCTGATAAGGAGACCGTCGCGGACGATACGCAGGGCGTGCAGCTCGCGACAATCCAGAAACTCGCGAAACATTGGGCGACGGATTACGACTGGCGCAAGATGGAGGCACGGCTCAATGCTTTGCCGCAATTCATCACCGAGGTCGACGGGCTGGATATCCACTTTATTCACGTGCGCTCCAAGCATAAAAATGCGCTGCCGCTGATCGTCACACATGGATGGCCTGGCTCGATCATCGAGCAGTTGAAGATCATCGAACCGCTCACCGATCCGACAGCGCATGGCGGGAGCGAAGAGGACGCATTTGACGTGGTGATCCCGTCTTTGCCGGGCTACGGCTTTTCCGGGAAACCGACGGGGTCGGGGAACTGGAACCCGCCCCGCATCGCGCATGCCTGGGCGACGCTGATGCAACGTCTCGGCTACACCAAGTTCGTGGCGCAGGGTGGCGACTGGGGCAATGCGGTCACCGAATTGATGGCGGTGCAGGAGCCGGCGGGATTGCTCGGCATTCACACGAACATGGCGGCCACGGTTCCTGCTGACATCGCCAAGGCTCTTGCCGCCGGCGGCATGCCGCCAGCCGACCTGTCGCCGGACGAAAGGCGCGCCTTCGATCAGCTCGACGATTTCTACAAGAATGGGCTGGGCTATGCCATCGAGATGAACAACCGGCCGCAGACGCTCTACGGGATCGTCGACTCGCCGGTTGGGCTTGCGTCGTGGATGCTCGATCACGACATCCGCAGTTACCGGATGATCGCCCGCGTTTTCGACGGAGAGCCCGAGGGGCTGACCAAGGACGATATCCTCGACAACGTCACGCTCTACTGGCTGACGAACACAGCAATCTCCTCGGCACGCCTCTATTGGGACAACGCGCACCATCCGTCGGGCGGGTTCTTCGATCCCAGGGGCATCAAGATCCCGGTGGCGGTCAGTGCTTTTCCCGACGAGATCTACCAGGCGCCGCAGAGCTGGGCGGAGAAGGCCTATCCGAAGCTCATCCATTACAACCGGTTGCCGAAGGGCGGTCACTTCGCCGCCTGGGAACAGCCGATGGCTTTCACTGCCGAGCTCAGGACTGCGTTCCGGCCGCTGCGGCAGTAGACCTTAAAGCGTGTCGCGATCTTTCAGATTCTCTTGCCACGCTTTAGGTCTTTGATTTTCCGCATGCCGCGATCGCAAATGCCGCGATCACGATTTCCCCGGTTCGCCCTGCGTTGACCGCAGGAGATTGTCGCGCAGTGTCGTCACCGATTTCTGCACGACAGGAAAGTCGTCGCCAAGGCCGGTGGCCCCAAGCAGCGCGTTGCCGGGATCGGTTTCAACGAGTTGGCGCCCTGCCGGCGTCAGGCTGAGCCGCACCTGCCGTTCGTCGGCGGGATCGCGGTGACGGGTGATATAGCCATTCGACTCCAGCTTCTTGAGGATGGGCGTCAGCGTGTTGGATTCGAGGAACATCTTTTCCCCCAACACTCCAACGGTCTGGTCGTCCTCTTCGGAGAGGGCCACCATGGCGATGTATTGGGTATAGGTCAGGCCAAGTTCGTCCAGGATCGGCTTGTAGGCGCGGCCGAAGGCGAGATTTGCAGAATAGACCGCGAAGCACAGAAAGTTGGAAAGTTTCCGGCCGTCCTTGCCCGCTGACGGGGAGGCGGGCGCAGGCGTGCCAGGCTGTCTTGCGGTCTTAGATACGGGCATATGGTTTCATCCTATCCAGGCTCTGAATGTTAGGAGCTACATATACATCGTATCCGATTAAATCGCAACTGGTGACTCTTTTCGACCAGCTTGTCCGGCCGTCGCCCCCAGCTTCAGGAGCGGCGGCCCGTCGACGCCTAGCCGCCTAGCCGAACTTCTCAGTCGTATCGGCCTTGCCGAATACCCAGTAGCCGGACGCCTTGATCCAGCCGAGCGGGCAACCTCGTTCCAGCAGGTAGGCGCGGATATCGCGTGTCACCAAGGCTTCCGCCGCGACCCAGATGAAGGTTTCCGGCTGGATATCGACCGTGCTCAAGAGTTTCAGCAGCGCTGCGGCATCGGTTGCCTGAGAAAGAGGCCGGTGCGCCCAGTGGAGGTGCAGTTCGGCCGATGTCTCGAAGGTCTGCTCTTCCAATGGGCCGGTGACGGCTGCGATTGTGGTGATGACGGTTCCGGCGCCGCTCTCCTCGATCCGGCGGCCGATCGCCGGCAGCGCGGTTTCGTCGCCGATCAGCAGCCACCGTTTGACCGTCGCGGAAACGATGGCGGAGCCCCTTAGTCCACCGATCTCGAGCCTGTCGCCGGGGCGCGAATTGATCGCCCATTGGGTCACCGGGCCTGCCTCGTGCAGGGCGAAGTCGATGGTCAATTTCCGCTCGGCATTGTCGTAGCGGCGCGGCGTGTAGTCACGACGCTCTTCTCCACCATCGGCAGTGGGAGTGAAGATCTTGATGTGATCGTCAGCACCGAGACTGATGAAATCGGCGAGATCGTCACCTGCCAATATGACCCGACGCATGCTCGGAGTGATATCCACGACGCTTTCGACTGTCAGTAAGCGCCGCCGCGTGTCGTGGCGAATCCGCTCAATGCCAGGGGTCGATGAAGCTTGATCTTTGAATTGATTGTTATCCATGTGTCCTTCCGGGGCTTCTGAAGCTCGATCCGCAGGACACAGTCGCGCAGATCGAAGCCGCAAAGCCGTTCGATCATACGCGTTGAGTGACGTTAACGCTTACGTGGCCGGGTGACCCGACCATTGACGGCATGATGTAGCCGACGGCGGCGGCATCTGCAACGGCAAGGTGGCCAACAAGGGCGATGATTGCCAAAGTTTAACTTTCTGGTGCCGTTCCGGTCGGGCAAAGATTGGCCAATCAGCAGCAGGAATTTCGTGCAGGCGGCGATGGAGAAGACAATGGACAGCAGAATCCAGGACGTGCTCGACATTTATCACGCGATGATCGAGACGGAGCATAACAGCCCGCGCGAGCTGCCCCCCGGCGGCCGCGACGGAGGACAGGATCAGCGGCTGCGCGCGGTCGGACCTGCGACTGGACAGTTCATCAATGTCCTCGCCAAGAGCCTCAAGAGCCCGACCATTCTCGAACTTGGCACCTCCTTCGGTTATTCCGGGATATGGCTGGCGGAAGCAGCACGCGCTTCCGGCGGGCGGCTGATCACCATGGAAATGCACGACTACAAATCGGCCTACGCACGCGACATGGCCGTCAAGGCGGGGCTCGCGGAGTATGTGGAATTCAAGGTTGGGGATGCGGTCCAGATGATCGGCGAGCTTTCCCAGGGCATCGATTTGGTGCTGGTGGATCTCTGGAAGGATCTCTACGTTCCCTGCCTCGAAGCCTTCTACCCTAAGCTCAATCCGGGCGCGATCATTGTCGCCGACAACATGCTGCGCCCAGGAGGCGATGATCTCAAACGCTACGGCGAGGCTGTCCGTGCCAAGCCCGGGATATCAAGCGTGCTGCTGCCGGTCGGCAGCGGGCT
The DNA here is from genome assembly GCF_013591995.1 of Rhizobium sp. WYCCWR 11146. Classification (NCBI taxonomy): domain Bacteria; kingdom Pseudomonadati; phylum Pseudomonadota; class Alphaproteobacteria; order Hyphomicrobiales; family Rhizobiaceae; genus Rhizobium; species Rhizobium sp. WYCCWR 11146. Next base: position 320,535 of record NZ_JACCEY010000024.1, read on the forward strand.
TGAGGTCAGTCGGTTCGATTGAGGCTGAGGTGAGATTAGCGGCCATTTTGTTTTTAGTTGCAGCAAAAAAGATGACACGTTTGAAGCTAATTTCCGACACTTTCCCGATCAAAGCTCCGCCATCGCGAGCTTTGGAGATGTGATGTCGGGCATTCTTATCGCCACGCTGTTGGCAACGGTTTCAGCAAAGATTCCCGCCGGATTTTCCAGTGGTGACCTCCTCTATTCTGATTGCGGCGGCTCACGGCAGTTTGTCGTCGGATATGTCGCGGGTTGGTTGGACAAGTGGAACCGGGACGAGTATTTGGCCCGCCGTATTTTCACCGAAGTCGTTCCTGCGCCGAAAGCAATGGTGAACTCGGCGTATTTTGCCAACTCCGTTGGGGTAAACGTCTGTGTGCCGGTTGGAACGACCGCGGAAGCAATCGGCAATACGCTGTGTACATTCCTAGAAGAGAATCCCGGCATTCGCGAGGCCACTGGCGACGAGCTGATGACGACGTTGATCGCCTATAAATACCGCTGCCCCGTGCCGTAGGAACGTCAAACTCCCCCCGGCTTGTTGGTTTCGATGAAACGGCTGAGTGAGGTGGCGGCGTTCAGCATGTGGGCGCGCATGCGCCGCGATGCCATGTCACCGTCGCCTTCGGCGATCGCCTGCATGATTGCCTCGTGCTCGTCCCGGGATCGGCGGAGCCGTTCGCCCTGGCGCAGCTGCGTGCGCCGGAAGGCGTTCAGGCGGTTGCGCACGGCGATTGCCTGTTCGGCAAGAAAGCTATTGTGGGTGGCGTGATAGATGGCTTCATGGAATTGGCGGTTGAAGCTGTCATAGGCGTCGAAATTTCCGGCTTCGACAATCGGCTGGGAGAGGTCGTGCAGTTCGATCAGATGGCTGCGCTCTAGCGGTGTCATGCGGTAGGTGGCGAGCCTGACGCATACGGCCTCGATTTCGGCCACCGTTTCGAACATTTCCATGATGCGCTCCGGCGTCATACGGGCGACGACGCCGCCGCGCCGGGCGCGAAGCTCGACGAGGCCGCCCGCCGCCAGCTGACGCAGCGCTTCGCGAACCGGCGTCCGGGAGGCGCCGAAACGATCGGCAAGCTGCTGTTCGTCCAACGCTGCGCCCGCCGCCAGCGTGCCGGTGGCGATCTCGTCCGTCAGGGCGTTGCGAATGCGGTCGGAGAGCAACCCGCGATCATCACCGTCATCCTCGGTTTCGAAACCCGTCGCCATTCCGTTATCTCCGATCTGTTTCAACACCGACAGCTCGATCGATTGTGTATGCAAATGCGATTGAAGTGCCACTTAGCGTATACACTTACGACATCACGAAGGTGTTACGTATTCAATAATTGACTTTATGTCGGATGGGAATACATAAATCTCCAGCGAGCAGGTTTCTGCATACACGAAGCCGCTTCAATACCGAATTTGAATACGACGGGAGCCGAAACGCGACGAAGGCCAGCGCCTTGCGCCGGGCAAACTAACCGTTCCGATAAGGCATCACAGACCAATTCTGACTTGGCTTCGGTTCCTCGGTCCCGAGCCACATGCTTTCGATCCTTCAATTCCTGGACGCACAAGGAACCAGATCATGATGATGAACAGACGGACTTTCTCGGCTGCCCTTGTTGCCGGCGCCGCCGCTTCCCTGCTTGCCACCCGCGGCATGGCCGCGACATCCGCTCCGGTTAAGGCGCGCAACGTCGTGCTGGCGCACGGGTTGTTTGCCGACGGCTCGTGCTGGACCGAGGTGATCGCGCGCCTGCAGGCGGCCGGGCTCAATGCCACGGCGGTGCAGAACCCGCTGACGACATTGCCCGAGGCCGTCGCTGCCGTGAAGCGGGTGCTCGACCGGCAGGACGGCCCGACGGTTCTGGTCGGGCATTCGTTTTCCGGCATGATGGTCACCGAGGCCGGCGTGCACCCTGATGTTTCGGCGCTTGTTTATGTCGCGGCGCGGGCGCCGGATGCGGGCGAGGATTATACCGCTCTCGCCAAGACCTACCCGACGCCGCCGGCTTCGGCCGGCATCGTCTTCGACGGCGACGAGGGTCGGCTGAGCGAGGAAGCATTCCTGCGTGATTTCGCCGGCGACCTGCCGGAGGCGAAAGCGAAAGTTCTCTATGCTGTGCAGCAGCCATTCCAAAAGGCGCTGCTGACCGGCAAGACGACACAGGCCGCCTGGCGTTCGAAGCCGAGCTGGTATGCCGTCTCGACCGAGGATCGGACGATAAATCCCGATCTCGAACGCTTCATGGCCAAACGCATGGGCGCGAAGACCATTGAAATCCAGGCCAGCCATCTGTCGTTGATCTCCCACCCGGACGAGATCACAAAGCTGATCCTCGAGGCGGCGGGACAGAATACGGACTGATGCCGAGGCCGGGAAGCGGCAGGGCCGTTCGCCGGCTGGTCACCGGCTTGCTTTGGTGATGGGCCATGATGCCGCGACGGTCGCGTCAAGTTTGGCCGAGGTTCGGAACAAGAGGCGGCCGAGGGTGTTAACCGAACTAAGCCTCCATCGAAGTTGCAGTTCACCTCGCTTGCGAGAGACCGCTATGGCCATCCACTTCAATCATACCATCCTCTTGGCTCGCGACAGCAAGACCTCGGCAGATTTTCTGGCCGATATGTTGGGGCTGCCGGCGCCGCGGCGCTGGGGGCCGTTCTACATGGTCACGACCGACAACGACGCCAATCTCGATTATATGGATACGGAAGGCGAGATCGTCCGCCAACACTACGCCTTCCTGGTCGGAGACGGGGAATTCGAGGCGATATTCAATCGAATTCGCGAGCGGAACCTGCGCTACTGGGCTGACCCCGGCCAGCGGAAGCCGAGCGAGACCAATGACCACGACAACGGGCGCGGGGTCTATTTCGAAGATCCGAACGGCCACCTGGTTGAAATCATCACGCGCGCTTATGGCAGCGGCGGCTGGAATCCGTGAGCTTGGGGCCAAGGGAGGCGACCCCGGTGCCGATCATGGACAATCATACCAGGCGGCAGCATCCCTGAGCGGCGAGGGGCCGCCGCTCCTCTCATATCGGTCGGCGCAGCGGCCTGAACGCTGCTCGAAGCTCGGCGGAGAAGAGTTCCGGCTGCTCCCAGGCGGCGAAGTGGCCGCCCTTGTCGGCCTTGTGGAAATAGCTAAGGTTGCGATAGGCGCGACGGGCCCATGTCTCCGGGGCCTGATAGCTCTCCCCAGGAAAGACGGTGATGGCGACCGGAAGCGCGATCTTGGAGGTCTTCTCCCCGGCCGCAAGGACGGGACTGCGCCCGCCGCCATATTCCCAGTAGATCCGGGCCGAGGAAGCGGCGCTGTTGGTCAACCAGTAAAGCGTGATGTCGTCGAGCACCTCGTCGGGAGACTTTTCGGGATCGCTGCTGTCGTAGGTCCAGTGCGTGAAGCCTGGATGACCGAGCGTCCATGCCGCAAGGCCGGCCGGGGAATCCGATATGGCATAGCCGATCGTCTGCGGCCTCGTGCCCATCATCGTGGCATAGGACCTGTTCCCCATCTTGGCTGCGGCGCTGAGGGCATCGAACGCCGCGCGTTCCTCGGTGGAGAGTCGCTGCGGCGCCGGCCCGCCCGCGGCGAGCACCGCGGCAACTTCGGGCGGCACGACAGCCGGCAGGTTGATGTGGATGCCGAGCAGACCTTGTGGCGCGAGCCGTGCCATCGCGCCGGAGACCGGCGAGCCCCAGTCGCCGCCCTGGGCGACGTAGCTGCTGTAAGCGAGGCGCTTCATCAATTCCGCCCAGGCCCGCGCGATGCGGTCCGGCCCCCAGCCGGTGCCGGTCGGCTTGCCGGAGAAGCCGTAGCCCGGCATCGAAGGAATGACCACGTCGAACGCATCTTCGGCGCGTCCGCCATGAGCGGTCGGATCGGTGAGCGGGCCGATGATCTTGAGGTTCTCGAATACCGATCCCGGCCAGCCATGGGTGATGATGACGGGCAGGGCATTCGGATGTTTCGAGCGGACGTGAATGAAGTGGATGTCTAGGCCGTCGATCTCGGTGATGAATTGCGGCAGCGCGTTCAGCTTCGCTTCCGCCTTTCGCCAGTCGTAGCTGGTGCCCCAATAATCGACGAGCGGCTTGATCTTTTCGAGTTGTATGCCCTGCGACTGATCGTCAACCGTCTCGCGTTCGGGCCAGCGTGTTGCCAGCACGCGCCGGCGAAGGTCGAGGAGGTCCGCCTCGGGAGTGTCGACGCGAAACGGGCGTATGGCATCTCCCGTGGCAGCCGATGCCGGATAGGACGGAAACAGGCTGGTCGCACCCGCGGCGGCGATCCCGATCGCCGCGGTGGTCAGGAACCTGCGCCGGTCGCGGTTCAGGGATTCCGGGCCGGCACTTGTGAGCATTTTGAAGAGCATGGTCATGGCATTGTCTCCGTTGAAGCCGACGCCTTGGGCAAGACTTCGATGAGTTCGGCCGTCGTCAGAATAGCATGGGCGTAGGTCGGGCCGTTCAGCTTGTGCGCAGCATGCATCATTTGGTGCGAGAAGGCGGCCGTCGCGTCGCTCACCAGGTCGTCCCGAAATAACCGAGTTCCATGGCGAAGCGGGCGGTGGATTCGATACAGGTAGTCCCGCCGGATCATCTCGATGCGAGGCCGGCCGTATCGCGCAGGTGAGCGGGATGCGTGCCGCCGCCCATACTTCTCGCCACCATCGCGACGATGGTTTCGAAGAGTTCGTTCTTTGCCTCGACAGCGGTGATGTCGCCCGACGCGGCGGCATAGGAGAGGGCTTCGGCGGCGCCGAGCATGGCCCAGAGGCCGGCTGCGGCGATCGTGCCGGCACCGGTAAAGGGCGAAAGCGCGATGCGGCATTTCTCGATGAAGGCCGCTTCGTATTCGCGCTTGATCCTTTCGAGTTCCGGCGAGCCGGCAAGTGCTGCGATCACACCGGGGATTTCGCGGCCCTGAAGAAGCACGCAGTCGACATAGGAGGTGGCGATGACTGTGGCCCGGTCTGCGAGCGACGGCTGGCTTGCTGCAAGGGCTGCGTCCATCACAGCCGTCTGGCGGGCGTCGAATTCGCGGTAGAGCGCTGCGAGCAGGCCGGGGCGGGTTTCGAAATGATCATAGACAACGGGTTTCGTTACGCCCGCCCGCTCGGAAAGCCGGCCGAGGGTCAGCGCTTCCGTTCCCTCGTCACGGGCGATCTGCCAAGCGACGTCGAGCAACTGGCGATGCCGATCCTGCCGCGACAGGCGGCGGCGCGGTTGCGGATCGGTCGGCTGCCCGGTTGTTTCGGCGCTTGACATGACTATATACCAAAAGTAACTTACCAAAAGTATACAGCTTGTGCCTTTCATCCGCAATCATTCAGCAGGAGTTTTCGCCATGCACGCGCTCATCGTCGTCGCGCATCCCGATCCCCGGTCGCTCACCCACGGCGTTGCCGCCCACCTTGCCGAGGGTGTCGCGCTTGCCGATGCCGGCCATTCCCTGGAGATCGCCGATCTCGCGGCCGAGGGCTTCGATCCCCGGTTCAGCGCTGCCGATCTCGGCCTGCATCTGAGGGACGAGGCGGTGCCGGCCGATGTCGCCGCCGAGCAGGCGAGGATCGACCGCGCCGATGCGCTGGTGCTCGTTTATCCTGTCTACTGGTGGTCGATGCCGGGGCTGCTCAAGGGATGGATCGACCGGGTGTTCACCAATGGCTGGGCTTATGACGATCGCTCGGGTACCGGGGCGGCGAAGCTGCTCGGCCGTCTGCCGGTGCATCTGGTCGGGCTTGGCGGCGCCGATGCCGGGACCTATGCGCGGCACGGCTATTTCGGCGCCATGAAGACGCAGATCGATCACGGCATCTTCAACTATTGCGGCGCCCCCGTAGTGACATCCGAGCTGCTGCTCGAAGCCGGGCCGGACGATGTGGCCGCTCATCTCAAGGCGGCGCGCGCCATCGGCTGCGGGCTCTTTGACGGTTCGCGGCAATAGAGGGCTATCCGGCCGCGCCGTTTTGCGGGTCGGCGCGGGCAGAGTCTTGCGCCACCGGCCTTTTCACGAGAAAAGCCTTGGATGAGCATTCCCAAGACACATCCCTTCGATTTCGACCCCACCTACGGCATGCATCTCGCGGAGCTTCTCGCGGTCGAGCCGCCCGAGGCGGCTGCGGGTTTCGACGATTTCTGGAGGGCGCGTTATCTCAAGGCGCTGGCGGTCGATCCGCAGCCGGTGCTGCGCCGGAGCAAGATCACCCACCCCGACTGGCACGTGCTCGACCTCGTCTATCTCTCGACCGGCTCGTTCCGGATCGGCGGCTGGCTCATCCTGCCGCGCAAGGGGGAGGTGCGGCGCGGCCTCGTCGTCGGGCATGGTTATGGCGGGCGGGATCGGCCTGAATTCGATCTGCCGGTCAAGGAAACGGCAGTGCTTTTTCCCTGCTGCCGCGGGCTGTCGCTTAGCGCTCGTCCGCCGATCTCGCAGAATCCCTCCTGGCATGTGCTCCACGATATCGACAAGCCGAAATCCTATATCATCGGCGGCTGCGTCGAGGATATCTGGCTCGCGGTTTCGACGCTTGTTGCGCTCTATCCCTGGCTTTCGGAGCATATTGGTTATAGCGGCATCAGCTTCGGCGGCGGTGTCGGGGCGATGGCGATCGCTTACGACCAGCGCATCGATCGCGGTCATCTGGCGCTGCCGAGCTTCGGGGATCAGCCGCTGCGGCTGACCTTGCCGACAGTCGGCAGCGCGCAATCGGTGCAGGAGTATCATAAGAAACACGCAGATGTGCTCGAGACGCTTCGGCTCTACGATGCGGCAACGGCCGCTTCGCGGATCAAGGTGCCGATGCTGGTTGCCGTTGCGCTGTTCGATCCTTCGGTGGCTCCGCCCTGCCAGTTTGCTGTCGCGAATGCGATACCAAAATTTAATGAAATCTTCATCCTGGATGCAGGGCACTTCGACTATCCTGGCAGCGCTGAGCAAGAGGCGGTTCTCCGCGACAAGGTGGGACAGTTTTTCAGGGTGCCATGAACCGCGAATATCTGCGCTGGTACAGTCAGCGGCTGCATCGAGACATGGAGATGCTGGTGTTCGGCCATGCCGGCGCCAAGGTGCTGGTTTTCCCGACGCGGGAAGGGCGCTTCTTCGAATATGAGCAGCTCGGCCTGGTCGGAAGCCTTGCCGACAAACTGCAGGCCGGGCAACTTCAACTCTATTGCATCGAGGGTCTGGCCGCCGAGAGCCTCTATGGCTTCCACCGCCATCCGGCCGAACGCATCCGCCGGCATGCGGCTCTCGAAGAGTATATCCTCAACGAGGTGCTGCCGCTGATGGCAGCGAAGAACTCGCACGACTGCACCATCGTGCACGGATGCAGCCTCGGCGCCTTCCAGGCGGCGAGCCTCGTCTTTCGTCATCCGCATCTCTTCCGCAAGCTCGTCGCCTTTTCCGGCCGATACGACCTGACGATGAAGGTGGAATCCTTCGGCGACCTGTTCGACGGCTATTACGACGACAGCATCTACTTCCACACGCCGGCGCATTTCCTGCCCGGACTTGGCGACGACTGGCGGCTCGACAGGTTACGTCAGCTCGACATCGTTCTCACCATCGGCGATGCCGATCCTTTCCTCGACAACAACCGCTATCTCAGCCGGCTGCTGGGCGAGAAGAATGTCGGCCATCAGCTACATGTCTGGGACGGACGCGCCCACCGCGCCGGCGCCTGGAGGAAGATGGCGCAGCTTTACATCTGACACCTCGGGATGCCCCTCACGGCCAACGCAAAGCCGCCGTCGCCACCGGCTCGTCCCAGAGCACGATCTCCTCGTCGGTCAGCAAGGCAAGGGTGACCGACAGTCCCTGCATGTCGAGCGAGGTGACGTAGGTTCCGACCAGTGAGCGCTCGATCGGGATGCCTCTTTCCTCGATGAAGCGGCGGGCGCCATTATAGGCGAGGTAGAGTTCGGCGGGCGGCGTGCCGCCGAGGCCGTTGACGAAGAGCAACGCCTTGGTATCAGGCGCTGCCGCGATGTCGCCGGCGATGGTCTCGCAGAGATGGCCGATGATGGCGTCGGAGGCGGCGAAAGCCTGCCTGGCATGGCCGGGCTCGCCATGGATGCCGACGCCCATTTCCACCTCGCCGGGTCCGAGCGCAAACGTCGTTCGCTCGGTCTGCGGCACCGTCACGCCGTTCAGCGCCACACCCATCGAGCGGATGCGTGTGTTCAATCCCTCGCCAAGCTGCTTCAACTCGGCAAGCGACATGCCGCGTTCGGCCGCAGCACCCAGGAGCTTTTCGACGATCAGCGTTCCGGCAACACCGCGCCGGCCACGGTCTTCGCCTGTTCTCGACGTCTCGATATCGTCGCTGACGACGACCATCTCGAGGCTGTGGCGGTCGCCGGCCATCTCGATCGCCATTTCGAAATTCATCAGGTCGCCGTCGTAATTCTTGACCACCAGCAGGCAGCCGGCGCCGGTATCGGTCTCTTCGATGGCGGCAATGATCTGGCTCGGCGTCGGCGAGGTGAAGATATGGCCGACGCAGGCGGCATCCAGCATGCCGTGGCCAACGAAGCCGATATGCATCGGCTCATGACCGGCGCCGCCGCCGGAGATTAGCGCCACCTTGCCAGGGGTAAGATGGCGGCGGCGGATGCACTTGCGCTCGGGCCCGAACACCACGAAGGCCTCATGGGCGCGCACGAAGCCTTCGACGCTTTCGGCGACCATGGTTTCCGCAGTGTTCATGAACTTCTTCATCAAGCCCCTCCCAAGGCCAAGGGCATTACGTTACGTCAATCTGCTCACTCTCACTAACCACTACTCACTTGCCCCTGAAATCGCGACGATCTTCTGCACCAGATCGGAGATCGCCTCTTCCAGCAGGCGGTTTTTCCTGTCGTCGCCGAAATCGGGCACCATCAGCGACAGGTGCCGCAATTTCTCGGAATGGCCGAGGTCCGGCAGCTTGCCGGGATGGGCGGCCTGATAGGCTTCGAGAAAGCGTTCCTGTTCGGCGGCACTGAAATGGCAGACGCGGACGATCGTCGCCAGATGGCGCGCCGGCAGCGGCGTTGCATAGGTCGGACTGGTGATCTGGGTGACGAAGCTGCGATGTTTTCCAAGCGCCGTCGCCAGGCGCTGGCGTGTGCCCGATGGCCTGTTGTCGATGATCTGCGCCAGAATGGACTTGTAGGCGATAATGGCGTCTTCGGTGTCTTCGCGCGCCATTCTACTCTCCGGCTGCCCTTGTGCCATCGGCGTTGAGGCCGATGATCGCCGATCTTATCGCGGGACGCCGGGCCGGCGCCACGGAAAAATGCCGGAGGCCGGCGGCGAGCAGCCCGGGCAGATAGCTGGGATTGCCGGCCATGTCGCCGCAGATGCTGACCGGCTTGCCGGCGATCAGCTTCACCGCCTGGGCAATCAGCCGGAGTACGGCGGGCGCCGCCTTGCCGGCATCGGCGTCAATATCGTCACGGGCGGATGCTGCAAGATATTGTGTGAGATCGTTGGTTCCGAACGAGAAGAACGCCGCCGAGCCGAAGGTGTCGAGCATCAATGCTGCTGATGGTACCTCCACCATCATGCCGATCGGCGGCATACGATGGAGCAGGGAACGGCGGCCGAGCTTTTCGGCTTCCTCGCGGAATATTTCGCGCATCCTGTCGATCTCGTCGGGAAAGGTCACCATCGGTAGCATCACCGACAGCCTGCCGAAGACGGCAGCGCGCAACAGGGCGCGCGCCTGCACGCTGGCGATTTCGGGCCGGGCAAGCAGCAGCCGGATGCCGCGCAGGCCAGAAGTGGAGAGAGCCGGCAGGTCTTCAAGGCCGGCGAGAGGCTTGTCGCCGCCGATATCGAGCATGCGGATCGTCACTGGCCTGTCGCCCGCCTGCTCCAGCACGCGGCGATAGATCGCCAGCTGGCGCTCCTCGTTGGCGGCATCGGCGATCGAGGTGAATGAAAATTCCGAGCGCATCAGGCCGACGCCTGCCGTTGCCGGATCGAGCGCGTCGATATCGGCGGGATCGTTGATGTTGATGGAGAGCAGGATCGGCACGCCGTCCGCCGTGCGTAGCTCGCCGCTTTCGGTATGCATGTCGCGGGCAGGTGTTTGTGCCGGTGCCGGGATCAGCATGCCGCCGGCCTTCAGGACGACCGCACCGGTGTCGCCATCCACGCGAACGGGATCTCCATCTGCTGCCGAAAAGCGACCGGTGCCGACCACCATCGGTACCGATTTCGCCCGGGCGAGCAGGGCGACATGGCCGGCGGTGCTGCCTGCGAACAGCGCGATGCCGCCGCCTTTCGACCAGTCGTGGGCGAGAAATCGGCTCGGCTCCATATCCTTGCCAATGAAGACCGAACCGGGCGGGAAATCGGCGATCGGGGTGCCGGCGAGCGCCCCGAGCACGCGGTTCTTGATGTCGAGAATATCGACGGCGCGGGCCCGCATCTGCTCCTCGTCGGCCGCTTCGAGTTCGCCGATATAGGCGTCCAGGGTGGCGACCCAGGCGAAGACGACGTTCTCATCGGCCTGCATGCGTGCGCCCGTCGCCTCAGCGATCGTCGGATCACGCAACACCTCGATCTGGAAATCGATGATATCGCGGCTTTCGGCGTCGGCGCCCTCGGCAAGGTGCTCGAGTTCACTGATCGAGATGTCGATCGCCTTTTCCAGTGCGCCGAATCCGCCGGCGATTCGAGGCGCGGGTGCGACGTCCGGCCGCTCGGCAGCGGAGGGAGCCTTCAGCTTCTCCGCGAGAAAGGCCGGGCCGGATGCGATGCCCGGGGATGCGCTCTTTGCTTTCAGCTTAAGCGGTTCGGCCATGTTTCTTTTCCTCATCGAAGTTGCGCTCGATGAGTTCCTTCAGCGCGCGGATCGCCTCTTCGGCGAGAATGCCGTCGGCGCGGATCCGGAGGATCGATCCTTTGCGGATTCTCGCGCCCATGATCTTGATGATGCTCTTGCCGTTCAGCCAGATATCGCTGCCGTTGACGGCGACCTCGATTGAACAGGGAAAGGACTTGGCAAGCCGCGTGAAGGTGACGGAGGGGCGGGCATGCAGCCCGACGCCGTGCTTGACTTCCACCTCCGTCTGGCAATTCACGTGCAATGGATCGGGCTCCTGTTTTTCAATACGCAATCCGCTCGTCATCAGGGGGACAGTTCCTCGGCTGTGGCGACGACCTTGGCCAATGATGCGCCCCCCGACGCTTCAGCGGCAGCGATGACGGCACCTTCGACCAGCGGCGCGTTGCAGATGGAGACGAGGCCCGAGCGGGGAAGCCCCAGCATTTCGATCGCCATCTCGCTATTGGTTTCGGCGCCGCCGAGATCGACGAAGACGGCGACGCCGGCATCGGACCAGGCGGCCTCGATCGCTTTCAGGATGCCGCCGGCATCGGTGCCGAGTTCGCCATGGACGTTGCCGCCCGACCAGGCGAGCGGCACGCAGTCGCCCACCATCTGTCGCACCATATCGGCGATTCCCCTTGCCACCAGCGGCGAGTGAGAGACGATCACGATACCCACATTTGCGGTCTTTCCATTCATTGCGGACGATGCTCCCCGAGATAGCGGCAGATCGCCGTGGTCAGCAGCGCGCAACTCGACGCGCCGGGATCGACATGGCCGATTGAACGATCGCCGAGATAGGCGGCGCGTCCGCGCATCGCTTTCATGTCAGCGGTGCGGTTGGCGGAACGCTCGGCCCTGCGGGCGATTGCGCCGAGCGGCGAGCGGCTGGCGAGTGCCGCATGCACGGGATAGAGCACGTCGAGCAGGGTCTTGTCGCCGGCATGCGCCCGACCGCGTCTTGCGACGGCATCGATCGCCTGTTTCAGCACCTGTGGAAAATCGGCCCTTTCGTTACTTTTGCGAAGCTCGCGGCCGATCTCCATCAGCAGCGTGCCGTAGAGCGGGCCGGCCGCACCCCCGACATTCATCACCAGCGTCAGGCCGATCTTTTCCACGGCGTCGGGGAAGGGCAGGCTGGACAGGCTCTCGCCCTCGGCGCTCACCGCCTCGCAGCCGCGCCGCATGTTGGTTCCGTGATCGCCATCGCCGATGGCGCGATCGAGCGCGCAGAGATGATCTGTGTTTGCCGCGATCGTCGCGCGGCACACCTCGATCAATCCTGCCACAAGCACCGGTTCCGCCTGCACTGCCATCCTCCCTGTCGCCGCGCCTCCCGCGGGCTTTTGAATTTCACGCCGGTCAGGCGAGGCTTGCCACCACGCTAAACGCGCCGGCAACCGCGACGGCGCCGGGATCGGCAATGCCCGCCAGATCCCTTTCGCCGACATAGGAGGCGCGTCCGGCTCTCGCCTTCATCATCGTCTTCGTCGACTCGGCACCCGCTGCCGCTGCCTTTGCCGCTGCGACGACATCGCCGGATGCGAGCGCCTGCAGGGCAGGCGACAGCGCATCGACCATCGTCCGGTCGCCGACTGCGGCTCCGCCATAGAACGTCATCCTGTCGAGCCCGGCAAGAAGGGCGGCGGCGATTTCGGCCTTGTCAGCCATCGCCTTTGCTGCGGCGGTGAAGAAGATCGACAGCAGTACGCCGCTCGATCCGCCCATGCTGGTGCCGAGGATATCGCCGAGCGAGGCAAGCGTTGCCGCCGGCCGGTCGAGCGGCAGCGTGTCGAGACGGGCCAGCACGCTACGGGCGCCCGTCGCCACCGTCGAGCCGGTATCGCCGTCGCCGACGCGGCCGTCCAGCCGGTTGAGTTCGCTTTCCTGTGCGATCAGATGCTCGCAGAGCGCCGTGATCAGGCGACGGCTGCGGCTGTTCTCCCCGGCTACGGCGGCGCCGTTCAAGCCGGCCGCCGTTCTCGGTGCAGCGATGATCTGGATCTCGTGGCGTTCGACGGCGGGCATCCAGGCGTGCGGTTCGACCGCCGCCGTCAGCGCCGCCTCGCGAATGGCGTCCAGCCGGATCAGCGACAGCGAGAAGCCGTTCATATTGAGCGCGGTCATCATCGGCGCCGGTCCGATGATCAGCCTGATACGGTCGGCAAGCGGCGAGGACAGCACGGCATTGGCGATGACGGTCATTTCGAGCGGCGGCACGGCGCCGAGATTGTTGACGAGAAGGGCATGGCTTGCCCCTTCGCGCAGCGCAAGCGACAGGCGCTCCACCATGGTGGAAACGATATCGGCGACCGGCTGCAGCGTGATGCGCTCAACGCCCGGTTCGCCATGGATGCCGAGGCCAAGCTCGCCTTCGTTCTCGCCGAGGCGGTCCTCATGGGCCTGGCCGGGCACGCTGCAGGTGGAGAGAGACATGCCGAGCGAGACGATATCGCCGGCGGCAGCCGCAGCATGGGCTGCGACCGTCTTCAGGTCCTCGCCCCTTTCGGCGTGATAGCCCGATATCTTGTGGACGAACAGCGTGCCGGCGACGCCGCGCGGCTGGTTGATGCCGGGAATGGCGATGTCGTCGGCGACGATGACCATCTCGACGTCGAAGCCCTCGGCGCGCGCCTTTTCGGCGGCAAGGCCGAAATTCAGCCGGTCGCCGGTATAGTTCTTGACGATCAACAGGGCGCCCTTCGGGCCGGCAACGGCGCGGATCGCCGTCAGGACAGCATCGACGCTCGGCGAGGCGAAAATCTCGCCGGATACGGCAGCCGTCAGCATGCCCTTACCGACGAAGCCGGCATGGGAGGGCTCATGACCGGCGCCGCCGCCTGAGATGATCGCCACCTTCGACTTGTCCCAGTCCGCGCGCAGGATCACCTTGATGTCGGGAAAGCTGTCGAGGCGGGCAAGACGACCCTTGCTGCTCGTCAGAAGCAGACCGTCCAAGGCTTCGGTGACGATGTTTTCCCTGCGGTTGAAGAAGTGTTTCATCGATTGAGACCCGTCTGTTTGTTTTTCATGCCATCATCATGTCTGTTTGCCGGTCAGGAAAGGCGCTGTCCAGCCGCATCGAAATAAAGCGGATCACGCAGCGTCAGGCTGATTCGGTCGCCCGGCGCAATCGCCAGATATGGATCCGCAAGTGTGACGAGCTTGTGTTCCCGCGCGGCCTGCCTGGGATCGCGGACCCTGATGTGCAGATGGTTCTGGTCGCCGAGGTGTTCGATCCAGTCGATCTCGGCATTGGCATCCTTGCCGACGATGATGTCGAGATGCTCGGTGCGGGCGCCGACCGTCTTCGTGCCGGCAGGCGGCTGGCCGCCAGGCAGCAGGTCCGCCGGCAGAAGGTTGATATGCGGCTGGCCGAGGCGGGCGGCGACGTGCAGGTTGGCGGGATTGCCGTAGATTTCGCGCGGTGTTCCAACCTGCATCAGCCGTCCCTCGGCAACGATGCCGATGCGATCGGCCATGGTCATGGCTTCCACCTGGTCGTGGGTGACATAGAGCAAAGTCGAGCCGAGTTCCTTCTGGATGCGTTTCAGCTCGAGGCGTAGTTCGGCGCGCAGCTTGGCGTCGAGCGAGGACAGCGGCTCGTCCATCAGGTAGATCGCCGGCTTGCGCACCAGCGCCCGGCCGATCGCGACACGCTGCATCTCGCCGCCGGAAAGCCTGGTCGAGCGGTTCTCCAGCTTATGGTCGATCCGGACCATGCGCGCGACTTCGCGCACGCGCCGATCGATCTCCGCCGCACTCAGCTTGCGGATCGGCGCCTTTAGCGGGAAGGCGAGGTTCTCGTAAACAGTCATATGCGGATAGAGCGAATATTGCTGGAAGACGAAGGCGACGTCGCGTTCGGCAGGCGCCTCAGTGGCGACATTGCGGCCGCCGATCTCGATGCCGCCGCTATCGGGCTTTTCGAGGCCGGCGATCAGCCGCAGCGTCGTGGTCTTGCCGGCGCCTGTGGGACCGAGCAGTACGACGAACTCGCCGTCGCGGATCGAAAGGTCGAGGTCGGCCAAAGCCTGGGTGTCGCCGAAGCGCTTGGCGAGGTTCCTGAGGACGACATCAGCCATGCCGGGTCTCCTGATAGAGCTGGGATGGCACCGCACGGCCCGATGTGCAGTCGAAGAGCGCGAGTTTCGCCGGGTTGAATTCGAGGCCGACCCTTTCGCCGATCTGGAAGCTGCGATTGGCGGGAACGCGGGCCTTGATCAGCCCACCCTGGGTTTCCACAGCCACGACCTGGTTGGTGCCGAGATATTCGCTGCCATAGACGGCGCCGCGCAGCGCCGAGGCGTCGCTGAAGCGGATATGCTCCGGCCGCACGCCGAGCGCCAGTTCGCTTTCGGCCATGTCCTGGTGGATCTCGGGAACAGCGACATCGACGCCGTCGAGCAGGATGGAGCGATCGCCGCTTTTCAGGCCGGAGGTGAAGCGCATGAAGTTCATCGGCGGCGAGCCGATGAAATCGGCGACATACATGGTCGCCGGTTTTGCATAGATCTCCTGCGGCGTACCGAATTGCTCGATGACGCCATGGTTCATGACGGCGATCTTGTCGGCCATTGCCATCGCCTCATGCTGGTCATGGGTGACGTAGACGGTGGTGGCGTGGATGCGGTTGTGCAGTTCGCGCAGCTCGTGGACCATGATCTCGCGGAACTCGGCGTCGAGCGTGCCGAGCGGCTCGTCCATCAGGAAGCACTTCGGACGCCGGACGATGGCGCGGCCGAGCGCCACGCGCTGCCGGTCGCCGCCGGCAAGGCCGGAGACCGAGCGGTTGAGAATATGGTCGATCTGCAGCAGACGCGCGGTCTCTTCGACGCGCTGACGGATTTCGGCCTTGGGCATGCCCTGCGACAGCAGCGGGAAGCCGATATTCTTGCGCACGTTCATATGCGGGTAGAGCGCGAAGAGTTGGAAGACGAAGGCGATGTCGCGGGCGCTGGCGCGGTTGAAGGTGACGTCCTCGCCGTCGAGATAGATCTTGCCGCTCGACGGCAGCTCGAGGCCGGCGATCATGCGAAGCGTCGTCGTCTTGCCGCAGCCGGAAGGTCCGAGCAGCGCCAGGAACTCGCCGTCATGGACGGTGAAGCTCGAATCCTCAACGGCGACGAAGCTGCCGAATTCCTTGCGGAGATTTTCGATCCGGATGTCCGCCATGGTTCACTCCGGGAATTTCGAGACGATGATGAACATGACCGTGCCTACGAGCAGAGTGACCAGCGAATAGGTGTAGAGCAGCAGCAGGAAGGGCTGGAACAGCATCAGGAAGCCGAGCCCGATCAGCACGGTAGCGATGGCCTCCATCGGGCCACGGCGCAGGAAGAAGGGCCGTTTCGGACGGGCAGGGGTGCGGGTGCGTGTTTCTATCAGATGGCTCATTTGCGGACAGCTCCGAAGGTGATGCCGCGCAGCAGCTGCTTGCGCAGGAGAATGGTGAAGACGAGGATCGGGATCAGGAAGATCGTCGTGCCGGCGGCAACTGCCGGCCAGTCCTGTCCGCCTTCGCCGATGATCGTCGGGATGAAGGGCGGCGCGGTCTGGGCCTCGCCCGAGGTCAGCAGGGCGGCGAAGGCATATTCGTTCCAGGCAAAGATCAAGCAGAAGATCGCCGTTGCGGCAATGCCGGTCGTTGCCTGCGGCAGCACGACCTTGCGGAAGGCCTGCAGTCTCGTATAGCCGTCGATCATCGCCGCTTCCTCGTATTCGCGCGGGATCTCGTCGATGAAACCCTTGAGCAGCCAGACGGCGAGCGAGACGTTGACGGCGGTGTAGAGCAGGATCATGCCGAGCGCCGTGTCCGACAGGCCGAGCTCGCGATACATCAGGTAGATCGGGATGGCGACGGCGATCGGCGGCATCATGCGCGTCGACAGGATGAAGAACATCAGGTCGTCGGCGAGCGGGATCTTGAAGCGCGAGAAGCCATAGGCGGCGAGCGTGCCGAGGAAGACCGCGAGGAAGGTGGAGCCGAAGGCGATCACCAGCGAATTGACGAAGCGCGGCAGGAAGTTCGACGGGCCTGCTATCACCATGTTGCGCTTGCGCGTCACCTCATCGCAGGTGCCGACCGGCGCCGGCAGCGAGGCGATATAGTCGGGCGTCTGCCGCGTGCGTGTCGTGAACAGGTTGCAATAGCCCTCGAGCGACGGAGTGAAGACGATCTTCGGGGGATAGCTGATCGAATCCGGCGGCGACTTGATGCTGGTCAGGAAGATCCAGACGAGCGGGATGAGGGTGATCAGCGCATAAAGAACGACGATGGTGCCGGCGATGCGCTTGCTGGTGAGGCTCGGTACGACGACCGAATGGGCGGAGTTGGCGGCGCTCATCGTTGCTTCACCTTGTTCAATGCCTTGACGTAGATGTTGGCGAGGCCGAACACCGCGACGAAGAGGATGATGGCGAAGGCCGAGGCGCGGCCAGTCGCCCAGCTTTCGAAGGCGGCGCGCTTCAGTGTGATCGAGGCGACCTCTGTGACCGAGCCCGGACCGCCGCCGGTGAGCAGCGTCACCATGTCGAACATCTTGAAATTCTCGATGCCGCGGAAGAGCACGGCGAGCATGATGAAGGGCAGGGCCATCGGCACGGTGATCGACCAGAACTGGCGCCATGGCGAAGCGCGGTCGACCTCGGCCGCCTCATAGATATAGTCGGGGATCGAGCGCAGGCCGGCGAGGCAGATCAGCATCACATAGGGCGTCCACATCCAGGTATCGACAATGATGATTGCCCAGGGCGCCAGCGTAACGTTGCCGAGCATCTGGATATCGGAGGTCGGAATGCCTGTGACCAGCGACACGGCATAGGCGAAGAGGCCGATCTGTGGCTCGTAGAGGAAGCGCCAGAAATTGCCGACCACGGCGGGCGACAGCATCATCGGGATCAGGATGATCGTCGTCCAGAAAGCATGGCCGCGAAACTTGCGGTCGATCAGGTAAGCGAGCGTGAAGCCGATCACCGTCTGCAGCACGATCGTCCAGAAGACGAAATGCGCGGTGGTCTGCATTGCCTGCCAGATGTCGGGGTCGTTGAGAACGCGCTGGTAGTTTCCAAAGCCGACGCCCAGGACCGGCGCATTCGGCCGGTTGGCGCGGTAGTTGGTGAAGGAGAGATAGATCGCCCAAAGCAGCGGGAAGATGTTGATCGCCAAGAGAAGGGTGATGGCAGGCGCAATGAACAGCCAGGCGATTGCCCTGTCGGAGAGGCCGCGGACGCGCCGGGCGACCGAGGAGGGCGTTGCCCTTGCTGTCGCATCGGCTGCCTTCTCGACGATGGAGGATTGGGAAATAGTCAAGTTTTCACCTGGTCGTTTCGGGGCACGGGGTCTTTTAGGATATGAGAAATCTGGCGGCCCGGCTCGTCTGCCGATCCGGGCCGCCAACCTGGTGAGGATGGCGCAGAGGGATGCCGCCGGTCCCGTCGGGCACTAGATCTTGCCGTCGTCCTTGAAGACGTCGCTCCAGTCCTTCACCAGACCGTCGAGCGCTTCCTGGGCGGTGCCGTTGCCGGCGACCACGTAGTTATGGACGCGCTTCTGCATGGCCTGCAGCAGCGAGGCGTAACTCGGCTCGGCCCAGAAGTCCTTGACGATCGCCATCGAGTCCAGGAAGGCCTGGGCATAAGGCTGGCTCTTGGCAAAGCCCGGCGCGCTGACGACGGAATTCAGGCATGAAAAGCCGCCGAGTTCCCACCATTTGGCCTGCACGTCGGGCTGTGCGAACCACTTGATGTATTGCAGGGCGGCGTCGCGCTTGTCGGAATAGGCGACCACCGAGATGCCCTGGCCGCCGAGCTGGGCGAAATGCGCCTTTTCAGCCGGATTGGGGAAGAAGCCGATCCTGTCGCCGCCGACCTTCTCGTCCTTGTAGAGGCCGGGCCAGGTGAAGGCGAAGTTCATCTGCATGGCGACCTGGCCGGATTTGAAGGCGTCGGCGGATTCGACCATATAGACGTTGGAGCTGCCGGGCGGCGTGCAGCAATCATAGAGCGACTTGTAGAATTCGAGGCCTTTGACCGCGTCGGCCGAGTTGACGAAGCCTTCCATCTCATAAGGTTTCTGCGGGTTTTCGTACTGGAAGCCCCAGTCGTAGAGCACGTTTGTCACGCCCATGGTGATGCCTTCGGAGCCGCGCTCGGTATAGATCGAGGCGCCGTAGACGGTCTTGCCGTCGATCTCACGCTTCTGGAAGAACTCGGCGATCTGCTTCAGCTCGTCGTAGGTCTTCGGTGCTGCGAGATCGCGGCCGTATTTTTCCTTGAATTCCTTCTGCAGTTCCGGCTTTTCGAACCAGTCCTTGCGATAGGTCCAGCCGACGACGTCGCCCATGGCAGGCAGCGCCCAGTAGTTCGGCGTGTTCTTCGGCCATTCCGAGTAGCCGACGACCGTCGCCGGCACGAAGTCATCCATCTTGATGCCTTCCTTGTCGAAGAAGTCGTTGAGCTTGACGTAGTGGCCGTTCTCGGCCGAGCCGCCGATCCATTGGCTGTCGCCGATGATAAGATCGCAGAGCTTGCCATGGGAGTTCAGCTCGTTGAGGAAGCGGTCGGCATAACTCGTCCAGGGAACGAATTCGAACTTCATCTGCGTGCCGGTCTTGGCGGTGAAATCCTTCGACAGCTCGACGAGCGCATTGGCGGGGTCCCATGCGGCCCAGCACAGCGTCAGTTCATCGGCTTTGGCGAGATTGGGCAATGCCGACGACATGACGAATGCCGTGGCCAGCCCGAAAAGGGCTTTCGATGTTTTCTGCATAAGTTCCTCCCAGAACCAAGGGCCGGCTCCCCGCCGGCGTCGCATGTTCACCCACTTCAGAGAATGCTCACATGAACTCCTCAATCATCATGTTTAGCAATATGTTTAGTGATATCTATTTTTATAAACATTGCAAGCGCCAATCATTGCTGCAATGCGACAGGTGTCGCGCTACATGAGTGGATAGTTTTGGGGACCGATCTTTTTTGGCATGATCGCGAAAAATTCTTTGGCGAGCGTACCGATGCAGCGACATCTGGCCTCGCTGCGACATCGATCGCACGGTATGGACTGCACGCCGCTCCTGTTTTTCCCCGGAGCGGTTCAAGCTTGGCCTCGCTTCGGTGGGGCCTTTTTCTTGAATCCTTTCTTGCTCGATGCCGCTACGTATCGGGCCGTATCGGGAATATTCCTGCGCAGTGCGAGATTTAGCCTTTCCGGCCAGCTGCAACGGGCGTATTCAGCCAGTGCGCGGCTTTCCAATGTCCGCGCTTCTCCGCGCGGCAGATCTCCGATCGGCTTCCTTCCCGTTTCCCCTGCCGCGTCATCCGGAATTTTCATTGGCAGATCCATGACCACGGCAGAGACGAGCGAGAATGGGCAAGAGGCGGCGACCGGCCGCCAGGCGAAGATCGTGGCACTGGTCGTGGCCGTTTCCTTCTTCATGCAGATCCTCGACGGCACGATCGTCACCACCTCGTTGCCGCAGATGGCGGCAAGCTTCGGCGTGCAGCCGGTGTCGATGAGCATCGGCATCACCGTCTACATGCTGACGATGGCCGCCTTCATTCCGCTGTCGGGTTGGCTCGGCGATCGGTTCGGCGCGCGCCGCATCTTCTTGATGTCGATCGCCGTCTTCACCGGCGCCTCGCTGTTCTGCGGGCTGTCCGGCAGCCTTGCGGAATTCGTGCTGTGGCGCGCCGTCCAGGGCGCAGGCAGTGCACTGATGACGCCGGTCGGGCGCATCATCGTGCTGAAGAATGCCCGTAAGTCCGAACTCGTCCAGGCGATTGCGCTGATCACCTGGCCGGCGCTGACAGCGCCGGTGATCGGCCCGGTGCTCGGCGGCTTTATCACCACCTATGCCAGCTGGCACTGGAACTTCCTCATCAATATCCCGATCGGCATTCTCGGAATCGCACTGGTGCTGCGTTTCGTGCCGGAGCAGCGCGAGACCAATCCCGGCCGGCTGGATCTCGTGGGTTTTGTGTTGAGCGCCGCCGGGCTGACCTTCCTGCTCGCCGCCCTCGAACTCTCGGTCAAATGGGACGGCGGGCTTTTGCCCATCATATCAATGCTGGCGGCGGGCATCGTGCTGTCAGTCATGGCGACGCGGCATTTCCTCGCCGTCGACAATCCGCTGCTCGATCTTTCAGCCTTCCGCATCCAGACCTTCTCGATGTCGACTTTGTCGGCGGGCACGGCCTGCCGAATGGCGATCAATGCGACGCCGTTCCTGCTGCCTTTGCTGTTCCAGCTCGGCTTCGGCCTGAGTTCGATTGCCGCCGGCACCTATCTGCTCGTCTATTTCCTCGGCAATTTCAGCATGAAGGCGGTGACGACGCCGCTGCTGCGCTTCTTCGGCTTTCGCACAGTGCTTGGGGTCAATGGGCTGATCGCAGCATTTTCGATCGTCGGCTGCGGTTTCCTCTCGCCGGCGACGCCGCCGTTTTTCATCCATGCGCTGCTTTTTCTCGCCGGCCTGTCGCGGTCGATGGAATTCACCGCGCTGAACACGCTGGCTTTCGCCGATATCGGCCCGGCGCAGCGAAGCTCGGCCTCGACGCTGTCGAGCATGCTGCAGCAGGTATCGATGCTGCTCGGCGTGGCAGTGGCGGCGGCCGTGCTCAACATTGCCTCGGCTTTCAGGGGCGCCGACAATCCCGTCCTTGCCGATTTCCGCTGGGCTTTCATCGTGGTCGGCGTGATCGGCGTCGTCTCGTCTCTGCGCTTCCTGCAATTGCCGGCGGAGGCGGGAGCCGAAGTTTCAGGCCATCGGAAATTCCAGAAAAATTAGCTTATCCGCGGAACCAATCGGGCCGCTCGGCGTTCATGCATCTCATTTCAGGTTTTTCGTTTCCCCATCTCCTTCAACGACTTCCACAGGGATCCTCCCCAGGCCAGGGTCATGTCTGAAAATGCCGGCTTCCCGACATCCTCCTTCTGCGCCGCCTGCGACAAGAGCGAGGGATAACCGCTGTTTACCCCAGGCCGCCAATGCAATACGACATTGCCATGCGGACGACTCGGACGCTTGCGGGCGGTCGTCGCTGCGAGAAAACGCCGGGAGACCGAATGAGCAATTCTAGCGGCGATGCGGATGCCCTGATCCACATCCTCTATATCGACGACGACGAGGGGCTCGCCCTACTGATGCAGAAAAACCTGCGCCGGCGCGGCTTTTCGGTCGAGTGGGCCGAGAGCGGCGCTGCCGGTCTTGCAAGACTGGGCGAAGGCGGTATCGACGCCGTCGTGCTCGATCATGTCCTGGCGGGCGAAACCGGCCTCGACATTCTGCCCTGCATCACGGCGATGCCGGATCATCCGCCGGTCATCTATGCGACGGGTTCGGACGATACCAGCATCGCGGTCGCGGCGCTGAAGGCCGGCGCCGACGACTACATGCTCAAAGGGATCTCACCCGACTATTTCGACCTGCTCGCCGCCGCCCTTGAACAGGCGCTTGAACGAGCGCGTTTTCGCCGCGAGACGGCGCAGGCGCAGGAGGTGATCCGCCAGCAGCGCGACCTTGCCGAAATGCTGCTCACCGAAGTCAATCACCGCATCGCCAACAGCCTCGGCCTCGTCGGCGCGCTGATCCGCATGCAATCCTCGATGACCACGGATCAGGTTGCGATCGACGCGCTGCACGAAACGCAGATGCGGATTAACGCCATCGCCAGCGTGCACCGCCGGCTCTATACCAATCGCCAGGTCGGCTCGGTACAGGTCGATGAATATCTGAACAGCCTGCTCACCGAACTCGAAACCTCGATGCGCGACGACAAGCGGCCGCACCGGATCGTCCTCACCGCGCAGCCGGTCAATCTGGCGACCGACAAGGTGATCACGCTCGGGCTGATCGTCAGCGAGCTCGTCACCAATGCCTTTAAATATGCCTATCCGGACAACGTGCCGGGCGAGATCCGCGTCATCGTCGACCAGACGGATGGGGCATTGCGTGTCATCGTCGAGGATGACGGCGCCGGTTTCGACCCGTCGAGCCCGGCCAGGGGAACCGGCCTTGGTACACGCATCCTGACGGCGATGGCCGCCAGCCTGAAATCGGATTTCGCCTATGATCCCGGCCACGACGGAACCAAGGCGACGCTGGTGTTTTCGTTGCATGAGGGGAAGTAGGGGATTTTCCCGTCCGGCACTGAGTTTGCCGCCCCCTCATCCGCCTGCCGGCACCTTCCCGCTGGGTAGAAGGGGGAATGAGGCGCCGCCGCAAGTCTCTTCTCCCCTCGGGGAGAAGGTGCCGGCAGGCGGATGAAAGGGCGCAAAGAACGGAATTTATCCTATCTCTACAATAGTTTACCGACAAAACATCATCATTCCTAACGCTAGGGAAGAGGAAACATGGCGACGATCCGCACACCACGCGAAGTGTATGATTTCTGGTTCGTGAGATGCGGCCGGGAGCTGTGGTTCCGCTCGACGCCGGAACTCGACGTGGAGATCCGCGAAGGCTTCCGCGATACCCATCTGGCTCTTGCGGCCGGTGTTGGCGCCGAATGGCGGGGGGATGCGGAGAGCCGGCTGGCGGCTGTGATCGTGCTCGACCAGTTTCCTCGCAACATCTATCGCGGCACTGCGCTTGCCGTCGCGACCGATGGTCTGGCGCTTCGGGAAGCCAAGCTCGCGCTTGCATCGGGCGCCGATCAGGCGGTCGAGGCCGCATGCCGTACCTTTTTCTACATGCCGTTCGAACATGCCGAGGACCTTGGGGAGCAGGAGCGCTCGGTGGAACTGTTCGACGCCCTCGGCGATGCGGAATATCTCGATTATGCGATCCGCCACCGCGACGTGATCGCCGCCTACGGCCGCTTTCCGCACCGCAATGCCATGCTCGGACGCGAGTCGACGGCTGAGGAATGCGACTATCTCTCCCGGCCCAATGCCGGTTTCTAAGGGTTTCCAGGGAGCTTCCGCCTTTCTGTCGCCTTTCTTTACTAAGACAAGCTGGCATTCTATTCCGACGACAACCTTTCCCGGAGGCGCTTTTGCGGCTGAGACCGATTCTGCTTCGCACCATTCTTCTGCTGACGCTGGCGGTCGCCGGCGCGCATTTCAAGGGTGCTGCGGCCTTCGCACAGGAGCCGCAGGCACCGGCGGCGGCGCAGGCGCCGCTCGCCGATATGCCGTTCGACCAAGCGACAAAGGAAATCGACAAGGCGAAGGTCCAGCTGACGGCGCTTCAGGACGGCGTCAAGCAGAATGCCGACAATGACGATGCCCTGGTCGGGCTTGCGACCAAGGCCGACGAGCTCAGTCGCGCCGTCATCACCATATCGGTCAATCTGAGGCCGCGTTTCGACCAGATCAAGAACCGGCTTGCCGAGATCGGCGATCCGCCGAAGGACGGGCAGCCGCCTGAAGCCGAGATCGTCACCCAAGAGCGCAACGCGCTCGCCGCCGAACGCGCGCAGATCAACGCGCTGACGGGCGATGCCGAAAACCTCTCGATCACGGTGACGAAGCTCGTCAACGAGATCACCGAGATGCGGCGGCGGCTGTTTGCCGATACGCTGCTCAGACGCACCGAGATTTCGGTCTCGGTGCTTGACGATGCCGGCAGCGCCTTCGTGCACGAGGCCAGCGAATTCACGCAGGCTCTGTCGAGCTGGGCCACCTTCGTCTGGAAATTTAAGCGTTTCCCAATGTTTGCCGCGATCTTCCTGTCGCTCGCCTCGGCGCTGATCCTACTCTCCGGCAGTTACCGGCTGTTCGGCTCCTACCTGCGCCGCGACGAGGCTGTCGAGAACCCGTCCTATATCGGCCGGCTGTCGATCGCCTTCTGGTCGACGTTGATCCGCACGCTGGCGCTCTCGGTGCTGCTCGTTACTTCGTTCTTTTTCCTTAACGGGTTCAATGTGCTGAGGCCCGATATCGCGCCTGTCATCGGCGCCCTGTTCGGGGCGATCGGGCTTGTCTATTTCGTCGGCCGCTTCGTCAACGCCATCTTCGCGCCGCGCGAACCGCGCTGGCGGCTCGTGCGGCTTTCCAATCTCGGCGCGCGCTCGATCGGCTACTGCCTGCTGGCGATGGCGATCGTCAACGCGCTCGATTACCTCTTCGGCACGATCGGCGAGGCGATGGGCTCGCCGCTGGTCTTGACCGTGGTCAGAAGCCTGATTGCTGCGCTGATCATCGGCCTGATCCTGATCGCGGTCTCCTTCGGCAGACCGATGCTGGCGAAGAACGGCGATCCCGATGCGCCGGGACGGCATTGGCCTCGCGGCATGGCGATCATCCTGCGGGTCGTCGGCGCCGGCCTCATCCTCACAGCGCTCACGGGTTATGTCGGGCTCGCGCGCTTCGTCGCCACGCAGCTCATCATCACCGGCGCGCTGGTCGCCACCATGTATGTCGGCCTGCTCTCCGGCAAGGCGATATCAAGGCAGGAAAGCTTCGGCGATACCTTCTTCGCAAGCTTCCTGACGCGTCGCTTCAAGCTCGGGCCGGTGGCGATCGATCAGGCTGGCCTGCTCGTCGGCCTTGCCATCTATGCGGTGGCGCTTCTCGTCGGCATCCCGCTGATCCTGCTGCTCTGGGGCTTCCATGTGCAGGATCTGCAGATTCTTGCCTATCGGCTGTTCACCGAGGTCAGGCTCGGCGGTATCAGCATCTCGCTGCTCGGCATCTGCACCGGCATTCTCTTGTTTGCCGGCGTCTACCTGCTGACGCGCTGGCTGCAGCGCTGGCTCGATGGCAATGTGATGGCCAGAAGCCATGTCGATCTTGGCGTGCGCAATTCGGTCAAGACGGGCATCGGCTATCTCGGCGTCGGCATAGCAGCGATCATCGGCGTTTCGGCGGCCGGCATCGACCTGTCGAGCTTCGCGCTCGTCGCTTCCGCACTTTCGGTCGGTATCGGTTTCGGTCTGCAGAACATCGTCTCCAACTTCGTCTCCGGCCTGATCCTGCTCGTCGAACGGCCGTTCAAGGTCGGCGACCATGTCGTTTCCGGCACCGCCGAAGGTATCGTCAAACGCATTTCGGTGCGCGCCACCGAGATCGAGACCTTCCGCAAGCAGTCGATCATCGTGCCGAATTCTGATTTGATCAACGGCCTCGTCGGCAACTGGACGCACCGCAACAAGATCGGCCGCTCGGAAATCCCGGTTTCCGTCGCCTACAACGCCGATCCGCAGCAGGTGATGGACATCCTGCTGGAACTGACGGCCAAGATACCGCTCGTCATGCGCAATCCGGAGCCGCATGTCGAATTCCTGCGCTTCGGCCCCTATTCGCTGGATTTCGAGCTGCGTTTCTTCCTCGCCGACATGGGTGACGGCATGGCGGTGCGCAACAATCTCAGGATCGAGATCCTTAAGCGCTTCAAGGCCGAGGGCATCGAGATCCCGCTGCCACAGACCGATCTTACCATCCATCGAGAGGCTCGTCCCGCGCTTGCCGATGCGGGCAGGGATCAACCCAACGAGCAGGAAAACTCGGCGGACACGCCCATGGAGGAGGAAGAGCAGCCGGTGCGGCAATTGCGCAGCAAGACGGCGGACGGCAATCGGAAAGGCTGAACGGGTCATTCAGCCATCATTCACAGCTATATGTGCATGATCTCCACTATCGGGATCGCTGCCGGGGGCAGCACCGATCGTTCGAGGGGAGGGCGCGCCAGCGCCGCCGCACATGATGGCAAGGTTTGCCGCCGTTCTGCTTATCCCGCTGCTTGCCGCACCCGCGGCTGAAGCGGCATCCATCACCAACACCGATCCAGCTGCCGTCGTGCTCGTCATCACCGAGAGCGGCCAGCGCGTCGAGGTCGTGGTCGATGCCGGCGCTTCGGAAAACCTCTGTGCTTCCGGCTGCTTCATGACAACGCCCGACGGCGACCGCATCGGACTCGACGGCGGCGAGACGATCGACATCGTCAAGGGCTCGGCCGTCGTCAAGTAGCGCCCGTCCTGATTAATGCGCTCAAGCTTCTCGGGGATGGGGAACAGTTTCCGGCCGGGCAACCGGGCGCGTCAGCCGCATAATGGCGAAGAATGCGGCTACGGCGACGGTGCTGAGCAATGCAGCGATCGACAGCGACCACGATACGCCGAGATTACCCATCAGGAAGGCGAGCGCGAACGGCGCCATCGAGGAGACGACGAGACGGACCGACATGATTTGTCCTTGCCGCCGGCCGTAGCCATCGCTTCCGAAGAGCGCGAGCGGCAAGGTTCCGTAGACGATGCTGTTAAGGCCAGAGCCGAGGCCGAAGACGACGGCGAAGACCAGCGCGCCCGGCACCGAGGGTGCGGTGGCGATAAGGATGACAAGGGCTGCCGGCAGCAGGATGGCGCAGATGATCGCCAGCATCACTTGCGACAAGCTCTCGCCGAAGACCATGTTGATGAGGCGGCTCAGCACCTGTGACGGACCGAAGAGCGTCCCGACCACCACTGCCATGGCGCCGAGGCCGAGTGCCGACATGACAGGCACCATGTGAACCAGAAGTGCCGAGTTCACGAAGCTTTCCAAAGCAAAGCCCGTCACCATCAGGATAAAGGCCGGCCTGCGCACCGACGGCGGAAGGCTCGGCTCGACGCGTTTTGCGGTTTCGTGTGCATGTCGTCTCTTGGTTTGGCTGACGCCATGGGAGAGCCAAGCATGAATGGGAAGGCAGACGACGAGATTGAGCGCGGCGAAGATCAGATAGACGTTCTGCCATGAGAGATGCGCATGCAGCGCCGTGGTGATCGGCCAGAAGATGGTCGAGGCGAAGCCGGCGATCAGCGTCAGGTAGGTGATGCTGCGCTGTGCGACCTGCGGCCTGATCTGCACGAGCAGGGCGAAGGCTGCGCCATATTGCACCAGGTTCGAGGCGATCTCGATGCCGATCAATGCCGCGACGAAAGCGATCTTTCCCGGCGCGAAGGCGCAGGCGACGAGGGCGGCGGCGGCAATCGCCGAGCCTGATGTCATGATCCTGCCGGCGCCGAAGCGATCGATCCACGTGCCGATGAGAGGTGCGGCCAGACCGCCGATCAGAAGGGCCGCGGAGAGCGCGCCGAAGATCCATTCCGATGACCAGCCCAGATCACGGGCCATGTCAGGGGCGAGGATGCTGAAGCTGTAATAGAGCGATCCATAACCGATGATCTGCGTGAGCCCGAGCGCGGCGATGGCGGCTACCGGCGGTCGTTCGGTGCTGACAATTGTCATAGGGATCTGAGGCTCACGCGCTGTTCGAGCTTTTCGGCTTCTTCTTTCCGTTCGCTGTAGCGGTCGGTCAGATAGTTCGAGGCATCACGGGTCAGCAGCGTGAACTTCACCAGTTCCTCGCAGACGTCGACGACGCGGTCGTAATAGGATGAGGGTTTCATACGGCCGTCCGCGTCGAATTCCTGGAAAGCTTTGGCGACCGAGGACTGATTGGGGATAGTGATCATCCGCATCCAACGGCCAAGAATGCGGAGCTGGCTTATCGCATTGAAGGACTGGGAGCCGCCGGAGACCTGCATCACCGCCAGCGTCTTGCCTTGCGTCGGCCGGACCGAGCCGACCGACAATGGAATCCAGTCGATCTGCGCTTTCATGATGCCGGTCATCGCGCCATGACGTTCGGGGCTGACCCATACCTGGCCTTCAGACCATGCCGACAATTCACGCAGCTCCTGAACTTTTGGGTGGCTCGCCGGCGCCGCATCAGGCAGCGGCAGACCTTCCGGATTGAAGATGCGCACTTCGCAGCCGAAATATTCGAGCAGCCGCGCGGCCTCCTGTGCGAGGAAGCGGCTGTAGGACACTGCTCGCAGGGAGCCATAAAGGATCAAGATGCGCGGCTTGTGCGTCGAGAACGCCGGCCTGAGCGCGTCCATATCCGGTTGATGCAGATGCATCGGCGATACGGCAGGCAGATCAGACAATGCGCTTGCCTCCGGCATCGAGCACTTTCTCGCCGTCCTCCTTGGTGAAGGCGCCCTGATGCGTCTCCGGCAGGATTTCGAGGACAAGTTCCGACGGCCGCGACAGGCGCGTGCCGAGCGGCGTGATGACGAAGGGCCGGTTGATCAGGATCGGATCTTTCAGCATCGCGTCGAGCAATTGCTCGTCGGTAAGATCAGGGTTGTCGAGGCCGAGCTCCGCATAGGGCGTGCCCTTTTCGCGGATCGCCTCGCGAACGCTCAAACCTGCATCCGCAATCACCTTGATTAGCTGCTCGCGCGACGGCGGGTTTTTCATATATTCGATAACGTTCGGCTCAATGCCGGCGTTCTGGATCATCGCAAGCGTGTTGCGCGAAGTGCCGCATTCGGGGTTGTGATAGATCGTAACATCTATGGTCATGAGGCGGATTCCGTCTTGGTGAGGGTTTCAGGATCGCGGGCTTCCATCAGCAGCCATCCCGCAAGGATCAGCGCCAGCAAGGCGCCGAGGACTTCAGCGGCTATAAAGCCCGGTAGATCGATCGCGCGGATGCCGGAAAAGGTGTGCGTCAGCGATCGAGCAATCGCGACGGCGGGATTGGCAAAGGACGTGGAGGCGGTGAACCAATAGGCGGCGGTGATATAAAGGCCGACCAGCCATGCCACGGCATCGGCGCGATAGCGCACACCGGCTAAGATGACGAAGACGAGGCCGAAGGTTGCCGTCACTTCAGAGAGCCATTGCGCGCCGCCGGTGCGCACGGTTTCCGAGGCCTGCAGCACGGGAAGGGCGAACATCGCATGAGCGAGCAACGTCCCGGCAATGCCGCCGACGATCTGCGCCGCGATATAGGCGGGAAGGGAGGAGGCAGGCAGTTCGCGCCGGAGCGCAAACACCAGCGACACGACCGGATTGAAATGAGCCCCGGAAATCGGGCCTAAGATCGTGATCAGGACGACGAGGATTGCCCCCGTTGCCAGCGTATTGCCGAGCAGCGCAAGCGCCGTATCGTCCGTCAGGCTATCCGCCATGATGCCCGAGCCGACGACGGTTGCTACGAGCAGCATCGTGCCGAGCGCTTCGGCGACCAGTCGTCGAGACGGGGGGAACACCGGCGCGCTCATGCCGGCAGGCTCCGGACCATCAGGGCGGCCGATGCCGGGCACAGGCTTGCGGCCTGCCGCGTCGTCAGAATCTCGGCCGGCGCTTCATCGCGGGCGATCGAACGAAAACCGAGCGATTGAAAGAAGGGGGCGGCTGTTTCTGTCAACAGATAGGCGGCAGTTGCGCCTTTCCTTTGGGCCTGATCGAGCAGGCCACGGGTGATCGCATGGCCGAAGCCAAAACCTTGCTGATCGGACAGCACGACAATGGAACGGAGGAGTACAGTCTCGCCATAGAGTTCCAGCCCGCCGAAGCCGACCGTCTCGCCGCCACGTGAAAACCGATAGAAGCTTCGGCCGGCGTCTGTGAGGTCATCGACCGGAAGCCCGGCGCCTGCGAGCGCGCCGCGAAGTCTGTCGTCGTGCCCTTCCAAGGCCTGCTGGTTCAATTCGAAACCCATCAGCTCGCCTTGGGCTGTTTAATGCTGGCGCCTTCCATTGTGCCGATCTGGCGCAGGTGCGATTCCAGGGCGAGCTTGTCGATCGAGGAAAGAGGCAGGCTCAAAAAGGCGCTGATCCGGTTCTTGAGGAAGCGGGCGGCCTGCGCGAAAGCGCGGCCTTTGTCGACTTCGCTGCCCTCGACGACAGCGGGGTCCTCGACGCCCCAATGGGCGGTCATCGGATGACCGATCCAGACGGGACAAGCCTCGCCGGCAGCGCTGTCGCAAACCGTAAAGATGAAGTCCATCTCCGGAGCGCCCGGTTCGGCGAATTCGTCCCAGCTCTTCGAGCGGAAACCGACTGTTGGGTAGCCCTGCGCTGCAAGCTCCTTCAGCGCATAGGGATTGACTTCACCCTTCGGCTGACTGCCGGCCGAATAGGCCTTGAATCGACCCTTGCCTTCGGTCTCCAGGATGGATTCCGCCAGGATCGAGCGGGCAGAATTGCCCGTGCAGAGAAAGAGCACATTGTAAACGCGGTCAGGGGTCATTGCAGTTTCTCCTTCATTTTAGGGGTACAGCAGGCCGCAACCTCCGCGGCAGGTGCGCAGATTTCCGGATGCCCGGAACAGCAATCTTCCATCAGGAAGCGAACCAAGCCGCCAAGCGCCTCGTAGTTCGCGGTGTAAATGATCGACCGGGATTCACGCTGCTGCGCGATCAGGCCCGACCGTTCGAGCTCCTTCAGGTGGAAGGAGATATTAGAGGGCGAGACCTCCGCCTTTTCAGCGATCGCGCCTGCCGCCATGCCGTCGGGACCCGAAACTACGAGCATGCGGACGATGTGAAGGCGGGTTTCCTGCGAGAGCGCGCCGAATGCGATGAGGGCTTGACGTTGATCCATATTTCAATAATCCTTGAATCATTGAAACGAGGATTAGCGCAAATGAACGTCATCGACAACAGCAAAATTCAAGAGAACGACATCGATCTCGGCCTGCTGCTCAGTGTGCTTACCGGCGCCAAGGATTCTCCGCTGATTTTCTATTATGACGGCAAGGCGGTGAAGCCTGGCTATCACGTCACCGAGGTCAAGGCGGGCCAATTCTCAGGCCTGGATTGCGGCGCCAATCCCGAAGCGTGGGCGGAAATCTTCATCCAGCTCTGGGATATCGAGGAAGCCGACCGCACGCATATGCCGGCCGGCAAGTTCCATGCAATCATCCGCAAGGTTTCCGATCATGTGCAACTGGATGGTTCGGCGAAGCTGACCTTCGAAGTCAGCGACGGCGTGCGGCCAATGCAGCTTTATTGCGCGGCGATGCCGGTTCTTCGCGCCGGCGCCGTCCATGTAACGCTTTCGCCGCGGCCGGCAAGCTGCAAGCCGCGCGATCGCTGGCTGGCAGAGGAAAACAGCAGGGCGGCGGCCTGCTGCGGGCCACAAGCGGCAGCGAGCGGCTGCTGTGCGTAACGACACATAAGATCGCGCGGCAGGGCAGAGTGGCAGAGAGATCGGAAGTGTGTTGACTGACCACCAGTCAGTGATGTAGATGGAGGCTGCCGGTGTTATGCCGGCGGCATCCAGTTCACATCCGGAGATCGCCATGAGCGCGCAGACACTGTTGAACTCTCTGTTCCAATACAAAGCCAGCGTCGACGACGAGCTTCTCGATGCCTTGAACGCGCTCGGGGTGGAGGCGCGATCCGACGAGTTCCGATCGGCCCTTCGCGTCCTCAATCACGCCCATCTCGTCGATCGGATCTTCGCCGCCAATCTTCAACGGCTGGATCACTCCTATGCGGCGAGCTGGAGCAGCGAAGTGCCGGCTTTGGCGCAGTTGTCCTTCGATATCCAAGATACGGACCGTTGGTATATCGATTACACCTCGCGTATAACGCCCGAGGAAATGGAGGAGGTCGTCGACTTCACCTTCACCGATGGCGGACGCGGACGCATGTCCCGCGAGGAGATGCTGGCCCATGTGGTGACGCATGCCGGCTATCATCGCGGCGAAGTCGGTCGTCTGCTGCCTGAGATCGAGAGCACCGCAATGCGCGACGTGTTTACCGGCTACCTGCACAGGACCGATCCCACGCGCCGCCAATGAGAGTGGACTAGTCCTGCCGATGCCGGCCAATCCTGTTTCAAAACCGAGAACCAAACCCCCCGAAGAGCGGCGTGACGAGCTCATGACCGCGGCCGAGCGGCTGTTTCTGGAAAAGGGCCTGGAGCAGACCACGATCGAGGAGATCACGACCGGGGCGGGGGTCGCCAAGGGCACGTTCTACCTGCACTTCTCCTCGAAGGCTGATGTTCTTCAGGCACTGCGCGCCCGTTTCGTGCAGGGTGTGCTGGATGGCATCATCGTGGCGGTCGAAGGACGGAGGCAAGAGGATTGGTGCGGGAAGCTGGCGGCCTGGTCGACGGCATGCGCCACCGGCTATCTCGACGCGGCTGGGCTGCATCATCTCGCCTTCGTGGCAGCCCCTCCCGCAACAAAGGAGGGGCTTTCGCGCAATATCCTGATTGATCATCTGACCGAATTGCTTGCCGCCGGTGCTGGCGAGAATGCCTGGTCGGTCATTGATCCCGGCTTTACGGCGGTGTTTCTGTTCAACGCCCTGCACGGTGTGGTCAATCAGCCCGGCATCGCGGAGACACCGTCCGATCGTGCCGAATTGCTGGGCGCTATCGAGGCGCATTTCCTGCGCTCGCTGGATTTGCCGTCAGGCATTGATTGAGGGCCGGGCATTCCACCATCTGAGCACCCGCATCGCCCGGAGCGTCACCCACCGTGAGGGCTTGCCTTGCCCGTCATCGACCTCGAACCACACCCGACCGGCAGGGCTCTCGTCGAGCGGCCAACTGCCGTCCTGCAAGCGTCTGAAACGCAGGTGCTCGATCGCCACGCCGAGGCGCGGATCGGGATCGGCGCCGGTCAGGATCGCGCTGGCGCGGAAATAGTCGAGCGCGCGCAAAATGTCGTAGCGCCACCGGTTCGGATGCGGGAAGCGCAGGAAGCGTTCGTCGGCCGGCTCGCCGGTGCCAAGGCGGCGGAAGAGGTTGCGGGCCAGCAGAAACTCCTCACCCGTCCTGCGCGCCTCTCGAGACTGATGCGTGCCGCCGGTCGATCTCTGGTATTCCAGCAAACCTTCCAGCACATTGATGGTGCTGGCGAAAGACGAGCGGACGGAGCCATTGATCCGCTCGCAGTTCCAGCCACCGTCCTCGAGACGCTCGCCGGCCAGCCTGTCGACGATGGGTGAGACGTCGATCCCGAAATAGGCGCCATCGGCAACGGTGCGGCCGTTGATGCACTCTTCGACTTCGCCTTCCCAATAGGGCTGGCCGCCTTCTTCCCAACGGGCGTTGGCGCCGATCAATTTGACGGTGCGCTTGGCGCAATCGCAGGCGGGATCGAGACCGAATTCGCGCAATTGCGACAGCGAGAAGGTCGTGGCCGTCCACGGCTGGCCATGCTCCTTCCACTCGCGCGGGTCGAAACCGGCGGGCAGGAAGGCGCCGCCTGCCCATTGCCCGTCCTCGTCCTGGCAGGAGAGCAGCCTTGCGCCCCAGCCCTCGGTCTCGACTTTGGCCCGCTCAGTCATCCACTCCCGCTCCGGAGCATCGAGCAGGTCACGCATCACCTGCCATCGGATCGACGGGTCGGAGTCGAGAAGCCATGCGATTACCGGGTCGGATTGGATCATGGGCGAACCTGTCGGCGGGTCGGGGTCGATGGCTCGTTTATAATTGCTTCGGCCGAGCGGTGCCAGCCGGGTGGGCTCGTCGGCAGCCGTATTGCGCCAAGGAAGGCACGAAGCTGAAGATCAAAACCTCGGTTCGACCTATAATGCGACGGTTGTCGGCGAAAGCCTTTTCGATGCCGAGAATGCGGCGCTTCGCGCCCGATTTCTTAATCATATCCGCAAAGAAGTCGGAGGCAGCCCGATCGGGCCGCCTCTTCATTTATATCCAGGCGCGTCGATTAATAATTACTCAAATCAATTGATGTATCAGTTTGATCCGGGGACAGATTTTACATCAAAGGTTTGCTATGGCGTTTCTAGGTATTTCGGGGATGCAATATTCCGGGGAAATGTTTGCGGGTGCGCGTATTATTGTCGCGGAAGATTCCAACGTATTCACCTCGATGATCAGCAAACGCCTCAAGGAGCTGTTCGACATCGATGTCGAGATCTGCCGCAGCTTCGAGGATCTGCAGGTTTCCTACGACAAGTCTTCCGATCCGATCACGCTGGCGATCTCGAACATCAACCTGCCCGGCGCCGAAAACGGCGAAGCGCTCGAATATCTGGTCGATCTCTCCATCCCGACCATCGTTTTCACCGGCACCTTCCATGAAAACATGCGCGACAAGCTGATGGCCAAGGATATCGTCGACTATATCCTCAAGGACAATATCTTCGCCGTCGATCTTCTGGCGGAATCGATATGCCGCTTCCTCACCAATCATCGCCACCACGTGCTGATCGTCGACGATAGCGCGACCGCGCGGGCTTTGCTGTCGAGCCGGCTGAAGCGCTACAATTTCCGTGTCAGCGTCGCCGAGAGTGGCGGCAAGGCGCTGGAGATCCTGAAGGTCAACCGCGATATCGGCCTTGTCATCACCGACTACAACATGCCCGACATCGATGGCTTCGAACTGACGCGGCGCATCCGCGCCAGTATCGGCTCGCACGAACTGCGCATCATCGGCGTTTCCTCCTCTTCGAACCGGCTGCTTTCAGCACGATTCCTGAAGGCCGGCGGCAATGATTTCATGCTGCGTCCCTTCATCGACGAGGAGTTCTACTGCCGCGTCAACCAGAACCTCGATACGCTGCTGCAAATTCAATCGATGCGCAAGGAACGGGCGGTTGCCTGACGGCCCCTCCAGTATCGCCAGGGGGGCGGAAATGACGGTCGGGGACAGTCGTCGAATTTTTGCAATTACAAGTAATAGCGCCATTATTTGTCCCCTTCACGCGCACAGGCCTCTCGGTTATCGTCCCCGCCGGGGAGAGGGCCGAGTCGCGCCCGTCGGACGCATGGGGGAGTAGCGGCTGTGGCTTTTCAAGCGGATTTTCAGCGGGATGGTATCGGGTTACGCTCCGGCGGGCTTAAAATACTTCTGGTTGAAGATTCCCGGATGTTTTCCGCGGTGCTCTGTCACCGGTTCCAGACGGAACTCGGCCTTGCCGTCAAATCCTGCCCGTCGCTGAAGGCTCTTCGCAAGGAACTTGCCGACGACGCTCACGGCTACACCATGGCCGTCGTCGATCTCAACCTGCCGGATTCGCCCTATGGTGAAGCGCTCGACTGCACGATCGAGCACGATATCCCGGCGATCGTCTTCACCGCGACATTCGATCTCAACACGCGCAACAAGATCATGGAGCGCAATGTCATCGATTACGTGCTGAAGGACAATGAATTCGCGCTCGACAATCTGGTCGCCACCGTCCGGCGGGCGATCTCCAACCGCAAGACGCGGGTGCTCGTCGTTGAC
This sequence comes from Rhizobium sp. WYCCWR 11146, assembly GCF_013591995.1. Lineage (NCBI taxonomy): Bacteria > Pseudomonadati > Pseudomonadota > Alphaproteobacteria > Hyphomicrobiales > Rhizobiaceae > Rhizobium > Rhizobium sp. WYCCWR 11146. The sequence goes on from NZ_JACCEY010000024.1 coordinate 356,305, forward strand.
GATGTCGTCTCGGCGCGCCAGGTGCTCGTCGACCTCCTGAAGGCACAACAATATCTCGTCGTCGAGGCAAATTCGGGGCTCGAGGCGCTGGCAGCGCTCGAGGCCTACAGCGATATCGAGCTCGTCGTCACCGACCACCACATGCCCGATATGAGCGGCTACGAACTGACGCGGCGCATCCGCCATCGTTTCGGTTCGGACAGGCTGCGTGTCATCGGCGTTTCCTCTTCCAACGACCGCATGCTTTCGGCGAGTTTCCTCAAGGCCGGCGCCAGCGATTTCGTCTACCGGCCCTTCGTCGCCGAGGAGCTGCAATGCCGCATCGCCAACAATGCCGAAACGCTGGCGCAGATGCGGCAGCTGAGGGCAGCGGCGGCCTGCGACTATCTGACCGGCCTCTATAACCGCCGCTATTTCTACGACAACGGCCCGAAGCTGGTGAACGAGTGCCTGCGGTTGAAGGTGCCGAGTTCCGTCGCCATTCTCGATATCGACCATTTCAAGCGGCTGAACGATACCTATGGCCACGAGATCGGCGACAAGGTGCTGAAGGCTGTCGCAAACAGGCTGTTCACGATCTTCGAGGGCAGCGACAATCTTCTCTCGCGGCTCGGGGGTGAGGAATTCGCCATCCTCTTCCCGCAGATGGATTCGGCAGCCGCGACCAAGCTCTGCGACGAGATCCGCTCGGACATTTCGCGGCTGAAGGTCACGGCCGACGACGAGGAACTCGGCGTCACGATTTCGATCGGCATCGCCGAGATCGCCGGTTACGAAACCTTCGAGAATTACCTCAACGCCGCCGACCAGTTTCTCTACATGGCCAAACACAGGGGCCGCAACCAGGTCTATTCCGATGCCAAGATGACGGAAGAGGCGGCGCAATAGCGCCTCTGAGGCGGGGCCAAGCCGCCGCCCTCAATCTCAGGCGGCGACGATCTTTTGCGTCAGGCGAGATCAGCTTTTCAATGTCTCAATCGGCGACGGCTGTCTTATTGGTCTCAAGCGGCGACGGCCCGTCTTATTGTCTCAGGCGGCGACCGCCTGGCGCGCGGTCGCCATGGTCATCTTACGCTCGGCACGCTCCTGCTGCGGCGAGCGATGGTAGAGTTCGCGATAACACTTGGAGAAATGCGAGGCCGAGACGAAGCCGCATGCGACGGCGACCTCGACGACCGGCATCGAGGACTGCACCAGAAGGTGGCGCGCACGGTCAAGGCGGATTTCCAGATAGTAGCGGGCCGGCGAGCGGCCCATCTCCTGGCGGAACAGCCGTTCGATCTGGCGGCGCGAGAGGCCGGCGCCGTCGGCGATCTCGATCAGCGACAGCGGCTCGGCGAGATTGCCTTCCATCAGCTCGATGATCGACAGCACCTTGGCGTTCTGCACGCCGAGGCGGGCTCGCAGCGGCAGACGCTGGCGGTCGTGCGGATTGCGCACGCGGTCCGTCAGGTGCTGCTCGCAGATACGGTTGACAAGGCTTTCGCCGAAATCTTCGCCGACGAGGTTCAGCATCATGTCGAGCGAGGCGGTACCGCCGGCGCAGGTGTAGAGATTGCCGTCGATCTCGTAGAGATCGGCATAGACCTCCGCCTGCGGGAAGGCTTCCGAAAAGCCCGGCAGGTTTTCCCAGTGGATGGCGCAGCGCTTGCCGTTCAGGAGACCGGCCTGGGCAAGCACATGCGCGCCCGTACAGAGGCTGCCGACGGCGACGCCGCGATTGTAGCATTCACGCAGCCAGGCATTGACAGACTTGTTGTTAAACTGCTCGACATCGATGCCGGAACAGACGAGCACCATGCCCGGCCGGTTTTCGCCGCCAAGATGACGGCGCTCCTCGGCGAGCGAGGAATTGGCCTCGACGCCGATGCCGCAGGAGGAATAGACCTTTTCTCCATCGACGGAGGTCAGCCGCCAGGTATAGGCCTGATAGCCGAGCATGCGATTGGCGATACGCAAGGTGTCCACGGCCGCCGAAAAGGGCAGCATGGTGAATTGCGGTACCATAAAGAAGACTACCGAACGCTTCTTGATCTGCATCCTGTTCATAGCGAAATCCATGCTCGAGGGCGATGGCACATTCGTTGCGCGGAATGCGTCGCGCCGATGTCCTGAAAGCGACACTGGCATGGAAAAATGCGGCCGGGAAGAGCAAATATGCGACATCGCCGGCGATTTGGCCGATCAAACCGCCGGAATGGCCGTGGGCAGGCAGAAGGCAGGCTGATAGGCGGCTGGAATTTAATGTTGAAAATGGCTTAGGAATGGATGGTCAGACCACGAAAAAGGCGGCGTTGCACGAGGCAGGCGCCGCCCTTATCTTGGGAGGAATGTCGCATTCATTACATGGTCCGGTGTTTGTTGTCGTCCGTGCTCGGCCAGCCGATGTCCTTGCGAATGTCGAAGGGCATGGCTTCGATTTCGCGGGCCGTCTGCCAGCGCGTCCAGGCGAGCACAAGCTTACGGGCATAATGTGCCAGGTCGAAGCGGCTTTCGCTGGAGGTGAGGGACTTACCACCACCGCGATAGGTGAGCGTGGTCATTTTCCGGTTCCTTTCTTGGGTCAGGGACATGGTCGTCAATGGGAGGTTCGTCCATGTCCATGATCACAATATGGGCCTTGGAAACCCATCATTCAAACGAATAGAACTTATGGATAACATCAGAGATATTGAATGATCGTCGTGCGCCCGGCGGCTATCGGTGAACACGTTTTGCAGTCTTTTCACCGACCTTAATCCCCGGGCTTTCCACGCAGGGGGATAGCAAATCCGCAGCTGAGCATGACGCCGAAAACCGAGCGGCTTTCGGCGCGGTCTCTTTGATAAATCCGGGTTCAGATTTTTGGACTGGCCCGGCCGCAAGTCATCCTCATCTAATGTGCCGCAGTTGGGGTGATGATGCCAAGATTTCCAAGCCCGGCGACGATCAACTGGACGGCGACTGCGGTCAGCAGAATGCCGAAGACGACCTCTGAAACGATCATGGTGACTGGCTTCATACGCTTGGCGAGCTTGTCGATGTTGGTGAACACCAGATAGTCGAACGCGCCAACGATCAGGATCAGAGCGGTGACAAGTATCGCGCTGGCGATCGAGACGACTTCGCCGGAGGCGATGATGATGACCGTGATGCCGACAGGATTGAGCAGGTAGGGAACCGCGAGCGGAAATACGGCCAGCTTATCGGGATCGACGGGCGCCGCAAAGTCGTCGTGCGGCTTCTCTGTCGGTCCTGATGCCATCTTGATCGCGATCAGCGCGAGGATGATGCCGCCGGCGACGGCGACCGCGCCGCCCGTGATATGGAGAAGCCGCATCAGCAGAGCGCCGGTGGCGAAAAGGATCAGCGCCGTGACGACGGCGATCAGAACCATCTGGCGGCCTATGCGCACCTTGGTTTCGGTATCGAAGGCGTGAGTCTTTTCCAGAAACGGCACCAGGGCGATCTTCGGCCCCATGCCGATCAGAAGCAGCAGCAGAAGTTTTCCGACGAGTGCGGTGTCGATGACTGTGAAATCCATGGAACGTACCCTCTAAAATTTGTGATGCGAAAATCGGGGCCTCCCCACTTTGGGGAGGGAGGTGACGAAGAGGACCAAGGGGCTCGCCAGTCTTTCTGCGAGCCGCTCAGCGCGGGCATACGTCCCAGAAGCCCGTCGTCTTAGCGGGCGAGGTGTAGTACCAGCATTGACCGGATTGCGGAGGCGTACCTGCCAGTGAAACGGCGGCAGCTCCAGCGACGAAGCCGATGGCAGCACCTGCGGCGATGGCAGTGCCCGGACGCCAGTAGCGGCGTGGGGCGACGACGACGACGCCGCGCCGGACGGGCGGCCGTACGGCAGGCCGGGTGCGCCCGACTGCAGCGCATCCGCGCGGCCCGCAGGCTGCAGCACCACAGCCTCTCGGGCCGCATGCCGCTACGCCACGGCGTGCCGCTTCTGCCGTCGCGGGAACGAGGAGGGGCGCGCAGACCATCATCAGCACGGCAAGTGTCGCAAGCGTGTGCGACAGGATGTCCAGGATCTTCATCTCATTTCCTCCCATTGCTTTGTGTCCTGTTTCACGGCCTGAAGAGTGCCGCTCTCAGGCCGGGTTCGCGGCGGTCGCCGCACTCTGCGCTGCGAGCGTCTGCTGGGCAGCGGCTGCAACAGCGTCGTCCTTCCCGCCTGAGACCTGGACGGTCGGCACGGCGAGCTTGATGCCGTTTTCGTTGAAGGCCTGATGGATCATCCGCAGGGCTCGCCGCTTCAGCGTGAACTGCTCGCCCGGAAGCGTCATGACCTTCATCCGCAGAAGCAGGCCGGAGTCGCCCAGGCTGTCGATCCCCTGCATCTTCAGCGGCTCGATCGTGGTCGGTTTGAACTCCGGATCCTCGAACAGTTCCAGGCCGATCTTCTTGATGATCTTGCGGGCCTTCTCGATGTCGGAATCGTAGGTAATGGTGATCGTCATCTTCTCGATCACCCAGTCGCGGCTCATATTCTGGACGGCTCCGAGTTCGCTGAACGGGACGATGTAGACCGCGCCGCGGTGGTGCCTGAGCTTGATGGACCGCAAGCTGAAGGACTCGACGGTGCCCTTATAGCTGCCGCTCTGGATATATTCGCCAACCCGGAAGGCGTCGTCCAGCAGGTAGAACATCCCGCTGATGACGTCCTTGACCACGGTCTGTGCCCCGAAGCCGATGGCGACGCCGACCACGCCGGCACCTGCGATCAACGGGCCGATTTCCACGCCGAGCGACGACAATGCCATCATGATCGCGATGGCGACGAAGAGGATCATCAGGAAATTGCGAAGGATCGGCAGCAGGGTTCTGAGACGCGTGCGCCGCCGCTCCCGTTCGCTGCCGACCTCAAGGACGGCCTCGGTGTCGCCGAGCTTGCGATCGATCATGACCTTCACGACGCTCCAGGCGAGATCGACAATCAGGAGAATGATCCCAGCGCTAAGGAGGCCGCGCACGAGGCGTAGAAACGGCGAATCCTGCATCGTCATCTGCGTGAGCCTGATATCCAGGGCATCCGCGAGCAGAACGATCGCTCCGACGATCAGCGCTGCCCTGATACCGCGCTCGACGATTACCGAGACAACGGTGCCTTTCTTGTGGCCGTCCTCTTCCTCAGCGGAAGAGCGCAGAATATTGTTGACCGACGCCTTGGTGAGGGCGATGGCCCCGGGCAGGGCGGCACAGACCACCGCGATCCAGAACAGCTTCATGGCTCCCACCACCCATAGCAGCCAGACGGCGACGAAGTAGACCGTCCAGAGCCAGTTCCGCGCGCGCAGGCCGATCCGGCTGGCTTGGCCGGCAGACAATCGGGACGGACGTCTCCAAACAGCTTCGATGCCGATGACGAGCAGCACGAGGCCAAGCGAATAGGCCACGAGTTGCCGGGCCGGGACGGAAAAGCCGAGAGTGCCGAGCAGGCGGATGGTCACCCAGCCAAAGGCATACCAGCCAACGAGATAGCCCAGGCGTTTAGCCCAGTGGCCGGCGGCATCCTTGGTGATCGGGACGACACGGAACCGACCCTCTTCCTCCGCCCGTGGCGCCAGAAGCACGTCGAAAAACGCGCTCGCCAGGCGGAAGACGACGATCGCGAAGAGGTAACCGACGACGATCTCCCTGATAACAGGTGGCCATTGGAACAGCAGGAAGAAGCCGATGCTGCCAAGCCCGAAGGAGAGGACGTAACATGCCGTCCACAGAAGCCTCGCGGCCAGTGCGATCACCCTTTCGCGAACCGTGGCAAAGGGCGCGCGTGCCATCCACGAGCGCCAGCCGGCGCTGATCCACCAGAACAGCCATTGCGCGGCCAGCCCGACGGCGACGAAGGCCGCGACCAGGAAGATCGGCCGTGTCCCGCCGTTCGCCTGGATGTCCCGTTCGAGCACGGTCCCGCCGCGCATCGTCTCCAGGGGAAAGGATTGGATAGCGCCGAGAAGGCCGGAGGCGTGGGCACGGAACCGCATCGCGAATTCCGAGAATGAAGGGTCGGCGTTCGGGGTTTCAGAGGGCGTCTCCGCCGCGGTCTTGGCTGCTTGCGACTGCTGCTGCAGGAAGCGTTGGACATCAGGATCCGAGAACATCCCGATAAAGCGCTGGACGCTTTCCGGCTGTGGGCTTGCAGGCGTCACGCTCTGCGCCACGGCAATAGAGGCACAAAGGAGAACCGACGCCAGGGCAGCCCCAGTGAAAAGCGGTCTAAATATGCGGATCTTGGAAAGTAGTGGCATTGTCTATCCTGATCTCTATGAACGTCAGTTTGCCGGTTCCCGAACCGTCACTGCCTGCACGACTCCTTCGATCGGCCTCTGGCCATGCAGTCGGGCGCTCGCGGCTGCGTACCCACAGGACCCGTGAGGCCGCTGACTTGGCCGGCGTAGTTATCTCTGGTATCCGCATCGACGACGGCGACCGGGGCGGCAAGGATCAGGCCGGCTGCGCTGCCTGCCGCCGCCGCAGTGCTCGTCGTCGCGGCAAGGATCTTGTCCCCGAGCCCGACCTTGCTGTCGGTCAGCGTCTGGCCGTCGGAAATCCGCGCGCCGATGAGTTGAACGACCTCGGGCGATTCCGCAAATTTTCCGTGGTTCAGCCTGTCGCCCGCCTTGACCTTGGTGAGGTCGATCACCGTGATCTGGCTGTCGGCCAGTTCCTTCTTGAATGGGGCCTGCTCGGGATCGATGGCGCCGAGTCTGGCGACGTCGCCCCATACCCTGCGGGATACCGCGAGGGCACGATCGTCTCGCGAAACGAACAGGGTGAACTTAGGATGCTGCTTGCCCATGTCGATGATCTGCTGGCGGAAGACATCGACATCCACATCGGGCGAGGCCAGCATGACATTCTCGAACTTGGCAGGGAGGCGGCCGTTGCGGATCGCCATCTGGCGAAGCGCTTCCAGCGCCAGCCAGTTCCCCATGGAATGCGCCAGGATCGAGACTTCCTTCACCTCTGGGTCTTTGGCGAGATACTGGAAAAGTGTCTCCAAGGCGTTGCGCGTGTAGTTCGTGCTCTCCCTGTCATATCCGTATGCCAGCAGGCTGCCGCGCGACGGCCATGTCACCAGCACGGGCGCACTATGGACACCGGAATCCTTGATGATCTGGGCGAAGCGATAGACGGAATCTTCGAAACGGTTGTTGAAGCCATGGATGAATACCAGCACGCTGCGGTCGCGGCTCTTCCTGACTGAGGCGCTCAGCCATTTCTTGGCGTCGTCGCGCGTGATCTCCTCGGCTTTCAAGGTTGCGAAGTCGGTTGCCGGGTTGGATGGAAGTCTCCTCGGCCAGGCGACTTCGCCGATTTTGCGGACGTTCGCTGGGGGAATGGACACCGTGATGTCGGCAAAGGCCGGGGCGAGCGCGCGCTCGCCAGTGAACATCTCGCCTTTTATCGTGGAGCGGCTGCGCGTCGTGGTTACGAGTATATCGACTTTGGTGGAGTTCGGCGCGCTATCGGCAACGGGGATGAGTACGTTCTTGGGGTGGCCGCCACATCCGGCCAATGCGCAGAGCAGCAGGAGAGCCGAGATCCATTTCAGACCTGGGGAGGGGCTTGGTCGAATTCGGCCATCGTGACATTTTGTGCTCACTGTTGTTCCTCATAGCCCTGTCAAGTTCGGGCAGGCCTCGACGCCACGCGCCGCGGCGGTCGAAGTCGGCACTAGGCGAGACTATGCGAAGACGAGATGGCTTACCCGTATGATCGGGTATGTTACGGTCGGGGAGACAGTGTCAGCGGGGTTGCAGATCCGAGGTGGCGGCGCTCGACGCAATTGCATCGGGATCGGGCACCGTCATCCCCGCCTCGCGAAGTCCTTCGATCAGGCGGTCGCGATCTTCAGGCTGCATGTTGCGCATCGCGAGTTCCGTTACAATGTTCGGCAGGAAGTCAGGTCGCATGCTGACGAACACCTGTCCTTCCCGGCGGGCGTCGTCCATCATGCCTGCCTCGGCGTAGATGATGGCGGCGACAACATGGAAGAGAGGGAACTTCTGCATGTTCGCCTGCCTGATCTCCAGTACGGCGGTTTGGTTGTCGCGGAGCATGTAGGCGGCCAGGGCTCGCGTTCCGTGGTAGAAGCCGCCGCTGCCTGGATTGAGGGCGATGGCCTGGTCGAGGAGGGCTGCTCCACGCTGCCACTGGCCAGCGATCGCAAGCCGCGTTCCGAACTCGCCCATCAGTTCGGTGTCATTGGGGTTGGTGGCGAGCGCCTGCTCGCCCACCCGAAGTGATTCAGCGAGCTGCCTGTCGAAGAACAGCGCCGTCATCAGCGCTTGTAGTCCGCGTGTATTGTTCGGATCGATCTGCGTTGCGCGCCTGGCGGCATCGAGTGCACGCTGTATGGCTGAACCCTGGCCCGGTGTCGGATTGAACTTGTAGCGGTCCTCATCGAGATAGACGATCGACAGCATTGCCCAGGCGGTCGCGTAGCTCGGAAACCGCGCCAGTGCGGCCTCGAGGCAATCCCGCACGCGCGCATGTGCTTCGCCGCTCAGTTCCGAACGATAGGCATAGAAGCGCAGAGTGCACTCATACGCACCGAGATCGTCCGGCGGCGGACTGGCGGAGTCGACCTGTGCCATGACCCCGTAGGGTTGGGCAATGGCGGTCGCCACCTTTCTGGCGACATCCGTCTGGATCGCAAACAGGTCTCCTGATGCGAGATCATTGTCATAGTTCTCCGACCAGAGGATCTCGCCGTCCGACGTATCGAGCAATCTGGCCGTCACACGAAGACGCTTGCCCGACGTGCGTACCCCGCCGGCAAGGAGATAGCGTGCGCCGAATTCGGCCCGGATCTCCGATGCGCCCACATCCGCGGGAAGGGACTTGGAGGTCTCGCGGCCGAAGACCTTGATCTCCTTGAACCGTGGCAGGATGGTCATCAGTTCCTCGGTCAGGCCGGCAGTGTAGAGCTGCGCCTCCGGCCCTTCGCCGAGATTGGCAAACGGGGCTATCACGAGGGCCGGGCGATCGGGCGAAAGGCTCGAAACGCGTTCGAGCGACGGAGCGGGTGACCGTGTCCCGATCCAATAGAGCGAAATAGCCACCGCAGCGAGGGCAGCGGCACCCGGCAATAGGACCCGCCTTGCGCGCAACCAACGTCCGGAGCGAACCTCAGAGGGCGATGTTTCGTCAGCTTCGTCATCTCCAGCGTCGACTGACGCCGGACAGGACCAGGTGAAGGTTGGAACATATCCGCCTTTGGGAATGTCGATCCTGACCGGATCATGCTGTCCGGCGACGAGATAATAGCGCTCGAGTGATCGCCGCAACCGCCCAGCCTCGATCCTGACCACCGGATCGTCCTGGGTGAAGCCGGCATCTCGGCCGAAGACCTCGATCGCGATCGAATAGGCTTTGATCCGGTTGCCCCGACCCTCAAGGGTTTCCGAGACGACATAGCGGAGAAACGCTGCGGCGCGCCCGATGCCTGGAAATTCGGGGCTGGAGACGACACGTTCCAGTTGCTCCCTGATATCGTCGGCTTGAGGCGCCGGCCCTAAAAGAATGGGTGCTGCAGACCCCTCTGCTGGTATCCACGTCTGCATGTCTGCCCCAATCCCCCGTTGAGTCACGTCACTGCCAGACCGTATGTTACGGTAACATACTCCACGAACCCTGCGTCGTCCATGAAGATTGGGCCGGGCACACGTTGCAAAGGCAGCGTCCAAATGCCGTGAGGAGTAAACCATGGACGAAGGCATGACCGCAGTCCGTCGGCAATTTCCAGCCAGGATCAAGGCGATCGATGATCTCTCTGCCCGCAGTGAGGATTTTCGGGAAATATGCAGGGACTTTGCCGACGCCCAATCGGCGCTGCAGAAATGGAACGTCTCAACCGACCCAAAGCGCGGCGAGCGCGTCGTCGAATACCAGGAGCTGATCGCAGAACTCTCCAAGGAGATAGAGGGCGCGCTTGACGCCTCGCTACCGCCACCTCGCTGATATACGCGACCGCCCCCCGGGCGGCCAGCCATCGCGAGGCGTATGTTACGGTTACCTACTTGCGTTCCATCGCCCGGTAACGACCATCGCGACAGACGTCCGGCGTTGAAACTTTACGCTTCCACGAAACGAAACGCTTCCGAAGGATATTGCCGTGGTTTCCGAAAACTTGGACGAGCCTGCCATTTCCCCAGCGCCTCGGAATCCACTCCGCAGGATAGCCCTCATTGTCGTCCTTCTGGCGCTCGTCCTGTTCGTCCTCTCCGTCTTCATGGAGCGGCGCACGCCATCTACCTCGCAGGCTCAAGTTCAGGCCTATATCGTCGGCATCGCGCCCGAAGTCACCGGCCGGGTGGTGGAAGTGGGAGTCGTCGACAACTCGAGGGTCGACGCCGATCAGGTTCTCTTCCGTATCGATCCCGAGCGCTACGAGCTCGCGGTCAGTGAGGCCGAGGCGAGCCTTGCAAGTGTCGGCCAGTCGATGGGCGCGTCAACGGCCGCTGTCGATGCGGCGCAGGCAAAGCTCGTAACGGCCCAGGTCGATCGGGACAATCTTCGCGAACAATCTGCGCGCGCCGAAGAGCTGCAAAAGAGGGGCGTGTATTCCAAAGCGCGGGCTGATTCAACCAAATCGGCTTTCGGTCAGTCAGAGGCGGCCGTCACCGGTGCTGAGGCCGAGCTGGCCAAGGCCAAGGAGCAGCTCGGGCCGAGCGGAAATGACAATCCGCAGCTCCGGGCAGCTCTGGCAGCACTCGAAAAGGCACGACTCGATCTGGTGCGGACCACCGTTCAGGCACCCTCGGCCGGGGTCGTGACCAACCTCCAACTTACAACCGGTAAGGTCGTGTCGGCTGGACAGCCAGCCATGACCTTCATCGATGCTGGCACGATCTGGATCACCGCCGCCTTCAAGGAGAACAGCCTTGAGAATGTAGCAGTCGGCAACCGGGCGGAAGTCCTTTTCGACGCGCTTCCCGGTCGGGTGTTTCCGGCGCAAGTCGAGAGCGTTGGTTTCGGCGTATCGCAGGGCAGCACGGACCCGAACACCGGATTGCCGACGATCCGGAGTGATAGCGGCTGGGTCCAGGAGCCGCAGCGGTTTCCAGTCCGGCTCATCATCGAGGAGGCGCAGCGGCCCAAGGGCGGCGTGCGCTACGGCTCGCAGGCGACCGTCGTCATCTACACGGGCGACAACCCGATCACCAATGCCTGGGGATCGCTCTGGATCCGCATCGTGTCGGTGCTGACCTATGTTCGCTGAGAGGAGCCCCGCGGTCGAGCAGCAGAAACGCAAGGGGCTTCGGGTTGCGTTCGCGGTCTCCATCGGCTTCACGCTGGCAGTCTATGCCGGGGCCATCGTGCCGTTCCTCGGTCCGCTCTTTGCCGCCCAGTTTCTGCTCGGCAGCTCGCGGCCCATGCCGCTCGGCAAGACCATCGGCGCGGCGATCGTCATCCTGATCGCCGGGATGGCGATGATGGTTCTGACCAACGTGCTCGGCGACCGTCCGGCGCCGTTCCTTCTGATCCTGGGGCTAACTTATTTTGCGTGCTTCGCCGCACAGTCGACGGGAAAGGGAGGACCGGCCGTCTTTCTCGTGCTCGTTGTTTCGATCATCGTGCCTCTGCTCGGCATCCTGAACAAGGAGCTCGCCAATTCCATCCTGTCCATCCTGGTCGCCGGGGTGTTGTCAGGTGCGGTTCTGATGTGGCTCGCCCATGCGGTCTTTCCCGAGCCGTTCTCCCAGGAGGTCGAGGCGGTGGCGATCGACGAGCGGCCGCCGGCCTTGCTTCGGGCGCTGGCAAACACAGTCATCCTCTTGGGCTCCGTCGTGATCTGCCTGACGAGCGACAACCTGACGGCTGCGGCAGTCATTCCGATCACCGTGGCGTCGTTGCTCGGACAGCTCGACGTTGGTGCGAGCGGGCGGGCAGCGATGGGGCTCGTGCTCGTCAATCTGTTTGGTGGGGTGCTCGCCTCCGTCGCTTATGCCGCGCTGTCGCTGCGCCCTAATCTCCTCTCGATCTTCCTCATCGTTCTCGTTGTCGTCCTCCTGCTCGGAGGGCGCGCAGCTGCCCGGTCAAAGGACGCCCCGGTTTTTGCTGGCGCCCTGACGACATTCCTGATCCTCTTTGGCCTCGGGGTCTCGCCTCTGCCGGGGAGTGCGGCAGAATCCTTCGCCACCCGTATCGTCTATGTCGCGGCGGCCTTGATCTACGCACTTCTATTTGCCGCGATCCTGTGGCCACGGGCCAGCAACGCGGAGAGGATTTCGGCATGACGCACTTTGCTTCGGCAGCGACCTGAAAAGCTAAGCGTGCCCCAATCCTTCAGATCTGCTCCTCGCGCTTTAGGTCTTTCTTTTTACGCATGTCGTTATCGCAAAACCGCTGCACACTTTTGCGCGACATGCATTAGCCGCCGGTTTCGAAACCGGGGTAAAGCGTCATTCCACCGTCGACATAGATCGTCGATCCGACGATGTAATCGGTGAAATCAGACGCAAGCCACACCGCGGTCCGGCCGATCTCTTCCGCCTCGCCGATGCGCTTGTACGGGATGAGCTTCATTAGCTCAGCGTAGGCTTCCGAGGTTTGCCAGGCGCTAGTATTGATTGGCGTGCGAATTGCGCCGGGGGCGATGCTGTTGACGCGGATGCGCTTTTCGGCGACCTCTTGGGCTAGGCTTTTCATAAGAAGCATCAGTCCGCCTTTCGACGCCGCATAGTTCACGTGTCCGGCCCAGGGAATGACTTCATGGACCGAGCTGATGAATACGATCTTGCCGGCTGCCACGGAAACATCAGGCCGTACGCCCCGCCGGAGAAACTCCCGGACGGCCGCGCGCGAACATAGAAACGCGCCCTTGAGGTTGACGTTCATGACGGTGTCCCATTGGGCGCTCGTCATCTCGTGAAAGGGGGCATCCCTCTGAAGTCCGGCGTTGTTGACGAACACGTCGACCGTGCCGAACTCCTCGACGGCGGTCGCGAACATCGCCTCGACCTGCGCCTCGTTGGAAACGTCGGCCGCGACCGCAAGCGCGCGCCCGCCGCCCTGTTGAATCTCGTCGACGACCTGCGTGGCGTCCTCTGGGGCCGTGACGTAGTTGACGACCACGTTCGCTCCCGCCTTGCCGAGAGCGAGGGCGATCCCACGGCCGATCCCGGAATTGGCGCCGGTGACGAGGGCAGTCTGCCCCTTCAGCAGATGGACCGGTGGCAGGGTTGGAATCACCGGCTGAGGCAACTGCCGGTTCTCGTAGTAACTTTCCATGATGACCACTCCTCATTTGCCGGAGCCGAGCTGTCCGGTGTAAATTCGATCGGCGCCGCCGAGCATTTGCCCTTGAGCGCTTCCGTTTTTCTTAGAATCAGGGAAGCATTCTATCTCTTTGTTTTCACGCAATTCCGGACGCAAAACCGCTGCGCACTTGTGCTGAAATTTCTCTAGGAGGTCTTGGCGCGTTCAAGCCACGCCTCAGGCGAACCCGAGGCGAACAAATGCATTCCCCGCGCGATGAACCCGGTCCAGCCTGTCTGATGGTTCGCGCCAAGACCGGCGCCGTTGTCGCCGTGAAAATATTCGTAGAACTGAAGGCAGTCTTGCCAGTGCGGATCGTCCTGGAACTTGGCTTGCCCGCCGAACACGGGTCGTTTGCCATCGTTTCCTCGCAGGAAGATGGCCGACAAGCGCTGGGTGAGTTCCTCGGCGACCTGATAGAGGTTCATGTGACGGCCGGAACCCGTGGGACATTCAACGGTGAAATCGTTGCCATAGTAGCTGTAGTATTGCAGCAGCGCCCGGATGATCAGGCCGTTCATCGGCATCCATATCGGGCCGCGCCAATTCGAGTTTCCGCCAAACATGCCGCTGTCGGATTCTGCCGGGAGATAGGCTACGCGGTGCTCATGATCGCCGACCTGGAAGACGTAGGGGTGCTCATCGTGGTAGCGCGACAGTGCCCTGATGCCGTAGGGACTGAGAAATTCATTCTCGTCGAGCATCGTCGACAGCACGCGACGAAGCTTGTTCTCGTCCAGTATCGAGGCGAGCTGACGATTGGCGTGACCCGGCTTGCGCGGGTCATGGATGAAGGCGATCAATTCCGGGCGCGTATCGAAGAAATGCTTCATCTGCCTGGTGACCTCGGGATACCGTTGGTAGATGTCGCCCTCGAACGCGGTGGCGGCGCATAGCGGCAGCAAGCCGACCATCGAGCGGACCTTGAGACGCTGGGCCTGCCCATCCGGCAGACGGAGGACGTCGTAGAAGAACCCGTCTTCCTCGTCCCACATTCCAACCTCGTCGCCTGCGTGGATCATCGCCGACGCTATCCATAGGAAATGCTGTGTAAACTTGAGCACCATCTCCTCGCCGCCCGCATCCTTGAGAGCCAATTCGGTCGCTATCTCCATCATGTTCTGGCAGTAGAGCGCCATCCATGCGGTGCCGTCTGCCTGCTCCAGATAGCCCCCGGTCGGCAGCGGCGCGCTGCGGTCAAACACCCCGATATTGTCCAGCCCAAGGAAGCCGCCTTCGAAGACATTCTTGCCGGATCGGTCCTTGCGGTTGACCCACCAGGTGAAGTTCAGAAGCAGTTTCTGGAAGGATTTCTGAAGCCAGGCGACGTCGCCCTTGCCTGACCGCGCCTGCTCCAGGCGGTAGGTGAAGATCGTCGCCCAGGCGTGGACAGGCGGGTTGACGTCGCCGAAATTCCACTCGTACGCCGGTATCTGCCCGTTCGGATGCATATAGGCTTCGCGCAGCATCAGATCGATCTGATCCTTGCCGAAGTCGGGATCGACCATCGTCAGAGCGATCACCTGGAATGCCAGATCCCAGGCTGCGTACCAGGGATATTCCCACTTGTCCGGCATGGAGATGATGTCGGCATTGTACATGTGATGCCAGCCGACGTTACGCTGTTCGATCCGGCGCTTCGGATCGAATGGATCGACGCCGTGTTCGTCCAGCCATTTGTTCACGTCATACAGATAGAACTGCTTGCCCCACATCATGCCCGCCAGAGCCTGACGCATGACATCGGCGGCGTCGGCCGTCATCGACGGCGGCGTGATCGAAGCGTAGAACTCATCGGCTTCGCGCCGACGCGCCTGCATCGCGTCGTCGAACGAACGATCGAACATTGGCCGGACATTCTTGGATCCTGCAGCCGGCGGCAGGTCACATAGGCGCAGCCGCAACGTCCGGGATTGCCCGGCATCCACGATGACGACATAGTGTGCCGCAGCCTTGGTTCCGATCTGCTGCGGGTTCACGGTGTCGGTGCGGGCATGCACGACGAAGCTGTCGATCCCATCCTTGACGAATGGAGTGGCACTCGGAACGCCGAACAGACGTTGCGTATTCGTCTCGTTTTCGGTGAACAGCAGCGCCGGCGAGCCGTCACAATAGAGATATCGTGTGACGTCCGCGTCCGCCGGCAGCCCAGGCGCGGCTTTAGCAGCGATCACAGCCGGAGCGTCATTCCGCTCCACACGTTCCAGGGTTGGCTTGTCACCCTCTTCACCCCAGGACCAACTATTCCTGAACCATAATGTCGGCAGCACGTGCAGGGTGGCCGCTTCCGGACCGCGATTGGCAATGGTGATCTCGACAAGAATGTCCTCGGGTGCTGCCTTGGCATATTCGACGAAGACGTCGAAGTAGCGATCGGCGTCGAACACGCCGGTATCGACCAGTTCGTATTCAAGCTCGCCTTTCCCGCGCCGGCTATTGGTCTCCACCAGGTCGTCGTAGGGATAGGCGGATTGAGGATATTTATAGAGATACTTCATGTACGAGTGGGTCGGCGTCGAATCCAGGTAGAAGTAGTACTCCTTAACATCCTCGCCGTGATTGCCCTCGCTGTTGGTAAGGCCGAACAGCCGCTCCTTCAGGATTGGATCCTGTCCATTCCAGAGAGCCAGCGCAAAACACAGCCGCTGCTTGCTGTCGCTGATACCCGCCAGACCGTCCTCGCCCCAGCGATAGGCGCGCGACCTGGCCTGGTCGTGGGTGAGATAGTCCCACGCATCGCCGCCCTCGCTGTAATCCTCGCGAACGGTTCCCCACTGCCGTTCGGACAGGTAGGGCCCCCATTTCTTCCAGTCGGCTTTTCCGTCTCGCGCCTCCCGGAGGCGCTGGGATTCAGCATTCATCACGCGTCCTCACGGTCACTGATAATTGGCATGCCATATCGCCTTCAAAGGAGGCAGTGGTCCGTGACCATGACTTCGTGATCAATCGGCTGAACTGAAGGAGAGGCAGGTATGGCGGCCCATCTACACTCCCGCAAAAGGCAGAGGGGAGATCCTGTACGCGGTCGATTTAGCCTGCGCGCTGAACTCCGCTTTTGTAAGTGTGTTACTGTAACATACGTCCGAGATCGGTTCCGCGACTACGCCTGGAGCTGTCTTTGCTATAAATCTGTAGCAAAAGACGACTTGGCCGATGTTTAGCTATCAATCCTCCTCCACTGGGAGGAGTATGCGGCACGAGCGAAGATACAATAGTCGACAGCCTACACACCATGTCTGACCGCAAGGAGGATTTGAGATGGCTAGACCTCACGCTTTGTTACTCGCCACGGGCCTGTTCCTGCCTTTTGCAGGGTTCCCGTTTTCGCCACATCTGACGCTGACCGCCGCCGCGCAGGAGCCGGCCGCTTCCAATCCCGTCACGGCGGAAGACGACGCGCCGGCGCCTCTGAGCGAGGACGAACTCGAAATCCTGGTGGCGCGGATCGCGCTGTATCCGGACGAACTGGTTGCGCTCGTCACGTCGGCGTCGCTCTATCCGCTGCAGGTCGTGGAAGCAGCCCGGTTCCTCGAAACCTTGAAGAAGCAGCCCAAGCTCAAGCCGAAGACGACGTGGGATGGCAGCATCGTATCGCTGCTGAATTATCCTCAGATCGTGACGATGATGAGCGAGGATCTGGACTGGACGCAGTCTCTCGGAGAGGCGCTTTCCTACCAGCAGAAGGACGTTCTGATCGCCATACAGCAACTGCGCGACAAAGCGGTCGCCGACGGCATCATCAAGACCGACGACAAGATCAAGGTCAGCCAGGAGAACGACAACGTCGTGATCGTCTCCGCCAGTCCTGAGAAGATCTATGTTCCGCAATACGCGCCGGAGATGCTGTATGAACCGAACTATGTGGCCGAGCCTATCGGCTACTATTCCGAGCCGTATCCGAACTACTACTATCCGACCGCCACCTTTTTCGCGGGCGTGGTGACGGGAGCGGTGTGGGCCGCCGCCGTCGACTGGAACCGCTGGGGCGTATGGGGCGGGCGCTGGAACGGCAATGTCGATATCGATTGCAACAACTGTTTGAACAACATCAACGGCAAGGTGAATATCAACGACGTCGACTGGAAAAACGTCGACCGCAGCAAGATCGGGTTCGACAGCGCGCAGTTCAACAAGATCGACCGCAGCTCCTTCCGGACCAGTATCGAGGCGAACGCCAGCAACAGGGTCGGAGCAAGAGGCAACGACCGTGCGAACACGCTCCGCGACAAGCCAGGCAAAGTCAGTGTCAACGATGTTCGCAAGAGTAAGATCGATGCGGACAGGGTAAATGCTACTCGCAACAAGGCAGCCAATACAGGCGCGGCGGCTGGGGGCGGGAAGGTAGCGCAGGCTGCGCAGAACCGCAGGCCCGACGCAAGAACACCGAACAGGGCTGCCGAAAACGCAAGGCCCGGGGTCAACGCCAAACGCCCGGTCGCAAAGCCGAAGCCTGCGGCCCGGGTCGACAGCCGGCCCAGAAAGCCTTCGGCGCTCGGTCAGGTCGACAGCGGCAGGCGCGCTCAGATGCAGTCCAGCCGCGGCAGACAGGCCATGGCCGGAGGCAACCGCGGTGGTGGCGGTGGAGAAATGCGCCGCGGCGGTGGCGGCGGCGGCCGTCGTCGATAACCAGAAGAAGGAGGAAAGTCATGACAAAGTCAGTCAGAAACATGCTTCTGGGTTCGGTGTTCGCTCTTGCGGCTCTCGCCACCAATCCGGTTCCGGCATCTGCAGCAGAGCCATCCGATGCGACCGTCATCTCGGGCTTCGCTTCGCAGAGCGATCCGCCCATATTCGAGACGCCGGAACAAGCCGTCGACGCCTTCAAGGCGGCGCTAGCGGCTGATGATTTCGACAAGTTCGCGGCGCTGCTCGGTATCGATGCAGCGAAAGCGAAGGCAGGCGAAGGGGTGATGGACACCTATGCCCAAATCCGCGACGGCACGAAGAAGAAGATCGTCGTGAAGGACGTCGATGGCCGCAAGATCATCGAGATCGGCGACAAACTATGGCCTCTGCCATTTCCGATCGTGAAGGGCGACGATGGCAAGTGGGGTTTCGACACCTATGCCGGGTTCGAGGAGATCATCAATCGTCGCGTCGGCGAGAACGAATTGCAGACCATCGACACGATGCAGGCCTATGTCGATGCCCAAAAGGAATATTCTTCCGCTGACCACGACGACGACGGCGTTCTCGAATATGCCCAGAAACTGATCAGCAGCGACGGCAAAACCGACGGTCTCTATTGGTCGCCTGATCTGGGCGAGGGGGATAGCCCGGCGGGCAACGCTCTCGAAGACAATGCCGCGCTTGATAAGGCCAAGGCCGGCGAAGGTTATTACGGTTATCGCTACAGGATCATCGACGGCCAGGGACCGAACATCGCGGGCGGAGAGTTCGACTATGTGATCAACGGCAACATGATCGCAGGATTCGCCCTTATCGCCTGGCCGATCCGATATGGCGAAACCGGCGTGCACACATTCGTCGTGAACGCGAACGGCACGGTCTACCAGGCCGATCTCGGCCGGGAGACCGAAAAAATGGCTGCTGGCGTCAGGACCTTCAACCCGGGTGACAATTGGGACGTGACTCCTGATTGAACGAGGGTCTCGCGTGTTGGGAACCAAGTTTGCTCCACCTCGTTGCCGCTTCGTACCTGACAATGATGCAAAGGAGGAAACGATGATTTCCGCAGATCAGATCCGTGAGCATATGGAAGTGCGGGCTGCCGACGGCACCCATGTCGGCTCAGTCGATCATCTCGACGGCCCCACGCGCATCAAGCTGACGAAGCTCGACTCGGAAGACGGCAAGCACCACTTGATCCCGATCGATTGGGTCGATCACGTGGATGCTCACGTCCATCTGTCGAAGAACGCCAGGGATGTCCGGATGCAATGGGCTACCATCAACTGATAGCCGGTCGGCTGCGGCTTACCGGCCGCAGCCTCCACACTTTTCGGCATCATGATCAAAGGAGCCCGCCATGTCGAAGCAATTAAAGAGCGGCGATGAGGTAAGCTGGAATACCAGCCAGGGAAAGACCGAGGGCAGGGTAGTCAAAAAGCAGAGCACTCCGACGAAGATCAAAGGCCACAGCGTGAAGGCATCGAAGGCCGAGCCGCAATATATCGTCGAGAGCGACAAATCGGGAAAGCGGGCGGCACACAAGCCTGACGAACTCAAGAAGCTTTGACGCCCGCGGCCGTTCTGTTCGAGCAAAGGAGATCGATATGCCAGCCAAGTCCAAGGCCCAGCAGAAGGCGGCAGGCGCCGCACTTTCGGCCAAGCGTGGCGAGACGCCGAAGAGCGAACTCAAAGGCGCCTCGAAACAGATGGTCGAATCCATGAGCGAGAAACAGCTCGAGGAATTTGCCTCAACCAAGAGGAAAGGCAAACCTCAGCACGTCTCGAAATGAGAGATGTCGAACCGCCATGCGTTGCAAGACGTTCCCGCCGCTTAACAGCTAGGGCGTGAACCTTGAAAGCGGCTGCCTCTGCCGCCGCGACGGCTGCCTATGAAGCAAGATTGGCAGTTCGGCCGCGGTCGGTGTATGGTTCCGACGATCGTTTCAGGGCAATTGCCCATCAGCTAGAAGAGCGCATCGCGCTAAAACGGAGTCCGAGATTGGCCGTCGCTTTTACCAAGGAAGAGAGTTTCGAAACCGCTTCGGAAACCCTGCTGCCCGATCGTCCGATTTCGCCGCATCCGAACCTGGTCACTGAAGCGGGATTGAAGGCTCTGGAATTACAGTTCCAGCAGGCTCGCGAGGTCTATGATGCTGCGAGCCCCATCGAAGACGTGAACGAACGGCGGCGGCAGACGGCCAATCCATTGCGTGATCTTCGCTACTTAGCCGCAAGACTTCGCACCGCTCAGCTCATGCCTGCCTCTACGTCAATCGAGACCGTCGCCTTCGGCAGCACGGTGACCTTCCGTCGCGACGACGGGCGTGTGCAGACCTATCGCATCGTCGGAGAGGACGAGGCTGATCCCAAGGCCGGATCGATTTCCTACGTCTCCCCGGTGGCGCGGTTGCTGATGGGCAAGGCTGTCGGCGATGTGGTGGAGACAGGCGGCCAGGAACTGGAAATCATCGCCATCGCATAGGAGAGTGCTATTCGCGTAGCTCTCATAATTTTAGTACCGTTTGGTACTTTATTTATCGAACCTTTACCATCCGTGGCTAGAACGATGGCACTCCATCATCGAAAGTCATGCTCATGGTCAGCGCAATTTCCAGTTCTGCATCCACCATTTTGAGTTCAGCCGTTTCAACCTCGTCTTCCAGTTCGTCGGATCAGCTTGCCTCTCTCGAGGCACAGCTTGCCGAAAAGAAGGCAGCCCTGTCGGAAACGCAGGACGAGCAAGAGAAGGCCACGATCGAAAAATCTATCGATACGCTGGAAGCAAAGATCGCCAAGCTCGAAGCGAGCGAGAGCAGCCAAACTCAAGCGTCTGCTGCATCGAAGCCCGCCGGCGAAGCTCCGAAAGAACTCTCCGGCGAAAGCGAGCGTATCGGCACGACGAATTTTGACGAAACCAGCGAATTCGGCAGCCGCACGGCTTACGTCTGATAAAAGCGACCCGGTCACCGGGATGATGCTGCATTTTTGAGTGATGCATCAAAGACGGCGCTTGGCCACGGTGACGACTTCGCGTGTCAGATCCGCCAGGCGGTCGGCGGCGAGGCGATTGATCTGCCAATAGAGCGGGACATCGAGCGGCGTGTCGGGCACCAGCTCGACCAGCCGTCCGGATGCGAGGTGCTCGCAGGTCAGTTGGGTCGGGTTCATTCCCCAGCACATGCCCGAAAGGCTGGCCTCGACGAAGCTCTGCGGCGAAGGCAGCCAGTGGGTGGGGTAATCGAGATCGCGTCCGAATGTTCGCCTGATCCAGCTGCTCTGCAGCCTGTCCTTTTGATTGAAGGTCAGCGCGGGAGCGTTGCGGATCGCCTCTGATGTCACGCCCTGCGGAAAATAGCGTGCGACGAAGTCGGGGGTTGCCGTTGCATGGTAACGCAGAACGCCGAGTGCAAAACGCCGGCAGCCGCGGACCGGCTTTTCCAGGCTGGTGACGGCGGCGATCACCCGCCCGCGCTGCAGCCATTCGGCGGTGTGGTCCTGGTCGTCGACGGCGACGTTCAGCAGATAGGAAGAGCTTTTGGCAAAATTCGACATCGCCTCGACGAACCATGTCCCGAGGCTGTCGGCATTCGTCGCGATTTGAAGCGTGACCCTTTGGCGTGGTTCGTCGGGATCGGCGAGGGCCGGCAGTTGTCCGAAGAGTTCGGCTTCGAGCATGCCGACATTCTCCATATGGCGGCAGAGCCATTCTCCCTTTTCCGTCGCCGTGCACGGCGTGCCCCTGACGATGAGGACGACGCCGAGACGCTCTTCGAGCTGCTTCACGCGCTGCGAAATGGCCGAAGGGGTCACGTTCAGGACGGTCGCAGCTCTTTCGAAGCTGCCTGTCTGGACAATCGTTGCGACGGCGCGAAGAGCGGGATAGTCGAGCATGGATTAGTTTCACTTAATCGAAGTAAGCTGGATTAATTAGCCTAATTCTCCCAATCGCGATAGCGCAATCCTCACCGAAATGAGGGCATTGGCTGAAGAGATGAATTTTTCGATCTATGGAACCGGCCTGATGATGGGCCTCAGCCTGATTGTCGCCATCGGCGCGCAGAACGCCTTCATCCTGCGCCAGGGCTTGCGCAACGAACATGTGTTCGCCGTCTGCCTCGCATGCGCGGTCTCCGATGCGGCGCTGATAGTGCTTGGCGTAACCAGCCTCCATCAAATCGCCAGGTTCATGCCCTGGCTCGATCCCGTCATGCGCTACGGCGGAGCCGTATTTTTGATCTGGTACGGGGCAAGAAGCCTCTATTCCGCCTTGCGGTCGTCCGCCGCTCTGACAGCCGGGGAGGCCAAAACGTCGAGCTTTCGGCAGACGCTGGCAACCTGCCTCGCACTCACCTGGCTCAATCCGCATGTTTATCTCGACACCGTGGTACTGCTCGGCACGATATCGACACGATATCCGGGAGAGCAGGCTTCTTTTGCGGCAGGGGCGGTGACGGGGTCCTTCCTGTTCTTTTTTTCGCTCGGTTATGGCGCGAAGCGGCTGCGGCCGATCTTCTCGAAACCCTCATCCTGGCGCATGCTGGAAACGCTCGTCGCTTTCACGATGTGGATCATAGCGTTCAAGCTGCTGGGCGGGTTGTGACCGCCGATCCGCTTCACCGCGTTTCGGCGGCCGACTCCTCGTTCGACGAGACGAACCTCAGGAATAGTTCCTGCGCGCGCGTCGGCATCCAGTTGACGCGCAGGGTGAGGCCGATCGGCCGTGCGGTGTGGCTGAGGTCGAGCGGCAATGCCTTGAGGAGGCCGCGTGACAATTCCGCCTGGGCCTGCAGATAGGAAATGCAGCCGAGATGGTCCGTTCCGTTCAGCAGTTCGCGCATCAGGATGAGCGAACTGGACTCGACGATGCTTGTCGGCGGGCGGTCCAGGCCCTCGAACAAGGTGTCGAAATGCCGCCGGATCGGCGTGCCGCGCTGGCCGACGATCCATGGATAGGCCGCGAGTTCCTCGACCGAGAGCTCGGAGCGTGCCGTCAGCGGATGGTTGCTGCCGGCAACTATGACCAGCGTATCGTTGAACAGGAAGCGTTGCTCGACGTCACCGATCGGTGCGGGATCGCGCAACGCGCCGATCAGGAAATCGATCTCGCCGCGCCTGAGGCCGGCAAGCAGATCGGCATAGGGACCTTCGAGAATGTGGATCGGCGTGTTCGGACGGAACTTCCGGAACTCGGCAATAGCTCTCGGAAGCACGAAGGAGCGTGAAAGCGGCATCGCACCGATGACGATCCGGCCTGCTTCTTCCGAATGTGTTTCGGCGAGATCCACCTCCGCCTGCGCCAGTTCGGCAAAGGCGAGGCGTGCGGCCTGGGCGAGCGTCCCGGCGGCGCGGGTGGCGACGATGCCGTAGGAAGTCCGCTCGAACAGCGGGCGGGCGGCTTCCTCCTCAAGCTGCGTCACCGCCCGGTGAACGGTCGGTTGTGCCAGGCCGAGCCTGCGAGCGGCAAGCGTGAAGTTCTCGGCCTCGCGCACGGCGATGAGGGCCTGCAGCTGCGAGGACGTCGCGACCATGCGAAGGCGGGGGCTGAGTTCATTGAGGGCCGGATCGAGGAAACCGAAGGCTCTTCGTACGCGCTTTGCGAGGACATCGCCCTGCGCATTGGCGAACAGTCCTTGCGGGGTCCTGGTGAAGAGGGTCGTGCGCAGGCCGCGCTCTATCTTGGAGAGCGCCTGCGTGACGGCGGGCTGCGAGAGATGGCAGACATCGGCGGCCCGGGTCACGGAATTGGTGTCGACCACTGCCAGGAAGACCCGGAGGTGGCGGAGGTTGTGCTGGACTTGCGATGCCTGAGATGCTGTCGGATTCAAGTCAAATTACGCTCCAGAATGGCATCCGCCCGCGCTTCCAGAGAATTCTCCTCCGTGCGGATGTCCAATTCGCCGATCTGCCGCTGCCAGTCGGTCGTTGCCGAGGCCATGCGGTCCGGCAGGCCGAGTTCCCTCAGTGTCGCGGCGACTTCCTGCATCTCCGCCGCCCGCCGCCTCCCATGGGCCATCATGCGTTCAAGGTTGTAAGCTGCGCGCGCGGTCCAGTCCATCCCGGGATCAGAAGCCTGGAGAGAGGCGAGCACTGCCTTCTCGACCCCGGCGCGGCGCGCGGCAAGCAGGCATTCCGCGGTCAGCGCTTCGAAACCCTTGATCATCACCGATCGGAGCATCTTGATCGAGGAGGCCTGCCCGACCTCGTCTCCCGCGGTCTGGATGTTCATGCCGAGGTCGAGGAGCAGGCGTTGCGCGCGGTCGGCCTGTGATCCGGAGATCAGCAGCGGCGTTCGATGACGGGCGGGATGGACGGGCGACATCACGGCGACGTCGACATAGACGGCGCCGGCGGCTTCGACGAGCTTGGCGGCGGCCGCCTTCGTCGCGGGGGAGCAGGAATTGCAGTCGAGATACAAGGCGTCCCTGTCGAGGAATTCGGCGGCGCGCGCCGCAGCTTCCAGAGAGCGATCCGCAGTCACTAGACTGAAGACGGTGCCGGCGCCCGCCAATGCCAGTCCCGGAGTTTCGGCGCAGTCGACGCCAAGTTCCGAACAGGCCCGGAGCAAATCGCTACGCTGGGATGGATCCTCCACCTTTATGTCGAATGTGGAGATCCTACCGGGGGACGCAGCGCCATTCTCGGGTATCCAGCCCGACACAAAGGCCTGCGCTGCTTCGCCGAATCCGATCGTTGCAATCGCCGACATCGGTTTTTCCCTTTCCCCGTGCTGCCGGGCAGCTCGTTCCTCGAAGTGAAATTGGGCAGGCAGGCGCGGTCCCGGCCGCGCCTGCCGCGAGAAGGCATATATGTGATGCCTCGACATGGGTCTTCGAGCCTGATCGTAACGTTAGGCTGTCCGGATGTGAGGGAAATGCCCATTTCAAAATGATCGGCGAGATATAAGAAAAAGCTATAGTTCGCTGCCCGAGGGGATCAGCTGAGGTTTTCCTATAGCGAAAACTTATGAGATCGGCGCAATTCCAAATTGGCAAACGGCAGGCCGAGGCATGAAATCCCGTCAACTAGGAACGAGATATTCATGTCGGAAAAGAAGACGGCTCTCGTCATCCGCGTCCATGTTGCGGATTTCGTCTGGCGCTGCGGCGGCGCAATCGCGCTACACGCCAAAGGGGTTACGACGTCACGGTCGTGTGCCCGTCCTTCGGAGAGCGCGGCAGTCCTGCGGACGCGGCGCCCAATATGCGGAAGGCTTTCAATCGGTCTTTCCGCGCACGGTCGACGAGCTCTGGCCGGCCAAGGGAGGAGGAGATAGATGGAACCTTGTTTCGACATTGCGCATCTGGCGCATGTCGAGATGTATTCGAACAAGTTCGAAGAAAGTCTCGACTTTTTTCTGCGGGTCTACGGCCTGAGCCTTGCCGGCCAGGATGAGAATTCCGCCTACCTCAGGGCATGGGACGATTACGAGTTCCATACGCTGAAGCTGACGCGTCATCACACGACCGGCGTTGGGCACATCGCCTACCGGGCATCGTCGCCGCAGGCGCTCGAGCGGCGGGTGAAGGCGATCGAGGCGAGCGGCTACAAGGTTCTGGGATGGGTCGACGGCGATCTCGGCCATCACAGCGCCTTCCGCTTCGAAGATCCCTTCGGGCATGTGTTCGAAATCTATTACGACACGGTCCGCTACCGACCGCCCGACGATGAAAAGCCCGCTCTGAAAAACATCGCGCAGCGCTATCATGGCCGGGGATGCCACCCCCGGCGTCTCGACCATCTCAATCTTCTGGCGTCGGATGTTTCCGAGTTCCGGCGGTTCATGGAGACGTGCCTCGGGTCCCGGGTGACCGAGATGATCCAGCTCGACAACGGGCGCGTGGGAGGCTGCTGGTTCACCATCAACAACAAGGGCTACGACCTCGCCTGCACCGAGGAGCATGGCCGCGGCAACGCCCGTCTTCACCACGTCACCTACGCTACGGACACGCGTGAGGACATCCTGAGGGCTGCAGACATCTTTCTCGAAAACGGCGTCCACATCGAGACCGGCCCGCACAAACACGCCATCCAGGGCACCTTCTTCCTCTACGTCTGGGAGCCGGCCGGCAATCGCGTCGAGCTAGCCAATGCCGGCGCGCGTCTCATCCTGGCGCCCGATTGGGAGCCGATCGTCTGGACCGAGGCCGATCGGAAAAAGGGGCAGGCCTGGGGGCTGAAGACGATCGAAACATTCCACACCCACGGCACGCCGCCGGCGGACAAGAACGGAGCATAAGCATGGGCATCGTCGTACAGAACATACCGCGGGCGGAAGCCGATGTGATCGACCGGCTGGCCAAATCAGGCGTCGCGACAGTCCACGAAGCCCAGGGACGCAAAGGCATGCTCGCCAGCCATATCAGACCGATCTATTCGGGCGCGCAGATCGCCGGCTCCGCCGTCACGATCTCCGCACCGCCCGGTGACAACTGGATGATCCATGTGGCGATCGAGCAGATCCGGGCCGGCGACATCCTGGTGCTTTCGCCGACCTCGCCCTGCGACAACGGTTATTTTGGCGACCTGCTCGCCACCTCGGCGCGGGCGCGAGGTTGCCGCGGCCTCGTCATCGACGCCGGTGTCCGCGATATCAGGGATCTGACCCAGATGCAGTTCCCGGTGTGGTCCAAGGCCGTGTCCGCGCAGGGGACCGTCAAGGAAACGCTCGGTTCGGTCAACGTTCCGATCGTCTGCGCTGGCGCCTTCATCGAAGCCGGCGACATCATCGTCGCCGATGACGACGGGGTGTGCGTGGTGAAGCTCAACGAGGCCGAGGAAGTTCTGACTGCTGCCGAGAAACGGGTGGCGAACGAGGAGGCCAAGCGCCAACGCCTCGCCGCCGGCGAACTCGGGCTCGATATCTATGACATGCGGCCGAAGCTCCGGGAGAAGGGGCTTAAATATGTATGAGGACGGCATCCCCTGCCTCTGGATGCGAGGCGGAACGTCGAAAGGCGCCTATTTCCTGGCCGAGGACCTGCCTGGAGATCCCAACGAACGGGACGCCCTGCTGCTTGCCATCATGGGCTCACCGGACCCGCGGCAGATCGACGGGATCGGCGGTGCCGATCCGCTGACCTCCAAGGTTGCGGTGATTTCGGCTTCTTCCCGAGAGGATGCCGATGTCGACTATCTCTTTCTGCAAGTCTTTGTCGATCAGGCGCTGGTGAGCGGTGCGCAAGGGTGCGGAAACATCCTTGCCGGCGTCGGTCCTGCCGCGATCGAGCGGGGTCTGGTGAAAGCGTCGGATGACGTGACGCCCGTCAGGATTCACATGGTGAACTCCGGCGAGATCGCGCTTGCTCGGATCGAGACGCCGAATTGCAGGGTCAACTACCAGGGCAGGGCCGAAATCGCCGGCGTGCCGGGAAGCCATGCGGCGATACCGCTGCTCTTCGTCAACATTGCGGGCTCGATGTGCGGCGCCCTTCTTCCGACAGGAAACGAGGTCGATGTCATCGACTGCGTAGAGGCGACGCTGATCGACAACGGCATGCCCTGCGTGATCATGTGTGCCTCGGATTTTGGGCTTTCCGGGGAAGAGAGCCGCGAGGCGCTGGAAGCAAATGAGGGCCTCAAGCAGCGTATCGAAGCAATTCGCCTCAAGGCCGGCCCGATGATGAACCTCGGCGACGTCAGTGCCGCGTCCGTTCCCAAAATGACTCTGGTATCGGAGCCCCGAACCGGCGGATCGATCGGCACACGCAGCTTCATCCCGCACAGGGTTCACGCCTCGGTCGGCGTGCTGGCCGCAGTCACCATTGCGACGGCGACGCGGCTCGGCCGTTCTCCGGCGCATGCACTGGCACATGCTTCCACAGACGGCCGTTACCGGATCGAGCATCCCACAGGTGACATGGAGGTGTTCCTTGATCTTGCCGCAGACGGCTCGGTCCAGGGGGCGGGGACGATCAGAACGGCGCGCAAGCTGTTCGACGGAAGAGTGTTTCCCAATTTGCCGGCCCGCTCGAGCCTTGGTCGAAACCGTCTCGACTGACTGGCCGAGACGCGTCCATTTCGCGCTGGCAATCTGCCAGCAGATGTGGCGGAAAACGCCTTAGCTCCCGGAGCGCATGCTCATGGTTGGCATCCCTGCGCCTCTGCGACTTGAATGCGGAAAGGGCTTGTACGATATTCCAGATGTTTGTTTGAGACATGTCGGGCCTCCTTTGCTGCATTTAGCTGCCGACACCCGAAATATGAGGGTCAATTGACATTCAATCAAACAAAATGATATGGGGTTATAAATCAGAAAAATTGAAAGATGTGACGATGAGCATTCCCTTTCGCCGTCCCATTCCGCTGCTTGACAACGAGGTGCTGCGTACCTTCGTGGCTATCGCCGAGACAGGCAATTTTTCGACCGCCGCCGAAGCGGTCTTCCGTACGCCGTCGGCGGTGTCGATGCAGATCAAGAAGCTTGAAGAACAACTGGGGGCAACGCTGTTTCTGCGCGACGCCCGTTCGGTATCGCTGACACGCCACGGCGAGATGTTGCTGTCCTATGCCCGCAACATGCTGGCTCTGTCGAACGAGGCGGTGTCGCGCTTCATCATGCCGGAGCTTAGCGGCGTCGTGCGGCTCGGCGCGCCGGAGGATATCGGCGAACGGCTGCTGCCGAGCATCCTGAAGAGTTTTGCCGAAAGCTATCCCGGCATCATGGTCGACGTGACCATCGACATGAGCATCGGGCTGAAGAAGCGCATGGAGGAGCAGCGGCTCGACCTGGCCTTGATCAACTGTGCGACACGGCCGTTCCCGACGGGCGGAGAGGTGGTGTTCCGCGAGCGGCTGGTCTGGGCCGGCGCCAAGTGCGGGTCGGCGCATCGGCGCGATCCGCTGCCGATCTCGATCTGGGAAGACGGCTGCATCTGGCGCCAGGAGGCGCTCTCCCAGCTCGAACGCAACAAGCGGCATTATCGCGTCGCCTATCTCAGCGGCCACACGATGGCGCAGCGCGCCGCCGTGCTTTCCGATCTCGCCATCGCGCCGTTGCCGCTGTCCTATGTCAACGAGGACATGGCGATCCTCGGGCCTCAGGAAGGCCTGCCGGAACTCGGCGCCTTCGATATCCGCCTGCTGACCGCCTCGCAGGTGTCGGGGCCGATCGAGACGGTGGCCGACAGCATTCGCGGCGCCTTTGCCGAGAGAGCGAAGGCGGTGGCCGCCTAGCCGCATTTGCGCCGATCGAACGTGACAGTGAACCTTTTGGTTTGTCGTGCGTTATCGGCGCGGACGGCAATTGTCGCCGTTCGGGGTTGATTTCAAACAAGGATATCCGAGATGACGACAACGGCCAAAATTGCCGCAGCTTTTATGGTTCTTCTTGCCCTTTCCTCCTGCGGCAACACGATCCGCGGCATAGGAAAAGATACGGCAAATACCGTGAACGCCACGCAGGACGCCGGCCGCTCAGTCGACCGCGCCGCGAAGAAGTGATGACGGTTCAGATTCCTTCCGGGGATTGCCTGATCAGGTGCTGACCGGGGTCGGATCATCCTAACGGATGACCGGGGGATAAACCTTTTCCAGCCCGCCGGATCGGTCGAGACCGGTCCGGAAGGCCTGGTAGGCAGGATGTTGGCTGGAGCGGGCGGTTTCCATCAGTCGGATCTGTAACCGGTCCGGCGCCTGGGTTCCGAGCCACATTCCCAGATTTTCGAGCTTCAGCGAGTTCAGGAAACGCGATTCCGCAGCGAGATCGAGATGGCGGCGCAGGCCGTCGAGTAGGTTGTCGTCCTGGGCGGCGTTTTCCATGAGCAGCGCCAAGTATGACTTGTCGGTCTCCGACAGCCCAGCGAGCTTTTCCGCAACGGTATCGCGGTCGGGAAAGGGAACATTGCCTGTCATCGAATCGTCCATGCTTCATCGTGTTTTGGCCGTTATAAACTCGCCTTGACCTTCTCGGCTACATCGACCGGCACCCATTTCGTCCACAGACTCTCGTAATTGCGAAGGAAATAGATCGCGGCATCCTCGTTGCTTGCGCGGTTTTCGTCCTGCCAGGCGAGCACCTGGTTGATCGTCGCATTGTCCCATTTGCGGGTCTTGAGATAGGTCGTGACAGGTCCGGTGCGGCTGGCGAAGGACCTGGTCATTAGTGTGAAGGCGCGCGAGACCGGGTAGGAATTGACCTCGGGCCTGGCGCAGCCGGCAACTGCGGTACAGCGGTCCCATTCGCTTTTGTTGTGGCCGACGCTGAAGCTCAGGCGCGTCATGTCGTATTTGCCGAGGATGGCGGTCGGCGCCCAGTAATAACCGAGCCAACCGATCTTGTTGTCGAAGGCGCGGGCAATCGACGCATCGAGCCGTTCAGGACTGCCGGTCTCGACAAGCTCGAAGCCTTTCTTGTCGGCGGCAAGCGCCTTGAACAGGTTGGTGGTCGATATCTGGCAGCTCCAATCGGCGGGGCAGTTGTAAACTGCGCCTTTCGACGGGTCGTCTTCGGCGGGAAAGAGTTCGGGATGCTTGAGCGCGTCCTCGACCGAGCGGATGTCGGGGTGGGCGTCGGCGATGAATTTCGGGATCCACCAACCCTCGACGGCGCCGTCGGCCAGGATTTCGGCCCCCTGTACCAGCCGGCCACTGTTGACAGCCTGATCGAGCAGGGACCTCACGGAATTGATCCAGTATTCGGAGGCGATGTCGGGGATGCCTTTCTCATTCATCGAGGCGAAGGTCGGCAGGGTATCGCCATCGACGATGGTGACCGAGCAGCCGTAGCCCTTTTCCAGGATGATCTTGTCGAAACTCGCCGCAATGCCTGCCGAGGCCCATTTCATTTCGGCGATCGAAACGCTGCCGCATTCGGCGGCTTCAGCCGGCGCGACGGTAGAAAGAGCCGCGGCAAAGACGGCCGGAATCAGAAACGTCTTCATCGTCATTCCCCGAATTCTTCTTAGGCGGACGTGCAGCAGGCTCTGAAATTCACCGACAAATCTCTCCGGCACCCGAATGGAAAATGCCTGCCGGGGCGATACCGCAACAGGCTTTCCGGTTCACGGGCAGGCCATGTTCAACAATGGCGTATTATGACGGAGCCTACGCGTTCGCTCGCAGAAATCAACCATCTTCTGCTCATGGTTGCGTGACTAAATTATTGAATTCGAAGAATTTATGTCAGCATTCCGAAATTGGCGCCCTCGGGCGAAAAGCACGCTCTTGGCGATCGGCAGCGGATCTTCGGCAGAAATTTCGGCGAGAATGTCAAAAAAGATCAAAATTAACATTTGCGTAAGCCTTCAATAACTCTCCGGTAAGAATGTGCCGTTATCAGTTGGGGCGTGGCAGCAATGACCGCCGCTTCTCCGGTTCAGGTAGTGCGTACCGGAGAAAGCGAGCTTCGCCGTGTAAGGGCGAAGACGCCTGAGTTTTCGGCAAACCGCGCAGAGCCAAAGGCCATGCGCGGTTTTCGCGTTTGCGTGAGAACTTGCCCCAAGCCAAGTCTTGACCCGAGCCAAGCTTGACCCGAGGTTGCCGCCCATTGTAGGCCTCGCCTGAACGAGAGGCGAATGCGGGCCATCATGGCAAGAGCGATCATGCTGCAGGGAACCGGCTCCGATGTCGGCAAGACGGTGCTGGTTGCGGGCCTCTGCCGGCTGGCGGCCAATCGCGGGCTGACGGTCCGGCCGTTCAAGCCACAGAATATGTCGAACAATGCGGCGGTCGCCGATGACGGCGGCGAGATCGGCCGGGCGCAATGGCTGCAGTCGCTGGCCGCGCGCACGCCGTCCTCGGTGCACATGAACCCGGTGCTGCTCAAGCCGCAATCGGAAAACGGCAGCCAGATCATCGTCCAGGGCAGGGTGTTCGGACAGGCGAAGGGGCGGGACTACCAGCGGCTGAAGCCACAGCTGCTCGGCGCCGTGCTCGAAAGTTTCGAAAAAGTGGCTGCGGGCGCCGACCTCGTTATCGTCGAGGGCGCCGGATCGCCGGCCGAGATCAATCTCAGGGCCGGCGATATCGCCAATATGGGCTTTGCGACGCGGGCCGGCGTGCCTGTCGTGCTCGTCGGCGATATCGACCGCGGCGGTGTCATCGCCTCGCTGGTCGGCACGCATGCGATCCTCGAGGATGACGACCGGGCGATGATTGCGGGCTATATCATCAATAAATTCCGCGGCGACGTCTCGCTGTTTGACGACGGCATCCGCGCCATCGAAGGTTTTACCGGCTGGCCGTGTTTCGGCGTCGTGCCGTGGCTGCCGGGTGCTGCGCGCCTGCCGGCCGAGGATTCGGTCGTGCTTGAACGGTTGGCAAGGGGCGGCGCGCGCGCGCTGAAGATCGCCGTGCCGGTCCTGCCGCGCATCGCCAATTTCGACGATCTCGATCCGCTGAGGACTGAGCCGGATGTCGAGCTGGTCTTCGTACGATCAGGCGAGCGGATACCTGCCGATGCGGGCCTCGTTGTGCTTCCCGGTTCGAAATCGACGATATCGGATCTCGCCGACCTCAGGGCTGAGGGCTGGGACCGCGATCTCCAGGCGCATGTCAGGCGCGGCGGCCGGGTGATCGGCATCTGCGGCGGCTATCAGATGCTCGGCCGCATGGTGCATGATCCGCTCGGCATCGAGGGCGGGACGCTCGAGACGCCGGGGCTTGGGCTGCTCGACATCGAGACCGAGATGGCGCCGGAAAAGACCGTGCGCAACAGCCAGGCTCGCTCGACCGAATATGATGCGCCGCTTGCCGGCTACCAGATCCATCTCGGCATCACCCGCGGCCCGGCTTGCAACCGGCCTTCGGCGATCATCGATGGCGCGCCCGACGGGGCGCTGTCGGCCGACGGCCACATCATGGGCACCTATCTGCACGGCCTCTTCGGCAGCGACACCTACCGCGCCCGGCTGCTTCAAAGTTTCGGGCTATCGGGCGAAGGCGGCAACTACCGCGAAAGCGTTGACCGGGCACTCGACGAGGTCGCGAGCGGGCTAGAGAAACATCTCGACCCGCGCTGGCTTGCGGGGCTGGTTGGATAGAGTAGTTCCGCTATCTCTGAAGCGAGCCGAGACTTCCCTCTTTAGGGTTTTGCCGATTCCCTAGCATCGTTTGGTGATTTGCCTGGAAAGGATATTTGCGCTTACGCAATTTACAATATGGTTATCGTATCCAATAGTATCACCGGACGAGATGCGACAAAATTGCATATGGCTTTTGTTAAGAGGCCTTCATACGAAAAGAAGTCGTCGGAGGACATGAATTAAACGCTGTGAGCGAGCGCTCTTCACAGCCGTCGAAGGACAGTAACCTCCGTATGAGCAGCATCCCGCCTGGCATTGCAACGGTCCCGTTTAATCGGTCGACTCTGGTCTTCGAGTGCTTTGCCGCGTTGCGGCGTTTCATCGGATCTCCGCTGATCCGTCCCTGCTTCATCACGAACTTGCATTGGGTGGGAGCGTTTTGGGAGAGAGCGAGCCGGATGCCGAGCGCCGAGAGGAAGACGCTGCTGCGGCACCACAGACGTCGCTGTTTTTGCCGGTGCCGAGCGGACGCAGAATATCGTTTTCGCAGTGACGCCGAAGCTTGACCGAAATGCGGTGCTAGCGGATGGCTCTGATGTCCCGCGTTTACCCCGAATTTCAGCAACGGCTGAGGGAGGGGCGACGGCTATGTCCACCTCTTGCCAGGCCGGCTACAAAACTCATGGTGGTTCTCAGTGGTGGAAACAAAGAGCGAAGAAGATGGCGCCGGAAACACAATCCGCTCAACCCGATAATGGAGGTCCTTTAATGAGGTTATTCGCTAAGGTCATTAGCAACTTTAAGGATATTTTATCGGCGCGGAAATACGGAGGGGAGCTAATATACAGTATAGACATATCGGTGAACAAAAATAGAAGATCATGTATATACATAATAAAAGGAGGTGATGAAAATTATTACGGAATGATCCGTCTTCATGTAAATGAAGCGTCATTTCTTTATAAGATTTCCATCGATGAGCTGAAACTTCTTGCGATCGACATTCCAAAAGCACTCGATGCGGTAAAAACTGAAAAATCTCGAACGCTGGCACAAGGGCAATAAAAATGGGCTTCTCGTACTCGAGCAGCTTTCGGACGCAGAATTATCCTTTCCAGTTAGGAGGAGTAATATCAGGACAAGCATCGTATTGACGAAACGGTGACGGTGACAAGCGCCGATGGCCGCGGCAAGAGCGTAACCACCGATCTCGGCGGCGATGGGCTAACGGATCAGCTTGAGTATGAGTCGTTTATACTAACTATTTTGTCGATGTGTGCGGCTTATGGTTACGTTGTGGCGATTAATCTACTTTTTTCTATAACTGGGAAATCCAATAAAAATACTGAGATTGGAGATGACAATGAGCGGTAACGATCAACGAGACTCCTTTAGTGCAGCCGGTAATGCGATCGCCTTTTCCAGTTGGGCGTTTGACAATCCTCATGAAGTTTGAAGGAAGACCGCACGCATGATCTGACAGCAAGCAACTGGTCGCTTCCGCGGTGAGGTGCGCAGGGATCAAACTTGTACAATAGTCACATTGCCTACATGCGACAAAATAGCCTCAGGACCAAAACGCACACAATATCACAGAGCCGTGATTTGACCGATAATTCTCTCCGATTAAACGTGATGCACGCAAAACAAAATCACAGGTAGTCCTTTCTGGAAAGAATGATTACCTCACCTCTAAGTTATGAAATAACCAACTGGCGTTGACGAGCGGGGGCTCGGAGTAACCAATTCTTCTGCGCGTAGGGTCGCGGCGGGATTAGTCAGAGCCGGTTGTTTTCGGAACCTTTGTCGAAGCCGAAGGTAACCGTTCCTTTACAAGAAGAAGCGAGCCCCACGATCAAATGAAACCCCCTCAAAACCAATCAAAGTAATAGTTGATATTCTTGTACGAGCCAGAGCGCGCTTTTGGCGCTTTGCTTTCGCTCCGCACTGGATTTTCACGCCGCGACATCAACCGAGAGCGTCGCGGGTCAAAGTATCTTTCTCCAGCCTGGGCAACGGATTTTATCTCGTGTCGTACGACCCGGGGTTCTGATCGCAATATTTATACAGTCAATAGGATGTGATCTTCGTATGGGCAGCCTCGACCCTGGCATCGCAAATGCGGCAGCGCAACCGGTGGATTCCGGCCTGCGTGCTTTGTGCGGAATTGCAGCCTTCTACCGGATTGCTGCCGATCCGAACCAGCTTCAT
Source organism: Rhizobium sp. WYCCWR 11146 (assembly GCF_013591995.1). Classification (NCBI taxonomy): domain Bacteria; kingdom Pseudomonadati; phylum Pseudomonadota; class Alphaproteobacteria; order Hyphomicrobiales; family Rhizobiaceae; genus Rhizobium; species Rhizobium sp. WYCCWR 11146. Next base: position 391,368 of record NZ_JACCEY010000024.1, read on the forward strand.
CATGAGCTTGCAATTGGCAGCGGGGTTGCTTCCGAGCTGGATCTTCTGCGGGCGGCATCGGCAGTCGGATTGAAGGCAAGGGCCGTCCGCGAATTGACCGAAGCGCGCCTCAGAAACCTGCCTGTTCCCGCGATCGTGCCTATGCCGGAAGGCACATTCGCCATTCTCGGCGGGCCGACCCCGGCTGGCCGATACAGGGTCGTTGATCCCGTAACGCGCGCCGATCGTGAATTATCGGCGGCCGAGCTGCTGGTCGAGACAGGTGCCCGCGCGCTTCTCGTGGCCCGGAAATTGGGAGGGGCAGGAACAGATCCCAGGACCTTCGGACTGAAATGGTTTCTGCCGTCCCTCTGGCGCTACCGCAAGCCACTTGCACACGTCCTCGTCGCCTCGCTCTTCGTTCAGATTTTTGCCCTGGTAACGCCGCTCTTCTTCCAGGTGGTCGTCGACAAGGTTCTCACGCACAAGGGCTATTCGACGCTGTTCGTTCTGGTCGCCGGAATTGCGATCATCGGTCTCTTCGATGTCGTCTTACAGTACCTGCGAACCTATGCGTTGTCGCACACGACCAACCGTATCGACGTCGAGCTGGGACAACGGCTTTTCCGTCACCTGCTTCGCTTGCCGCTCGACTATTTCGAAACGCGGTCTGCAGGCCAGACGGTCGCCCGTGTCCGGGAATTGGAAACGATCCGGAACTTCCTCACGGGGCAGGGGCTGTTTGCCGCAATCGACCTGGTATTCGCCATCGTCTTTCTCTGCATCCTGTGGCTCTACTCGTGGAGCCTGACGCTGATCGTTCTCGGCTCGATCCCGCTCTACGCCCTCGTTGGCTTTCTCGTGCGCCCACCGCTTCGCGACATGGTCAAGGAGAAGTTCAACCGTGGCGCGGTCAGCCAGCAGTTGCTCGTCGAGGCGATCATCGGCATACAGACCGTAAAAGCGGCGGCGGTCGAACCGGTCATGCAGGCGCAGTGGGAAGAAAAGCTCGCCGCCTACGTGAAGACTGCGTTTCAGACGACGCTGCTCGGCGCCGGCGGGCAGAACGTCATCCAGTACATCAGCAAGCTTACGACGGCGCTGCTGTTGCTGTTCGGTGCGCGCGCTGTCATCAACGGCGAGCTGTCGGTAGGCTCGCTCGTCGCCTTCAACATGATCGCCAGCCAGGCCACCGCACCCGTCCTCCGGCTCTCGCAGCTCTGGCAGGACTTCCAGCAAGTCCAGATCTCGATCGACCGTCTCGGCGACATTCTGAATACGCCGATGGAGCGAACGCCGGCAACGCGGCTTGCCCTTCCCGCTCCGAGAGGCCTCATCGAATTCAAGAATGTCAGTTTCCGCTACCGCCCCGGCGGTCAGGATATCCTGAAGAGCATCAACCTGCATGTCCGCCCAGGCGAGGTGGTCGGTATCGTCGGTGCTTCGGGGTCGGGTAAATCGACGCTGACGAAGCTCATCCAGAGGCTCTATCTTGCCAACGAAGGCCAAGTCTTGCTCGACGGGATGGATCTTTCGCAAATGGATCCGGCGTGGTTGCGAGGTCACATTGGCGTCGTTCTGCAGGAGAACCTGCTCTTCAATCGCACGATCCACGAGAATATCGCGCTCGCCAATCCCGCATTGCCGCGCGCCCAGGTCCTGGCGGTGGCCCGTCTTTCCGGTGCCGACGAATTCATATCGAAACTGCCGCAGGGCTATGACACCGTCATCGAGGAACGGGGCGCCAACCTGTCGGGTGGGCAGCGGCAGCGCATAGCCATCGCAAGGGCGCTCGCCACCAACCCGCCGCTCCTCATCTTCGACGAGGCGACGAGTGCCCTCGACTATGAAAGCGAGCGCGTCGTCCAGGAAAACATGCGCCACATCGTCCAGGGTCGAACCGTGATCATCATCGCCCATCGCCTTGCCGCCGTTCGAAACTGCCACAGGATTATCGGCATGGCAGACGGCCGGGTTGTCGAGATGGGAACGCATGACGAGCTTCTGCAAAAGAAGGATGGTCTCTTTGCGCGGCTCTGGACGTTGCAGCACGATACAAGGGTTCCGGCATGACTGTTGCCGCCCGCACCATCGCTGCCTCGCCTCCGCCGACACGGTCTAGATCCGACAACCAGTTCCTGGCGCCTGCACTCGAGGTACTTGAAACGCCGCCGTCCCCGGTCGGAACGGCGCTCCTTTTGATTATCTGTCTGCTCGCGGCCGTCGCGCTTGCCTGGGCATATCTCGGCAGGATCGACATCATCGCGACGGCACAGGGCAAAATCCAACCGGTCGGACGGGTCAAGGTCGTTCAGCCGCTTTACGGTGGCAAGGTCGTTGGTCTGCCGCCCGCCAATGGAACCGAAGTGCATCGCGGCGATGTGCTGTTCCAGCTGGACTCGACCGAAGCCATTGCCGACGAACGGGATGCCGAAACCGCGCTCGCGTCCGTTCAGGCAGAAGCCACGCGTCGGCGTGAGGCGCTTGTTGCCGGGGCTGCAGCGGGTGATCCGCGCGGCGCTCGCATCGACTGGGCAGCAGACGTGCCCGCGAAGCTTCGCAAACGGGAGGACGCCATTCTCGCCAGCGAGCTCGGTCAGCTCGACGCGTCGCTGACGTCATTGCGTTCCCAAATGCGCCAGAAGGAAGGGGAGCGAGACCACCTTCAGGATACGCTCGACGAGCAGGCGTCGCTCGTCGATACGCTACAACAGCGGGTCGCGATGCGCAACACGCTCGTCGGTGAGAACGCAGGGCCGATCGCCGGCGTCATCGACGCGACCGAAACCTTAAAGACGCAGCGGACACAGCTCGCGATCCAGAAGGGTCAACTTGCCGACGCCGTAGCCGGGATCGATGTCCTCGGCGCCGAGATCGAAAAGGCCCGCAGCACGTTCATCAGTGACCAGACCGAAAAACTCGGCGATGCCGAGCGGCAGGCCGAGGATCTCGAACAGCGCCTTGCAAAGAGCCGCGCCGAACTAGCGCAAATGACGGTGCGCAGCCCGATCGACGGCGTCGTCCAGGCCTCCGCGATCTCCACCGAAGGTCAGGTGGTGACGGCGGGCGAAGAGGTTCTGAGGGTCGTCCCTGCAGGGGCCACACTGGAACTCGAGGTTTATGTTCCCAATCGCGATATCGGCTTCGTTCATGTCGGCCAGCCGGCGGTGGTGAAGCTGGATGCCTTCCCGTTCACCCAATACGGCACGGTTCCGGCAACGATCACCAAGATAGCAACCGATGCCATTCCGGAGCCGGACGCCGAGCGCCGAGAGGAAGACGCTGCTGCCGCACCGCAAACTTCGCTGTTTGCGGGTGCCGAGCGGACACAGAACCTCGTTTTCGCGGTGACGCTGAAGCTTGAGCAAAATGCGGTGCAGGCGGATGGCGCGGATGTTTCGCTTTCACCGGGAATGTCGGCAACGGCCGAGGTCAGAACCGGTTCGAGGCGGATACTGGCCTACGTGTTTTCGCCTCTCGTTGAAGTGGCGAGCGATGCAATGAAGGAGCGGTAATTTGATAAAAGCAATGCGCCCCCGCAGCAACCGAGATGGTCGGTATTTTCCGTCGTCTCGTCATATTGATGGAGGATCCGAGCGTGAACGGTGATTTTGTACCTGCAAGCCCGCTTTCCCCGATCGGGCCCGTCCCCATCGTCCTGTTTCTGATCTTCCTGTTCTTAGTAGGTCGAATTCTACTTCGACGAAGCATTATTAGCTTAGATAGCGTTTTCGCGATTCTGATGGTCGCGGTGACAATTTCATCTCTCGCGTTATTTCACCGATTTCGAGCCCCTGACTATCTGCTCATCTTCTTGGTTGCGCAGATTGTAATCGCTTTGATCTTCTTCCCGATCGCCTGGTGGATGGCCCGTCGCGCTAAGGTGACTGATGAGGGATTTTTTTACCGACTCAGTAAGGTCCCGGTTGAAAGGAATATAAAGAGCGCATCGGTGGCGGCTTCAGTAGTAATAACGGCCTGCCTCGTCATATATGTCTCTGATTACAGATTAACTACGCCCTGTGAAAATGCGAAGTGTTATGCGATAGACTTTTTTATAGGATCCAGGGATAGCGGCTTCTTTAATCTTTACATGGCAAACATCTTAACGTCATTATTCTTTATTTTGTTTTTTGTGCATCTATATCACATCTATCGCAAGACAATAAAAGATCGCGAGAATTCCTGATGAACACTCTCAGTGTCACGTTCAGTTTCGATGACCTCAAGAACGAGTTCGATCAATTCAATAAAGAAGTTGGCAGAGCGGCATTTGCTGTTCAGTCGTTTATGGCCTACACAATCTCCGCAACTTACGCGGAAAGTACGCGCACTACCAAGCAATTGGGAATAAACGACATAGCTTCGGAGCTCGCCAACGGTGAGTTCGACCACATAGCGACGGCTGTCTCGGCGGACTCATCGATCAGTTCCTACGCGCGCATGGCGGCACGTTCTGATCTGCTGACCAAAAGTCTTCTCCCGGTGGACGCAATCTTCGATATCCTGTCCCATGATAAGCAATCGGCTCTGAATCGGTCTGTGGGAATTTACGTCGACGACAGCATAGCGCTCTCCGCTGGCCGCCTCGCAGTATCGCTCGCAAGCGGGGTGGCGGAAGTATCAGCCGCAGAAAATCCAGTCACTTTCGCTATTTTGGGAGGCGCAGCGGCACTCGCCTACAGTGAAGGACTCGGTCCTTCCGTTCGAAACTACGTCGCCGGACAACTCGACGCGCTGGACGAAGCCAAGTATTATGCAACCCAAGACTACAACGAGAAACAACTCGCCGCAGCAGTTCTCGATCGGCTCGGCATATCGCAGGCACCGTTATTAGATGCGGACACACTCGACGTGTACGACCCTTATGCTGGTCTTAGCGTCAGCAGTGGATTCGGATTGCCCGCGAACCAGGTGGCATCTACCGACTTTGCAGCCGATCCCAGCAGTAATTTCACCGACCCGGCGAATTTTGGCTTCACCACTCTAAGCAATACACCGAAATCTTGGGACTACTTCTATACGGACGACTGGACCAACGGCGGCTCCGATAATAGTGACTCCGCCCCCTCGATATCCGGCTCTTCGTCAAGCAGCGAAGACATGGGTGACAATTACAGTTCGGATGACAGCGACGGACCGTCACAATCATCGTCTGGCGGGCAAAGCAGCCGCTCGACCGATAGGCAGGAAGACTATCTTGGAGGGCTCAATATCGGCGACTACGAGCCTCCCCGCGATGCAACGCCAGACGTTGGCCCGCCTTCCTATGACGCCAACGGGAATTTTCCGGAGATCGACGACGGCGTCGGCGAAGATGATGAAGATCCAAGTGATGATGACGACGACAGTGGCGACGACGAACCAATCGTTCTCGACCTGGACGGCAACGGCATAAAGCTGACGCAGCAGACCTCGTCGATCACCTATTTCGACATGGCCGGGGATGGCAAGAAGCATCTGACCGCATGGGCAGCGGCCGGCGACGGCGTGTTGGCGATCGATGCGAACGGCGACGGCAAGATCGACCAGAAGAGCGAGATCGACTTTACGGCATGGGACCCGACGGCGGCGACCGACATGCAGGCGCTGCGCGATGTCTTCGACACCAATCATGATGGGAAGCTCGATGCCGGCGACAGCCGTTTTGCCGACTTCAAGGTCGTCGTCACGCAGGCCGATGGCACGCAACAGCTGAAAACCCTTTCGGACCTTGGTATCACGTCGATCGATCTTATCTCGAACAACCAGGCAACCACTCAGCCCGACGGCTCTGCCATCAGCGGCGCCGCGACATTCCAGCGAAGCAACGGTTCGACCGGCACGGCGGCGGACGTGTCGCTGGCCTTCGACAAGACCGGCGTCGTCACGTCAACCTCGACGTCGCACTCCGCAGACGGGTCGACCGTCATCGACACGAAGGTCAGCGGCACTGATGGAAGCCTTCAGTCCGAGCGCATCCTGACAACCTCGGCAGACGCTCTGACCCGCACCCTGACGACCGATACGGATGGCGACGGCATCATCGACGAGCGGCAAACCGATGTGATCACCGTTGCAAGCGACGGCAGTCGGACGGAGGTGCTCGCCGACTTTGATCATGGCGGCTCGATCCTGACCGACCGCACGACCACAGTGACCAGCGCTGACGGCAAACTCGTTACCATCTCCAGAGATCAGACGGGAGGCGGCTTTACCACCCAGCGGGAGACCGATGCCACCGCAGCGAACGGTACGCTGACCGTTACAGTGACCGATCTGAATGCCGATGGCTCGGAGAAGGATCAGACGACAACGATAACCAGTGCGGATGGTTTGACAAAGACGAAGACCGTGGACTCCACAGGACGCGGCATCGTCGATGCCACCACGACCGATATGATATCGGTGGCGAACGGCGGAGCACGAATTGAAGACGTCAGCGAATATGCCGGCACGGGTACGGCAGGCGCCAGCCGTATCGACGAAACGGTGACGGTGACAAGCGCCGATGGCCGCAGCAAGAGCGTAACCACCGATCTCGACGGCGATGGGCTAACGGATCAGCTTCAGTCAAACGTCATTGTCGTCAACACCGATGGTACGTCCGAGGCCACGCAGATTGTGAAGAGCGCTGACGGAACCCTGCTCAGCAAGACCGTCACGACGCTCACCGCCGACTCCCTCGTTCGTTCAACCAACACGGATGCCGACGGTGACGGTGCCTTCGAACTGACCCACCAGGACAGCACTGTGATTGCCGCCGATAGCAGCCGGGTCGAAACTGTCACTGACAAGAACGACGATCTGACGTTGCGGAATCGAACAGTGACGGCCTGGAGCGCAGATGGGCGCAGCAGGACGGTTCAGACCGATGCGAATGGTGACGGAGGATCCGATTCCGTCGAAACGATCGTGGTGGCCGGCGACGGAACGATCACGGATACGCTCTCGACCTTCAACCCGGCAGGAACCGTTTTATCATACGAGACGGTGACGACGACGTCGGCCGATGGATTGTCAAAGAACATACGGTCCGATGAGAATGGCGACGGGAGTTTCGACAAGCAATTGGATACCGCGACCGTCATCAACACCGACGGCTCCTCGACGACCACGGTTACGAACTGGAACGGCGATCACAGTGTCCAGACGGGCAAGACCATAACCACGGTCAGCGCCGACGGAAAAACCACCATCGTCGATACTTATCTTGGCGCCGGCAGTTCGAAAGATACTTCAGAACGAGATACGACCGTACTGAATGCAGACGGTTCCCAGACGCATATGGTCGTCAAAGCCGCTGGCGCCACGTCGGCGCAAATCGGCAAGACGGTCACCGTCACCAGCGCCGACCGCCGGAACGTCACGACCAGCACCTATCTCGATCAGTTCTCCAGTCCCGAACAGGTCACGATTTCAAACATCGCCGCCGATGGCAGCGAAACGACCTCCTCGTCGACTTACAGCGCCGATGGACAGCATTTGCTCCAATCTTCGTTGACGACGACGAGCGCCGATCGCCTGACGACCATTGCCACGACGGACAGCGATGGGGATGGGGACATCGACCGGCACAGCAGCGACGTGATGGTGCTCAACGCGGACGGAAGCCGGGTTGAGACTGTCTCCGATTATGCCGGCACGGCTGTTGCTGCCGCCAATCTGACCGACAGGCGCGTGACCACCACGAGCGCGAATGGCCGCCAGATCACCGTTCAGTCCGATCTCGATGGCGACGGAACCTTTGACAGCGTGACCCGTGACGTCACTTCCTTTAACCCGGACGGGTCGAAGGTGGAGATAGTTTCGGACTATGCGGGCAACGGCACGACGCTTGTCGATCGAAACACCATCACGACAAGCCATAGCGGATATAGCAAGGTGACGACGCTCGATGCCGATGGTGACGGACTTGTCGACACGACCGTGACCGACGTCACGGCGCTTAACGCCGACGGCTCGACCACCGAAGTGATCACGGTTGAAGACGGCTCTGCACTCCGCAGCAAGGTGGTAACGATCGAGCAGGCAGACGGCCGAACGAAAACGTTCGATACGGATGCGAACGGCGACGGCGGGTTCGACACCGTCGAGGCGGTCACTGTTGCCGCCGACGGTAGCACGATCGATAGTGTCTCGACCTTCAGCCCGGACGGAACGATCCTCGAAAAACGCGTCGTCACGACGACGTCGGCCGACGGTCTTGTAAAGACGGTGGAAACTGATGCCGATGGCGACGGCGACTTCGACAGCCGGTCGGTGACGGCAACCACGACAAATGCCGACGGGTCATCGACGGTCACCATTACTCGCAGCAACGGGAATGGAAGCACGCAGACCGGAAAGACCGTGACGACGATCGGCGCGGATGGTCAAACACTCACGACCGACACCTATATCGGCAGCGACTCCGCCGTCGACAAAACGGTTCACGAGGCCCGCACGCGCAATGCAGACGGTAGTATCCTCGACATTCAGGACGGTGTCGCCGGTGTCAATCGCCTGAAATACGTCCATACGCTGACGACAGCGAGCGCCGATGGCCGCAGCAGTACAAGTGATCTCTCGAACGGTATTCCGCCAACCAATGCGCAGACGACCGTCAACTCGGTCAATAGCGATGGTTCGCAGGTCACGATCGTCGAAAGCTACGGCATCAACAATCCGGTCGCGTTCAACGAAATCAAGACGACGACCGTCAGTGCCGACGGGTTGACGAAAACGGTGAAGAACGATTTCACCAACAGCGATGACACCGACTCATACAGCGAAACGATTTTCGATGGGACGGTGCTCAACGCCGACGGCTCGCGTACCGAGACGCTGCGCGATACCAATACAACAGGCCAGGTTATCGACCAGGTCATCAAGACGACCTCGACCAATGGCGACCTTGTCACCCAGCAGTGGAGCGGCAATCATAGCTGGGCGACAAGCGCGCTTACGGTCCGCAATAGCGATGGCAGTACCACGACCACGACGAGCGCCGGCACGGCGCTGTCGGGTTCCGGCGTCACGGGGCTCGTCGACCAGGAGGTCCAGACGGTTTCGGCAAACGGCCTGACAAAGACCACTGCGATCGCGCTCTCAACGAAGAATGCGAAGACCGATACCTCGATCCAGAATGTCGACGGCAGCAAGACGGAGACTGTCCAACTTTCGAATACGGTCACCGGCCATCTGCTGCGTTCGGAGACGACCGCAGATAGCGCCGACGGCCTGTCGCATACGGAGAGCCGAGACAGCGATGGCGACGGCGTTGCCGATCACAGCGAAACGACTGTGACAGCCGGCAATGGTGTCAAGACGACGACGATCTCCAATTTCAATTCCGACGGCACTCTCAAGGATCGCTCGACGACGTCAGCCAGTGCGAACGGTCTGGAGACCGATTACAGTTTCGATTCGGACGGGGACGGCGTGATCGATCGCAGGCGAACGGATGTTGCCGTTCTCAACCCGGACGGCAGCCGTACCGAGACCATTACCGATCTCGCCCCCGATGGTATTGCCGTCCTCGACAAGGTGACCAGCACCACGAGCGCCGATGGGCTGAGCAAGACACAACTCTCTCAGCTCGACGCAGCCGGACGTGTCTCGGAATCACAGATCGACACCACGGCCGTCGATGCCAATGGAGAACTGGTCGAGTCGAGCACGACCAGTTACCAGGACGGCAGCAAGCGCAGCGGCTTTGTCCGTTTGACGAGTGCAGACGGACTCGAAATCGTCACCGATTTCGATCACGATGGTGACGGCGTCATCGACGAGAGCCAGCTGTTCAACACCGATGCGGCAGGAAACACCTATCAGTCGCTCGACTATCCGACCGGAAAGTCCTGGCGCACGGGGGCCGCGGACAGTTCGGCCGACGGCTTCGTTATCAACGTCGATGACGACGGGCGCAGCACCGACGTAACGATTTTGTCGCCGGACACGCCGTCCGATCCAACGAGCGCGCCTACCGATCTCGGCGACGAGTTCATCTCGGTCTCCGCCGAGGCGAACGGCTCCTATAGCTGGGAAGCGGTTTCGACAACCGGTTCGGTCACTGCCTATGTCCGGCACGGGATCGATCCGGATGGTATCGATACCATCACCTGGTCGAATGTGCGTGGTCTCAGCGGATCGGCGCAAATCGAGATGACCGAGGAAAACCTCGACGTCGCCGAGATGCAGCGGATCTACGATGTCGTCTTCGACCGCGACATGCAGAACTCCGAGCGCGAGCAGCTAGGGACCTACCTGACCCAGGGTGCGCTCAATACGACGCAACTTGCGACCGACCTCATCGCAAGCGCAGCCTTCACGTCGAACTACGGGACCTTGTCGAACGTCGGCTTCGTCGAAGTGCTCTATCAGAACGCCTATGGACGCAATGCATCCGTCAGTGAGATGCAAACATGGCTCGGCAAGCTGAGCTCCGGCGGCATTACGCGGGCGGGCCTGGTCCTTGCGATTTCGGAGAGCGCCGAACATCAGGTCGTCGGCAATGACCACGTCACGACCAATGTGACTTCGGGCAAATATCTACATTCGACAGACAAGGCCGCGGCGACCGAAACTGTTGATCGTCTTTATCGTGTCCTGCTCGGCCGCGATCCGTCAGGAAGCGAAGCCGCCACGAAGGCAACCGCAATCACCGGCGGTACCGAAACCCAGTTCCAGGTCGCCAATGACATTCTGGTCTCCTCGGCTTTCACGACGCTCTATGGCGGCCTGTCAACGGCAGATCTCGTCAATCAGCTCTTCCTCAATGCCCTCGGCAGGGTGCCGACCGCGTCGGAGGCATCTTTCTGGACGTCAGCACTCGGATCCGGCACCACCAAGGCTGACTTCGCGGTCGCTCTTGCGGTCAATCAGTCCTATCTGTCATCGACGAAGGGGAGCGGCATCGACGTTGTCGGCACCGCCGGCACCGATATTCTGACGGGCGGGACAGGCGACGACACGATCGATGGCGCGGCCGGCAACGATGTGATCCTCGGCTTCGCCGGTAATGATACGATTGTCGGGGGAGCGGGTGCCGATACGATGATCGGCGGCGCTGGCGACGACACTTATGTCGTCGACAATGCGGGCGATGTGGTCACGGAGAATGCCGGCGAGGGCAATGATACGGTGAAGACGGCGCTGGCGAGCTACACGCTCGGCGCCAATGTCGAGAACCTCGTCTACACCGGGACGGCAGCCTTCACCGGCACCGGCAACGAGCTTGCCAATGCGATCACCGGCGGGGCAGGCGCCGATACGCTCGACGGCGGCGCGGGGGCCGACACGCTGACCGGCGGAGCCGGCAACGACACCTATGTCGTCGACAATGCAGGCGACGTGGTGGTCGAAGCAGCCGGGGCCGGGACCGACACGATCAAGACCACGCTCAACAGCTATTCGCTGGCATCTCTAGCGAATGTCGAGAACCTGACCTTCACCGGCACGGGTGACTTCATCGGGTCAGGCAATGCTGCGGTCAATGTCATCACCGGTGCCGCCGGCAACGATATCCTCGACGGCGGCGCAGGTGCCGACACGATGGTCGGCGGTGCGGGCAACGACATCTATATCGTCGACAATACAGGCGATGTGGTGACGGAAGCGGCCAGTGCCGGGACCGACACGATCGAGACGAGCCTGGCGATCTACTCGCTGGCCGCACTCGCCAATGTCGAGAACCTCACTTACACCGGCACAACGGCCTTCACCGGCACCGGCAATGCGTCTGCGAACGTCATCACCGGTGGAGCCGGCAACGATACGCTCGACGGCGGAGCAGGTGCCGACACGCTGATCGGCGGCACCGGCGACGACACCTATGTCGTCGACAATGCCGGTGATGTGATCACGGAGAATGCCGGCGAGGGCACCGACACGGTCAAGACGGCGCTCGCCTCCTACACGCTGGCCGCCAATGTCGAGAACCTGGTCTATACAGGCACCGGAACGTCGGCGATCTTTGCCGGCACAGGTAATGCGCTCGACAACGTCATCACCGGAGGTGCGAATGCCGACACGCTGTCTGGCGGGGCGGGCAATGACACGCTGGACGGCGGGGCCGGAGCAGACCACCTGATCGGCGGCACTGGCGACGACATTTATGTCGTCGACAATGCCGGCGATGTGGTGACGGAGAATGCCGGCGAAGGCAATGACACGATCAGAACGAGCCTGGCGACCTATTCGCTAGCCTCGCTCGCCAATGTCGAGAACCTGGCCTACACCGGGACCGCTGCCTTCACCGGCACCGGCAATGCGGTGGCCAATATCATTACCGGCGGCTCGGGCAACGACACGCTCGACGGCGGCGCAGGGGCCGACACGCTGACCGGCGGAGCTGGCAACGACACCTACATTGTCGACGATGCGGGCGACGTGATCGTGGAAGCGGCGGGCGGCGGCACCGACATCGTCAAGACGACGCTTGCAAGCTATACGCTGGCCGCCAATGTCGAGAACCTTATCTATACCGGATCGTCTGTCTTTGCCGGCACCGGCAACGAACTCGCCAATGCGATCACGGGTGGCGCTGGTGCCGATACGCTTGCGGGCGGAGCCGGCAATGATACGCTCGATGGCGGCGCAGGTGCCGATACGCTGATCGGTGGCAGCGGTGACGACATCTATATCGTCGACAATGCCGGCGATGTTGTCACCGAGAATGCCGGCGAGGGCAGCGACACGGTCAAGACTTCTCTGACCACCTATACGCTCGGCGCCGATGTCGAGAACCTGACCTATACGGGCACGGCGGCCTTTACCTGCACCGGCAATGCGCTCGACAACCTCATCACCGGTGGGACCGGCGCCGATCACCTGGCAGGTGGCCTCGGCAACGACACCTA
>NZ_JACCEY010000024.1:404177-458457 GCF_013591995.1 Rhizobium sp. WYCCWR 11146
CGGCGACGTGGTGACGGAGAATACAGGCGAGGGCATCGACACGGTCAGGACCTCGCTTGCCAGCTACACGCTGGCTGCCAATGTCGAGAACCTCGTCTATACCGGCGCTGCGGCTTTTGCAGGCACAGGCAACGGTCTCGACAACATGATCACCGGCGGTGCCGGCGCCGACGCGCTGACGGGTGGGGCCGGCAACGACACGCTCGACGGCGGGGTTGGTGCCGACAAGCTGATCGGAGGCACGGGCGACGATACCTATGTCGTCGACAATGCCAGCGACGTGGTGACCGAGAATGCCGGCGAGGGCACCGACACGATCAGAACGAGCCTGGCGACCTATTCGCTGGCCGCGCTCGCCAATGTCGAGAACCTGACCTACACCGGAACCGCAGCCTTCACCGGCACCGGCAATGCGTCTGCGAACATCATCACCGGTGGAGCCGGCAATGACACGCTCGACGGCGGAGCCGGTACCGACACGCTGATCGGCGGCACCGGTGACGACATTTATGTCGTCGACAATGCCGGCGACATCGTCGTCGAGAATATCGGCGAAGGCATGGACACCATCAAGACAGCGCTCACAAGCTATACACTCGGGGCCAATGTCGAGTTCCTCACCTATACCGGGACTGCCGCCTTCACAGGGACCGGCAACGAGCTCAGCAACACGCTGACGGGCGGCGCCGGCGCCGATACGCTTGTTGGCGGTGGCGGTGATGATTTCCTCGACGGTGGGGCGGGAGCCGATCATCTGATTGGCGGCATCGGCGACGATGACTATGTGGTGGACAATGTCGGCGACGTGGTGACGGAAAATGCCGGCGAGGGAAGCGATACGATCTTCACAACGCTTGCGACCTATTCATTGGCAGGCGTCGCCGATGTTGAGAACCTGACCTACACCGGGACGGCGGCGTTTAACGGCACAGGCAACGCGCTGAATAACGTCATCAGGGGTGGCGATGGTGTAAACATTCTGGATGGTGGCGCCGGTGACGACACATTGATGGGCGGCTTTGGCAACGACACGTTCATCGTTGACAGCCTGAACGACGTGATCATCGAAAATGCCGGAGCCGGGACCGATACGATCAAGACGGTGCTTGCCAGCTACTCGCTGGCCGCAATCAGCAATGTCGAAAACCTCACCTATACCGGGGCCGCTGATTTCATGGGGACGGGCAATGAGCTTGCCAATACGATTACCGGCGGCGTTGGCAACGATGTCCTGGATGGGGGAGCCGGCATCGATACGCTGATCGGCGGTGCGGGCAATGATACCTACATCGTCGACAAAGCCGGCGATGTGGTCACCGAAGCTGCCAACGCCGGGATTGATACGATCAAGACGGCGCTCGCCAGCTATACTCTGGCCTCGCTCACGAATGTCGAGAACCTCGTCTATACCGGTTCCTCGGATTTCGTGGGAACCGGAAATGCGTCTGCGAACGTCATCTCGGGCGGGTCGGGCAATGACACGCTTGATGGTGGAACCGGCGCCGATACGCTGACGGGTGGTACCGGAAATGACATTTATGTCGCCGACAATATTGGCGACATCATCGTCGAGAATGCCGGCGAAGGAACCGATACGGTCAAGACGTCTCTGACGAGCTATACGCTTGGATCGAATGTCGAAAACCTGACCTATACCGGAACGGCGGCGTTCACCGGCACCGGCAACGCGCTCGATAATGTCATAACCGGCGGCAGCGGCGCCAATCGACTGTCAGGTGGTGGGGGTGACGACATCTTGATCGGCGGCGCGGCTGCGGACACGTTCGCCTATGGCGCCAACGGTGGCATAGATACGATCGTGGGCTTTACCGCTTCCGGAACTGCCCACGATGTGCTCGCTGTCGATAGCTCGGTCTTCGCCGACTGGGCGCATCTTTTGGCTGCCTCCACACAATCGGGCAGCGACATGATCATCACGGCAGACTCGGACGACAAGATCATCCTCAAGAACGTGACGGTTGCGAGCCTGCAGCCGGCGAACGTTCAGTTCCTGTGAGGAGGAAGGGGCAATCATCCGGCATGTCAGAACCTGGCTGGTCTATCGAGTGCAGTGGAGCGCGCGGCCAAATGCCTCACCAAGTTGCCCTGAATTCCGAGCGTAGTTATCGAGAGCAGCATTGAGTGAAGGAGTTCACAGTCGCATGTTTAAGTTCGCCGCCTTCTTTCCCGTCGCACTCGGTTTATCGTTGGCCAGTTGCTCAACCGTCTCCGGCGGCATTAAAGAAGCAAGCCATCGGTTCACCGCGGTCAGCGGGGAACGCACACGCCTGCATCAAGCCTGGCATGTGAAGCGTGACTGCAGCGCCGATACGCCACCGAACGTTCGCGTGATGACGCCGCCAGCCCATGGCAAGATCGACCTCGTGGTTCAGGATGTTTATCCGAACGCCAAGGGCGAGGCAGCGAAATGCAATGGGATAAAAACCGGCGGCGTGGTCTCCTATTACACCTCCGCGCCTGGCTACGTGGGAATGGACAAGGCAACGGTCCGGGAGTCCTACGGCAATGGTCGAGTATTCGACCTCGAGCTTGAATTCAACGTTGTTCGGTGAATTTATCTCGATCGAGATACCCGCTATTGCCAAGGGCCGGCCTTCCGCGCCACCGACGTGGCCGACCATCCGACCCTTGGGCCACCGACCTGGGTCGAGCCGCGGGTCTCAACCCGTCCTTCGGACCCCGCTGGGGAGAAGAGGGAGCCAAGCCAGACCTCCTGATGCCACAGCATAACATCTCGTTCTGCTATTGCCAAATTAGTTGACTGAGTCCATTAATTGCAGCGATGGACGAGGTCGAGAGCGACGAAAATCATGAGCATATTGGACAGATTTTCACTGGCAGGTCAGGTGGCGCTGGTGACCGGCGGCGGGCGTGGTCTGGGCTTCGAGATGGCGCGCGCCCTTGCCGAGGCCGGCGCGCATGTCATCGTCAACGGACGCACGGCGGCGACGCTGGAAGGCGCCGTAAAGACCATCCGTGCCGCGGGCGGCACGGCTGAGGCGGCCGCATTCGATATCGCCGACCGCGAGGCACAGCGTGCTGCGATGGCCGATATCGACAAAATCCATGGTCGTCTCGACATTTTGATCAACAATGTCGGCGCTCGCGACAGGCGGCCCCTGGCCGAATTCGACGATGATGCGATCATCGAGCTGCTGCGCACCGACCTGGCGGCGGCGATAACGCTTTCGCGTGACGCTGCCGTGTTGATGAAGCGACGCAATCACGGCCGGCTGATCGCGGTGACCTCGATCAGCGGCCATGTCGTCATGCCCGGTGACTGCGTCTATCCGGCAGCCAAGCAGGGCCTGACCGGACTGATGCGCGGCATGGCGGTCGAATTCGGCCCGCACGGCATCACCAGCAACGCAATTGCGCCCGGCTGGTTTGCCACCGAGACGAACGCGGCGATGGCTGCGAACGAGGAATTGATGCCCTTCGTGCGCCAGCGCATCCCGGTCCAGCGCTGGGGACGGCCGGACGAGATCGCCGGCGCGGCGCTGTTTCTGGCAAGCGCCGCCGCTTCCTTCGTCAACGGCCACGTGCTGACGGTGGACGGCGGCATGACGGTCAGGATGTGAGATATCCGCAGGTGCTGCGGCACCGTCTTTCATTTCTGCCGCACTCTCCACCGCTTCTCGTCGGCAGGCAATAACGGCAACGGCAGGTACCATTCCTTCTTAGCCTGCCCTGTGGTTGTCGTTGCCGGAGTCGGTGACTAGAAATATCTGCCTGACTCGACTATTGGTTGATGTGGCGCCGCCCCGGTTGGTCATCGCCGTCCATTTGCCCGATTTCCAACCATAAACTGCGTCGGTCATTTGGAGGTTCGGAAATTAACAATCATATTCAGTGGCTTATAGAACATGGAATCACAGCCGAGCATATTGGCGAGCTGATAGCTGGATTGTGCGATCGGCTGATCGCGGATGGCTTTCCGATCTGGCGGGGAAGCATCTCAATGCCGTCTATTCATCCCATGTATGGCGGCGTCTCTGCCAATTTCGTGCGCGGCGGTGCGACCACTATCGAGAATGCCGAATATGGCAGTGCGGCAGTGCTGAGTTTCGAGAAGACCCCGATCTATTTTCTTTTGGGTCGTGGCGAAACGTCAGGTCGATGGAACATCGCCAAGGGTGAGGGTGTCGATAACTACCCGCAGCTTGCGGAATTCGCGCATGGTGGCGGCACGGATCATCTGGTGAGCCTGCTGGAGTTTCCGAAGGAGGCTGCGTTGCGCGGGGTCAGTCTGTCTCTCACAAGCGACAGGCCGGGCGGATTTTCTGATGATCAACTGGCGATCGTCGCGAAGCTCTTCCCGGCGTTGGGGCTGGCTTGCTACCGCATCGCGGCATCGAAAACCGCATCGGATATCCTTGCCGTCTATACAGGCGCCAAGACAAGCGCGCGCATCCTTGCAGGCGAGATCCAGAGAGGAAAGGGTGGCTCCATCAATGCTGCGATCCTGCTTGCGGATCTCAGGAATTTCACAGCGTTGACCGAAGTTTATCAGCCAGGCGAAATTGCCGGATTTCTGGACGAGCATTTCGAGCTGATCGGCCGGCATGTCGAGGAGAATTCCGGCGAGATCCTCAAGTTCATGGGCGACAGCGTGCTGGCGATCTTTCCGACCGATGCTGAAGATCCGCAAAAGGCCTGCATGGCCGCACTGGCTTCCGCACGGAATATTCTAGAAGCCAACAAGGCTTTGAACAGTCAGCGGAGGAATGATGGAGGTCCTGACATCGGCGTCGATGTCGTGCTGCATCTCGGCGAGGTCTTCTATGGAAATATCGGCGCACGCGGCAGGCTTGATTTCACGGTGATCGGCAGCGCCGTCAATGAGGCCTCGCGCCTCGAAAAACTCTGCGGCACGCTCGGCCATCATCTTCTGATGTCGGAAAGCTTCGCCGTCACCTGCGCCGTTGCCAACGAATGTCTGGGATCCTTCGAATTGCGCGGGGTTTCGAAAGCGGTAAACGTGTTCAAGCTCGCCGACGCCGTATCCTGAAGCGTCGATCCGATCGGCGCGACGACGCTCAGATCTCGCCTGAGACCTCGCGGCGGCGGCGGTCGAGTTCTTCGCTGTAGCGGCGCAGCGTATAGCTTTCGCTGAGCTGGCCGATCACTTTGCGTTCGATCAGGTTGTTGACGACGGCGAGCGCTTCGCTTTCGCTCTTGTCGAAGATCGCCGCCGCCTGCCTGGCATTCATCTGCGGCTGCAGGAAATCGTTGCGGTAGTGGATAAAATCGGCAAGCGCCTTGCCCTCGTCCTGCGCGTCGGTTGGGTTGGCGTAGATCTCCGGCACCAGCACGAGGCCTGCATATTTGTCGCTCTCCTCGACGAGGATGACGCGCTGGGTCGAGCCGATCGGAAAGGCCTGCTTGAATTCCTCCAGAGAGATGCCCGCCCTTGCCGTCTTGACGTCGGCACGCATCAGCTTGTCGACGGTCAGGTTGCGGATCCAGCCGACGTCGTGGGCGCTGCGGATGCTTTCGCCGCGCAGGTGGAAGCGCCATGTGGCGAAGGAGTAGCCGAAGGTCGAGCGCACGACGAGCGAGGAGGTTATGACGGCAGCGAGTACCAGCGCCGTGATCGGAAAATCGCCGGTGATTTCAAGCGCCAGGAACGTCATGGTCAGCGGCCCGCCGATGACGGCGACGGCAAGCGAACTCATGCCGACCACGGCATAGATGACGGGCGTCAGCGTCGCATCGGCGAAATAGGGGCCGCAATAGGCGAAGAGTTTGCCGAGCAGGGCGCCCATGAACAGTGAGGCGAAGAACAGCCCGCCCCTGAAGCCGGAGCCGATCGAGATCGCCGAGGCGAAGGATTTCAAGAGGAAGAGGCCGATCAGCGTCGGGATCGCCACCTCATGGGAAAGGTTGAGATGCAGCGCGCCGTGGCCGGCCGAGAGCACCTGAGGCGAGATCATCGCCAGCAGCCCGACGATGATGCCGCCAAGCGCCGGGCGGAAGGGTGGGGCGATCGAACTCTTGCGCGCCAGCTCCTCGACAAAGGCGACGCCCTGCATGATCAGGATGCCCACACCGGCGCAGAAAGCGCCGAGCAGAAGTGCTGGGATATAATCGGCCGGCACGACCGAGCCGAAGCTGCCGATATCGATGGTGAAATCGCTACCCGCAAGCAGCCTTGCGATCAGGGTGGAGACAAGGGCGGAGACGACGACGGGAGTCAGCGAGACGATCGTATAGGTGCCGATGATCAGCTCGAAAGCATAGAAAGCGCCGGTCAGCGGCGCGTTGAAGGCGGCGGCGATGGCGCCCGCCGCGCCGCAGCCAACAAGGGTGCGCAGGTCCGAGCGGCGAAGCTGCAGCTTCAGGCCGAATTTCGACGCGAGCCCGGCGGCAAGCTGGGTATAGCCGGCCTCCAGTCCGACCGAGGCGCCGAAACCGTTGGAGATCAGGTTCTGCACGGCAACGATGATGCTGTCGGTCAAGGACAGGCGGCCGCCATGCAGCGCATTGGCCTCGATCGGGTCGACCATCGGTTTCTTGCGGCGTTTCGCCAGCACTAGAAGCAACAGGCCGAGCAGAGCGCCGCCGATAACCGGGGCGGTGAGCAGCAGCAGCTTGTTCTCGATCTCGGACGAGCTCAACCGTTCGCTGTCGGCGATGCCGAAGACCAGCTGATGCAGCTCGTTGGAGACGTAGCTCATGCCGGTGACGGCGAGACCTGAGATGACGCCGACGACGGCGCCTGCCAGCGACAGGCCGACCTCGCTACGGCGGGCCAGCGCCCGCAGGCGTCCCGGATCGAAGAAAACACGCAGCGCGCGGAAACGGCGCCGATCCAATTTCATAAGCATGGCTAGACAACTAGGCGGGGAGAGGCCCGGTCAAGGGGCGGAGATGGTCGCGCAGTCCGCTTGCGATGCAATTGCGGCGAAAAGCCGGCGGTTGGAACAAATTTCGATGAAGTAAGTCTCTGATAAATGACGATATTTTAGATGGGGTAAGTCGTGTTTGAGTAGCCGCATCTCGGAACCAGCGATCGGGTGGCCGCCAAGGCCGGTTGACTTCATCCCTGCGCTTGCCTAACCATCCCGATAACGGATGGTCGACTGACCATCCTGACATAACGGATGGTTCCGGATCGGTGTTGCGCCCTTCCGGATGAAAAGGGAATGTGAAGGGGCGGACCCAAGCCGGGCGCCTTCATCACAGCCGACCCCGCGACTGTAGAGCGGTCAGGGTCTTCCATCCGGCATCAGGCCCTTCCGGCCGGCGGCTTGCAATAATGCAGGCGGGCGGGATGGGCGACATGCCGGAAAAGCCACTGGATATGCATGGTGATCAACCGGGGTCGGACGCCTCTCAAGTCTACGAATCGTCCACCTTTTCACTAATGCAGCCGGGAAGGCGAGGATGATCCGCTGGCACGATCAGGGCGACCGGTTTCCGGTCTGCCCCGATCGCGGCCGATAACCGCGAGCCAGGAGACCTGCCATGCGTGCCGGGCGAGAAGCCCACACCTGGGTATTATGCCCGTTGCCAGCACGGAGGTTGTCTTGGCTGAACGATTGAATTCGGCGCGGCTTGGTGCGGCGCACGCCACGCCTCCAAGCAGCGCTGCAAGAGGAGTGTTTTCGGCCGCTTATGTCGAATGCTGGGTACCCCCCTCTGTCCTGCCGGACATCTCCCCCACAAGGAGGGAGATCGGCAAGCAGCACGACCGTCGTCCTACATCAATTGTTTGGAGAAAAGCTCTCGGCGATTCAATCTCCCCCTTTGTGGGGGAGATGTCCGGCAGGACAGAGGGGGGCGTCACACCCTCAGTAGCCGAGAAAGGTGCATTCGGAGCAAGCCACGACTACGCACTCTCCCCGAGGGGCGTTTGAGTATGACCGCCACCTTCATCCTCGGCGGCGCACGCTCCGGCAAATCCCGTTTCGCCGAATCCCTCGTCACAGCGACCGGCCTCGACCGTCACTATGTCGCGACCGGGCGTGCCTGGGACGAGGAGATGCAGGCGCGCATCACCCAACACAAGGCCGACCGGGGTCCGTCCTGGACAACGCATGAAGAGCCGCTCGATCTGGTCGGTAAACTCGCCGCCATAGACGGCGAAGGGGGCATCGTGCTGGTCGATTGCCTGACGCTCTGGGTCACCAATCTGATGATGGAGGAGCGGAATATGGCGGCGGAATTTGCAGCCCTTGCCGATTTCCTGCCCGCCGCGAAGGCGCGGCTCGTTTTCGTTTCCAACGAGGTCGGTCTCGGTATCGTGCCCGACAATCGCATGGCGCGGGATTTTCGCGATCATGCCGGCCGGCTGCACCAATCGATCGCGGCGAAGGCCGCCGAAGTTTATTTCATCGCGGCAGGCCTGCCGCTGAAAATGAAGGGTTAAGTCTATGAACCAGCAGAAGATTCCCGCAACCGTCATCACCGGCTTCCTCGGCGCCGGCAAGACGACGATGATCCGCAACCTGCTCACCAATGCCGGCGGCAAGAAGATTGCGTTGATCATCAACGAATTCGGCGATCTCGGCGTCGACGGCGACGTGCTGAAGGGCTGCGGTGCGGAGAATTGCACCGAGGACGATATCATCGAGCTGACCAATGGCTGCATCTGCTGCACCGTTGCGGACGACTTCATTCCGACGATGACGAAGCTGCTCGAGCGCGAGCAGAGGCCCGACCATATCGTCATCGAGACTTCGGGCCTTGCTTTGCCGCAGCCGCTGGTCGCCGCCTTCAACTGGCCTGATATCCGCACGCAGGTGACTGTCGACGGCGTCATCACGGTGGTCGATAGCGCCGCCGTCGCCGCCGGGCGTTTTGCCGATGACCATGATGCTGTCGATGCGCGCCGCGCCGAGGACGAGTCGCTCGATCACGAAAGCCCGATCGAGGAGCTGTTCGAGGACCAGCTTACCTGCGCCGACCTCATCGTGCTCAACAAGACAGACCTGATCGACGCTGCCGGCCTTATCAGGGTGCGCGACGAGGTCGCCTCCCGCACGGTGCGCAAGCCCGTGATGATCGAAGCGAAGAACGGCGAAGTGTCGGCCGGTATCCTGCTCGGTCTCGGCATCGGCACAGAGGACGATGTCGCCAATCGCAAGTCGCATCACGAGCTGGAGCACGAGGACGGCGCGCCGCACGACCATGACGAATTCGACAGCTTCGTCGTCGAGCTCGGACCGATTGCCGATCCCGTCGGCTTCGTCGAAGCGCTGAAGAGCATCATTGCCGCCCATGACGTGCTGCGCCTCAAGGGTTTCGTCGATGTGTCAGGCAAGCCTATGCGCCTGCAGCTCCAGGCCGTCGGCAGCCGCATCGATCACTATTTCGACCGCGCCTGGACGCCAAGCGAAAAGCGCGCCACGCGCCTTGTCGTCATCGGCCTGCACGAGATGGATCAGGGCGCTGTGAGGGCGGCGATCGAAGCGCTGGCGTAACCCGATGCATCTGCTTCTGGCCCAGCAGGGAACGATCAGCGACGGCGAGGAGGCAATCGATCTCGGGCAGACGCCGGGCGAAATCCTTTTCCTGTCGGCTGCCGACAGCGAGCTTGCCGCGATCGCGGCCGCCCATCGCGACCGTGGGGCGGGGCCTTCGCTGCGGCTCGCCAGCCTGATGAGCCTGAAGCATCCGATGTCTGTCGACACCTATGTCGAGCGCACCGCGCGGCATGCCAAGTTGATTGTCGTGCGGGCGCTCGGGGGCGCCAGCTATTTCCATTATGCGCTGGAAGCGCTGCATGCGGCAGCGTCCCGCGCCGGGGCGCTGATTGCGGTGTTGCCGGGCGATGCTAAGCCGGATGCGGGGCTTGTGCCTTTCTCCAATATTGATCTCGACGATCTCAACGCGCTCTGGGCCTATCTGATTGAGGGCGGCGATGCCAATGCGCGGGCCTTTCTCGATTATGCCGGGGCGATGTTGGCAGGCACGGAGAAGCCGGCACCGGCGGCACCTTTGATGAAAGCCGGTATCTGGTGGCCGGGGCGTGGACTGATCGGGGTTGAGGAGTGGCGGCTGGTTTCTGCTGCCGTGGTGTCTTCGCGTGTGGCTGTCCGTTTGTCGGTTGAGCTAGGGACACCCCCCTCTGTCCTGCCGGACATCTCCCCCACAAGGGGGGAGATCGGCAAGTCGCTTGGGCTTCCCACAAAAGAAACGCTTGAAGACGCGGCACCTTCTGCAGAGGATATGGAACGAGACCTCTCATCCTCGATCTCCCCCCTTGTGGGGGAGATGTCCGGCAGGACAGAGGGGGGTATCTCAAACTCGGCAGAGAAGATGGGATTCGAACCCACATCTTCCCCCATCGTCGCCATCAGCTTCTACCGCGCCTTGGTGCAGAGCGGCGAGACGGGGCCGATAGAAGCTCTCATCGGAGCGCTGACGACACTCGGCCTGCGCCCGCTGCCGGTCTTTGCCTATAGTCTCAAGGATCCCATCTCCACAGGCATTCTCGAAAGCGTGTTTTCGGTGCTGAAACCCGATGTCGTCATCAACACGACCGGCTTTGCCGTCTCGGCACCGGGTGCGGACCGGCAGCCGACGGTGTTGGAAGCGAACGAGGCAGTCGTGTTGCAGGCGATCCTGTCGGCCTCGTCGAGGGAGGCATGGGCGGCTTCCTCGCAAGGCCTGTCGGCGCGCGATCTCGGTATGAACGTGGCGCTGCCTGAAGTCGATGGCCGGGTGCTGTCGCGGGCGATCTCCTTCAAGACGGCGGCGCGCTACGATGCTGCCGTCGAGACGAATATTGTCGCCAGCGAACCGGATGCTGGCCGGGTGCGCTACACGGCGGAGCTCGCCGCCAACTGGGCGCGGCTGCGGAAGACATCAGCCGGCGACCGGCGCATTGCGCTCGTCATGGCGAATTATCCAAACCGCGACGGTCGGCTCGGTAACGGCGTTGGACTCGATACGCCGGCCGGGACCATCGAGGTGCTGAAGGCTATGCGGGCGGCGGGGTATCCGGCCGCCGAGATTGCGGCCGACGGCGACGCGCTGATACGGCATCTGATGGAAGGGCCGACTAATTCCGGTTCCGACGGAAAGATCATCCGCGAGACGCTTTCCCTGAGTCGCTACAACGGCTTCCTGGAATCTCTTCCCAATAAGATTCAGGATGAGGTGAGAGCCCGCTGGGGCGATCCCGAAGATGATCCGTATTTTCGCGAAGGCGTCTTCGCCCTGCCTTTCGCCCGTTTCGGCGATGTGCTCGTCGGCATCCAGCCGGCGCGCGGCTATAATATCGACCCGAAAGAGAGCTATCATTCGCCGGATCTCGTGCCGCCGCACGGTTATCTCGCCTTCTACGCTTTCCTGCGCCGCGCGTTCGGCGCCCATGCCGTCATCCATATGGGCAAACACGGCAATCTCGAATGGCTGCCGGGCAAGGCGCTGG
Source organism: Rhizobium sp. WYCCWR 11146 (assembly GCF_013591995.1). NCBI lineage: Bacteria > Pseudomonadati > Pseudomonadota > Alphaproteobacteria > Hyphomicrobiales > Rhizobiaceae > Rhizobium > Rhizobium sp. WYCCWR 11146. Next base: position 415,582 of record NZ_JACCEY010000024.1, read on the forward strand.
CGCTGTCGGAAAGCTGCTATCCCGAGGCGATCCTCGGGCCGCTGCCGCATCTCTATCCCTTCATCGTCAACGATCCGGGCGAGGGTACGCAGGCCAAGCGCCGCAGTGCTGCCGTCATCATTGACCACCTGACGCCGCCTTTGACGCGGGCCGAGAGCTACGGGCCGCTGAAGGATCTGGAGGCGCTGGTCGACGAATATTACGAGGCCTCCGGCGGCGATCCCCGCCGCATTCGTCTGCTCAGCCGTCAGATCCTCGATCTTGTCACCGATATCGGCCTCGACCGGGATGCCGGGATTGCCAAGGGCGAAAGCGAGGGCGAGGCGCTGAAGAAGCTCGACGCCTATCTCTGCGACCTCAAGGAAATGCAGATCCGCGATGGACTGCATGTGTTCGGCGTTTCGCCCGAAGGGCGGTTGCTGACGGACCTCACCGTGGCTTTGGCGCGGGTGCCGCGCGGGCTGGGTGAGGGTGGGGATGCAAGTTTGCAGCGGGCGATCGCGGCGGATGCTAGATTGGGCGGCGGCGTGGGGGGGATACCCCCCTCTGTCCTGCCGGACATCTCCCCCACAAGGGGGGAGATCGGCAAGTGGCTTGGGCTTCCCGAAAAAGAACTGTTTGAAGATGCCGCAGCTTCGACGCATGAGATTGAGCGAGGCCTCTCATCCTCGATCTCCCCCCTTGTGGGGGAGATGTCCGGCAGGACAGAGGGGGGCGCCTCCATCTTCGACCCTCTCGATTGTGACATGGCCGCCGTCTGGACCGGCCCACGTCCTGATATCCTCGCAGATATTCTTGACGCCCCATGGCGGACCAACGGAGACACCGTCGAGCGCATCGAACTGCTCGCTGCAAAGTTCGTCTCCGGCGAGATAGAGTGCCCAGCCCTCTGGTCTCAAACCGGGTTGGTAGTCTCCGAGATTGAAACCCGCCTCAAACCTTCCATTCTCGCTTGCGGCCCCGCCGAAATCGAGGGTCTGCTCAAGGGCCTCGACGGCCACTTTGTCGCACCCGGCCCCTCCGGTGCGCCGACGCGCGGGCGTCCTGACGTACTGCCGACCGGACGGAATTTCTACTCGGTCGACAGCCGTGCGGTGCCGACGCCGGCCGCCTACGAGCTCGGTAAGAAATCAGCGGAGCTGCTGGTGCGCCGCTATGTGCAGGATCACGGCGAATGGCCTGTCTCCTTCGGGCTGACGGCCTGGGGCACGTCGAACATGCGCACGGGCGGCGATGATATCGCCCAGGCGCTGGCGCTGATCGGCGTCAAGCCGCTCTGGGACATGAGCTCGCGCCGTGTCACCGGCTACGAGATCATTCCGCCGGCAATGCTCGGGCGGCCGCGCGTCGACGTGACGCTCCGGATTTCCGGCTTCTTCCGTGATGCCTTTCCCGAGCAGATCGCGCTGTTCGACAAGGCGATCCGTGCCGTGGGCGCGCTTGAAGAGGACGAGGTCGACAATCCGATCGCGACGCGCATGCGTGGCGAAGCGGCAAGGCTTGCGGCTGCCGGTCTTGACGAAGTCGCGGCAAGGCGCCGGGCGGGTTACCGCGTTTTCGGCTCGAAGCCCGGCGCCTATGGCGCCGGGCTGCAGGCACTGATCGACGAAAAGGGCTGGGAGCGGCGCGCCGATCTCGCCGAGGCCTATCTCGTCTGGGGCAGCTATGCCTATGGTGCCGGCGAGGAGGGCAAGGCCGAACGCGGCTTGTTCGAGGAGCGGCTGCGCTCGGTGCAGGCTGTTATCCAGAACCAGGACAATCGCGAGCACGATCTGCTCGATAGCGACGACTACTATCAATTCGAGGGCGGCATGGCCGCCGCCGCCGAGCAGCTCGCCGGCGCGCGTCCCTCGATCTATCACAACGACCATTCCAGGCCGGAAAAGCCGGTGATCCGCTCGCTGGAAGAGGAAATCGGCCGCGTCGTGCGCGGGCGTGTCGTCAATCCGAAATGGATCGCGGGCGTCATGCGCCACGGCTACAAGGGTGCCGCCGAGATCGCCGCCACCGTCGATTATCTCTTCGCCTTTTCGGCGACGACGGGCGCGGTCGGCGAACACCATTTCGAGGCCGTCTACCAGGCCTTTGTCACCGATCCGGCCGTGCGTGACTTCATGATCGAGAAGAACCCGGCGGCATTCGACGAGATGAGGGAGCGGCTCAGCGAAGCAATCGACCGCAGCCTCTGGACGCCGCGCAGCAATTCGGCCCGGTTCGACCTGGCCGCCAGACAATAGAATGAGGTGAACCAATGAGCGACGAAGCACCAGAGAACGAGATCCCGGGAAACGAAACCGGAAAAGACGATGCGCGCCATGCCGAGAAGATGGCGAAGAAGAAGGCCGCGCGCGACAAGATCATGGCCACCAAGACGGATGGCAAGGGGCTGATCATCGTCCATACCGGCAAGGGCAAGGGCAAGTCCTCGTCTGCCTTTGGTATGATCTTCCGCCACATCGCCCATGGCAAGCCGTCAGCCGTCGTGCAGTTCATCAAGGGCGCGATGTGGACCGGCGAGCGCGACCTGATCGAGAAGCATTTCTCCGATCTCTGCCAGTTCCACACGATGGGCGAGGGTTTCACCTGGGAAACGCAGGACCGCGCCCGCGATGTCGCCGCAGCGGCGGCCGCTTGGGAAAAGGCCAAGGAACTGATCCGCGACGAGCGCAATTCCATGGTGCTGCTCGACGAGATCAATATCGCGTTGCGCTATGACTATCTCGACTTCAACGAAGTCGTCGCCTTTCTGAAGAGCGAGAAGCCCCATATGACGCATGTCGTGCTGACGGGGCGCAACGCGAAGGAAGAATTGATCGAAATCGCCGATCTGGTAACCGAGATGGAGCTCGTCAAACACCCCTTCCGCTCCGGCATCAAGGGTCAACCGGGCGTGGAGTTCTGAGACGGTCAGTTGAGCGCGAGGCTGCGCAGGATGGCGGCCGTTTCGTCGTCTGCCGGGAAGAAGGATTCGACCGCGAGTTCCGACAAAGTGATGTCGACGGGGGTGCCGAAGACCGTCGTTGTCGAGATCAGCGAAAGCAAGCCGGCCTTGGTCGAAAGCTGAAGGGGAACAGCGATGCCGGCATAGTCGGCATGGACCTCGCCAGCAGTTTTAGGCGCTGGATAGGACAGCAACTCCTTCAAAAGCTTGTCCAGCATTGGATCACCCGAAGCCGAGAACTGTTGGCGCAGCCTGCCGATAAGGTGGGCGCGCCACTCGGAGAGGTTTTTGATATGGGGCGCCAATCCTTGTGGATGCAGGCTGAGGCGCAGTACGTTGACGGGCGGCGTGAGCAGGGACTGGTCGGCAACGGCTGAGAGCAGCGGAGCGATGGCCGCATTGGCTGCGATGAGTGTCCAATGGCGGTCGACGGCAATTGCTGGGAAGGGCTCGTGCCCTTTCAGCACCATGTCGATGGCGCGACGGGCCGGTTCCAGTGCAGGATCGTCGAGCGCGCGTTCGGCAAAAACAGGAGCGAAACCCGCCGCGAGCAGCAGCGGGTTCCGATCGCGAAGGGGCACGTCGAGCCGTTCGGCAAGATGCAGCAGCATGTCGCGGCTCGGTGTCGAGCGCCCGCTCTCGATGAAGCTCAGATGCCGCTGCGAGATCTCCGCCTCCAGCGCGAGGTCGAGCTGGCTCATGCGGCGGCGCTGGCGCCATTCGCGCAGATGGTCTCCAAGGGAGCGGGCGGTCGGCGTCATCAGGCGGCTTCCGGCAGCAAATCTATGAAACCGCGGACGGATTTCAGCTTGCCGCCTTCGAGTTCGGCGAAATCCGTGCCCTTGATTAACGCATCGCCGTTTTCCGGGCCGAGGCCCCAGGAGAAGCGCAGGTTGTCGCCGTAGCCGTCGGCCGCTCCGATCAGGGCGAAGCGGAAGCCGGGGAAGCGGCTTTGCACCGCCTCGACCAGCGAATTGATCTGCTCATGGCCTTCGCCGCGCATCAGTGGGTCGATATAGGTGGCGGCTTTGCTCCAGCTCTCGGCGATGAGAGCGCGGCGGCGGGCGGCGTCCGTCTCATTCCAGATGGCGAGATAGCGCTCTGCGTTGGTGTTTGCGTCGTTCATCAGGTCATCTCCTTTGATCGCCCGTCAATTCCAGGCAGCTCGATCATGCGGGAAGGCGATGCATCTTATCAATTACGTCAGAGGTAATGGAAGATGGTCGAGGGTTCGGTCAGACGCCGAGCCAGACACGCAGCGGATTTGCCGGGTCGGCGAGCAGCTTTACCGCAAGGGCGACGCAGACGATCACGAGCAGCGGCTTGATGAGCTTTGCGCCGATGCGCATGGCAAACCGCGAGCCCAGCTGCGCGCCGAGGAACTGGCAGGCACCCATCAACAGGCCGATCTTCCAGAGTATTGCCCCGAAGCTTGCGAAGACGATCAGCGCGCCGAAATTCGAGCCGAGATTGAGAAGCTTGGTGTGGGCCGTCGCCTTCAGCATGCCGAAGCCGGCGAGCGTGACGAAGGCCAGCATGAAGAAGGAGCCCGTGCCGGGGCCGAAGACGCCGTCATAGAAGCCAATGACAGGTACCAGCGTCAGGCCGAAGGTAAAGGGCGTCACGCGGCGGTGCGTGTCGAGGTCGTTGAGGTTCGGCTTGACGGCGAAGAAGATGGCGATCGCCACCAGGAGCACCGGCATGATGGCCTGCAGCGCTTGGCCTGGAACGATGGTGGCGAGTGCCGCGCCGAGCGCCCCGCCCATGATGGCCATCAGCGCCATCGGCAATTGTTCCGCAAGCTGCACATGGCCCTTGCGGGCGTAGGCGATCGTGGCCGAGGCGGCGCCGAAGAGGGACTGCACCTTGTTGGTGCCGAGGGTCTGGAGCGGCGGAATGCCCGCGATCAGCATGACGGGAACGGTGATGAGGCCGCCGCCGCCGGCAATAGAATCGACGAAACCGGCAAAGAAAGCCGCTGCGCAGAGCAGCAGAAGCAGATCGAAGGCGATATCGGGCAAGGTGGTATTCCGGGGAGGGATTTCGGACGGCCTTGTTGCATTTGCCGTCCCAAGCTGCAATGGCTGCAACGACATGGGCAGGGCGTATTTGACGGTTTCCATGAGCGATATCTCTTTCGATACGGCGAGGCTCCACGTGCTCGGCCTCGGCTGCGAGCGTGGGACGTCGCCTGCCGAGGTGCTGGCGCTTGCGATCGAGGCGCTCGATGTAGCCGGTATTGGCGCGGCGGAACTCGCAGCCATTGCCTCGATCGACAGCCGAAGACTGGAGCCGGCGATCCTTGCTGTTGCCGCGCATTTTTCCGTGCCTGCCGTCTTCTTCGGCGCGCCGCGGCTGGAGGAGGAGACGCCGCGGCTCGCGAATCCCTCTGCGATCGTCTTTGCCCGCGTCGGCTGCCATGGGGTCGCCGAGGCCGCTGCGCTTGCAGCTGCGGGACCGGATGCCGAGCTTGCTGTCGCCAAGATCAAATCTGCACATGCGACAGCGGCAGTTTCCCGCAGCGGGTTGCAGAAAGCCTAGTGGACGTTATGTTGGCGCCAATTCGCGGCGCCGTCCGGCAGCTTCACGGTTCACATCTAGAGGATATCTCATGCACAAGGTCATTTATGACACCGACCCTGGCGTCGACGACGCCATGGCGCTTCTCTTCCTGCATCGCCATCCCGAAATCGACCTTCTCGGCATCACCACGGTCTTCGGCAACGCCTCGGTTGAGACGACGACGCGCAATGCGCTCTTCCTCAAGCGCGAATGGAATATTCCGGCACCCGTTTCCAAGGGCGCCAGCGTCACCATCGATTCCGCGCGTGCGGAACGGCCATGGCCGGCCATGGTGCATGGCGACAACGGCCTCGGCGATATCGAGGTACCGGAGACGATCGACCTGCCGCTCGATCCGCGCCCGGCGCATCGCTTCATCATCGACACGGTGCGCGCCCATCCGGGCGAGGTGCGCCTCGTCGCCGTCGGCCGGATGACCAATCTGGCGCTGGCGCTGAAGGAAGACCCCGAGATTGCGACGCTGGCCAAGGACGTCGTCATCATGGGCGGCAATTTCTATGTGCCGGGAAATGTCTCGCCGGTCGCCGAGGCCAATATCCACGGTGATCCTGAGGCTGCCGACATCGTCATGACCGCACCCTGGAAGGTGGCCGTCATCGGCCTCGACGTCACCGCGATTACCACGATGAGCCGCAGCTATCTCGGCGAGATGGCGGCGAGGGGTGACAAGGCGGTCAAGCAGCTCGACGCACTCTCGCAGTCCTACATCGATTTCTACAAGCACGCGGTTGAAGACGGCATGATGGTGCATGACAGCTGCGCCTGCGTCTATGTCGTGGTGCCGGAGCTGTTCTCGTCAATATCGGGTGCGGTGCGTGTCGTCTGCGGCGGCATCGCCGATGGCCAGACGATCGTCAGGCCAGATGGGCGGCGTTTTCCGCCTGATGGCGCTTGGGATGGCTTGCCGAGCCAGGTGGTCTGCACCGGCATTGAGTCGGAGAGGGTCCTGGACCTCATCCGCAATACACTGCTTGCAGCCTGACTAGCTTGAAGGCCGGCAGCATCGCGGCCGGCCTTCGGAATATATTGCTATATATTCATTGCGTTATGAGGGTTCTCCGAGGATTTGAATCCGACACTTCACAAAGTGAGTCATGCTCATCTCAGCAACTTCAAGTGAGGTGATGGGCGCGGCGTTGACCTTGCCCTTTGCGGGGCCTAGATCAGCAGGATGATCGATGCCGCATTCTCCCATCTTCCGGCGCTTGAGCCGGGCAGCGTCTGGCTCGTCGGGGCCGGCCCCGGTGATCCCGGCTTGCTGACGCTGCTCGCCGCCAAGGGACTTTCCGAGGCCGACGTCATCGTTCACGACGCGCTGGTCAACGAGGAATGCCTGGCGCTGGCAAGGCCGGAAACGCTGGTGGAATATGCCGGCAAACGCGGCGGCAAGCCTTCGGCGAAGCAGCGCGACATCTCGCTGCGGCTGGTGGAGCTTGCGCGCGCCGGCAAGCGAGTGCTGCGGCTGAAGGGCGGCGATCCCTTCGTCTTCGGTCGCGGCGGCGAAGAGGCGCTGACGCTGGTCGAGCACAACATCCCTTTCCGCATCGTGCCCGGCATCACCGCCGGCATCGGCGGGCTCGCCTATGCCGGCATCCCGGTGACGCATCGCGACATCAACCATGCCGTGACCTTCCTCACAGGCCATGATTCGTCAGGTATCGTGCCCGACAGGATCAACTGGGAGGCGATCGGACGGGGCTCGCCTGTCATCGTCATGTACATGGCGATGAAGCATATCGCCGAGATCAGCGCCCGTCTGATCGCCGCAGGCCGGCTGCCATCCGAGCCCGTCGCCTTCGTCTGCAATGCCGCCACTGGCCGGCAGCAGGTGCTGGAAACGACGCTCGGAGAGGCGACCGAGGCCGTTGCCGCTTCCGGGCTCGAACCGCCGGCCGTAGTCGTCGTCGGCGAGGTGGTGCGGCTCAGAGCTTCACTCGATTGGCTCGGTGCACTGGCTGGGCGGCGCTTGCTGCCCGATCCATTCCGCCGGTCCGGCAAGGTGCGGGCATGAGCGGCCTCCTGATCGCAGCACCTTCCTCCGGCGCCGGCAAGACGACGGTGACGCTCGGTCTGCTCCGGGCGCTTCGCCGGCGCGGCATCGCGGTCGCGCCCGGCAAGGCCGGCCCCGACTATATCGATCCTGCCTTCCATGCGGCAGCGAGTGGCACGCTCTGTCTGAATTTCGATCCCTGGGCGATGCGCCCGGAGCTGATCTCGGCCAATGCGGCCCTTCACCGCTCCGGCGACCGCATCCTCGTCATCGAGGCGATGATGGGGCTTTTCGATGGGGCGGCCGACGGAAAGGGAACGGCGGCCGATCTGGCGGCCCAGCTGGGGCTTTCCGTGGTGTTGGTCGTCGATGCCTCGCGCATGTCGCAGTCGGTGGCGGCGCTGGTTACTGGTTTTGCCGGTTTCCGTGCCGATGTGCGGGTTGCCGGTGTCATCCTCAACAAGGTCGGCAGCGAACGGCACGAGGCGATGCTGCGGCAGGCGCTCGAAGCTATCCGTATGCCTGTCATCGCCGTCATCGGCAGCGACAAGGCGCTTTCCCTGCCGGAGCGCCATCTCGGCCTCGTCCAGGCCGGCGAACATGCAACCCTCGACAATTTCATCGACCATGCGGCGGATGCCGTCTCCGAGGAATGCAATTTTGAATTCCTGCTGCGCATCGCCAGACAGGGGCTCAACCGGCCATCGGCCGCCAATATCGACCGGTTACCGCCGCTGGGTGCCCGCATCGCCGTGGCGCGCGATGTCGCCTTTGCCTTTTCCTACGAGCATATGCTGCTCGGCTGGCGCCGCCGGGGTGCTGCGATTTCCTTTTTCTCGCCGCTCGCCGACGAGGCGCCGGCTGGTGATGCCGATGCGATCTATCTGCCCGGTGGTTATCCCGAGCTGCATGCCGGGCGGCTGGCAGAGGCGCAGAATTTCCGCGCCGGCATACTCGATGCGGCAGCGCGCGACATCCGGATCTATGGCGAATGCGGCGGCTACATGGTGCTTGGCGAGGGCCTGATCGATGCGAAGGGGCATCGCCACGAGATGCTCGGCCTGCTGCCCGTCGTCACCACCTATGCCGAGCGAAAGCGTCATCTCGGCTATCGCCGTGTTGTGCCCCTCGACGGCGCCTTCTTTGCGCGGATGATGACGGCCCATGAATTCCACTATTCCAGCGTCGTCTCCGAGGGCGAGGGCAAGCGGCTTTTTCAGGTGCAGGATGCGCTCGGAACCGATCTGGGTGCCGCCGGTCTCAGGCGCGACCAGGTGGCAGGCTCCTACATGCATCTGATCGATCTTGCCGGAGCCGCCGCATGAGCGCACCGATTGTCCACGGCGGCGGCATCACCGCGGCTGCCGCTACCTTCGGCGGCAGGCCGGACGACTGGCTCGATCTTTCCACAGGCATCAATCCGTGCCCCGTCGCGCTGCCTGACATTCCGGCGCGAGCCTGGCACCGCCTGCCGGACAGGCACCTCGTCGATGAGGCAAGGCGCGCGGCGCGCGACCACTACGGCAGCGGCGAGATTCTGCCGCTACCAGTGCCCGGCACACAATCGGTGATTCAGCTTCTGCCACGTCTGGTCGAGGGTAGGCTGGTTGGCGTTACGGACGACCGAGTCGATGTGACGGACAACAGGGTTGCCGTGACGGACAACAAGATTGCCGTGACGGACAACAAGATTGCCGTGGTATCGCCGACCTATGGCGAGTATGCGCGCGCCTTCGCCTCGGCCGGTTTTGCCATCGATGTGGTAGACGATATTGCCGCGATCGGAGCCGGACATCGGTTGGCCATCGTCGTCAATCCGAACAATCCTGATGGACGGGCATGGCCGGCCGAAACACTGATTGCCCTGCACGACAGGATGAAGGCAGCAGGCGGGCTTCTCGTCGTCGATGAGGCCTTCGGTGATACCGATCCGGCGCTCAGCCTTGCATCTCGTGCGCCGCAGCTTTCCAACCTCATCATCTTCCGCTCCTTCGGGAAGTTCTTCGGATTTGCCGGCCTCCGGCTCGGTTTCGCGATTGCGCGCGGCGATATTCTCGCGCGTTTCGAAGACTGGCTCGGACCTTGGGCGGTCTCAGGACCGGCCCTTTCGATTGCAGGTTCGCTGCTGCGATCGGATGTTTCTGCTATCTGCAGCCGCATCAATGAACGTTGCGCCGGTCTGCATGCGGTGCTGAAGGGCGCCGGGTTGCGGATGGCTGGAGGAACGGCGCTCTTCACCCTTGTCGCCGATGCGAGAGCCGGCGACATTTACACGCATCTCTGCCGCCATCATATTCTCGTCCGCAAGTTCGACTATGCGCCGGATTGGCTGCGTTTCGGGCTGACGCCCGATCCGGCGGCCGACAGGCGGCTTGGCGAAGCCCTTCAGAGATTTGAGCGATGACGATCGACGAAAACCTTCTCGTACTGCTTCTGGCGCTGCTGCTCGACCGGATCGCCGGCGATCCGCAATGGTTGTGGTCGCGGATGCCGCATCCCGTCGTCATGTTCGGCGCGGCGATCTCTTATGCCGACCGGCAGCTCAACCCGGAAAGTCTCACCGGCTCGCAACGCCGAATGAACGGTATCGCCGCCATCCTGGTGCTGCTTCTGGTGGCGATAGCCGCAGGCTTCGTGTTCAACCGGTTCTTCGCGCTGTTTGGCCTTGCCGGCATCTTGCTGGAGACCGGGCTGGTGGCGATCTTCCTGGCGCAGAAAAGCCTTGCCGATCACGTCGCGGCCGTCGCCGTCGCCTTACGCGACGAGGGGCTTGCCGGCGGGCGGACCGCCGTTTCCCGCATCGTCGGACGCGATCCCGAGACGCTGGATGAGCCAGCCGTCTGCCGCGCGGCGATCGAAAGCCTTGCCGAGAATTTCTCCGACGGCGTCGTCGCACCGGCGCTCTGGTATGCCGTCTTCGGCCTGCCGGGGCTCTTCGCCTACAAGATGCTGAACACGGCGGATTCGATGATCGGCCATAAGTCGGAAAAATACATCGACTTCGGCTGGGCCGCCGCCCGGCTCGACGATATCGCCAACTGGCCGGCCGCGCGCCTCTCCATACTGCTGATTGCCGCCGGCGCCTGGATCCGGCGGGGAACAAGCGCCGGGCGCGAGGCGATCAGGGTGGCGATGCGCGACGGGGCCTTGCACCGTTCGCCGAACTCCGGCAGGCCGGAGGCAGCAATGGCAGGCGCGCTGAATGTCCAGCTCGCCGGCCCGCGCATCTATGGCGGCGTCATCGTGCGCGAGCCGATGATCAACGACACCGGCCGCAACGTGGCGACCTCAGGCGATATCGAGGACGGCGTATCGGTATTTTACGCCAGCTGCATGGTGCTCGCTGGTACTACGTTCGGGTTGTTTCTGTGTTTTCTGTAGGGTTGCGCCGTGCACGCGGGATAGGGTGTGCCGTGAGAGGGGGTGCGACACAGCACACCCACGCCGCCGGTAGACAGCCCCCACTCAAACGTTTATTCCGACCGCCTCATATCTCCATCAGATTGGAAGCAGAGCGATGACAGTTCAGGTTGAATTACCGTGCCCGAAGTGCAAGAGCACCAAGATGAAGTTCGAGCGTCCCGAGATCCGGGAGACCGACATCATCACCTGTGCGGCCTGCGGCCATAATCTCGGCACCATGGCCTCGATCCGCGAGAAGATGAACAAGGCCTACCAAGGGCTCAATCAGGCTGGGGCGAAGCGCAAGCTTCAGTAAGCCTGCGGCGACCCGCTTGCTGCCATGCGCCGTTAAAATTGTGATTACCATTCGGATTAAAGCAATCTAATAAGTATTGCCGTAGTCTCTCTTTCGTGAGGGCGCAATTAAGCTGCGCGAGTTCGAAGAGGGGTTATGATGAACACGATTTTGGCGGCTGCGGCCGCAAGTTTATTGCTGCAGTTTTCTCCTGTTGCCGCTCAGGCAGCAACGCTGGTCGCCAATATCAGCATCGGCAAGCAGACGATGACTGTTTCCGAGAACGGCTTCGTCAAGTATCGCTGGAAGGTTTCGACCGCGCGCAACGGCTATGTCACGCCGACCGGTTCGTGGCGCGCCAAGTGGCTGTCGCGCGATCACCGCTCCAGGAAATACGACAATGCGCCGATGCCCTACGCCGTGTTCTTCAACGGCGGTTATGCCGTTCACGCCACCTTCGACCTGAAGCGCCTGGGCCGGCCGGCCTCGCATGGCTGTGTTCGCCTGCATCCCGATAATGCTGCCCAGTTCTTCTCGCTGACGCGGCAGGCCGGCCTTGCCAATACCCGCGTGGTCATTACGCGCTAACCCAACGGGTTATGCGCCGCGCTGATCCCTCTTATGCGCTGATCATCCGCTCCAGCTCATCCATGTCTGGAACGATGATATGTCGGAAGTTCTCGATGCGAATGACGCCGCTCTTGCGCAGCCTGGTCATCTGACGGCTGACGGTTTCGATCGTCAGCCCGAGGAAATCGGCGATCTCGGCGCGGGATAGCGGCAGGTCGAAGGCGGTGCTTGTGGCCGTTTGTGGTTCGGCGTGGGTGGCGATGAGGTGGAGCAGGCTTGCGACCTTCTCCTCGGCGGTGCGCCGGCCGAGCGTCAGCATCCATTCGCGCGCGGCATCCAGCTCCTTCAGCGCCTGATCGTGCAGGCTGCGCTGCAGTTCCGGCGTCTCCGATATCATGCGGTCGAGCAGGTTGCGCGGGAAGACGCAGATTTCGGAATCGGTCGCAGCCTCGGCCGACAGCGTGCTTTCGCGCACGAAAGGCCTGCCGACGAAATCGGGGGCGAATTGCAGGCCGACGATCTGCTGGCGCCCGTCCGGCATCACCTTGCAGAGTTTCACCACCCCGTGCATGATGTTCGAATAGAAAGAGCTTTCCGAGCCTTGAGCGATGATCTCGCTGCCGGCATCGACCTTGCGGCGCAGCGAGTGGCGGCCGAGCTCCCGGAGCTGGCTGCTCGACAGCGCGCCGCAGACGACGCCGTGCCGCGCCTGGCAGGAACGGCAGGCGACGAGAGTGCCGGAGTCGGAAACATCACTGCGTGCGACGTCCATGTCCTGATCCCTTCGAAATCCGCGCGTGCCGGGTGTGGCTGCGCATGCCGGGTATACCCTAGACGATTACGCCGCGATTGCGGGTTCGGCTATCCCGATTTCTTCCAGCGCGGCTTGATGATTATCAATTGCGCCGGGATCGCGATTTGATCCAGATCAAAGTTTCCGTGCCATGGCTGTTATGGGAAGCGCCTGCGCCGAAAAGAGGCCGTCCGCGGGTTTGATTCGGACGGCTTCTTCGCCCCGCCGATAGGGCGGGCTTTCTAAAGCGGCATCGCCTCGCGCCTTGCGTGACGGCAAAGGCCGGCATTCCATTGCTGTTTAGGCAACACCCAGCCGGCAAATTGCCGCAACGCCGGGACGAAAGCATTGGCTTTTGAAATGGATTTGCCTATGAGGGGGTTTAAATCGTCATTTCATGAGGTACAGCGCGTGACCGCTACATTCGATAAAGTTGCCGACATTATTGCAGAAACCAGCGAGATCGACCGCGCGACGATCACGCCGGAGAGCCATACGATCGACGACCTCGGTATCGACAGCCTCGATTTCCTCGACATCGTCTTTGCGATCGACAAGGAATTCGGCATCAAGATCCCGCTCGAAAAGTGGACGCAGGAAGTCAACGAAGGCAAGGTTTCCACCGAAGAATACTTCGTGCTGAAGAACCTCTGCGCCAAGATCGACGAGCTCAAAGCAGCCAAGGCCTGAGCGATATACCAGTCTTTTTTGAACGCCCTGCCGCCGTGAATATGGCGGCCGGGCGGTTTCGTTCCTAACTAGTGCATGCCGCCCAAAAGTGCGCAGCGGTTTTGGGACAACGGCATGCATAAAAACAAAGACCTAAAGTGCGAACCAGACGCGCTTTAGGCGTCACCGGCGGGCGGATCTGGCCTGTCGGGCCGGAGGATCCGAATGCTGCTGGAATATTTCCAGATGATTGACCGCGTCGAAGCGGTGGACCTGAAGAAGGGCACGCTTAAGGCGCGATCCGTCGTGCCGGCGAAGAGCCCCGTCTTCGAGGGTCATTTTCCCGGCATGCCGCTCGTTCCCGGCGTGCTCCTGATCGAGACCATGGCCCAGGCCTCCGGCATGCTGGTGCTTGCCGTCACCAATTTTGCCGCCATGCCCTTCCTGATGACAGTCGACGGCGCCAAGATGCGCACCTTCGTCGAACCGGAAGCCGTGCTCGACATCGAGGCGGTGCTGGAGCATGACGGTTCGGGTTTCGCGGTCACCAAGGCTAAAATCACCAGCGGCGGCAAGAAGGTCTGCGATGCGCAGCTGAAATTGCGCACCATGCCGTTTTCCGAGGTGCCGCTCGGCGATATCGTGAAGAAACGTGCCGGCGAGATCGGGCTTCTCGAAGCGATCGCGGCGCAGGGAGTGATTGGATGAGCAAGGCTGCAAACGACGTCGTCATCTCGGGCATAGGCATCGTCACCTGTCAGGGCGTCGGCAAGGATGCGCATATCGCGCTGCTTTCGGCCGCGAGCACTCCGAAGGCGATCGTCGAGACCGAGAAGTTCAAGCCCTATCCGGTGCATCCGCTGCCTGAGATCGACTGGTCGCAGCAGATCGCCAAGCGCGGCGATCAACGCCAGATGGAGAACTGGCAGCGCATCGGCGTCTTCGCCGCCGGCCTTGCGCTCGACGATGCCGGTTTCAAGGATGATATCGAGGCCTGCGGCACGATGGACATGATCGTGGCGGCCGGCGGCGGCGAGCGCGACATCAATGTCGACACACTGATCGTCGACGAGGCGCTCAAGCGCAATGACCGCGAGTTGCTGCTCAACGAGAAGCTGACGACCGAGCTGAGGCCGACGCTGTTCCTCGCCCAGCTTTCCAACCTGCTCGCCGGCAATATCTCGATCGTGCACAAGGTCACCGGCTCGTCGCGCACCTTCATGGGCGAGGAAGCGGCCGGCATATCCGCCGTCGAGACCGCCTTCTACCGCATCAAATCAGGCGAATCCTCGCATGCGCTTGTTGGAGGCGCCTTCGCGGCCGAGCGGCCCGACATGATCCTGCTCACCGAAGCGATCGGCGCCCATGCGCGCGGCGATTGGGTGCCGCTCTGGTCGCGTAGACCCAGCGACGGCGGCGGCATGATCACCGGTTCGGCAGGCGCCTTCCTGGTGCTGGAATCCCGCAAGCATGCCGAGGCCCGCGGTGCCCATATCTATGCCGTCATCGACGCGGTCGAGGGCGACCGCGGCAACCGCAATTCCGGCAATCTCGAAGTCCGGCTGGAGCGGCTTTTGGCACCGGCTGCCGAGCTTGCCGCTGAGAGCACGGCCATCTTTTCCGGATCGACCGGCATGCACGATCTTGCCGCTCGCGAGCGGGCGGTGCTCGAACATCAATTGCCCGACGTTGCGATCCGCGGCTTCGGCGGGGTCACCGGCCATACGATCGAGACGCAGTTCACGCTGGGTCTGGCGCTTGCAGCCCTTGCCGTCGACGGCAAAGCCAAGGTTCCGCCCTTCGACGCCGCCCATGAGGCGCCGATGCGGGCAGGGGCCACGGCCGCCGTCGTGACCACGGTCGGACACCAGCGCGGCGAGGGCGTTGCCGTTCTTTCCGCAGATGCTGAGGAGTGAGAGATATGACAGCTTCCGCTTATAGAGATCACCTCGGCCGTCCGATCGTGGCTGTTACCGGCATGGGCATCATCACCTCGCTCGGTCAGGGCCTCAGCGACAACTGGGCAGCGCTTTCGTCAGGCACGTCGGGCATCCACGAGATCAACCGTTTCCCGACCGAGGGCCTGTCGACGCGGATCGCCGGCACCGTTGATTTCATCGGCATTCCGGTGCCGAACGCCGTCGAGCGCTCCTATGCCTTCGCCCGCGAAACGACGATCGAGGCGCTTGCCGATGCCGGCCTTTCCGGCGATTTCAACGGCCCTCTGTTTCTTGCCGCCCCGCCGATCGAGCCGGAATGGAGCGCGCGTTTCGAACTTGCCGACCGTTCGCCGGCTTCCGACCATCCAGGGGATGCCTATGAGCGCTTCCTGACGGCGTTGCGCCAGCGTCCGGACCCGGCCTTCCATGAGGCGGCCCTGTTTGGCGCTATTTCCGAGCGCCTTTCCGACCGGTTCGGCACCCGCGGCCTTCCCGTCACGCTTTCGACCGCCTGCGCCTCCGGCGTCACGGCGATCCAGCTCGGCATCGAGGCGATCCGCCAGGGCCGCACGGATCGCGCGCTGACGATCGCGACCGACGGATCGCTGAGTGCCGAAGCGCTGATCCGCTTCTCGTTGCTGTCAGCCCTTTCGACGCAGAACGATCCGCCGACCAAGGCTTCCAAGCCGTTCAGCAAGGATCGCGACGGCTTCGTCATCGCCGAAGGTGCGGCGACGCTGGTGCTGGAATCGCTGGAATCGGCGGTCGCGCGCGGCGCCAAGGTGCTCGGCATCATGAAGGGCGCCGGCGACAAGGCCGACAGCTTCCACCGCACCCGGTCGTCGCCGGATGGCGGCCCGGCAATTGCGACGATCCGCGCGGCCCTTGCCGATGCCGGCATCGACGAGAGCGGCATCGGCTACATCAATGCGCACGGCACCTCGACGCCGGAGAATGACAAGATGGAGTATGGTGCGATGTCGGCCGTGTTCGGCGAGCGGCTCGTCGGCATTCCGGTTTCGTCGAACAAGTCGATGATCGGCCATACGCTGACGGCGGCGGGCGCCGTCGAGGCGGTGTTCTCGCTGCAGACGATGTTGACCGGAACGCTGCCGCCGACCATCAACTACAACAATCCCGATCCGTCGATCGTTCTCGATGTCGTGCCGAACAAGAAGCGGGAAGCGCAGGTTTCAGCCGTGCTTTCCAACTCCTTCGGCTTCGGCGGGCAGAATGCCAGCCTTGTCATGGCGCTCGAACCGGCTTAAGCGGGTCCCGACAAATTTTTGAGACGAGATGACGCCTTCAGGCGAGGGATTTTGCCATGCGCGCTTTGCAACTGATCGACGACCGCAAGCTTGAGATCACCGATCTGCCGGAACCGGATGCTCCAGCCGCTGGCGAGGTGACGCTGCGCGTCAAGGCGGTGGCGCTCAACCATATCGACGTCTGGGGCTGGCGCGGCATGGCATTCGCCAAGCGCAAGATGCCGCTGGTCATCGGTGCGGAAGCCTCCGGCGTCGTGGAATCGATCGGCCCGGGCGTTGCCAACGTGCTGCCAGGCCAGCTCGTCTCCATCTACGGCGCGCGCACCTGCGGCCTCTGCCGTCCCTGCCGTGAAGGCCGCGACAATCTCTGCGAACATGTCTCGGGCGTGCACGGCTTCCATCTCGACGGCTTTGCGCAGGAGAAGGTCAACCTGCCGGCGCGCCTGCTGGTGCCTGCCCCTCCCGGCGTCGACGCGATCGGCGCGGCGCTTGCTCCTGTCACCTTCGGCACGGTCGAGCACATGCTGTTCGACAATGCCAAGCTTGAGCCGGGCGAGACGATCCTCGTCCATGCCGGCGGCTCCGGCATCGGCACGGCGGCGATCCAGCTCGCCAAGAAGATCGGCTGCACCGTCATCACCACGGTCGGTTCGGACGACAAGATCGAAAGGGCCAAGGCGCTCGGCGCCGATCACGTCATCAACTATCGCACCGACCGTTTCGAAGGCGTGGTGCGCAAGCTCACCAAGAAGAAGGGCGTCGACGTCGTCTTCGAACATGTCGGCAAGGACACCTGGGCAGGCTCGATGCTCTGCATGAAGCGCGGCGGGCGCCTCGTCACCTGCGGCTCGACCTCGGGTGTTTCGACAGAGATGAACCTGATGATGCTGTTCCAGCAACAACTCAAGCTCTTCGGTTCCTTCGGCTGCCGCATGGAGAACATGGCGGATGCGATGCAGAAGATGGGCCGCGGGCTCGTCCATCCCGTCATCGATACCGAGGTCAGCTTCAGTGATATCGACCGGGCGCTGGAGCGGATGGAATCGCGCCAGATCTTCGGCAAGATCATCCTGAAGATGGATTGACCGCGTGAAGCTGTTCATCACCCGGTTCGTTCTGGCGCTCAGGAATTTCCAGCAATGGCTGGTGGCTCAGCTGATGTTCGGCTTCATGAATTTCCTGAAGCTGTTTCCGGCCGACGGCGCGATCCGCTTCGCCGACAGGATGATGCGACGCCTCGGCCGGCTGACCAGCCGCCACAGATTGATGCTGACCAATCTGCGCAACGCCTTTCCCGAGAAGAGCGAGGCCGAGATCGAGGAGATCGCGCTCGCCAGCTGGGGCAATATGGGCCGGCTTGCTGCGGAATACGTCTTCCTCGACCAGTTGTTCGACTATGATCCTGAAAAGTCGGAGCCGGGCAGGGTGGAGGTGTCGGGCGTCCCGATCTTCCTCGACCTGCGTGACAATCCGCGCCCCTTCATCGTCTTTACCGGCCATACCGCCAATTTCGAGCTGCTGCCGGTAGCGGGTGCTGCCTTCGGGCTCAACGTCACCGTGCTCTTTCGGCCGCCGAACAATCCTTATGTCGCCAAGAAGGTGTTCGACTTCCGCAGCGCCCGCATGGGCAAGCTGGTGCCCTCGCATGCCGGCTCCTCCTTCGCGCTCGCCCGTCAGCTGGAAGCAGGCCAGGGGGTGGGCGTGCTGGTCGACCAGAAATTCCGCAAGGGGCTGAAGGGCACCTTCTTCGGGCGCGACGTCAAGACCAATCCGCTGCTGCCGAAGCTGGTGCGCCAGTTCGGCTGCGAAGTCTATCCGGCGCGCTGCATCCGGCTGCCCGGAAATCGCTACCGGCTGGAAATCGAGCCGCGGCTGGACATGCCGCGCGACGCCAAGGGCAATCTCGACCTGCCGGCCGCCGCCCAGCTGCTCAACGACAAGGTGGAAAGCTGGGTGCGCGAATATCCGGAACAGTGGCTCTGGTATCACGACCGCTGGCAGATCAAGCAGACGCTCGCGCCTTAGAACAGCATGATTTCAGGCTGCCATGATGCCGAAAACCGCTCACACTTTTCGGCATCATGCTCCAAAAACGTCCACCCTCATTTATCAGCGGTGAAAAGCGGCAGGTGCTCTCGGATTGAAACTGAGGGCACTTCATGTTACCCGTCACTACCAAGACGCGAATAATGTCTACCGGAAGGCGCATTTTTGGGAAATGCAGCCATGTGAGTTTTCGGACTCGTCTCTTGGGACAATGGGAGTGGGAGGCGTCTTGCTGGAGCTTTTTCGAGCTTTTTCTTTGCGTTGCGTGCAAATCGAGGAAGCCATACGCCTGGGCGACGACCAGCGCGTCACGGCGCTCGACCGCCATGTGGAGCCGCTGGTCGAGGCAATCCTCGCCTGCCGGGCAGCCAATCTGCTCGAAGTCTGCATGCAATTGCAGTTCGTGAGCCACCTGATCAGCCAGGATGCCGACGACAGCGCCAGCGTCACGGAGCACACGTCGGTGCTCTCCTATTTGCTCGACCGCTATTTCGGGGCGCATGGGCCGGACTGGCGCGTGCCTTCGCCGCAGGATGTGCGCATCGAGCCGCCGCCGGCCTATGTGCCTGATACAGACAATGGCCAGTTCCTCAACGCGGTGATCCTCGAAAGCCTGCCGGATCGCGTGGCGGTGCTGACCAGGGACTATCGCTACCTCTATTCCAATCCGGCCAACAGCGCCCATCTCAATAGGAAGCCGATGGAGCTCATCGGCCGCCACCTTTCCGAATTCATCGGCGAGGAGCGGTTTGCCGAATGCGCCAAGCATAAGCTCGACGCCTGTTTTGCCGGCGAACAGATCGACTATTCCTATGCGCGCTCGGCCGGCAGCGGCGAATCGCGGCAGGTGCGCTGTCGCATGTCGCCGCTGCGCGATGCCGGCGGTACGGTGATCGGCGCCCTGCTCGTCATGGAAGATCTCGACCGGCTGTCGCAGGCTGCCTGATCCCGGTCGGCAGCCTTAAGCAGCCTGACCAACTCGGCTGCCTCGGGTAGTCTGGCTAAGCAGCCGCCCAGACGGCGAGCTCGTAACCATCGCGGTCGAGGAAGTGGAAGCGACGGCCGCCGGGAAAATCGGTGATCGGCCGGCAGATCGTGCCGCCGGCTCTTTCGACTGAGGTCAGCACTTCTTCCAGATCACTGGCATAGACGACGACCAGCGGGCCGCCCGGCCGCACGGGGCCGAAATCGGTAAAGCCGCCCTTTAGCCGGCCGTCGTCGAATTCGCAGTAGTTCGGGCCGTAATCGGTGAAGCGCCAGCCGAAGGCCGAGCCGTAAAAGGCTTTGGCGGCGGCGATGTCGGCGACGTTGAATTCGACATAGTCGATGCGGCGGTCGTGGTTTTCTGTCTTCTCGGCCATCTATCTCTCCATCAGGGCTTTCAGCATGGCGAGATCCTTCTCGACATGGGCAGCATCGGCGGAAAACTGCGCATCGGTCATGCCGGGCAGACGCAGCAGCGTGAACATGACCTCGCAGCCATCGCCGTTCGGCACGATGCGCAGGGCATTATAGACCCTGAGTCCGGATTCGATCGTCACCGTATGGTCGATCACGCCAAATTCATTGGCAGGCACGAAGCTCACCCTGATTTTTCCGAGAGCGCCATCGGCGATCCAGTCGGCACCATCCGGATCGAGCCCGGTCGCAAGGCCGGAGGCCCAGAGCGGCATGTTCTCCGGCTTGCCGGCGAATTCATAGACGTCGCGCCAATCGCGCTCGATCGACCGGTGGATGATTTTCGCGGGCATTGTCGTCATGGCTTGCAGGTCCCTGTCATTTGGTTTCGTCAGAGTAACAAACCGGCCGGCAGCGTCTTGAACAAAACGGTCAGCCGGCTCTCTTCCGCATGCTGAGCTGGTCGAGAATGACGGCGGGCGTCAGCGTAGATAGCTCACCGACCTCCCGCGTCATGTGGGGCTGGTCGGCAAAGCCCGCTTCGAGCGCAAGCCGGGCAAGCGGCATCGTGCCCGACTTGCGGCAGAGGTCGAGGAAACGCTGGAACCGACGGATCCGTTCCAGCGTCTTTGCGCCGTAGCCGAAATGATGGTGGCAGCGACGGCGCAACTGCCTTTCGCTGATGCCGAGCCGGTCGAGAAGGCCGGACGGGCGACCGTCGTCAGCGGAGGCGAAGATCATGGCGGCGTCGCGGGCGGGCTCCTCCGCATCGCGCGCGGTCTCTTCAAGCAGGCGGCCAAACAGCGCCGTCGCGGCCGAGGGGTCGGGACAATCCGTAAGCCGCGCTTCGAATTCGGCGGTGTCTTTCCGGCCGATGTCGGCAAGGGGCACCGAACAGCCGACCAGTGCCGAGAGCGGCGTCTTCAGCCAGGGTGCTGCAGCGCCGGGCGCAAAACGTGCGCCGATGACAGTCGTGCCCGGCTGGATGACGGGAAAGGCCGCCGTCCTGTCGGGACCGGCGACGACCAGCCGGCCGTCGATCCAGAGGAGATCGCAATAGCCATCCGGCACGATCGCCACCATTGCCGGCGGTCCGTTGTGGAGCGCATGAGACCAGAGCCGGCTGAAATGGCGTCGCAGCGCCGGCGGCGGTGCGTATTCGCGGTAGTGGCCGGCGCGGGCCGCCAGGAGGGCCATGTCTTTTCGCTTTTCCGATGCCAATGCGATATCTCCCGAGGCACTGATGATAACATGAGATAGGGCAATACGGGCAGGACGCGCGAAAAACTTGCGGCTTCGGATTAAGAGGCAGCCGGTGGGTTGTCGGACAAGCGGGGATATTGCAAGCCTCATTTCATTGGCTTTTGCGAACCGATTAGACCCTTGCGAGACTTGCCGTTTGACCGAGACAGTGCCACAACACCGGTCCAATTGACACATCGGAGGTTTGTCGTGGAAAAGGCAGAAATCGGACTGATCGGCCTTGCGGTCATGGGCTCCAACCTGGCGCTCAACATCGCGGAGAAAGGCAATAAAATCGCGGTGTTCAACCGCACGCCGGAGAAAACCGACGAATTCTACGAAAGCGCCGGCGATCTGAAGAAGCAGATCATTCCCTGCAAGACCATCGAGGAATTCGTCGATGCGATCCGGCCGCCGCGCCCGATCATCATCATGATCAAGGCGGGCGAGCCCGTCGACCAGCAGATGGAGCTGCTGCGCCCGCATCTCTCCAAGGGCGACATCATGATCGATGCCGGCAACGCCAATTTCCGCGACACTGTCGCCCGCTTCGACCGGCTGAAGAATACCGATCTGACCTTCATCGGCATGGGTGTTTCCGGCGGCGAAGAAGGTGCGCGCCACGGCCCGTCGATCATGGTCGGCGGCACCGAAGAGTCCTGGAAGCGCGTCGAGAAGGTGCTGACCTCGATTGCCGCGCGCTACAATGACGAGCCCTGCGTCGCCTGGCTCGGCAATGACGGCGCCGGCCATTTCGTCAAGACCATCCACAACGGCATCGAATATGCTGACATGCAGATGATCGCCGAAATCTACGGCATCCTGCGCGACGGCCTCGGCAAGAGTGCCTCCGAAATCTCCAGCATCTTCGGCGAATGGAACAAGGGCCGGCTGAACTCCTACCTGATCGAAATCTCCGAGAAGGTGCTTGCCGCCACAGATCCGGTTTCCGGCGGCCCAATGGTCGACATGATCCTCGACAAGGCCGGCCAGAAGGGCACTGGCAAGTGGTCGGCGATCGAAGCGCAGAACATGGGCATTCCGGCAACGGCGATCGAAGCCGCGGTCGCCGCCCGCAGCCTCTCTTCGATGAAGTCGCAGCGCGAAGCCGCTGAAAAAATCTTCGGCACGCAAGCGGTGTCCTTCCCGATCGCTTACGGCCCCGAGCTCAACAAGGATCTCGAACTGGCGCTGTTTGCCGCGAAGATTGGCGCCTATGCGCAGGGCTTCGCGGTGATGGCGGAAGCATCGCGCGAGTTCAACTGGTCGCTGCCGATGCCGACGATTGCCAGGATCTGGCGCGCCGGCTGCATCATCCGCTCGCAGTTCCTCGACGAGATCACCTCGGCCTTCACCAAGGCGCCGGACGCTGCCAACCTCATCGTCACGCCAGCCTTCTCCGACATGGTCAAGGAATCGATCCCGGCGCTGCGCCGTGTCGTTGGTGCAGCGATTGCCGCCGGCCTGCCGGTGCCGGCGCTGACCTCGGCGCTGACCTATTTCGACGCCTATCGCCAGGGCAGGGGAACGGCAAACCTTATCCAGGCACAGCGCGATTTCTTCGGCGCCCACGGCTTCGACCGCCTGGACGGCAAGGACTTTCACCACGGCCCCTGGGGCAGCGGTGCTTCGACCTTCTGAGGTCTACCGATTTTTCAAGGAGAGGCCCGGCCACTGCGCCGGGCCTTTTGCTGAGATGCCGCGGCCGAGAACCCGGAGATCTAAGTGACGAGCATTCGGATAGCCGCCGCGCAGACGCCGGAATTTCGGGAGAATGTCGGGGCGGCCTTGGACCATGCGGTTAGGGTCGCTGCGCTCGCCGAGGCTGAGGGGGTTGCCCTGCTGGTCTTTCCAGAAGGTTTTCTGCAGGGTTATCTGACCGATGAACGATCGGCGCGGCGTGTTGCCCTCGATCTCGCATCAGCCGAGTTCGCGGCGGTCCTGGATCGGTTGCCGAGGTCGGGACCGATGCTGGTCATGGGGCTGATCGAGATCGATGACGGGCGATTGTTCAACACCGCCGTCGTCGTCCAGCGCGGCTTTCTCCTCGGCCGCTACCGGAAGGCCCACCTGTTGCGAGGCGAACGGGCTTTCGAGGCTGGAAAAGACAGTCCGCTGTTTGCGATCGGTACCCTGCGCTTCGGGATCAACATCTGCTACGACACCAATTTTCCGGAGGCAGCCGCAAAGGTCGCCGCGTCTGGCGCGTCGCTGATCTTATGCCTCTCCAACAACATGATGCCACGGGAGAAGGCGGAAATATTCAAGCCAATGCATAACGCCGTTCGCGGCGAAAGATGCCGTGAGACAGGCCTGTGGCTGATATCGTCCGACGTAACGGGTGAGCGCGACGGGCGCATCGCCTGGGGACCGACGGCCGTGCTGAATCGGCAAGGGCAGCTCGTGGCGCAGCTCCCGCTGGAGGAGCCCGGCTTGCTGGTCTTCGACTTTCCCTGTGATGGACAAGATGCAGGGGCTCGACTCAAATGACGAGCATTGCGGAATTCGGGATTGTGCGAAAGTTGGATGGGGACTGTATCCCCACCCACTTCTCATGGCTGGGCTAGATCGGTTGGCCAACGTCAATACGGTTGCCGTCGGGGTCTTCAAACACGAAGGCCCGCAATCCGTAGTCCTTGTCCTGAAGGCTCTTGATGATTCTCAGCCCATATTGCTGGCAAACCGCGTGCAGGGCATCGACATTGTCGACCATCAGGTGGGCAACATTGAAGTCCGCAGCCTTGTGGTTCGGCTGCAAGGTGAGATGCACCTCGCCCTGATCGCGCTTCAGGATCATGAAGCCGACAGGATTGCCGTTTTCGAATATTTTCTTGAAGCCGAGGACATTGGCGTAAAAATCATAGGCCTTGGTCATGTCCTTGACCGGCA
Source organism: Rhizobium sp. WYCCWR 11146 (assembly GCF_013591995.1). Lineage (NCBI taxonomy): Bacteria > Pseudomonadati > Pseudomonadota > Alphaproteobacteria > Hyphomicrobiales > Rhizobiaceae > Rhizobium > Rhizobium sp. WYCCWR 11146. The sequence goes on from NZ_JACCEY010000024.1 coordinate 439,608, forward strand.
GCATGGCGGCAATTCGTCCGAAACGAACACCGTGATCGGCGATATCATTCATCGCAGAACCTCTGATTGCGGAGACGCAAATACCCTTCGGACGGTGCCGACAGAGATGGTACGCTCCGATGTTTCGATCAGCAGGACGGTGCCCACGAGCCTAGGTCTATAGCCTCGAAATCTTCTGCGGAAGAGGGTAGCGGAATCCCCGCGAGATTTTTCTGGGATCTACGACACTTCGTTTCAGTGGGATAAGACACTGTTTGTACGGGCAGCACTGACGACAACGCGCTTGAGGAATTGACAGAGATGCTTATCCGATACGAAACGCCTGATGATATCGATGCGATCCATGATCTGACCTCGACCGCATTCAAGCCGATGCCCTACAGCGACGGTACGGAAGCGGAGATTGTCCGCAGACTTCGCGCGGCGGGCGATCTCAAGATATCGCTGGTGGCCGAGCAGGGCGGCGAGATTCTCGGGCATGTGGCGTTTTCGGCGGTGACGATCGACGGTGCGCATGACGGCTGGTTCGGGCTGGGGCCGATATCGGTCAAGCCGGAGAGACAGCGGCAGGGTATCGGCAAGGCGATGATTGCACGGGGTCTCGAATTGTTGAACGAGATGGGCGCCAGTGGATGCGCCCTGATCGGCAATCCCGAGATATACAGCCGTGTCGGTTTCAGCAGCGATGGACAACTGACGTATCTCGACCTCGATACGCGGCTGGTGCAGCGGATTGTCTTTCGCGGACCTCCGCCAAGCGGGACGTTGCAATTCGCTCCGGCATTTGAAAGCTAGAATATTCCGTTCAACGGCCAAAACTCCAAACCCAAGCTGACAGAGAAGGTGACCACATGTCCGAAGCGGGCGCGATGACCATTCGAACCGAGCGTCTCAAGCTCCGCATGCCTGGTATCGGCGATTTCGCCGCCTATGCTGAGATCATGGCGTCGCCGCGATCCGTCGGAATGGGCGGCCCGTTCGATCTGCGCGCGGCTTGGGGAATGTTCTGTCACGACGTCGCTCTTTGGCAGCTTTTCGGGCACGGAGCGCTGATGATCGAGCTTGGCGAAACCGGCGAATGCATCGGTCAGGTGGGGATCAATCACGGACCGCTCTTTCCCGAAAAGGAATTGGGCTGGTTCGTCTACGAGGGATACGAGGGTAGAGGCTATGCGACCGAAGCGGCGCTCGCGCTGCGCAACTGGGCCTTCGCGACGCTCAAGCTGCCGTCGCTGGTCAGCTATATCGCTCCCGGCAATGCTGCATCCGTTGCCGTTGCCAAACGGCTGGGCGCGCGTCTCGATCCCGCAGCACCCCGAATGGATCCTGCCGATCTCGTTTACCGTCACCTCGCGTCCTGAAACGCGGAACATGGTCCTGGGCGCACCGCGATTGGTTGCAGACGTCTCAGTTCTTACATGTTGATCAGTTAGGGAATTGGGCTCTGCAAGAGATGGGGATATCGGATGACGGGCGAGAAGCGGGAACACTGGGACGAGGTCTACCGCACGAAACCTTCCGCCAGCGTCAGCTGGTATCAGCCGACGCCTGGGCCTTCCTTGCGGGCGCTTGACGAGCTGCAACTGCCGGCAACGGCGTCGCTGATCGATGTGGGCGGCGGCGCATCGAGCCTTGTCGACCGTCTTGTCGAACGCGGGTGGTCCGACCTCACCGTCCTCGACATTGCCGCGCCGGCGCTCGAAGTCGCCAAGGCGCGGCTGCGGGATGAAGCCGTCCGCATCGCCTGGGTGGTTGCCGACGTCACTTCATGGCAGCCCGACCGCCACTACGATGTGTGGCACGACCGCGCCGTCTTTCACTTCCTCACCGAACCGGAGCAACGGCTGGCCTATCGCCGCGCGCTCGAAACCGGCACGGTGCCGGGCAGCGCCGTGATCATCGCGACCTTCGCGCCGGACGGGCCGGAACGGTGCAGCGGCTTGCCGGTCCAGCGTTACGACGCGGTGGCGCTTGCGACTGAATTCTCGTCCACCTTCGCGCTTCAGCGTGACTGGCGGGAGGAACACACGACACCCGGCGGTGGCCGGCAGTCGTTCCAGTGGTGCGTTTTTCGCAGGCACTGACGTCTCGTCTACTGCTGCCTCGTTTCCCGAGAGAGGCAGTCGAGGATGAAATCCGCCCGGTCGGCGACCGCGATTTTCGGCAGCATGACGACGTCGTAGCCGAGCGTCGGATAGACGGCGGCAAGTCGATCATATTCGGCGACCGCCTCGTCGAAGCCGTGGCGCCGCTCGGGGTCGGTCGTATAGATTTCGGGCCATGGCGGTGTGAGAAAAATCCTCGGGTGATAGCGGCGGGTGGCGCTCAATTTTTCCAGGACCGGTTCTCCGGTGAGGTGCTGCAGCGCTGTCGCCGCATCGATCAGCCCACGATCGAAAAACGTCCAGCCCAGCTGCTCACGCGCCGCCGCGTGGTCGGCGATCGCCATCTCGATTGCGCGGCGGGCAAATGCCGCCATGTCGACCCAGGGCAGGGCCGCACCGTCGCCCTCGAGTTCCTGTTTGACGATCCGTCGGCCGGGCTCTTCGACGACGGCATGACCGCGGGCGGCAAGTTCCGCAAGCAGCGTCGATTTTCCGCCGCCGGAACACCCCGAAATCAAGACCGACCTGTTCATGATCGAGCTCCCGTCAGGCCGCCCGTCGGTCGCGCGCCAAGCCGTGGTCCACCAGGCGGTCGATGATTTCGGCGTAGGTGACGCCGCTTGCCGCCATCGCCTTGGAATACATGCTGATATCGGTAAAGCCGGGGATGGTGTTGATTTCATTGACGAGGAACTGCATGTCATCCGTCAGGAAGAGGTCGATGCGGGCCATGCCATCGCAGCCGACGGCTCTGAAGGCTTTTGCGGCCACGTCGCGCATGGCAGCCTCGACCTCCTGCGGCAGTTCGGCCGGCACTTTCAACGCCGCACCTTTCTCGTCGATATATTTGGCATCGTAGCTATAGAAGCCGTGGCTTTCCGCCGGCACGATCTCGCCCGGCCGGGAGACGAAGAGTTCTCCTGCCGCATCCTCCAGCACACTGAATTCGATCTCACGGCCGCGCACGAATTCCTCGGCGAGCAGCGTGCGATCGTGGCGGAAGGCCTCAGTAAGGGCGGGCGCGAATTCCTGGCTGGCATGGACCTTGGCGACGCCGACCGACGATCCCTGGCGCGCGGGCTTGATGAAGAGCGGCAGGCCGAGCTCACCTTCGAGGGCTGCCAGCGAAGGGGCAGTACCCTGATGGATCGTCACCGCACGCGCTACCGGCAGGCCCGCCGCCCTCAGCAGGCGTTTGGCGATGTCCTTGTCGAGCGCTGCGGCCGAACCCAGGATGCCGCAACCGGCGAGTGGAATGCGGGCCACCTCCGCCGCACCCTGTACTGATCCGTCTTCGCCATGCGGGCCGTGCAGCACGGGAAACAGGATGTCGATCCTCGCCAGCTCATGCGGGGCACCATGAGCCGGGATCGCCAGCATCCGGCCGCGCCCACCCGGCACCAGGCAGATTTCCATGCCCGATGAAGGTGTCGCCAGTATGCCGTCCTCGAAATTGCTCAGCAGCCATTGTCCCTCGCGGGTGATGAAAACAGGGATGGCGTCGTATTTTTCGGGCTGGAGCGCGCCCATGACATTGGTTGCCGAGAGCACGGAAACCTCATGCTCGGCCGAGCGGCCGCCGAAGAGCACGACAATGCGCAGCCTGTTTGGGGATGGGGTCATGAAAGCCTCCGAAAGGATTTAAAAAGGGATCAGGCGTCGACCGATATGCCGCGGTTGGCGAAGAAGCGGTCGAAGACGGCTAGCGGCAGCGTCACATCGGCCTGGCTCGCTTCGTCATGACCGGACGGGTTGTGAAAGCGGATTGTCTCGTCGCTGGCTGCCGTCACCAGCACCAGGTGTCCGCCTTTCGACGGCGGCTCGCGCTCCGGCCAGCGGATGCCCGAGTTCACCGAGGCGATGAAGAACCGGCGCTTCGACAGAAGCTGGGGAATGGCCGATGTTTCGACGCCGGTCATCGTCTCCGCGCTAAGCGCGAAACGGTCGGCGGCGAAGCGGACGAAGGGCGCGTAGATCAGCCCTTTGATCGATGCATCGATCTCGTTGACGACATAACCGCCATAGGCGGTGCAGGCGTGGGCAAGCTCGAGTGTAGGATGGATCTCGCCGCGCGCGGCAAGGATCACCTTCAGGCAGGCCATGCCGCAGACATTGACCGCCCAGCGCGCATATTCCTCGATCGTCGCGGCTCCCGAATGGCGCCAGAGCGGATCGCCGAGCAGAGCCTGCGATCCTTTGGTAAGCACCGGCAGCGTCATGCCGGGTGTTTCCCATTGGCTGAAATAGGGCACGCCGCTTTGCTGCATCCTGTCGATATCCCCCGTGACTCGTCTCTGAGATGGCGGGCAATCTGGGCTTTTTCGAGCCGATGCACGCTAACGAATCCGACGGTAGGGTGCGTTTTCCTTCAGGTCTACTTAATTAAAATAAGCATATAAGTTAGAAATTATGGCTGATTGATCCGCCGAGGGAGCCAAGTTTGGATTTTTTCAGATTACGGACGCTTCGCGAGCTTTCGCGCCGCGAGACGATGGCGGCGGTGGCCGACGCGCTCGGCATTTCCTCATCGGCCGTTTCCCAGCAGATCGCCCAACTGGAGGACGAAATCGGCATTGCGCTCGTCGAGCGGCGCGGGCGAGGGGTGACGCTGACACCGGCCGGACAGCGGCTCGTTGTGCATGCCGACCGGATATTCGGCATTGTCGAGGAAGCCAGGACCGATATTGCCGAGTTGCAGAATATCGTCGCCGGCGACCTGAGGATCGCCACCCAGCCGTCCGCGGCTTCCTCCTTCATTCCCGCCGCAATGCGCCAACTCGCCATCGACCATCCGCATCTCGACATCGTCATGACGACGATGGGACCTGCCGAAGGCGTGGCGGCGCTCCGGGCCTGGCAGGCCGATATCGTCATTGCCGACGACATATCGTTCGATCCGCATACGCTGGAGGGCACGGCCGACACGCTGTTCCTCTGCCGCGACCAGCTCTTCGTGCTTCTGCCCGCTGGCCACAGGCTGGAGAGCGAGCCCGTCATCGAACTCGCACAGCTGAGGGATGAACATTGGGCTCTCGACGTCGCCTCCAGCGCCTATTGCAGGGCCATCCGCCAGGCCTGCCGCGACATCGGTTACGAGCCCGTCATCAACGGTTTCAGCGATAGTTTCGAAGTCGTGTTCGCGCTGGTCGAAGCCGGATGCTCGATTTCGGTGATGCCCGGACTGGCGCTTCGAGATTTTGGCGAAGGCCTGACCGTCAAGCCGCTGGTGCCATCCACCTACCGGGGCATCTATGCCATTACCCGGCGCGGTGAGGTGCGTAACCCGAAGATCGCGGCGGTGCTCGATCAACTGGTAAAGAGCGCGCCGGGGGATTTGAACAGATCCTGATTTTCGCGCGAATGCACTCTTGGCAGGAGCGATCATATCGGGCACTCTTGGTTTATGATTATGGCAACTCAAGCAGCAGGCGTTCGCGCACGCGACGCACGACTTACCACCACGGCCTCCTGATCGGAGCCGGTTGATACTGTCGTTTGCTTTCTCCTTATTTGCCTTGAGCCACCGTCCATGGACACCAGATCGCTTCCAAAGCCACATCGCGCTTTTTTCGTCCGGAGCGTCGCGCAGACGTCGTGCGCCGCAACTTCGCGCGCGCTTCGACTTAGCCGCGGCTGCCGGACGTCACCGGAGCACCGGCAGCCGTAGCTGCTCCTGAACCAAAGAGTACCTCTCATTTTTAGGACACGTCGCCGGCATAGCCGGCCGGCGCCAGGAGTGATGCATGCCTTATGATCCCAAGACGATCGAACCGAAGTGGCAGGCTTATTGGGCCGATCACCGTATTTTTCGAGCGGAGATCGATCCGGCCAGACCGAAATTCTACGCACTCGACATGTTCCCATATCCTTCGGGTGCGGGCCTGCATGTCGGCCATCCCCTCGGCTATACGGCCACGGATATAACGTGCCGCTACAAACGCATGCGCGGCTTCAACGTCCTGCATCCGATGGGATGGGACAGTTTCGGCCTGCCGGCGGAGCGCCACGCGATGCGGACTGGTGTGCATCCCGATATCACGACAAAGCGCAATATCGAGACGTTTCGCGGGCAGGTGCAGAGGCTGGGTTTTTCTTATGACTGGAGTCGCGAGTTTGCCACGACCGACCCCGCCTATGTGCGCTGGACGCAGTGGATCTTCCTGAAGCTGTTCGAGAAGGGCCTCGCCTATCAGGCGGAGGTCGCGGTCAACTGGTGCCCGGCCCAGAACTCAGTGCTTGCCGACGAGGAGGTCAGGGACGGGCGTTATGTCGAGACCGGCGATCCCGTCATTCGCCGCAGGATGCGCCAGTGGATGCTGCGCATCACGGCCTATGCCGATCGGCTGCTGCAGGGACTGGACGGCCTCGACTGGCCCGAAAACCTGAAAACCATGCAACGCAACTGGATCGGACGCTCCGAGGGCGCCGAAATCCGGTTTCCGCTCAAGCACGGCAAAGAGGTCATCACCGTCTTCACGACGCGCCCCGAGACCCTGTTCGGAGCAAGCTATATCGTCCTCGCGCCGGAGCATCCTGCCGTTGCCGCCATCATCGAGCCGGAAATGCGCGAGGCAGTGGCCGCCTATATAGCCGAGGCCGAAGGATTGGAAGAGACGGTGCGGGCCGATGCCGGGCGCGAGAAGACGGGCGTCTTCACCGGCGCTTATGCGACCAACCCTGTCAACGGAGCCCGGCTGCCGGTTTGGGTGGCCGATTACGTGCTGGCTGGCTACGGCACCGGCGCCCTGATGGCGGTGCCGGCTCATGACGCGCGCGACTACGCTTTTGCCCATGCGCACGACCTGCCGATCATTCGCGTGATCGACAGCGAGGACGATATCGAAAAGGCGGCTTATGAGGGCGAGGGGGCGATGGCCAACTCCGGCTTCCTGGATGGCCTGGGCTCGCCGGAGGCGAGATCCGCCATCATCGCCTGGCTGCAGGCGAACGGCGCGGGCTGGCCGAAGGTCATACACCGCCTGCGCGACTGGCTGTTTTCCCGCCAGCGCTACTGGGGTGAGCCGATCCCGGTGTTGCATCTGGCGGATGGTTCGGTGATGCCGCTGCCCGAGGAATGCCTGCCGCTGCTGCCGCCTGAACTGGACGACTACGCTCCGACGCCGGATGGCGAACCGCCGCTTGCCCGTGCGCAGGCCTGGGTCGAAACGACCGTGCCGGGCACCGACATTCCGGCACGGAGGGAGACCAACACGATGCCGCAATGGGCGGGCTCCTGCTGGTATTATCTCAGATTCCTCGATCCGGAGAACACCAGCAAACCCGTCGGGCGCGAGGCCGAGCGCTATTGGATGCCGGTCGATCTCTATGTCGGCGGCGCCGAGCACGCGGTCCTGCACCTGCTCTATGCCCGCTTCTGGCATAAGGTGCTCTACGACATCGGCGTCGTTTCGACGGAAGAGCCGTTCCAGCGGCTGTTCAACCAAGGCATGATCCTTGCTCATTCCTACCGCGATGCGGCTGGCCGGTATTACGCGCCGTCGTCGGTCGTCGAAGAGGAGGGCAGATGGTTCGCTGGGTCGGTCGAAGTGCAGCGCGCCGTCGAGAAGATGTCGAAGTCGCGGCTGAACGTTGTCAATCCCGACGATGTTGTCGATCAGTTCGGGGCCGACGCCTTGCGCCTGTACGAGATGTTCATGGGACCTCTGGACGCGGCAAAACCCTGGCAGACCGCTGGCGTGATCGGCGTGCGTCGGTTTCTGGAGCGTGCCTGGCGCATTGTCTGCGACGAGAGCGATGGCCTCTCTCCAGTGGTGCTGGAGGCGGCCCCCAGCCCGCAGCTTCTGCGCTTGCGCCACCAGACGGTGAAGACCGTGACGGCGGATATCGAAGCAATTCGGTTCAATACCGCGGTTTCCCGGCTGATGGAACTGGCCAACGCACTGACGGCGGAAGCAGTGCGTCCGCGCGAAGTGGTGGAGACATTCGTGCTGTTGCTCGCACCCTTTGCGCCTCACATCGCGGAGGAGTTATGGAGCAAGCTTGGTCACGGGGAAACACTGACATGGGTTTCCTGGCCCACTTTCGATCCTGCAATGATCGAGATGGAGACCCGCGAATATGTCGTGCAGATCAACGGCAAGGTTCGCCACCGCTTCGAAGCCGCCGCCGATCTCGGCGAGGCGCTGCTTGCAGCGGCGCGATCCGAACCTTCCGTTATGGCCTTGCTCGACGGCAAAACGGTGGTCAAGGAAGTTCTGGTTCCGGGGCGACTGGTGAATTTCGTCGTCGAAGACCTGTGATGATCCAAAGCGGATCGTCGGATTTGAACCCGACGGTCCGTTCCTTCAACCGACTGCCTACCTGCCACTCTCCGGCCAGGTCGGCTGACTAATGCTCTGCAGCAGTTCCGGTTCGACGCCGTCGATGCGGGCGATGACGGCTTTGGCCATTTCGCGGCCGGCGTGGCGGACGTCCTCCTGGGCGGTGATGATCTCGGGGCGGATCCAGTTGAGGATCGGCACCGATTGTTTGGAGACCATGTCGAGATCGCGGCCGAGCGCCTTGCCGGCGGCTTCGATGCCGGCATTGACGGCGATTGCAGCACTGCCGGCCGAACAGACGATGCCATCCGGTGCGTTGGCCGAGCGCATCATCACCTCGACGACGTCGCGGATGTCGGCGAGCGGGGCGTCGGTGTTGATGCGCAGCGGCACTTCCTCGGCGCCATAATCATGCAGGCCGGTCTGGAAGCCGATGCGGATATGGGCGTAGTAAGTGAGTTTGCTCGGCGGCTGCAGCAGGGCGATGCGGCGCCGGCCGCGCTTGACCAGCTTTTCCACCGCCTTATGGGCGAAGGCCTCGTTGTCGAAATCGTGGAAGGGATGCGTCAGACCCGCATCGGTGCGCCCATGCGTGGCAAAGGGCATGCCGCGCTCGCTCAGCAGCCTTACGCGCGGATCGTCTGGCTCGATGCGTGAGATGATGACGCCGTCGGCCGAGCCGGTATCAAGGATATAGCGCACCGGCAGCATCGGGTCCTTGCTGTGCGAATGCGGCGTGATGACGATATGATAGGGCGTGCCGGATAGCACCTCGGAGATGCCGAAGACCATCTGGCTCGAGAAGCCCATGATCTCCTCGTCGATGCTGAGGACGAGGGCGATGACGTTGGTCTTGCCGGTACGGAGGCGCACACCCGCCCTGTTCGGCTGGTAGCCGAGCTGGCGGGCGACCATGCGCACGCGCTCCTTGGTTTCGGCCCCGATATCCGGCGCATCCTTCAGCGCACGCGACACCGTCGTCACGCCAAGGCCCGTCATGAAGGCGATCGTCTTCAACGTCGGGCGCTCGCGCGCTGCCGGCGTCGATGCCGCGTTCCCGAAATTTCCCTTGTTTTCCATCCCTTTAGGCCGTCCTGCGCGAATTGGTGTCGCTTATAGAGGCTTTTTCCAGCGTCGTAAGCCCGCCGCATGCCAAAATCGCACCTCCCTGAAGAATGCAATCTGTAACGATACAGTAGAAATGTCGAGTGCTTTTTGTTGTGTGCATTGCAACATTGTACGTATAGGTTGAATCGGCAATCCGTGCTCTGTTTTATTGCGATTGCGAAGAGACTGAATTGGAAGGCTAAATTTATTGTGTAAAATTATTACGCAAATTCAAACTGATAAAGTGGCAACGCATGTGCGGGAACGCCCGGCCTGGTATCGTTTCAAGGGGATGCAGTGCTCCTGATGTAAACAGGCAGAAGTAGCAATTCCGGTTATCACGGAAAAATTTGCCTGCGGGCAGTTGCGTGGAGAAATCGATTGATCTAAGTTTTTCCGGCAACGTTTCAGTGAGGGAGGAGAACTCATGAAAATCCGTATAATGGCGGCCGTGCTTGCCGCTTCGGTCGCGCTTCCGTTCAGCGCCGCCAACGCCACCGATCTCGAAGTCACGCACTGGTGGACATCGGGCGGCGAATCCGCTGCCGTCGCCGAGTTGGCAAAGGCATTCGACGCCACCGGCAACCACTGGGTCGACGGTGCTATCGCCGGTTCCGGCGGCACTGCCCGTCCGATCATGATCAGCCGCATCACCGGCGGTGATCCGATGGGAGCAACCCAGTTCAACCATGGCCGCCAGGCCGAGGAACTTGTCCAGGCCGGCCTGATGCGCGATCTGACCGATGTGGCGACCGCCGAGAAGTGGAAGGACATTATTCGTCCGTCGAGCCTGCTCGATTCCTGCACCATCGACGGCAAGATCTACTGCGCTCCCGTCAACATCCACTCCTGGCAGTGGCTGTGGCTTTCGAACGCCGCCTTCAAGAAGGCCGGCGTCGAGGTTCCCAAGAATTGGGACGAGTTCGTCGCTGCTGCTCCGGCTCTCGAAAAGGCCGGCATCATTCCGCTCGCCGTCGGCGGTCAGCCGTGGCAGGCAACTGGCGCCTTCGACGTGCTGATGGTTGCGGTCGCCGGCAAGGATACCTTCAACAAGGTCTTCAAGGACAAGGATGCGGAAGTTGCCGCCGGTCCCGAAATCGCCAAGGTCTTCAAGGCGGCCGACGACGCTCGGCGCATGGCCAAAGGCAGCAACGTCCAGGATTGGAACCAGGCCACCAACCTTGTCATCACAGGCAAGGCCGGCGGCCAGATCATGGGCGACTGGTCGCAGGGTGAGTTCGCGCTCGCCGGTCAAAAGGCCGGTACCGACTATACCTGCCTGCCGGGCCTCGGCGTGAACGAGATCATCTCGACTGGCGGCGACGCCTTCTACTTCCCGCTGCTGAAGGACGAAGAAAAGTCCAAGGCGCAGGCCGTGCTTGCCAAGACCCTGCTCGATCCCAAGACCCAGGTTGCCTTTAATCTGAAGAAGGGTTCGCTGCCGGTTCGCGGCGACGTCGATCTCGCCGCCGCCAATGATTGCATGAAGAAGGGTCTCGACATCCTGGCCAAGGGCAACGTGATCCAAGGCACCGACCAGCTGCTTTCGGCCGACAGCCAGAAGCAGAAGGAAGACCTCTTCTCCGAATTCTTCGCCAATCCGTCGATGACGCCGGAAGACGCTCAGAAGCGTTTCGCCGGGATCATCGCTTCTGCTGACTGATCAGCAGATTCGCTGCCCTTGCGGTCCGGCACCCATGGTGCCGGACCGTTCCGGACGGCAGGTGATGGTCCGGCGGGCGGCGGCGTATCTCTGGTATCTTCAGCAGGTTTCGGAGATGGAGACGACAGGCGGCGCCTTGCCGATCTGTCACTGGTCTCAGTTGCGATTTGAGGAGAAGTATTCATGACGGGTCAAGCGCGAGCAGGCCGGCCAAATAAGTTACTGCGCAATCTGAATGCCAAGATTGCGTCCATTCCGATGATCCTGACGGCGCTGGTGATCTTTGTCGGTGGGACGTTGTGGACGGTTTTTTATTCCTTCACCAATTCCAAGCTCCTTCCGCGGTTGAGCTTTGTCGGCTTCGATCAGTACGAGCGCCTGTGGGCTGCGCCGCGCTGGGTGACGGCGATCGAGAATCTGGCTGTCTACGGCATTCTCTCGCTGATCTTCAGCCTGGTCATCGGTTTCATGCTTGCCGCGCTGATGGACCAGAAGATCCGTTTCGAAAACACTTTCCGCACCATCTTTCTCTATCCCTTCGCGCTGTCCTTCATCGTGACGGGCCTCGTCTGGCAATGGGTTCTGAACCCCGATTTCGGCATCCAGGCTGTGGTGCGCTCGATGGGGTGGACAAGTTTCACTTTCAATCCGCTCTATACGCCTGAAATCGTCATCTACGGCATTCTGATCGCGGCGCTGTGGCAGGGGACGGGTCTCGTCATGTGCCTGATGCTTGCCGGCCTGCGTGGGATCGACGAGGACATCTGGAAAGCGGCGCGTGTGGACGGCATTCCGATGTGGAGGACCTATCTCTTCATCGTCATCCCGATGATGCGGCCGGTCTTCATCACGACGATCGTCATCATCGCCTCCGGCATCGTCAAGGTCTACGACCTCGTGGTCGCGCAGACATCGGGCGGACCGGGCATCTCCTCGGAAGTGCCGGCGAAATATGTCTACGATTACATGTTCCAGGCGCAGAACCTGGGGCAGGGCTTTGCTGCCTCGACCATGATGCTCGTCACAGTCGCGATCATTATCGTTCCGTGGGCCTATCTGGAATTCGGCGGAGGGCGCAAGCGTGGCTGATGTAGGAACTCTCAACACCACGTCTGCCGGCATCGACGCCGTCGCGCCGAAACTCGGCGAAGGCCCCAGCGGCCCCCGGCCGCGCCCTGCGGTGTCGGCGCGCAACATCATGCTCTATGGCACATTGACGATCGCAGCGCTCTACTATCTGCTGCCGCTCTATGTGATGGTCGTGACGTCGCTGAAGGGCATGCCGGAAATCCGTCTCGGCAACATCTTTTCGCCGCCAATGGAGATCACCTTCGAACCCTGGGTGAAAGCCTGGGCGCAGGCCTGCACCGGGCTCAACTGCGATGGCCTGTCGCGCGGCTTCTGGAATTCAGTTCGCATCACGGTGCCGTCGGTGATCATCTCGATCGCGATCGCCTCGGTGAACGGCTACGCGCTGGCAAACTGGCGCTTCAGAGGATCCGAGCTTTTTTTCTCGATCCTCATCGTCGGCGCATTCATTCCCTATCAGGTGATGATCTATCCGATCGTCATCATCCTGCGCGAAATCGGCATCTACGGCACGCTGACCGGCCTCATTGTCGTGCATTCGATCTTCGGCATGCCGATCCTGACGCTGCTTTTCCGCAACTATTTCGTGTCGCTGCCGGAGGAACTGTTCAAAGCGGCGCGTGTCGACGGGGCGGGCTTCTGGCAGATCTTCCTGCGGATCATGCTGCCGATGTCGCTGCCGATCTTCGTGGTCGCGATGATCCTGCAGGTGACCGGCATCTGGAACGACTTCCTGTTCGGCGTGGTCTTCACCCGGCCGGATACCTACCCGATGACCGTGCAGCTCAACAACATCGTCAATTCCGTCCAGGGCGTGAAGGAATACAACGTCAACATGGCGGCAACGATCCTCACCGGTCTCGTGCCGCTCATCGTCTACTTCGTGTCGGGGCGGCTTTTCGTCCGCGGCATCGCCGCCGGCGCAGTGAAGGGTTGATCTCATGAATATGAATGCAAGCGTCTCCATCAAGGATCTGTCCCTGAATTTCGGCGCGGTGAGCGTGCTGAAGGATCTCAATCTCGACATCAACGACGGCGAATTCCTGGTGCTGCTCGGCTCGTCCGGCTGCGGCAAGTCGACCTTGCTGAATTGCATCGCCGGCCTGCTCGACGCCTCGGAAGGGCAGATCTTCATCAAGGGCAAGAACGTTACCTGGGAAGAGCCGAAGGACCGCGGCATCGGCATGGTGTTCCAGTCTTATGCGCTCTATCCACAGATGACCGTCGAGAAGAACCTGTCATTCGGTCTTCGCGTCGCCAAGGTGCCGCAGGCCGAGATCGACAAGCGGGTGGCACGTGCTTCCGAAATCCTGCAGATTCAGCCGCTGCTGAAGCGCAAGCCGGCTGAGCTATCCGGCGGCCAGCGCCAGCGCGTGGCGATCGGCCGGGCACTGGTGCGCGACGTCGACGTCTTCCTGTTCGACGAGCCGCTGTCCAATCTCGACGCCAAGCTCCGCTCGGAGCTGCGCGTCGAGATCAAGCGCCTGCACCAGTCGCTGAAGAACACGATGATCTACGTGACCCACGACCAGATCGAGGCGCTGACGCTTGCCGACCGCATCGCCATCATGAAGAGCGGCATCATCCAGCAGCTCGACGATCCGACGACGATCTATAACAGGCCGCGCAATCTGTTCGTTGCCGGCTTCATCGGCTCGCCGTCGATGAATTTCCTGCACGGTGAGCTGGTCAAATCAGGCGAGGGCATTGCCTTTTTAGCCAACGGCGTCATTTTCTCGCTCGCTGACTACGACGCTGGCGAGACGCTGCAGCCCGGCCGCAAAGTGGTTCTCGGCGTTCGTCCTGAACACATCAAGGTTAACGAGAATACCGGCGGCGAAGAACATGACGCCACCGTCGATATCGAGGAGCCGATGGGCGCGGACAATCTGCTGTGGCTGAAACATGCCGGTCACACGATGTCTGTACGTGTCAACGGCGCACGCCGCTTCAACGTCGGAGCCAAGGTGAAGCTCAGCTTCGACATGACGGTTGCCTCGGTCTTCGATGCCGAAAGCGAGCTGCGTCTCTAGAGAACTCTGCGGGCGGGGCCGAAATGGCGCCGCCCTACCTCCAATCGGCCATCAGGCCAGCCAAATTCGGCCGCGGTCCGGCTTGTCCGGCGCCTCCCAGGAGCGGCCCGATCAGGATACTACTATGACATCCTTGCCGAAGAACGGTTTCAACATCGACCTTTCCGGTTCGTGGCAGCTCGCCTCTGTCGACGGCGAGATCCGTACTGCGATCATGCTGCCGGGCGACGTGCACACCGCGCTCCACCGTGCAGGCCTGATCCCCGATCCCTATTTCGGCCGCAACGAGGAAAAGGTGCAGTGGGTGGCCGAGCGCGAATGGGCCGTCGAGCGCAGCTTCACGCTTCCGGAGGTCGAAGGCGACTGGTATCTCGATATCGATTATCTCGACACGGTCGCCAGCGTCCACGTCAACGGCTTCCTGGCGCTCGAAGCCGACAACAGCTTCCGCCGCTACCGGCCTGACGTCTCCAGCATGCTGAAATCAGGCGACAACAGCATCCGCATCGTCTTTGCCTCCAACATTGCCGTCGGCGCTGCGCGACAGAAGCAGCAGCCCTTTTACATTCCCTACAGCACGGGCAATTCGCCGATCCCCGACGGCAACATGCTGCGCAAGCCGCAATGCCATTTCGGCTGGGACTGGAACATTGCCATTGCGCCGCTCGGCCTCTACGGGACGATCGCGCTGAAAAAGCTCGAAACGGCGCGCATCGAACACGTCGTCACCCGCCAGACCCACAATAATGACGGCTCGGTCGATCTCAAAGTGACGGCGACGCTGTTTTCCAAGGGGCCAGACATTGCCCAGGTCTATTTCGAGCTCGACGGCGAGCGCGTGCGCCTCGATGTCGGCGTCAACGGCGAGACCCATGTCAACCACCTCTTCCATATCGACAACCCGCGCCTCTGGTGGCCCTCCGGCAGCGGCGAGCAGGCGCTCTACAGGCTATCCGTCGAATTGCCGACGGATGAGGTGACCAAGCAGATCGGTCTTCGCACCATCGAGCTGATCACCACGCCGGATGCGTCAGGCAGCCGCTTCGCTTTCAAGGTCAACGGCCACGAGGTCTTCTGCCGCGGCGCCAACTGGATCCCGGCCGACGCGCTGTTTTCGCTGTCTTCGCCTGAGAAGACCGAGGACCTGCTGCAATCGGCCAAAGCCGCCAATATGAATATGATCCGCGTCTGGGGCGGCGGCTTCTACGAGCAGGATCATTTCTATGATCTCTGCGACCGACTGGGCCTCATGGTCTGGCAGGACTTCATGTTCGCCTGCAACCTCTACCCCTCGACCGAGGACTTCCTCGACAATGTAACGATCGAGGTCGATTACCAGGTGCGCCGGCTCTCCTCGCATCCGTCGATCGTGCTCTGGTGCGGCGACAACGAGCTGGTGGGTGCGCTCACCTGGTTTGAGGAATCGAGGAAGGACCGCGACCGCTATCTCGTCTCCTATGATCGCCTCAACCGCACCATCGAGCAGGCGGTGAAGAAGGCGCTGCCCGGCGCGCTCTGGTGGCCGTCGAGCCCGGCGTCCGGCTATCTCGATTTCGGCGATGCCTGGCATGCGGACGGGTCCGGCGACATGCACTACTGGTCGGTCTGGCACGAGAACAAGTCGTTCGACAATTACCGCTCGGTGCGTCCGCGCTTCTGCTCGGAATTCGGCTTCCAGTCCTATACGTCGCTGCCTGTGATCAGGACCTATGCCGAGGAGAAGGACATGAACGTCGCTTCCCCCGTCATGGAGCTGCACCAGAAGAATGCCGGCGGCAACGAGCGCATCGCCGGCACGATGTTCCGCTATTTCCGCTTCCCCAAGGATTTTCCGAACTTCGTCTATCTCTCCCAGATCCAGCAGGGGCTGGCGATCAAGACGGCGGTGGAATACTGGCGGTCGCTCAAACCCCATTGCATGGGCACGATCTACTGGCAGCTCAACGACACCTGGCCAGTGGCCTCCTGGTCGAGCCTCGACTATGGCGGCCGCTGGAAAGCGATGCACTACCTCGTCAAGCGCTTCTTCCAGCCGGTCGCGGTCGCTGCCATTCCTTCCGATGACGGAAAGACGATCCGCTTCTCGCTTGTTAACGACACGCTTGCCAATGTCAGCGTCGATCTTTCGATCTCGCTGCTGACGACGAAGGGCGAACGCCGGCATCTGAAGGACGTGCAGGCCGTGTGTTCGCCGGATGCGGCCGTCACTGCCACGAGCATCGACGTCTCCGATATTCCAGAGGGAACGCTGCTTGCCTGGCACTTCACCGCGTCGAACGGTACGGGCGGCGAGGGGCATTACGTCAACGGCACCTACAAGGCGCTGGAGCTGGAGCCCGCGGGGCTTGCTGTCACCCACGAATATGTCGAGGAGAATGGCGCCGTCGACATCAACGTCACCGCTAGGGGACTTGCGCTTTTCGTGATGATCGAGACCGAGACGGACGGCAAATATTCCGACAACGCCTTCGATCTTGCGGCCGGCGAGAGCCGCCGGATCACCTTTACCCCAGCACGGCCGCTTGATCGTGGCGCGCTTCCGGAGTTCCGGTTCTACGACCTGTATTCCTGCCAGTCGGCAGATTGATCTTGCAAGAATGGGCACGAGGCCCAAGGAGAACATGATGACGAAACTTAGCTACCAGCTCTATAGCGCCCGCAACTTCCAGCCCTATTCGGCGATCTTCGAAAAGCTCGGCAAGGCTGGCTATGCCGAAGTCGAGGGCTTCGGCGGCATCTATGCCGATCTCGATGATGCCGGGCTGAAGAGCCTTCGCGCCGATCTCGACAAGAACGGCCTGGTCATGGCGACCGGCCATTTCAGCCCCGATTTCCTGGAGAAGGAAGTCGAGAAGTCGCTGAACATTGCCAAGACCCTGGGCATGGATTCGATCTATGCGCCGCATCTGGCGGCCGAGGAACGCCCGTCCGACGCCGCCGGTTGGGTCGCCTTTGGCAAGCGCCTGCAGGAGATCAGCAAGCCGTATAAGGCTGCCGGCTACGAATTCGGCTGGCATAATCACGATTTCGAATTCTTCAAGCTGCAGGACGGCTCGCGGCCGATCGAGCACATCTTCGAAGGCGCGCCCGACATTTCCTGGGAGGCCGATATCGCCTGGGTTATCCGTGGCGGCGCCGATCCCTTCGCCTGGGTCGAGAAGCTCGGACCGCGGATCACCGCCGTGCATGTCAAGGACATCGCGCCGGCGGGCGAAGCGGCGGATGAGAGCGGCTGGGCCGATGTCGGCCACGGCAAGGTCGAGTGGGCCAGGCTGATGACGGCGCTGCGCGCCACCAAGGCCAAGCACTACGTCGTCGAACACGATAACCCGAATGACATCGACCGCAACATCAGCCGCTCGATCGCATCCTTCCAGACCTACTGAGGCTTCATCATGACTAGGGAACTTGGCGTCGGCATCATCGGATGCGGCAATATCTCCACCACTTACTTCTCACTGGCACCGCTCTTCAAGGGGCTGAAGGTGCTGGCCTGCGCCGATATCAACGCGCAGGCGGCCGAGGCGCGCGCCAAGGAATATGGCGTCAAAGCGCAGACGATCGATGAGCTTCTCGTCAATGACGAGATCGACGTCGTCGTCAACCTGACGATCCCGGATGCGCATTTCCGGGTATCGAAGGCGATCCTCGAGGCCGGAAAACACGTGTATTCCGAAAAGCCGCTGGTGCTTTCGCTCGAGGAGGGTGAGGAGCTTCGTCGCATCGCCAAGGAAAAGAACCTTGCCGTCGGCTGTGCGCCCGACACTTTCCTCGGCGGCGCCCATCAGCTTGCCCGCAAGTTCATCGATGACGGCGGCATCGGCCGGGTGACCTCGGGCGCCTGTTACGTGATGAGCCCCGGTATGGAGATGTGGCATCCGAACCCGGACTTTTTCTTTTTGCCGGGCGGTGGCCCGATCCTCGATCTCGGCCCTTATTACATCGCCAACCTGATCAACCTGATCGGCCCGGTCAAACGTGTCGGCGGCATGACCTCGATGGCGTCGCCGACCCGCACCATCACCAGCCAGCCGCGCAACGGTGAGATCATCCCGGTCAAGACGCCGACGACGATCCAGGCGCTGCTCGAATTCGTCAACGGCGCCACGGTGACGCTGACGGCGAGCTGGGACGTCTGGTCGCACCGCCATGCCAATATGGAACTCTACGGCACCGACGGTTCGCTCTACGTGCCGGATCCGAACTTCTTCGGCGGTACCGTCGAGGCAAGCGGCCGCGACAAGGACATCAAGCAGCTCGACGCCTGGGAGCATCCATTCGGCAAGATCAATCAGGAAAGCCCGAACGGATCGCGCGCCAACTACCGCACCGCCGGCCTTGCCGACATGGCGATGTCACTGATCGAAGGCCGCGATGCGCGTTGCTCGCTCGACCGCACGCTGCACGGCGTCGACGTCATGACCTCGATCCTGAAATCTGGCGAAGAGGGCCGTTTCATCGACCTGACCACGACCTGCACGCAACCGGCCGCCCTCGGCATCGAGGAGGCGCAGGCGCTCTTGAAGTAGGCCTGCGAAACCTTATTGTCGGCGCGGGCGATGAGCCCGGGCC
>NZ_JACCEY010000024.1:458586-480102 GCF_013591995.1 Rhizobium sp. WYCCWR 11146
GGAATTGCTTTTAAGGATTGGGATCATGAGCTGGCAACCAGCCGCAGACCGTTATTCGAAAATGAAATATAACCGCACGGGCCGTTCTGGCCTGAAGCTGCCAGCCGTCTCGCTCGGCCTTTGGCACAATTTCGGCGGCGACACGCCGCATGATCGCAAAATCGATATGTGCCGCACGGCCTTCGACCTCGGCATCAGCCATTTCGACCTCGCCAACAATTACGGCCCGCCTCCTGGCAGCGCCGAGACCGCCTTCGGCGAAATCATGCGCACCGAATTCGTCGGGCTTCGCGACGAACTGATCATCTCATCCAAGGCCGGCTACGACATGTGGCCCGGCCCTTATGGCGAATGGGGCAGCCGCAAATACCTGATCGCCTCCTGCGACCAGAGCCTGAAGCGCATGGGCCTCGATTATGTCGACATCTTCTATTCGCACCGCTTCGACCCGGAAACGCCATTGGAAGAGACCTGCGGCGCGCTCGACCATATCGTCCGTTCCGGCCGGGCACTCTATGTCGGCATCTCCTCCTATAATTCGCAGCGCTCGCGCGAAGCTGCAAAGATCCTCAAGGATCTCGGCACGCCGTGCCTGATTCACCAGCCGAGCTATTCGATGCTCAACCGCTGGGTAGAGGACGACAGGCTGCTCGATACGCTGGATGAGGTCGGCATGGGCTCGATCGTCTTCTCGCCACTCGCCCAGGGCATGCTGACGACGAAATATCTCGGCGGCATTCCCGAAGACAGCCGCGCGGCGCAGAACCACTTTCTCAAGCGCGACTACATCCGCCCCTCGATCATCGACAATATCCGCAAGCTCAACGAGATCGCCGAAAGGCGCGGCCAGACGCTGGCGCAGATGGCGATCGCCTGGGTACTGCGCGGCGGCCGCGTGACCTCGGCGCTGATCGGCGCAAGCCGCTCGTCGCAGATCGTCGATTGCGTCAAGGCGCTCGACAATCTCGAATTCAGTGTAGAGGAGCTTGCTGAGATCGACGTTTATGCCCGCGAGGCCGACATCAATCTCTGGGCCAAGTCCGCCGAACGCGAATAGTCATCTCAGGCCCGGAGGCAAGTCTTCCGGGCCTTTTACTGTTATAATCTGATGTACGTACAGCAAAAAAGCACCGCCGGTCGGAGGAGACCCTGTCATGATCCGCAATCCCATCCTGCCCGGGTTCAATCCCGATCCGTCGATCTGCCGCGTCGGCGCTGATTATTACATTGCCACCTCGACCTTCGAATGGTTTCCCGGCGTGCAGATCCACCATTCGCGCGACCTGGTGAACTGGACGCTGGTGCGCCGGCCGCTGGAGCGCAGATCACAGCTCGACATGCGCGGCAATCCCGATAGCTGCGGCATCTGGGCGCCTTGCCTGTCCTATGCCGACGGGCAGTTCTGGCTGGTCTATACCGACGTCAAGCGCTACGACGGCAATTTCAAGGATGCGCCGAACTACATCGTCACGGCCCCCACGATCGAGGCCGAATGGTCCGAGCCGGTCTATGTCAATTCCTCCGGCTTCGACCCCTCGCTCTTCCACGACGATGACGGCCGCAAGTGGTTCGTCAACATGCAGTGGAACCACCGCACAGAAAGTTATGGCGGCTCGCCGAAATCGCCGGCCTTCGACGGCATCCTGCTGCAGGAATGGGATCCAGCGGCAAAGGCGCTGAAGGGGCCGATCAAGAACATCTTCGCCGGCAGCCTACTCGGCCTCGTCGAAGGCCCGCATCTCTTCAAACGCAACGGCTGGTATTATCTGACCACCGCCGAGGGCGGCACCGGCTACGACCATGCCGTCACCATGGCGCGGTCGCGTAATATCGACGGACCCTATGAGATGCATCCGAACATGCATCTCATCACCTCCAAGGATCATCCGGGCGCGGTACTGCAGCGGGCAGGGCATGGCCAATATGTGGAGACGCCGGAGGGCGAGGCCTACCACACCCATCTTTGCGGCCGGCCGCTACCGCCGAAACGGCGCTGCACGCTGGGCCGCGAGACCGCCCTGCAAAAGTGCGTCTGGCGCGACGACGACTGGCTCTATCTCGAAAACGGCACCTCAGTGCCCGATGTCGATGTGCCGGGCCTCTTTGGCGCGGTGCCGGTGGAAAAGCCGATGCGCAGCGAATACAGCTTTGACGGCGGGGCGCTGCCCGCCGATTTCCAATGGCTGCGCACGCCAGAGCCCGCGCGCATCTTCAACCTGACGGATCGTCCCGGCCATCTGCGCCTGATTGCGCGCGAAAGCATCGGCTCCTGGTTCGAACAGTCGCTGGTTGCCCGCCGCCAGGAACATCACAGTTTCCGCGCCGAGACCGTGGTCGAGTTCTCACCCGACACCTATCAGCAGGTGGCGGGGCTGACGCATTACTACAACCGCCACAAATTTCACGCCGTTGCCGTGACGCTGCACGAAACACTCGGCCGCTGCGTGACGATCCTCTCCTGCAACGGCGACTACCCGAACGGACGCCTAAGTTTTCCCGCCGAAAGCGGCGTGGCGATTGCTGCCGAGGGCCGCGTCCAGCTCGCCATGGAAATCCGCGAGAACGACCTGCAATTCTTCTGGCAGACCGAAGGCAAGGGCGCGTGGCAACCGATTGGCCCGGTTCTCGATGCCGGGGTGATCTCAGACGAGGGCGGACGCGGCGAACACGGCTCCTTCACCGGCGCTTTCGCCGGCGTGTTTGCCTTCGATACGTCAGGCCGGGCGAAGGCCGCGGATTTCGACTGGTTCAATTACGACGAGCTGTGAGGGATACCCTTGGTCCCTTTCATCCGCAGCGAGCCACGGAAAGAGCGAGGTGCGGAAGGAACGAAAAAAGAAAGCCGGCGCAGGGCCGGCTAAGACGAACGCGGCTGAACAGGGGATACTGGCCGGTTCCAAGCACTTCGTAACTGAACAATAACTTTGACTACATGCCGAGGCAGCAAAAAAGGGGTGCAACGAGAACACCCGGAGACGGCTCCGCAAAGGGGTGGCGGCGGGGCGGATGCCGGTGCTGGCCTCGGCTCCCTTATCGGGCATGAAGATCACCGGATGATGACATCTGAAGCCGACGCTGCCTTTCTTTCGCCGGCCAACCGCTTCGGCGGGCCAACTGTGTTGGCAGCACGTGAATGCAGTGTTCATGCGCTAAAGGATGTTAAAGCGTTACAAAGGGACTATATAGCGGGCCGAAGTAACTTCCGAGAATCCGCAAGAGTCCCGCATGGCCCCCATCATTTCCGTTCAGAACCTCACCAAGACCTACTCCAATGGGTTCGAGGCCCTGAAGGGCATCAATCTCGACGTCGAAAAGGGTGAGATCCTGGCGCTGCTCGGGCCGAACGGCGCGGGCAAGACGACGCTGATCTCGATCATCTGCGGCATCGCCAATCCGAGCAGCGGTCGGGTGCTGGTCGCAGGCCACGACGTCGTGAAGGATTTCCGCGCCACCCGCGGGATGATCGGGCTGGTGCCGCAGGAGCTCACCACCGATCAGTTCGAGACGGTGTTCAATACAGTCAGCTTTTCGCGCGGGCTGCACGGCAAGAAAGCCAATCCTGCCCATATCGAGAAGGTGCTGCGCGCGCTGTCGCTCTGGGACAAGAAGGACAATATGCTGCGCCAGCTCTCCGGCGGGATGAAGCGACGGGTGCTGATCGCCAAGGCGCTCTCGCATGAGCCGGATATCCTTTTCCTCGACGAGCCGACCGCCGGCGTCGACGTGACGCTGCGCAAGGACATGTGGCATGTCGTCGAAGAGCTTAGGGCCTCTGGCGTCACGATCATCCTGACCACCCATTATATCGAAGAGGCCGAGGAAATCGCCGACCGCGTCGGCGTCATCAATGGCGGCAAGTTGCTGCTCGTCGAGGACAAGGCGGCGCTGATGGCCAAGCTCGGCCGCAAGCAACTCATCCTCGATCTCACCGAACCGCTCAGCCGCCTGCCGGATTGTTTTGCCGGCAACGGGCTGACGCTGGAAGCAGACGGCAACCGGCTGACCTATGATTTCGACGCTGGCAACGAACAGGAAAGCATCGCGGCCCTGCTGACCCGGCTCGGTGAGAACAATATCCATTTCAAGGATCTCTCGACGCGGCAAAGCTCGCTCGAGGACATCTTTGTGGCGCTGGTGGGAGCGGAAAAATGAACATCGAGGCCGTCAAATCGATCTATTTCTTCGAGATGGCGCGCACGCGCCGCACGCTGCTGCAGAGCGTCATCTCGCCCGTGATCTCGACCTCGCTCTATTTCATCGTTTTCGGCGCCGCGGTCGGATCACGCATCCAGGAGGTAGAGGGTGTGTCCTACGGCGCCTTCATCACGCCCGGCCTGATCATGCTGACGCTGCTCGGACAGTGCATCAGCAACGGCTCTTTCGGCATCTATTTCCCGAAATTCACCGGCACGATCTACGAGGTGCTTTCGGCGCCGGTGGCGATGACGGAGATCCTGCTCGGTTATGTCGGGGCGGCGGCGACCAAGGGAATGATCATTGGCTTCATCATCCTCCTGACCGCCAATCTCTTCGTTGACGTCAGGATCGAGCATCCCTTCATGATGATCCTGTTCTTCCTGCTGACGGCGATCACCTTCAGCCTGTTCGGCTTCATGATCGGCATCTGGGCCGGGAATTTCGAACAGTTGAACCTCATTCCCATGCTGGTTGTGCCGCCGCTGACCTTCCTCGGCGGCAGCTTCTATTCCGTCAGCATGCTGCCACCCTTCTGGCAGGCGGTCAGCCACCTCAACCCGGTGCTCTATCTCGTCAGCGGCTTCCGCTGGAGTTTTCACGGGATCGCCGACGTCAACCCGGCGATCAGCCTGGCGATGATCACGGTGTTCCTGGTGATCTGCCTGGGAACACTCGCCTGGATCTTCAAGACCGGCTACCGGCTGCGCAACTGATCCGGCCCTCAGGAAGTGCCGCAATTTCAACATGAAAGATTGCTCAGCAAGACGTTATCGGTCATGGGGCAATCTGATGGTCAGCAGCAATGTGCTTGGATGCCTCGCAATCGCATCCATCTATTACCTAGCACCGCAGCAAAGCCCATCGCAGGAGGCCGCCCATCCCATCAAGGTTACCTTTGCTGTGGTGGTCGAGGGAAAGGAGCCTTTCTCTGCCGAGGTATCATGCCTTCCCGACGACACATGCAGTCTCGCCAAGCATGACGATCTCGGCATTAATCTTGCAATTACAGTGTTTTCGGGCTCAGAGGCGCATGGTGAATTGAGCATCTATTGCTCGCCCAATTCTTGTTCCTTCCGGAATTTGCGATCACGGATCGAGTTCTTCGGTCGGCGTGCTACCGTCGATATTTTGTCCGGTGAGGCTGACTCTGGTGTCACGACTCTGCTGGTTGCAAGGCAACGCCCGAGGATCGGTGAAGTCCTCATCTCGTACTGAGCGCATTGCGCCAGTTTTCCGTCAGGCGCTGCTGACGAGAAGGGCGCCCGAGATGATGAGGAGGGTGCCGGCGACGAGCTTCATTATGTCGAGCTCGGAGGCTTCGCCGAGTCGTGCCGCCAGCCACCTCAACCCGGCGCCCTATCTTCAGCGGCTTCCGCTGGAGTTTTTACGGGATCGCCGATGTCAATCCGGCGATCAGCCTGGCGATGATCACGGTGTTTCTGGTGATCTGCCTGGGAACGCTCGCCTGGATCTTCAAGACCGACTACCGGCTGCGGAACTGATCGATCATCCGAACACGCGCCATCGGAAAACCCGATGACACCATCGGTTTCTTCCGTTTTTCTTCCGCTCTGATCCGAGGCATCTGCTGCATCAGCCGAGAAGGAGATGGCAGATGACGGATATCAGGATCGAAGGCGCGAGGATCATTATTGTTGGCGGCAGTTCCGGAATGGGGCTGGCGCTGGCGGCGCGGTTGCTCGGGGAAGGGGCGGCGGTGACGATCGCCGGACGCAGCGAAGATAAGCTTACGGCGGCCCGCCGCAATCTCGGTGACCATCCTGGATTGGCGACGGTTGCCGTCGATATATCGCGCGAGGAAGAGGTCGCGACGCTTTTCCGCAATAGTGGGCCGGTCGATCACATCGTCAGCACGGCGGCCGATATCGAAGGCGCCTATCAGCTGCTGCCTAAGATGGAGCTTACGGCGGCGCAAAGGGTGGTCGAAAGCAAAATCTACGGGCCGCTGCTGCTGGCAAAATATGGTGCCGCCCATTTGCCGCCGTCAGGATCGATCACCTATACGTCAGGTGTCGCGGCCTACCGGCCGGCGGCGCGTGGATCGGTGGTCGCAGCCGTCAATGCGGCGCTCGAAGGCATGGTCAGGGCGCTTGCTGTTGAACTGGCGCCGATCCGGATCAACGCGGTGTCGCCCGGATGGGTGGACACGCCGATCTGGAGCTTCGTCGCCGGCGAGGCCAAGCAGGCAACGCTTGATGCTATGGCACAGCGCCTGCCGGCCGGACGCGTTGGACGGCCCGATGATATTGCCGATGCGATCCGCTTCCTGATCGGCAATGGATTCACGACAGGCACTATCCTGCATGTCGAAGGCGGGCATCGGCTGGTCTGAGCGGCGAGAGTTCTTCGCTTGCCGATTGCAGCAGGAGGGTAAGCGCTGGCGGCTGCACGCGCATGCGCCGCCACATCATCACCAGTGAAGCGGCAGGTGGACTGCCCGGCCATGGCAGTTCGACGACGTCGCCCCGTGTTGCGGCCGGGCCGACCGCAAGGCGCGGCACGAGGCCATAACCGGTGCCGGATGCGACGAGCCGGACGATCGTCGCGATGCTGTCGGCTTCGGTGACGATTGATGGTGCTGCAATCTGCGCTTCGGCAAAGGCAGTGTCGAACAGGTGACGGTAGACGCAGCCGGTTTCGGTGGCGACGAAGGGGGCGGTGCTCAGTGTCGCGAGGCTCACCGGTGGTCGGGCTTGTGAATCGCCGCCGGCAATCAACACCAGCGGTTCGCTGCAGATGCGGCGCGTCAAGAAGCGCTCATCCTGCTGTCCGCGATCGAAGGTGAAGGCGACGTCGATCGAGCCCTGCTGCAATTGCGTAAGTAATTCGCCGCTGCCGCCGACCTTGAGCTTGAGGCCGACGTCTGGGTTCTTCCCGCGAAAGAGTGACAGCCACGGCGCCAGTCTTTCGGCGGCGATGGTTTCGAGCGTGCCCAATGTGACGGACTGCTCCGCACTGCCGGCCGCGGCGCTGACGGCGGCATTCGCTTCGTCGTTCAGCGCCAATATCTCTTCGGCGTAAGCCTTGAGGACCGAACCTGCCGCTGTCGGGACGACGCCCTGCCGGGAGCGGAGGAAGAGTTCTGCGCCCAGTTCCTCTTCCAGCGCCTGTATCTGGTCGCTGAGGCTTGACTGAGCGAGATTGACCTCGGCAGCGGCGCGCGTGAGATTTTCGTGCCGGATCACCGCAAGGAATGTCTTCAATTGTCGTGGGTTCATGTCGAGCTCCGGTACGGCGCGCAGAGGCGCCTGGACTCAGGATATCAACAAAGCAGAAGGCGCTGCAACGCAGGAGCATGTGGCGGCGCACCAGTTCCCGTCAAGCGCTGCTGACGAGAAGGGCGCCCGAGATGATGAGGAGGGTGCCGGCGACGAGCTTCATTACGTCGAGCTCGGAGGCTTCGCCGAGAAAGACGGCGCCTATCGCCAGCGTCACCAGTACGTTGCAGCTCCAGATCGGCGCGAGTTTTGAGACGGGGACACCGTAAGTGAAAAGCGCAAAGCTGATGAGGCCGGTGCCGACGGCAAAGCAGGCGCCTGCGGTGGCGGCAAAGCCGAGACCTTCGGCGGTCCAGGGGGCAGGGCGCCAGATCAGGGCGGCGATCAGGCCAGCCAACGCACAGGCGGCGCCGAAGGCGATCAGATAGACGGCGGAGCCGGTGGCTGATGTGGCGCTCTGCTTCTGGAAGATGGCGGTGATGCCCCAGAACAGGGCGGGCAGAACGCCGCCGATGACGATCGGCCAGAGTGAATTCATCGCGAAGCTCCTGTCGCACCCATGGGTCAAGGCCTCGCCTCGGGCGAAGGCCGGTCGAACATGCGGTGCCACCAGACTACAGCGCCGCGCGTCTTTTCAGACGCGCAAAGGACGCTGTAGCACTTTGAATTGTTGCATAATTCCTTAAATCGATTCCGATTTAAGGAATTATGCGGCAGGAGTTTCTTTTTGCTCTTTGTGGTCTTGTTGTTCTTGCGCTCAAGCTGCCAGATCCGGTCGTCGCCGTAAAGCGGTGGAGCCGCAATTAGTCGCGCATGCGGAGTTCGTCGGTCTGCATCTGCAGCGAGCCCAGCGTTTCCAGGAAGCTCATACCGAGCAGGCTCTGGTCGAGCCGGCCATCCTCGGAGACGCTGGCTGCGACATTGTTGCGGACGATCGGGCCGATCGCTACCTGGTCGAGCGTGACGGGTGCTGCGCGGCCGCGGCCGTTGGCGGTCATGACCGTCATGGAATAGGTGAGGCGGGAGAGGTCGATGCCGATCCGTTCGGCATCTTCGCGCGACAGCGCCACCATGCTGGCGCCGGTATCGACGAGCATCTCAATCGTCTGGCCGTTGACCGCGACATCGGCTTGGAAATGGCCGTTCAGCAGCTTGTGCAGGATGATCTCCTGGCCGCCCTCACTCGTCGTGACGACGACGGCGCGACCGGGAACGAGGCCGGCGAGCAGCCTGTTGCCGACGCCGAGCGCTTCCTGGCGATAGAGGTAGACGGTCACGAGCGCCAGGATGATGACCAGCCAGATCATCATCTGACGCATCGTTTCGCCGACGCTGCGCCGGCTCGCCCAAATGCCGGCCGACAGCATCAGAGCGATCGGCAGCAGATAGACGACGCGGCCGAAGTCGTCGCTCTGCAGGCCAAGGATGCGGCTGCTGTCATTGTTGACGATCAGCACGGCAAGGCCGATGCCGATCACGACGAGGAAGACGGTCAAACGGATCATAAAGGCCGCTCCGGCCCACCGGCGAGGTTCGTTTTCATATGGTTCGACAGTGTGGCGGCACCTGCAAGCCTTGCGGGCAGCAGCTCCATGATCCGCCTTCGCTCAGTGTCGGAATAGCTCGTCCAGCTGCCGATTTCCTGAAGAGTCCGGCCGCAGCCGGCGCAAAATCCGGTGCTGGGCTCCAAGGAGCAGAGGTGAATGCAGGGTGTTTGCATGAAGGATATATCGGAGTTTCAAAGAGCCGTGGCAAGGGCGCAAAGAGTGGCGATCTCGCAAATTTGCTGCGTCGCGCCCAGCGTATCGCCGGTGTGGCCGGCAAGCTTGCGGCGGATGAAAGCGGTGAAGGCAAACCCTGCGATGCCGGTGGCGAGCAGGCTTGCAACCAGCGGCCGCAGGCCGAATGCAGGCCAGATCAGAAGCGCTGCGACGAGGCCGGCTGAGGCGAGCGCAAACTGCATTGCCGCCTCGTCCGGCTGGCCGGTCGAGGCGGCCACGCCATCGGCCTTTGCCGGTGCCAACCGCTGCCAGTGCCAGGCGATGGCGCCGCGGCTGAGAGCCGCGACGGCGGGAATGGCGAGGGCTGCAGTGACCGGCGAGGAATGGCGGACGATCACAGCAAGCGCGGCTGCGCGGATCGCCAAGGAGAGGATCAGCGCTATCGCGCCATAAGTGCCGATCCGGCTGTCTTTCATGATGAGGAGGCTCTGTTCGCGGCTCTTGCCGCCGCCGATGCCGTCGGCCGTATCGGCCAGACCGTCCTCGTGCAGCGCGCCGGTGACGAGGACCTGGATGGAAAGCGCGATCAAGGCTGCCATCAGCGGGTCCGCACGCAGCCCCAAAAGCAGGAGGAGGGCGAGTGCGGGTATGAAACCGATGACGATGCCGGCAAAGGGAAAGGCGCGCACCAGCCGGCCGAGCCTGCCGTCATAGCCTTTGAACAGCGATGGCGGCATGGGAATGCGGCTGAGGAAGGCGACGGCGCGGGCGGTATCGACCGCATAGTCCTTGATCTTCATTCTGCTTCGTTCTGCCAGAGGTTTCGGCTTATGGTCGCGGCGGCGCTTTTGCAGTTGTTCGCCTCGCCCGCCCGCTTTAAGAGAGTTGCCATCCGCAAAGAAGCTGATTTGCGGGAAAAAAACAAGAATACCCGGATTCATAGGAAAACCGCACAGATGAGCGTTTCAGGCCTGCCGTTCGACGATTTCCGTACGCTGCTCCGTGACCTGCCGGGGCCGGATGCCCGCGCGCTGGTGGCGGCGCGCGAACGTGACGCGCAGCTGACCAAGCCGCCGGGCGCGCTCGGGCGGCTCGAGGAAATCGCCTTCTGGCTTGCTGCCTGGACGGGCCGCACACCTGCCGTCAACCGGCCGCTGGTGGCGATCTTTGCCGGCAATCACGGCGTCACCAGGCAGGGCATCACGCCCTTTCCGCCAACGGTGACGCAACAGATGGTCGAGAACTTTGCAGCGGGCGGTGCTGCCATCAACCAGATCTGCGTCGCCTATGATCTCGGGCTGAAAGTCTTCGATCTGGCGCTCGATTATCCCACCGGCGACATCACCGAGGAGGCAGCGCTTTCCGAGCGCGATTGCGCCGCGACTATGGCCTTCGGCATGGAGGCGATCGCCGGCGGCACCGATCTGCTTTGCATCGGCGAGATGGGCATCGGCAATACGACGATTGCGGCGGCGATCAACTATGCGCTTTATGGCGGCTCCGCGCGCGACTGGGTGGGGCCGGGCACTGGTTCGGAAGGCGAGATGCTGGAGCGCAAGATCGCGGCGGTGGAAAAGGCGGTGGCGCTGCATGCTGACCATCTCGACGATCCGCTCGAGATCATGCGCCGGCTTGGCGGCCGCGAGATCGCGGCGATGGCCGGCGCCATCCTTGCTGCGCGCATGGAACGCATCCCGGTGCTGATCGACGGTTATGTCGCGACCGCAGCGGCGGCCATCCTCAAAGCCGCCAATCCGTCGGCACTCGATCATTGCCTGATCGGCCATGTCTCCGGCGAGCCCGGACATCTTCGCGCAATCGAGATGCTCGGCAAGACGCCGCTTCTGGCGCTTGGCATGCGGCTCGGCGAAGGCACTGGTGCGGCGCTAGCCGCCGGCATCGTCAAGGCGGCCGCCGCCTGCCATTCCGGCATGGCGACCTTCGCCCAGGCAGGTGTGTCGAATAAGCATTAAGGCCGCGGTCGGCGCCGCCGATCCGCACGCGTTCGCTTGCGCGCCTCATGTGGATTCGGTATTTGCGTATTCGCTCATCAGAGGAGGAGACGGCAAAGCCTCTCCCGGTCTGTGATGCAACGGGAAAAGGAGAGGGCGTCTTGACGAAGCCTGCGGTGACGAAAGCGACCGGACTTCGGCATTTCATCGCCGCCGCCAGCTATTCCTGGGCGGGCTTCCTGCGGGTGCTGAAAGAGGCGGCCTTCCGCCAGGAACTCGGCTTCTTCGTCGTTTCGATCGCGGCGCTGGCGCTGGTGGGCGCTACTGCGGGCGAGATCGTCGTCGCGGTGCTTCTGTTTCTCGGGCTCTTTTCGATGGAGGCGATGAATACCGCCGTCGAAGAAGTGATCGACCGGATTTCGCCGGAGATTTCGATCGTCGGCAAACATGCCAAGGATCTCGGCTCCTTCGCGGTGACCTGCATGATCGCAGCCTGCTGCCTTTATCTCGGCTTCGTCCTCGGCAAGCACCTGTTTTTTAGCTGAATCAGGCAAAACTCTTGCGTTTGCGCGCGACGGCCTGAGCCTCCTCTACCGCCGGCAAGCTCTGGAGGACGCGCTTGGCGGGCAGGATGGCGATAACTTCGGTGCCCTCGCGCAGCTTCGATTTCAGCAGGAACTGACCGTCATGCTTGGCAAGGATCGCCTGGACGATCGGCAGGCCGAGGCCTGTGCCCTGTTCGGCGCTCTTGATGGCGATCGAGCCCTGGCCGAAGGCCGACAGGACGACGGGAATCTCTTCTTCCGGAATGCCGGGGCCATTGTCCTTGATCGATATGTACTGTCCGCCGCCGGCGGTCCAGCCGACCTTGACGTGGATCTCGCCGCCCTGCGGCGTGAACTTGACGGCATTGGAGAGAAGGTTGAGCACCACCTGGCGCATCGACTTCTCGTCGGCCCAGATGGCCGGCAACTGCCGCTCGAACTGGTCCGAAATGGCAATGTTCTTGGCGCGGGCGCGCAGCTGGACCATGCCGATGCAATCTTCGGTGATATCGAGAAGCGAAATCGCCTCCTCGCTCAGCTCGTATTTGCCGGCCTCGATGCGAGACAGGTCGAGGATCTCGTTGATGAGATCGAGCAGATGCTGGCCGGAGCGGTGGATATCGCCGGCATATTCCTTGTAGGTCGGATTGGCGAGCGGCCCCATGACTTCGGCCGACATCACCTCGGAAAAGCCGAGGATGGCGTTGAGCGGGGTTCTGAGTTCGTGCGACATGGAGGCAAGGAAGCGCGACTTGGCGAGGTTTGCCTCTTCGGCGCGGCGGCGAGCCTCGTCCGACATCGATTTCGCCACTTCCAGCTCGGCGATCAGGTCGTCCTTCTCCGATTGGTAGGAAAGGATCCTGAGGTTCGACTTGAAGAGCCGGTCGCTGATATAATTGAAGAAGACGAGGGTGGTGGTGAAGAGCCCCGTCAGGCTGATTTCGAGGAGGTCGCG
Organism: Rhizobium sp. WYCCWR 11146; assembly: GCF_013591995.1. Lineage (NCBI taxonomy): Bacteria > Pseudomonadati > Pseudomonadota > Alphaproteobacteria > Hyphomicrobiales > Rhizobiaceae > Rhizobium > Rhizobium sp. WYCCWR 11146. The sequence continues at coordinate 471,196 of NZ_JACCEY010000024.1, forward strand.
CGACAGGCCGCTCTTGGCGGCAAGTGCCAGGACCGCCGGCGAGAAGGCGGCGAGCACGGCGGGCGTCAGCATGAAGTTCGACATCGCCGTGACGGAGAGCGCGATCAGCAGCGTGGCGCCCTTGTAAAGAATGAAGCTCGACGGCTCGCAGGTGTCGCAACCCTGCAATGCGAAGACGGCCCAGCAGCAGCCAATCAGGAACTGGCCGGAGAGCAGCAGGCGGCGCCATTTGCGGGCGCTCTCGGAGGTGATCTCCTGCCGGCGCGCGCGCCTTGCAAGCAGGATATTGCCGGCGTGACAGGTGAGTGTCAGCAGCGCCCAGAAGATCAATTGCGTATCTTCAGTGAAATAGACGCCAAGCGCGGTGATGATGACGACGAAGAGCGGCATGATCGTCGCGCCCTGCAGCACCGACGCCACATACATGTCGAGCACGTCACGATCGAAGGAGGAATTGGACGCATGACCGGACTGAAGACGTTCGCGCGTCTGCCGCACGGCCTTGGAAACGGCCTTGTTGCGGTGGCTGCGCGACCTGTCGACGATGATCTTGTCGGTCGATGTGCTTACGCCGGTACTCATGTGCACGTTGAAACTTCATCCCAGGGTGGATAAGAGCTTAACCGGCAATTCTTAAGAAGATGTTTGCCATCTTTGCCAAGGATTTGTTTTTTAAGGAGGCGAAAGCGTGACACGGGGCCTGCGCCTGATTCGCGACGGCGTCACCGCTTTTGCCCTGCTGGCGCTTGTGGCGCTGATTGCCGCCAAGCTCAACGATGCAGCAAAAATCGAGCATGCCGGCGCCTTCCATGCTGCCGACGGCGATAGTCTGGTATTGGGAGACGGACGTTTGCGCCTCGAAGGCATCGATGCGCCGGAACTCAACCAGAGCTGCGAGCGGGCGGGGAAAGCCTGGGCCTGCGGGCGCGCGGCGCGCGCGGCGCTGCAGGAGATGGTGCTGGCATCGGGAACGCTTTGTCAGGGCAGCCGGCGCGACCGCTACGACAGGCTGCTCGTCGTCTGCCGGAGCGGGGCGGGCGGCGACATCAATGCCGCCATGGTGCGCCGGGGCATGGCGATTTCTTATGGCGATTATGGCAAGGAGGAGGCTGAGGCGAAGGCTCAGAGGGCCGGTCTCTGGGCCGGGACTTTCGAGCGGCCGCGCGATGTGCGCGATCATGCGCGCCAGAGTTCCGGTTTCGATGGCGCCCTGCGCTTCATCGGGCAGATGGTCGGGTGGGAGTAAAGCCATGAGCGACGAAGCCATACTGGAGACGCTACTGCGGGAGATCGCCTCCTGTCGCATCTGTCGCGACGCACCGGCGAAAGGCCTCGAATACCGGCTACCGCACGAGCCGCGGCCGGTGGCGGTGATCTCATCCAGCGCGCGCATCCTGATCGCCGGGCAGGCGCCCGGGCTTCGGGTGCATGAGAGTGGCCTGCCGTTCGACGATGCATCGGGCGACCGGCTGCGATCATGGCTCGGCGTTGACAGGGCAAGCTTCTACGACCGCGGTCGATTCGCCATCGTGCCGATGGGCTTCTGCTTTCCTGGCTACGACGACAAGGGCGCGGATCTGCCGCCGCGGCGCGAATGCGCGCCGTTCTGGCGGCAAAGAGTGATCTCGGCCATGCCGCAGATCGAACTGGTGCTGGTCATCGGCCAATATGCGCAGGCCTGGCATATGGCCGGCGAAAGGCAGGACAATATGACCGAGACGGTGCGAGCGTGGCGCGACAGTCTTCTGTCCGACCGATCGCCGGCGGTGCTGCCGCTGCCGCATCCGAGCTGGCGCAATAGCGGCTGGCTGAAGCGCAATCCCTGGTTCGAGAAAGAATTGCTCCCGGTCCTGCAGGAACGGACGAAAATGCTGCTTTCCTGAAACAAAATTCTTTTCGTTGCGCGGAATCGAGTTATACAAAGAAAATAATTCGAAAGGACTGTTGTGCGCATGGATCGCCTCGACCGAAAAATACTGCGTCTTCTGCAAGAAGATTCGACGCTTGCCGTTGCCGATCTCGCCAAGAAAGTGGGTCTCTCGACGACGCCATGCTGGCGGCGCATCCAGAAGATGGAAGAAGACGGCGTCATTAAGCGCCGAGTCGCCATTCTCGATCCGGAGAAGGTCAACACCAAGGTCACCGTCTTCGTGTCGATTCGCACTGCCACCCATTCGATTGAATGGCTGCGTCGCTTTTCCGAGGTGGTCGCCGAATTCCCCGAAGTGGTCGAATTCTACCGGATGAGCGGCGATGTCGACTATCTCCTGCGTGTCGTCGTGCCCGATATCGCCGCCTATGACGCTTTTTATAAGCGGATGATCGCCAAGATCGAGATTCGCGACGTTTCCTCCGCCTTTGCGATGGAGCAGATCAAGTATTCGACGCAGCTGCCGCTCGACTACATGATTCTCGACAATGCCAAGTCCAACGAGGATTGAGGTCAAGCGTGCGGCCATGACCGCACGCGATCATGCAAAATGCAACGAGGACTGGGACCAGGCGTTAGTCTGACCGGGGATATGCCCGTTGGAGGCGAGGTGTGACACGCTGGCCGCACACTAGAATGCCGGTTCGGCAAGACCGAGTTCTGGCATATGCGGTCGGCGTTTGCAAAAAAGCCTCAAAAATAGCGAAAAAACGCTCAAATCTCCCCTAATTCCTGGAAAAATGAATAGCCTGGTAAGGATTCCGGGGTTATGGTCGATGAAACCAATGGGCGATATGTCATAATTTTGTCTCATTGGTATCGAATTCAGGACACCATGTTCTAAACCGCCACCTTGTTTGTGCTTGTTAGCCGGCGGTAGAGTTTATGCGCTTCACCAGTATGTTCGACGGGGGTCGGGCGGTGGAGAATTTGACAAAGGGGTGTAGCGTTTGCGGCTTGCGATGGAAGATTTCCGTCGCGGAGCCGTTTGGCGTGTCTTTCGTCTAAATATCTGAAATTGTTGTATAAAAATCACGTTGTCGGGGAAAGTATCCGGTGAGAACCCATCTGGCGTGTATCGAGAATTGCTTGATAGGGCCTTGTATGTGATGACGGTTTGGCGGTTCGATCGATCCGCACGCCGAGATGGCTGTTCAAACTGGGCCGGCTTCAAATCGACTACCCGATCTGAAGCCAGCCCCGATCGACAAAGGAATGGATTGGTAAATGAACATCAGAATGGTTTTGCTTGCATCAGCAGCAGCATTTGCTGCATCGACGCCGGTTCTTGCAGCTGACGCTATTGTTGCTGCTGAGCCGGAACCGGTTGAATATGTTCGCGTCTGCGACGCTTACGGCACCGGCTACTTCTACATCCCGGGCACCGAAACCTGCCTCAAGATCGAAGGCTACATCCGTTTCCAGGTCAACGTTGGCGAAGATGTCGGCGGCGATTCGGACTGGGATGCCGTCACCCGCGGTCAGGTTCAGTTCACGGCCAAGAGCGACACCGAGTATGGTCCGCTGACCGGCGTCATCGTCATGCAGTTCAATGCTGACAATGCCACCGATCAGGACGCCATCCTTGACTCCGCTTACCTCGACGTCGCGGGCTTCCGCGCCGGTCTGTTCTACAGCTGGTGGGACGATGGTCTCTCTGGCGAAACCGACGACATCGGTTCGGTCGTAACGCTGCACAACTCGATCCGCTATCAGTATGAAAGCGGCACCTTCTACGCTGGCATCAGCGTCGACGAACTGGAAGACGGCGTCTACCAGGGTACCGTGGATCCCGTCACCGGCGTCTTTACTGCGGACGATGGTCCGAACAATGTCGGCGTTGCCTTCGGCGTTGGCGGCACTGCCGGCGCATTCAGCTACCAGGTCACCGGTGGCTGGGACGTCGACAACGAAGACGGCGCTATCCGTGCAATGGGTACGGTTGACATCGGTCCCGGCACGCTCGGCCTCGCAGGCGTTTACTCTTCCGGCCCGAACTCCTACTACTCCTCAGCTGAATGGGCTGTCGCTGCCGAATATGCTATCAAGGCAACCGACAAGCTGAAGATCACCCCGGCCGTTCAGTACTACGGCAACTACTTCGGCGGTGGCACGGAAGTTCCGGAAGACTACGACGGTCTCGGCGATGCTTGGAAGGTTGGTCTGACGGTTGATTACCAGATCGTCGACAACTTCTACGCCAAGGCTTCGGTTCAGTACCTCGATCCGGATGATGGCGACGACTCCACGACGGGCTACTTCCGTCTGCAGCGTTCGTTCTAATCCACTTGGTGGATATGCTCCCGGTCTTCGGACCGGGAGCACTTAAATCAGTTTCTGATCCGAGTGACCTCCGATCAGCTACGGGGACGGGTCCGGTCTTCCCTGCCGGACCGTCCTTGCAGCGTTTTTGACGCGCAGTCTTCAAGGCAGTCAATGACGATGCCTACAGGTGAGCCGAACCGGTGCGGTGTGTATTGCACTCAGCATCCCGCCAGCCTCGTTCTAGAGGCACCCTGTTTTTCCATTTTTCCAACGAGCTGGATCCACCGATAGAATTGTCGTGCGGACGGCTGTTTGTCTATTCTCCCCTTCGGCATCTGTTTGTTTTGTCGCAACAGGTCGCGAAAAGAAAATCCAATGCCGACAATGTGATCACAGCTTTTTGGGAGAGAGGATACAACCCTTGCTGGGGGCCGGCATTCATTCCTACTCGCGGATAGCTTGTTCTTATGGACGATCTCAACGACTACTATTATTTCGCCGCTGTCGTCTCCAGCGGCGGTTTCGCTTCTGCAAGTCGCGATCTCAAAATACCACGTTCGAAGCTCAGCAGGCGGGTCAGCCGGCTTGAGGAAGGGCTTGGCGCAAGGCTCATAGAACGCTCGACCCGCCACTTCCGGGTAACTGAGATCGGCCAAGCTTTCTACGAAAGATGCCAGACCATCCTGCAGGAGGCCGATCGCGCCAAATCGATCGTCAGCGAGGCTCAGTCCGATCCGCAAGGTGTGGTGCGGATGGGCTGCCCGCTCGGTCTCGTCGACATCTCTGTCGGGGGGATTCTGCCCGAATTCCTGGAACGTTATCCGAAGATCAAGCTGCAGATCATCGGCTCCGACCGGCGCGCCGATCTCATCAACGAACGGATCGACCTCGAGGTGAGGGCGACCAACGAGCCGGAGACGCAGACGAGCCTGACGATGCGCAAGCTCGACCGTATCAGGCGTATCCTGGTCGCAAGTCCGGCGCTTGTCGAACGTACCGGCAACTTGCATTGCGTGGACGAACTCGCCGACCAGCCGACGCTGGCGATGACGTCATGGGTGTCGTTCCACACCTGGGAACTGGTCGGTCCGAATGACGCTAAGCAGGTGATTCGGCATCAGCCGCGGCTCACCTGCCGCAGTATGACCGCCATCCTCGACGCAGCCCGTGCCGGCCTCGGCTTCGGGCTTTTGCTCGAAAGCGCCTGCGAGGCCGATCTCCAGGCCGGCAAGCTGGTGCGGGTGCTGCCGGAATGGCAGTCGGAGGAGAGCCAGTTCTACATCGTCTTCACGACGGCCAAGGGCATGCCGCCGGCGGTACGGGTCCTGATCGATTTCCTAGTCGAAAAATCCAAACAGCATTGACTCACAGCGCCAGGCATCTTTATTCGAGCCGGCATCCCGCCTTATCTCAACCGTGCCAACAGCTTTTCGCCGGCCAGTTCCCTGACGGCATCCTTGCCGATCCAGCGGGCGGTTTTGTCAGGGCTTTCCGCCAGGGCCCTTGCGAGCGCCAGGGCCGGCGCATGGCAGGCGAGATTGCGCTTGCCGATGCTGCGCAGCGCCCAGTTGACCGCCTTGCGCACGAAGTTTCGTGGGTCGCCGGCATGGGCCTCAATCAGCGGCAACCAAGCGAGGATGGTCGCGTCGGACTCCCTTTTCCGATGGACGGCGGCACCTGATATCATGGCGAAGGCGGTGCGCCTGATAAATTCGCGCTCGTCGGCGGCGAAGTCTGAGATGAGTTCATCCAGCCGGGCTTCGACGAAGAGATCGGCGGCGCAATCGACGATCTCCCAGGAGTTGAAATCATCGGCCCAATTTCGGGCTTCTTCCGTCGTCAACCGCTTCGGCTCGGCTGTGCAGAGGGCGAGCAGGCGGGCTTCGCGGATATCGCTTCGCCAGAGCTGCATTGCCCTGAGGTGATCCTTCTTCGTCAGTCTGGCGACCGCGCGGATATCGGGATTGGAGATGCCGAGGGCGCCGCCGGTGACGATGCCGAAGCGCGCCATGCCGGCGACATTCTCCTCCGAACGCAGCGTTTCGAGATGCGCGATCAATTCGGCCGCATCGGAGGAGGGGCCGATCATTTTTCGAGGCGGGCGAGCAGCGAGGATGTGTCCCAGCGATTGCCGCCCATCGCCTGCACGTCGCCATAGAACTGATCGACGACCGCGGTGACCGGCAGTTTGGCGCCGTTGCGACGGGCTTCGGTGAGCACGATGCCGAGATCCTTGCGCATCCAGTCGACCGCGAAGCCGAAATCATACTTGCCTGCGTTCATGGTCTTGTGGCGGTTTTCCATCTGCCAGGAGCCGGCTGCCCCCTTGGAAATCACCTCGACGACCTTTTCGATATCGAGGCCGGCGCGCTTGCCGAAATGCAGCGCTTCGGCAAGTCCCTGGACGAGGCCGGCGATGCAGATCTGGTTGACCATCTTGGTCAGCTGGCCCGAGCCTGCCGGCCCCATCAGGCCAACCATGCGGGCATAGGCGTCGATGACAGGCCTGGCGCGTTCGAAGACGGCCTCGTCGCCGCCGCACATGACGGTCAGGGCGCCGTTTTCGGCGCCGGCCTGGCCGCCGGAGACGGGAGCGTCGATGAAATCGACACCTTTTTCCTTTGCCGCGGCATAAAGTTCGCGGGCGACCTCAGCGCTGGCGGTGGTGTTGTCGATCAGCACCGAACCTGGCTTCATGCCGTGCAGGGCGCCGTTCTCACCCGATGTCACCGAGCGGAGATCTTCGTCATTGCCGACGCAGACGAAGACGAAATCGGCCCCAGTGGCGGCCTCGGCCGGGGTGGGGGCGGCGTGGCCTGAAAATTTCTCGGCCCAGGCGGCAGCTTTTTCGGCCGTGCGGTTGTAGACGGTGACATCGTGGCCGCCTTTCGTCTTCAGATGCCCCGCCATGGGAAAACCCATGACGCCGAGACCGATGAACGCGACTTTAGCCATATGTCCTATCCTTTTCCTCAAGTGCAGGTCCGAGGATTAACCGAAACGGCGGGAGCAGAAAAGCCCGTGAACGGACTTCCTTGCGATCAATGAATATGAGGCTGGCCACTGTTCGGCCGAGTCCTAAGTTGGCGCGAAGATATTATGTTCCGGAGGTGACATGGGGGAAATTCCGACGATCAAGCCGCGGCGCAAAGGCCGCAGCGGAATGCAGGCGATGCTCATTCCATCGCAGCAGATGGTCGCAGAGCAGATTCGATCGGCACCGGAAGGTGTCCTCACCGAAGTCGGCACTCTCCGCCGCCGTCTCGCCGCTCAATACGGGGCGGACGCCTGTTGCCCGGTGACCGTCCAGCGGCATTTGCGTGCGATCGCCGAGTTGTCCTACGGCGCGCTGGAGAAGGGCGAGCCGGTTTCGACGGTTACGCCCTATTGGCGCATGGTCGATCCCGCAAGCCTGCTTGCGAAACGTCTTGCCGGCGGCCCCACCTTCATTCGCGAGCGGCTGGCTGCCGAAGGTCGGGAGTGAGCCGGGATTATAGGCAGCATAAGGGGCGCGCGAAAAAATTCCGCTTGAGGTCGATTTCCGGGCCGCAAAATTTCAGCAAGGGCCAAATGTTGCAAATAAAAATGTCGATCTAAATTATAGATTTTATCATCATGGCATCCATAACTGACAGGTCGACCAGCCGAAAGCAGGCCCGACATCGTTCAATATGGGGATAGTCATGATTTCACGTCGACACACGCTCGGGCTTTTCGGAGCTGCCGTGGCCACGGCAATGCTGCCGGCTGTCCGGCCGGCACGCGCTGCCGCCAGCGAATTTCGTATCGGTTGGCAAAAGAACGGCGTGCTGGCGCTCGCCAAGCGTCGCAGCGCACTTGAAAAGCGGCTTGCCGATCGCGGCATTACCGTCAGCTGGTCAGAATTCACCTCCGGCCCGCCGCTTCTCGAAGCGCTGGGCGCCGGTGCTCTCGATTTCGGCGCGACTGGCGACGTGCCGCCGCTCTTTGCCCAGGCGGCCGGCGGGCAGCTCTATTATGTCGGTCTCTACAAGGGCAGCCCGGCAGGCTCGGCCATCCTCGTGCGCAAGGATTCGTCGATCAAGACGCTTGAAGACCTCAAAGGTAAGAAGGTCGCTTTCAAGCGCGGCTCCAGCGCGCACAATGTAACCGTCAAGGTTCTGCGCAAGGCAGGCCTGAAGCCCGAAGATGTCGAGCAGCTCGATCTTTCGCCGCCGGATGCCGCCGCTGCGTTCAAGAATGGCAGCATCGACGCGTGGTCGATCTGGGATCCTTATCTGGCGATTGCCGAAGCCGATCCGGAGACACGTATCCTGACGACCGCCGAAGGCATCGTCGACTCCTACAGTTTCTTCCTCGCCAATCGCGATTTCACCGATGCGAACGGGCAAGTGGTCGTCGACGTGATCGATGAGCTTGCCAAGGTCGGCACGTCGGCCCAGAGCAATCTCGACGAGACGGTGAAGGAGCTTTCCGAGATTACCGGCGTTCCGGTTGACGTAACGCGCGTGACCTTGACGCGAAAGGGCGCCGATCTCGGCAGCGTTTCGACCATCACCGATGCCGCCGCCGCCTATCAGCAAGCCCTCGCCGACGAGTTCCACGGGCTCGGCATCCTGCCGAAGAAGCTCGTGACCGGCGATATCGTCTGGCGTCCCAAGGCAAGCTGATTTTCCAGCCAGGCCAAGATTTCCGCTCGGCGGCATGGAGAGGGCCTCCATGCCGCCGAGCCG